>NZ_JALXKS010000050.1 GCF_025144725.1 Brevibacterium sp. p3-SID960 | reverse complement strand
ACCGCCGGAATCGAGGGTGGTCTACCCATCTCTGACTCTCCTTCAGGACCTACATAACGGCCCTGCCACTAAGTCTGACGCGCGACAGCCCCGGGGATAATAGAGGCAGGGAGATTGGAAGAAGGAGATTCTCTCTTGCCAGTGAAATACACCGACGAACTTAAGGCTCGTGCCGTAGAGCTTGTCATCCATGCTCAGGCCGATCCGGAGACCGCGAACGGAGCCATCACCCGTGTCGCGAACGAACTCGGCCTTAGCAAAGAGACCTTGCGAGTCTGGGTGCGTAAGCACAAGGACTCCGGTAAGGCCACACCGACTGAATCCGTGGATTTGGAAGCGGAGAATCGCCGTTTGCGGGCTGAGCTGGCCGAAGCGAAACGGGCCAACGAGTGAACCGTCCTGGGTTTCGTTCCGTTCTACTGATTGAAGGAGAATTGGATCATGCCAACTGTCTATACCCAGGAGTTCAAGCAGCGGGCGTTGCGTTTGATGGAGGATCATCTTCAGGACACGCAGTGCTCGCAGTGGTCGGCCGCGCAGGCGGTGGGAACGAAACTTGGGATCTCACCGCATACGATGCGCGGGTGGCTGAAGCAGGCCAGACGTGATGCCGGCACTGAGCCGGGCGCGACAACGGATGAGCTTGAAGAGCTGCGCCGGTTGCGGCGTGAGAATCGTGAGCTGCGACGGGCGAACGAGATACTGAAGACTGCTTCAGCGTTTTTTGCAGCCGAGCTCGACCGCCCCTCGCCGAAATGATTGCTTACATCGATATGTACCGTGATCAGTTCGGAGTCGAGCTCATCTGCCGCACACTTGCAGCACGCGAGGGTGGATTCATGACGTCGCGTGGTTATCGGGCCGCGAAGACCAGACCGGCCTGCGAACGTCAGATCCGTGATCGGGGACTGAGCGTGGTGATCAAGGACCTGCATGCCCGCAACTACGGGGACTCTGCGGCGTTCGTAAAATGTGGCATGCGGTGCGCCGTAGCGGCTGGAAGGTCGGCCGTGACCAGGTCGCTGGGCTGATGCGTCAGGGACTGCTGAAGGTTTGGTTGACTTCACGACTGGATAGATTCCAGGAGGGATAGAAGTCATGCCTAAGACCTATACCGATGAGTTCAAGCAATCAGCGCCCGGCGCCCATCACCCGCCGAGCTCGGCGCCGCTGTTGGGTTCGACGCGCACCTCATCGCCGGTGACGATCACCTCGGCGCCGAGGGTGAACGGCACCTCCTCGCGGAAGTCGAACTCGAAACCGGTGACGCTGTCGCGGCAGGTGCCCGACACCTCGGCGACGGCGGGGCTGCGCACAAGCGAGAGCCGTGAGCCGGCGCTTTTCAGGCTCACCTGCGGGTCCTCAAGCATCCGCCAGGACACGTCGCCGACGATCTCGTTCTCCGTCTCATAGCCGAACGTGCAGCCGGTCGGCATGAGCGTGGTCGCCTTGACGCAGCCAGCCAGGTGCTTCTCGATCTGGCGCTCGACCTCGGCGCTCAGCGCCGGGGTGGGGGTCGGCTGCAGGGCCACCCCCATGTCGTCGGAGCTGCTGGTGACCACCACCTGCTTGACCTCGGAGGTGAGGTACTCGGCATTGAAGCCGATGTTGTAGCTCATGGGGAACAGCACCGGCACCGGCCCATCACCGGCCGGCACCTCGACCCCGTTGACATCGGCGGTACCGGAGCCGCTGATCTGCAGCGACAGCTGCGGCCAGGAGTCGACGGCGATCGCCCAGCGCTCGAACAGCCCCCACGTGGCAGGCCCCTGCTGGAGAGTCAGATCGGTGGTGCGGGTGGCCGAGCCGAGGTTGTAGCGCACGCGCACGCGGGCGGTGTCGCCGTCGCGTTCGCTGGCGGTGATCCGCACGTGCTCGGGAACGGCCGGGGCACCGGCGAGCACCGCATCGGTCAGCGCGTTCTGCGGGGTGCGCTCGCTGTGCGATGGGGCTGCGAGCATCCCGAGCGCGGCGGCGGCATCCCCGTCGGCCAGGGCGGCGAAATAGGCGTCGACGGCCCGGGCGGGGGAGTAGACGGTGAGGTTGAGCAGCGGCACGGCGCCTGCGGTGAGCGCGATGATGAGCAGGCCGGCGATGAGCAGCGCGCGGGCGCGCCCGACCATTCGCCTCATCGCCTGTTCCCTCCGCTCTGCGCCGCCGGCCCGGTGGCCTGGGTGCGGCTAGTCCACGTCAACAGGATAGGCGTGCATGCGGGAGGTATCGACCTCGATGTGCACCCGCGCGCCGACCCGCACGTTCGACAGCGTCTCGGCGACGGTGGCACCGAGCCCGGGGTGCAGGACACCCCACTGCGGTGACCCCTCCGTGCCCGAGGCGGTGGGCGCCTCGGCGTCGGAACCCGGACCGGGCTCCCGGTGAGGGGTGTCAGCCGGCAGTGAGCGGAAGTCGAGCACATCAGCGGTCATCGCCAGCCCCACCTCGGTGTCGGAGGGGGAGACGACGATCTGCAGACGCCCGCCGCGATCGCGGATGCCGACGATGAGCGCCTCGAAGACGGTCTCGGCGGTGAAGACGGGATCGAACTCGTCGAAGGACATCGTCGTCGCATCGGTGGGAATGGTGACGAAGACCTTGCCGTCGAGTTCGGTGCGGGCACGCACCTGGGAGTGCCCGATCGAGAGCCAGCCGCGGCGGGCCAGCCCGGAGAAGACGTTGACCCCGGCGAACGATGCCGCCAGGTTGCTGCGCGGGCTGCGCAGCATGGCCGCCAGTTCACCAGAATCGGTGACCTGGCTCTTCTCGACGACGACCGTCGTTCCCCCGGTGGTCGCGGCGTCGAGGAGGTCGTTGCTGGCCAGGATGAGCCCGAGCCCGAACTCTTCGCACACCCCGAGCAGTCTTCCTCGTACACCTGCTCGAAGGTCGCCGGGCAGGCCGGCGAAGGGGTTGTCCAGGATGGGCCACTGCGCGCCGCTGACGAGCGCTGCCGCCAGATGCAGGCGCACGCGGGTGTCGGGGCCGAGATCACCCAGGCGGGTGCGGAGCAGCCGGTCATAGGAGAGCCCGAAGGCGTCCAGGGCATGGTCCGGATCGACCGGTTCGGGGCCACCCCGCTGGGGTGTTCCCGAACCGGCGATCCGGCGGAGGTATGCGGTCACGCTGAGCCTGCGTGCCCCGTCAGGCGCCGGCACCACAGCGGTGCCGGGCAGCGCAGCCGCCCTCTCAAGCACATGGGAGACGTCGTCCCGGTCGCCCATGACGACCAGGCGGTCCCCGCGGTCAAGCGGAGCGGAGACGAGCGGTCGCCCGGACACCTCGACTGTGTGGACAGCGAGGTGCCCGGACTCGCGCATCGTCACAGCAGCCTGCCTTCTGAACTCTCAGCTCAGATGTCGGCAGGTCCGTTGCCGCCGGCGGTGCGGCGGCGGGTGATGACGACAGCGGCTGCGCCGATGACGAGCAGGCCTGCGCCCATTGCCAGTCCGGTCAGCTCAGCACCGGTGCGCGGCAGGTCCGTGCCACCGGAGGTGTCCTTCTTCGTGTCACCGGTCGTCTCATCGCCGACCGACGAGCCGTTGGTGATGACGGTGAAGCTGCCGTGCAGCGCCTGGTCGCCGTCGGCTGCGGCGTCGGACGGGTGGACGGTGACGTTGTACTGGCCGAGCACCGGGGTGGTCACGGCACGCACACGGAAGGCAGCCACACCGTTGTCGTCGGCGGTGACCTCCGTGGTGTACTGCTTGACCTTGCCCTGGGCGTGGTTGACGACCATGGTGATCTTCTGGCCGGGCTTGAAGTTCTCACCGATGATCTTGACGCCGTCCTTGCCGAAGTCGGCGGAGGCGATCTCCAGCGGATCGATCGTGAGCTTCGGAGCAGCCTTCTTGTCATCCGATTCCGTCGGCTGGCCGGTGGGCACCGGCGACTTGCTCGGCGTCGTCGTCTCCGATGGGGTCTCGGACGGCGTGGCGCTCGGTGTGTCGCTCGGCGTCGCCGACTGCGAGGGATCGCTGGTCGCAGACGGGCTGTCTGACGGGCTCGGGGTGCCTGTCGGGGGCGGCTCCTCGGTCGCGGCAGCGGTGACATCGAAGGTGGCCCTTGCGCTCTTCTCAGCACCCTCGGCCTTCACTTCGACGGTGTAGGTGCCGGACTTGACGGCGGTTTCGAGCGGAGAATCGCTGTCGCCGCGGGCCGGTGTGGCTAGCGCGTCGTCGGTGCGTGCGCCCTTGATGGTGAATGCGAGCTTGCCGTCCTTGTCGGTGGTGACGGCGGCCTCGGCAGTCTGCGGTGCCTTGCCGTTCTCAGCCGGCGCCTCGACGGTGACGGTGGTCTTGAGGTCGGCGGTGAATCCCTCGCCGGTGAATTCGATGCCCTTGTCCAGGAACGTCTTCTCATCGACATCGGTGACCCTGGGCTTGATCTTACCGATCTCCGGCTTCGGCGGGGTCTCGGTCGGTGGGGCGCTCGAGGTCTCAGACGGGGTCTCGGTCGGTGTGGCGTTCGGGGTCTCAGACGGGGTCTCGGTCGGTGGGGTCGGGGCGGGCGATTCCGAATCGGAGACGACCGTGAAGGTGACCTCGGTCGATTCGGTCTTCGTGTCGTTGCCGACCAGCTCAAGCTTGTACGCACCGAGCGGCACCTTGGCACCGCCGGTGGTGGTGAAGAAGTACGAGCCGTTGACTTCGCCCTTGTCGTTGACGGTCAGGTCCTGGTCTGGCTCGTATGTCGTGCCGTCGGTTCCGGTGACGACCACGCGGGCGGTCTTGTCACCGTCGAACCCGCTTCCGGAGAACTTGATGCCCTTGTCCTTGTCGGCGATGTCGGACTGGGTGACGGTCTCGGATTCGACAGTGGCTTCGGGCTTCTTCGTCTCACCTTGCGAGGGCGGACTATCGGGCGCAGTGCTGGTGGACGCGACGGCTGGTACGGCAAACATGCCGGAAACCGCTACGGCGACTGCGGGGGCAAGCACAAGACTCTTGGAAGTCTTCACAGTTCGGCCTTTCGGTTGTGGAGGCTACGTCCACGCAGAAGGCGACGAAGTGCGTCCAGGGATGACCCTGGCATTCCCGGCTTCCTTTGGTCACAAAGGGGGAAGGCACCATCGGCGCGGGCGTAATGTCACTACCCACTGTAGAGCATCTGTCCAGCTCTCGGTGAGTTCTGTGTGAACCAGCCCGCTGGAAAGTGACGAAATCGTTGCCTAATCGCGATAGATTGGCAGGGTGACTCTGCTATCTGATCGTGACATCCGCGCCGAGATCGACGCCGGGAACGTGCGTCTGGACCCCTACGACCCGGAGATGATCCAGCCCGCGAGCATCGACGTGTGCCTCGACCGCTACTTCCGGCTCTTCGACAACCACAAGTACTCCGTCATCGATCCCGCCCAGGAGCAGCCGGAGCTCACCCGCTTCGTCGAAGTCGACCCCGAAGGTCCCTTCGTCCTGCACCCCGGGGAATTCGTCCTCGCCTCGACGCTCGAGCTCATCTCCCTGCCGGACACCATCGCCGCCCGGCTCGAAGGCAAGTCCTCGCTCGGCCGGCTCGGCCTGCTGACCCACTCGACGGCCGGCTTCATCGACCCCGGCTTCTCCGGACACGTCACCCTGGAGCTGTCCAACGTCGCGACCCTGCCGATCACCCTGTGGCCGGGCATGAAGATCGGCCAGATGTGCTTCTTCGCCCTGTCCTCACCGGCCGAGCACCCCTACGGTTCGGATGCCGCCCGCAAGAACCGCTACCAGGGCCAGCGCGGACCGACCGCCTCGCGCGCGTTCATGAACTTCCACCGCGCGCCGGTGACCGGAAACGGCCCGGCGGGCTGACGCCGCTGCCATGAGCGCTCCTGCCGCCCCGGACCCGCGCAGTCCTGAAGCCCTGGCCGGTGAGCACCTGCTCATCGTCGACGCCGGCCTGGAGGCCAGCGACGTCATCGCGCTGCTGTCGAACCTCTACCCGCGGCTGCCCGAACCCGAGGCAGTGGCACCGGCGACCAGCACCGCTCCGGAGGTGCTGCGCTGGCGGATGACCCGCCACTCGGCGCTCAAAGGACCGATCTACCTGCCGGCCGAGGCCCGCAGCCGCCTCGGGCTGCCCGACTGGGCCGATGTCGTCTTCGCCCTGTCCTGCCCCCGCGACCGCGAGGACGCCCCACCTCCCGAGTGGTACTCCGACGCCGACGGCCTCGAACGCCACTTCCCCGACGGCCTGCCCGAACGCGAAGAGGGCCGGTCCCTGGCCGCGCTCATCGCACTCGCCCGCCGCCTGCACGTCGCCGTCCGGCTCGCCGACGAGAACGGGCGCACCAACCGGATCATCACCCCGGACCCCGAATCCCACATCGACATCTTCGTCTACTCCCCGTACTGGCTGGCCCCCGATGTGCTGCTGACCCGGCTGCGCGAGATGGAGCCGAGCGCCGACCTGCCCGGCCCGCTGCCCCCGGAGCAGGAGGCCCGCATCAATGAGCTCATTGACTCCGGCATCGTCGACCCCGACGAACCCGTCGTTCTCGACGGCTACGAGATCACCGTCAGCCTCGACGAGCTGGGACCGGCCGCCGGCAGCATCGCCGTGCGTGTGAGCGTCGAGACCGCGCTGCCGCGCATCGTCACCGAACACCTCGGCGAAACGGCGGTGTGCTACCACCTGACCTGGATCGACGCCGATGACCGCCGCTACGACCGGCAGCCCGGCGCGTGGCTGTCGAATCTGCGCCGCACCGCCGCTGTCCGGCTTGAGGAGATGGCCGCCTCCGTCATCTCGGGGACCGCCGGCATCGCGGTGGACGAGAGCGGTTTCCTCGTCACGGAGAACCAGCTGCGCGGCTGACAGGACGGCGGATCTGATGACGATGCTGACAAGCATCGACCCCCTCACCGATTTCCATCGGCACCGGCGGATATGCCAGAATAGATGCGTGGACCGCTGGGGGTGAGGTGACAGCATGGCAGTGATGACGGGAGCTTTCTTCCTGGTTGCCGTCATCGCCCCGCTGTTCATCCGGTTCCTCGGGCGCACCGGCTTCGCCGTTCTCGCACTCGTCCCCGCCGCCGGGCTCGCCCTGTCGCTGTCGGTCGCCCCGCTCATGCTCACCGGCGCCGAGGTGTGGGTTGAGTCCTATCGGTGGCTCCCGGCGCTCGACATGTCGCTGGTGTTCCGGATGGACATGCTCTCGTGGATCTTCTCCCTGCTCGTCACCGGTGTCGGGGCGCTCGTCTTCCTCTACTGCGCGCGCTACTTCGATGCCGATGAGCTCAGGCTCGGCCGCTTCGCCGGGATCCTCATGGCGTTCGCCGGGATGATGTACGGGCTCATCGTCGCCGATGAGATGCTGCTGCTCTTCATCTTCTGGGAGGGCACGACGATCTTCAGCTATCTGCTCATCGGCCAATACCACTCCCGGCAGCAGACGAGGCGTGCGGCCCTGCAGGCCCTCATCGTCACCACTGCGGGCGGACTGTCGATGCTCATCGGCGTCATCCTCCTCGGCAACATCTTCGGCAGCGGCAAGCTCTCCTCGGCCGTCCAGCGCGGCTTCGAGTCCGGCTACCATGACGGCCTCGTCATCGCCGCGATCATCCTCATCCTCGTCGGCGCGGTCTCGAAGTCCGCGCTCGTTCCCTTCCACTTCTGGCTGCCCGGTGCCATGGCCGCCCCCACCCCCGTCAGCGCCTACCTGCACGCCGCTGCGATGGTCAAGGCCGGCATCTACCTCGTCATGCGCCTGGCACCGGGCTTCAGCGGCATGCCCGGCTGGCACCTCATACTGCTGAGCCTCGGCATCGCCACGATGTTCATCGGCGCCTGGCAGGCCCTCAAGCAGCACGACCTCAAGCTGCTGTTGGCCTACGGCACCGTCTCGCAGCTGGGCTTCCTCACCATCGTCTCGGCCTTCGGCAGTCGCGACCTCACCACCGCAGCGCTTGCCCTGCTGCTGGCCCACAGCCTGTTCAAGGCCGCGCTGTTCCTCATCGTCGGCATCATCGACCACCATGCCGGCACTCGCGACCTGCGCAAGCTCTCCGGCTATGCGCGCTGCTCACCGCTGCTGTTCGCCCTCACCCTCATCTCTGCTGCCTCGATGGCCGGGCTGCCTCCGACGCTCGGCTTCGCTGCCAAGGAAGCCGTCTTCTCCACCCTGCTGGCCGACGGCTCCAAGGAAGGCGTCATCGCACTCATCGGCGTGACCGTCGGCTCGATCCTCACCGTCGCCTACTCCGCCCGGTTCGTCTGGGGCGCCTTCTCCGTCAAGCCCGGCGTCGAACCGGTCGACGCCGGGTCCGACAGCCCGCTGCTCATCAGCTCCCCAGCGCTGCTGACCGCGCTGACCCTGATCGGCGGCTTCGCCGCCTCGTCCGTTGACCGGCTCATCCGCCCCTGGGCCAGCCAGCTGCCGGTGACCGGCAGCGAACAGCCCTACCATCTGGCGCTGTGGCACGGACTGGAGCCGGCACTGCTGTTCAGCCTTCTCATCATCGGCCTGGGTCTTGTGCTGTTCGCCTTCCGCACCCAGGTCAGGTCCTTCCAGGCGGCGATGCCCGACGGATTCGAATTCCACCGCGGCTACCGCTGGACCGTCAGCTGGCTTGAGTCCTTCGCCGCCGGCGTCACCGCCCGCACTCAGCGCGGTTCGATGCCGTTCTACCAGGGCGTGATCTACCTGTTCGCGATCGTCACGATCGCCATCGCCCTCATCCTCAACGACACCTGGCCTGCCGAGATCCGCTTCACCGCCTCCTGGCTCCAGCTGCTCATCGCCAGCGCCCTGATCATCGGCGCGATCGCCGCAGCGACCGCGGACAAGCGCTTCGCCGCCGTCGTCGTCGTCGGCGTCACCGGCTACGGCATGACCGTGTTCTTCGCCCACCAGGGCGCACCCGACCTGGCACTGACCCAGGCACTCGTGGAGACCATCACGATCGTCGTCTTCGTCCTCGTGCTGCGCCGCCTGCCGGCCCGCATCGGCCGCTCAGCCGGCCGCCTCTCACCCTCGCTGCGGGCGCTCATCGGCGCCGCCTTCGGCATCACCATGATGGTGGTGGCCTTCGTCGCCTTCAGCGCCCGGGCCGACGCGTCGATCGGCGACATGTTCCCGCGCCTGGCCTACGAGATCGGCCACGGAACCAACGTCGTCAACGTCACCCTCGTCGACATCCGCGCCTGGGACACCCTCGGCGAACTCTCCGTCGTCGTCGCCGCGGCCACCGGCGTCGCCAGCTTCATCTTCGTCCGCAGCCGTGAAGGCACTCTGCAGCGCATCGACGCCAACCGGCCCAGCGTCTTCTCCCGCCTCTACCGTCCCGTCGAGGACGATCTCGCTCCGGCGTGGGCGCAGGCGGATGAGAAGGAGAGCTCCGAAGAGCGCCGCAGCGCCTGGCTGCTGGCCGGACGGACCCTGTCGCCGGCCAACCGATCGATCATGCTCGAAGTCATCGTCCGGCTCATCTTCCACGCCGTTGTCGTGTTCTCCGTCTACCTGCTCTTCGCCGGACACAACCTGCCCGGCGGCGGCTTCGCCGCAGGCCTCGTCGCCGGTCTGGCGCTGGCGCTGCGCTATCTTGCCGGTGGCCGCTACGAACTGGCAGAGGCCGCTCCGGTCGACGCCGGAAAACTGCTGGGCCTCGGCCTCGTCTTCGCCGCCGGCACAGCGGTGGGCGGGCTCATCTGGGGCAGCACCGTCTTCGACGCGGCATGGCTCGACGTCAAGATTCCCGTCATCGGGGAGATCCACCTCGGAACCTCGCTGCTGTTCGACATCGGCGTCTACCTCATCGTCATCGGCCTCATGCTCGACATCCTCCGCAGCCTCGGCGCCGAGGTCGACCGCCACCACGAAGTCGATGAGCGGCGGCTGGCCGAATCGCTGTCCACCGAACAGGCCCGACCGGACACCCAGCAGCTGCACACGCTGCTGGGCCGTATGGACGATGTCGACGTCGACGGCGGAGCATCGGGAGGACGACTGTGAGCCCCTCGATCGTCATGCTGCTGGCCATGGGCGTCATGTACGCCTGCGGCATCTACCTCATGCTCGACCGGTCCCTGACCCGCGTGCTGCTCGGCTTCATGCTCATGGGCAATGCGACCAACGTACTCATCATGCTCACCGCCGGCCCACCCGGCCGCCCGCCGCTGACCGACGGGAAGGACCTCTCGGCTGCCGGGATGTCCGACCCGCTGCCGCATGCGCTCATCCTCACCGCCATCGTCATCACCTTTGCGATGAGCGCGTTCCTGCTCGCGATGATCTACCGCTCCTGGCGACTGGTGCGCAATGAGAACCTCGAAGACGACATCGAGGACATCCGCATCGCCTTGGCCCAGGGCCGTGACAGCGCCGAGGAAGCCGGCACCAGCGGCGAATACGACGACACCGAATTCGGTGACGAAGCTCAGTCGCCGATCCCCGGTGCCCTCGACCTCGATGAGGAGGATGAGCGCTCATGAGTCTGGCCATGCTCATCCCGCTGCCTGTCCTGCTGCCGCTCATCGGCGCCGGCATCACCCTCATGCTCGCCGGCCGCGCACGCGCTCAGGCGGCCATCACCATCATCACGCTGCTGGCCGTGCTCGCCATCGACGTCGTCCTGCTCATCGGCGTCGACGCCCGCGCCACCCAGGCACTGGCCGTCGGCGGCTGGGAGCTGCCCTTCGGCATCGCGCTCGTCGTCGACCGGGTCTCAGCGCTCATGCTCGTGATCTCAGCGATCGTGACCTTCGGCGTCCTCCTCTATGCCGTCGGCGAAGAGATGGCCGACACCTCAAACGAGACGCCGGTCAGCGTCTTCTATCCCGCCTACCTCATCCTGTGCGCCGGTGTGGCAGCAGCGTTCGTCACCGGCGACCTGTTCAACCTCTACGTCGGCTTCGAGATGCTGCTGGCGGCCTCGTATGTGCTGCTGACCCTCGGCTCGACCGGTGAGCGGATCCGGGCGGGCGTGACGTACATCGTCATCTCGCTGGTGTCCTCGATCATCTTCCTCTCGGCCATCGGCCTCATCTTCGCCGCCACCGGCACCGTCAACATGGCCCAGCTGTCCGAGCGGATCGGCCGGCTGCCGGAAGACGTCCAGCTGATTCTGCACATCATCCTGCTGCTGGGCTTCGGCATCAAGGCCGCGGTCTTCCCGCTGGCGTTCTGGCTGCCGGACTCCTATCCGACGGCCCCCGCCCCGGTCACCGCCGTGTTCGCCGGGCTGCTGACGAAGGTCGGCATCTATGCGATCATCCGCACCGAAACCGTCATCTTCGCAGAATCCGACCTGCGCGTACCGCTGCTCGTCATCGGCGGTCTGACGATGATCGTCGGCATCCTCGGTGCGATCGCCCAGTCGGAGATCAAGCGGATGCTGTCCTTCACGCTCATCTCCCACATCGGTTACATGATCTTCGGCGTCGCCATGGGCACCGTCGAAGGCCTGACCGCTGCGATCTTCTACACCCTGCACCACATTCTGGTGCAGACCGCACTGTTCCTGGCCATCGGGCTCATCGAGCAGCGCGCCGGCTCCACCTCGATCCGCAAACTCGGCGGACTCGGTGTTCTCGCCCCCTGGATCAGCCTGCTGTTCTTCATTCCCGCACTCAACCTCGCCGGCATCCCGCCGTTCTCCGGGTTCATCGGCAAAGTCGCGCTCTTCACCGCCGGCTTCGACACGCGTGACTGGCTCATCTTCGTGCTCATCGGCGCCGGCACCCTCACCAGCCTGCTGACCCTCTACGTCATCGGCAAGACCTGGAACCTCGGCTTCTGGCGCGACCCCGACGACGTCGAAGAGCCCACCGAGGAACTCGTCACCGAATTCAAGGAACGTCGCGCGGCCCTGGCCGACGGCCGCCGCTGGACCTCCTCCATCACCTCGGATCCGACTATGGTCTTTGCCACCACCCTCATCGTCGCCGTCAGCGTCTCGCTCACGCTCATCGCCGGCCCCCTGTGGGACGTCTCGTCCCGGGCAGCGGAGAACCTGCGCGGGCCCAACACCTACATCACCTCTGTGCTCGATCTGCGAGGTGACCGATGAGCCCCCAGCGGATCCTCCCTGCAGAGCGCAAACCCACCTTGGGCCAGCGGCTTCGCTGGTTCTTCCGCCTGCCCAGCCGGGAGCACTGGCTGCTGCTCGCCGGTCTCATCGCCCTATGGGTGATGCTGTGGGACGACGTCAGCGTGCTGACGGTCGGCACCGGGCTCATCATCGCCTGGACAGTCAGCCGCATCTTCTATCTGCCGCCGGTGGAGTTCTCCGGTCGCATGAACGTCTGGTACCTCATCATGTTCATTGCTTGGTTCACCTGGTCGATGTTCAAAGCCTCGCTCGAAGTGGCGTGGCTGTCGGTGCGCCCGGCGAAGGTGCGCGCCGGCAGCCTTGTCGCCATCGACCTGCACACCCGCTCCGACCTGCTCATCACGCTCGTCGCGCTCGTCGCCGGGCTCATCCCCGGATCCTTCGCCACGGAGATCAACCGAGCCCGGTCGACGATCTACCTGCATGTGCTCAACTGCGCAAGCGATGAGGACGTCGAAGAGGCCAGAGCCCTGGCCTACCGCATCGAATACCATCTCGTGCGCGCCATCGGCTCCGCTCACGACATTGCGATCCTCAACGACTGGCGGCAGGAGAACGGACAGCGGCCGGTGCTCGAACACCTGTCGATCACCCAGCGGAGGAGGAAGCGCCCATGACGATCGCCGGCGCCATCACCGGTCTGCTCTTCGCAGCCGCTTTTTACATCACCGTCACCCGCATGATCAAGGGGCCCTCGATCCTCGACCGGATGATCTCCACCGACGTGCTGCTGGCGACCATGCTGTGCGGATTCGGCGGCTTCATCGTCGTCACCGGCCGCACAGACCTGCTGCCGGTCATGCTCGCGCTCGCCTCCCTCGGCTTCGCCGGCTCGGTCGCGGTGTCCCGCTACGTCAGCCGCTCGGAGTCCCGCACCCCGGTCATCGGGGAGTCCCGCGGCACCGCCAAGGCCCATGAGCATGCGCTGTCGGAATCGAATGTTCCCGGCCGGCACCAGGTCGGTCCGCTGTTCGCCTCCGACGCCGAGGCGGTGGTCGAGCATTCTGCCGCCGAAGCCCATGCAGACGGCGACGTCGGCGAGGACGTTGTGGAGCTGCATGATCCGGCTGTCCATGCCGACGAGTCGAACGGAGACGAGAATGATCGCTGACATCCTCTCCGGAGCCCTCCTCATCGGCAGCGCAGCGCTGTCGCTGGCCGCATCCATCGGGCTGCTGCGCTTCCCCGATCTCATGAGCCGTCTGCACGCAGGATCCAAGCCGCAGATCCTCGGCCTCATCCTGATGATGCTCGCCATCAGCATCCAGCAGTTCCACTGGGGCGTCATCACCACCCTGCTGCTCATCGTCACCCTGCAGATGGTCACCACTCCGGTCGGCACGCATATGGTCGGCCGCGCCGGCTACCGCACCAAGTACCTGCGCCGCTCGATGCTCTATCGCGATGAGCTCTCCGATGCCGTGGCGCTGGCTGAGGAGCGCGCTGCAATCGAACACGAACGTCGGCAAGACGGCTAAAGTTCGGGATAACAGCAAATCTGAGCCAAGCGAAGGAACCTCATGATTGCGCAGCCCGCTGCCGACAACCGTCCTGTTGTCGTTCTCGCCGATGACGAACCCGACGTCCTCGGTGCCGTCGCCCCGTTCCTGGAACGCTCCGGCCTGCAGGTCATCACCGCACCTGACGGCAGACTCGCTCTCGACGAGATCCGCCGGCACAAACCTGACGTCTGCGTCCTCGACGTGCTCATGCCCGGCGCCGACGGCCGCGAAGTGCTGCGCACCCTGCGCCGCGAGGAGAACTGGGTGCCGGTGCTGCTGCTCACCCAGGTCGGCGAAGCCGTCGAACGCGCCATGGCACTCGAAGAGGGCGCCGATGACTACCTGAATAAGCCCTTCGACCCGCACGAACTCGTCGCCCGGATCCGCGCCGTGCTGCGCCGCACCCGCCACGACGGCCCGCCCCTGGCCACCGCCCCGGTGCTCGTGTCGACCTTCGGGCTGCGGCTGGATCGCACCTCGCGGCGCGTGTGGCTCGGCAACCGCGAACTCGTCATCACCCCCAAGGGCGTGACGCTGCTCGAATACCTCATGGTCCACCGCGACGAACTCATCGAACGCCAGCGCCTGCTCGAGGTGCTGTGGGGCTTCGACGACGCCGTCGGCACCCGCGCCGTCGACTCGCGGGTCGCCGAGCTGCGCCGCGTGCTCGGCGAGGACGCCTCGAATCCCCGCTGGATCGGCACCGTGCAGGGCCGCGGCTACCGGTTCGTCGCCGAGGTCACCGGCGCTGGGAACGCGAGACCGTGATGAACCAGTTCCTCATCTTCGAGATCCGCATCTGGCTGCTGCTCATCCTGGTGCTGCTCGTCCTCGGTCTGCTCGTCGGCGCGTTCTTCTATCTGCGCCAGCTGCTGCGCAAACGCGAGACCGCTCTGCGGGCTGAGGAGCGCGCACGAGCCGAACACGAGGCGCTGGCCAACCGCAACCGGATGCTCATCCGCCTCGACCACGAGCTGAAGAACCCGCTGACCGCCCTGCGCACCTCAGCGGCGACGATCCGCGAACTCGTCACCGAGCCGGTCGCCTCCTCCGGGGAGATCGAGCCGGTCGCCCGGCAGATCGACACCTCCTCCCGCCGGGTCGCCCGGCTGCTGGCCGATCTGCGCAAACTCGCCGATATCGAATCCCGCGAGATCCACTACCAGCGGGTCAACATGGACCAGCTCATCCACCAGGCCGTCGAAGACGCCCGCACGGCACCCGGTGCCGAGGAGCGGATGATCATCGCCACCGTCGCCCGCGCGCCGTGGCGGCTGCCCGATGTGGCAGGTGAAGAGGATCTGCTGATGTCCGCGATCATGAACCTGCTCGGCAACGCCATCAAGTACTCCACCGACACCGATGTCATCGAGCTGCGCGCCAACGAGCAGGTCATCAACCAGCACCGCTGGATCGTCATCGAAGTCGCCGACACCGGCATGGGGATTCCGGCCGCCGAACAGCACACCGTGTGGGATGAGCTCAGCCGCGGCCAGCAGGTCCGCGCCGTCGCCGGGTCCGGCATGGGGCTCTCGCTCGTGCGCTCGATCATCAGCCGGCACGGCGGCTCGGTCTCCCTGCTGAGCCAGGAGGGCCAGGGCACCTCGGTGCGACTCGTGCTGCCGGTGCTCGGCGAAGCCCAGCAGCCCGTGGCCCCGCAGGACTACGACGGTGCGGCGGCCGTGGCCGGCTCGCGGGCCGTCGAACCGGTCAACGCAAACCGGTCAGCCCGGGCCGATCAGTCCTTCCGCCCGCCGCGGGCCCCATCCGAGGCCGAACTCGGCCGGATGCTCGGCACCCCGCGGCGCGGGTCGAAGCGCCGTCTGCAGAAGGTCGACGGACAGTGGCACGACACCGCTACCGGGGAGACGCTGGGCAGCCAGCAGCAGCCTATGCCCAGCAGCCAGCCGGGCCCCTACGGGCCCCCGGCACAGGGGATGCCCCTGCAGCAGCCGGTCGGGCCGCGCTCGCCGTTCGCCCCGCCGCGCCCACCGCAGCAGCCAGTCGGTTCGCGCCCACCGCAGCAGCCAGTCGGTTCGCAGCCGCCCCAGCAGCCAGTCGGTTCGCAGCCGCCCCAGCCCCAGCCAGCGCAGGCCCAGGCCCAGCCTCAGCCGCCGCATGGTTCGGGACCCCAGCTGCAGCAGCCCCGGCCGCCGCAGCCGCAGACCGACCCGCAGCAGCACGGTTCCGGCCCACCGCACCCACCAGTCCACTGATCCCGCTCACCCCGACTCTGGAGACGCTGTGAGAACTCACCCCACACCTCGGGCCCGGCACAGCCGCGCCCTGCGTGCACTCGCTGCGGCCGGCGCGATCCTGACGCTGACCGGCTGCGGTCTGGTGGGAATCCGCACCTCCGATGAACCCGGCGGACCGCTCGGCGTCGCCATCGCCCCCACCCAGGGACCCGAACCCGAGCCCACGGAGACCGGCCCGCAGATCCCCGAGGGCTGGGAGCTGCATCGGGCGGACTTCGCCGGCGAATGCAACTCGCGGCTCGAGGTGGCGCTGCCGCCGAGCGTAAAGGCGACGCCGGGCACTGAACGCGGCGCCTTCATCTACTTCACCTTCGGCAGCCCGCACGACAAGATGGTCATGAACATCTCGTGCAACGAGAGCTTCCGGCAGTCACCGGTCGAGGAGCTGCAGTTCGAGAAGGAGTACGAGTTCTCCTACGGCGACAGCACCAAGCTCGCCGACCGCGACGTCAGGGTCGACAACGGCGCCGGCTGGGCGTACAAAGCCGAGGTCAACGAGAAGTCGAGCCTCATGATCGGCCTGGTCGGCGGCAGTGCTGCAAAGGGCTACGCGTTCGCTGTCTATGCGGCGCAGCAGGCTGAGGGCCGGATGGAGACCATCAGCGTCACCACTGTGGCCCTGGAGGATTCTCCCGAGGCGGTCGAAGCGGCTGAAGAGATCACCCAGAACGTCTATGTCGACAAACAGCTGCTCATCATCCCCGACTGGCAGTAACCGCTGCCGGGTTACCGGCCTGAGCGTCAGACCCGGTCGCGGATCGCGGTGAGCCCCGCTGCCAGCGCGGCTTGGTAGGTGAAGACGTCGCCGCTCAGTGAGATGACCGAATAGCCGCGCTCGAGTGCCGCAGCGCTGAGCTGCTCGGAGGTGGAGAAGATCCCGGCCGCCGTGCCGGTCGCCTGCGCCGCCTGGGCCACCGTGTCGAGGGCGGAGAGGAACGCAGAGGACGTGAAGTCCCCAGGTGCGCCGAGGTTCGTCGACAGGTCCAGCGGGCCGACGAAAAGCACATCGACACCGTCGACCGCGCCGATTTCGGCGGCAGCAGCGACCGCAGCCGGGGTCTCGATCTGCGGCAGGAACATCACCGACTCATTGGCTGCGGCCTGTTTGTCCGCCGGTGCGCCGGGGGAGTAGAGGTCATGGGCGATGCCGAAGGCGCTGCCTCGCCGGCCAGCCGGCGGGAACCGCATCCACTGGGCGATCTCGGCGGCCTGCGCAGCGGAGTCGACGTAAGGCATCATGATCCCCTCCGCCCCGGCGTCGAGGGCGGTGGAGACGAGATGCTGGCTGTGCCCGGCGACCCGGACAAAGGAGGCGATGTCCTCCCGGCGGGAGACCGTCAGGGCCGGGCGGATCGCATCGAGCGACCAGCCGGTGTGCTCAAGATCGTAGAGCACCCAGTCGGCACCGGCCCGGGCGCAGAGCGCACCGATGCCGGGCGTGGCGAATTCGAGGATGAAGGTGCCCAGCGCCGGCTTCCCGGCAGCGAGGCGCTCACGCACATGTGCAGTCGTCATGAGGTCAGCGTATCCGGCGCGGGCAGAGGAGAATATGCACGTGCCACGATGTGAATTCTGAGCATTCCCCCCGCCGCTGCGCACTTAGCCGGCGCTGGTAGCGTTTCGCCTATGACGATTTCCGACACTCCCGCATCCCCGGGCATCAGCATCGACGCCCTGCTCGACGCCCACCGTCTCAATGGACTGGCCGCCAACCCCACCGGTGGTGCCGTCGCCCTCGTGCAGACGCTCCAGCAGGCACCCGCCGCCGAGGTGGCCGAGCCCGGCGAGCCCGCCGACGGCGACGCCGCGGCTGGCGACCCGAACGCCGGTGACTACCTCACCGCCCTCTACACTGTCGACGAGGTGCCGGCGAGGCTGACCTCGCCGCTCGCCTCGGTCGGGGCTGCCAGCGTCGACGACGCGGGAAATGTGTGGTTCATCGCCAAGCGCGCCAACACCGCCGACGATGCCGCCGAGGACGCCAGCCTGTGGAAGCTTCCCGCCCGCGGCGAGGCGATCCAGATGGCAACCCGACCCGGCGGCTTCTCCTCGGTCACCGTGCGTGGCACGACGGTGCTCGCCACCGGCCCGATCGCTCATGGTGCCTACGATGAGAAGACACACGCCGAGCTGCGTGACAAGCGCACAGCCCACAAGGTCACCGGCATCCTGCATGATTCCTTCCCGCTGCGCAGCTGGGACTCCGATCTCGGACCGGACCGCGATGGTCTGCTCATCGCCGACTGCAGCGCCACCGACGGCAGCGTCACCGACGGCAGCGCCACCGACCGCCGCGCCACCGGTGATGCCGGGACGCTGAGCTTCCGGCACGGGCCGGTTCCGGCAGGTCGGGTCACCGGTGTCGAACTCTCCGCAGACGGTGCTGTCGCCGTCCTGGACGTCAGGCGGCTGGAGGAGAAGACGACCGAGGTCACCGACATCTGGCGCGTCGACATCGCCTCCGGAGACGTCCGCGTCCTGCTGCACGCGGCGCATCCGATCGACTACACGACAGAAGCGCTCAGCCCTTCCGGCCGGTTCGCCGCAGTGAGCGAACAGACCGCCTGGACAGCAGAATCGAACCTGCAGCAGCGGTCAGTGCTTGTCGACCTCGCAACCGGAACCGCCCAGCCGCTGTGGCCCGCCGCTGACCAGTGGTACTCCATCACCTGGCTCGACGACGACACACTGCTGGCGACCTCGGACTACCGCGGTCGCGGAGCCGTGTGGATCGGCGGACCCGACGACGCCCAGCCGCGTCTGCTGGCAGGCGGCGCCGGGCAGCCGTACCACTACAGCAGTCTTGTCACCGCGCCTGAGGGGGTGCTCGCGATCCGCTCCTCGGTCGCCGAAGCACCGCACCTCGTCGCCATCGACACCGTAAGCGGCGACGTCGAGATCCGCACCAACCCAGCCGATGATCTGGCACCTGACGGCCGGCTCGAGGAGGTCGTCACGACAGCCGCCGACGGCACCGAGATCCGCGCCTGGCTTGCCCTGCCGTCGACCGCTTCGGCAGCGGAGCCGGCAGCTGCACCCCACCCGCTGGCCGTGTTCGTGCACGGCGGGCCGTGGGGATCATGGAACGCGTGGACCTACCGCTGGAACCCGTGGCCCTTCGTCGAAGCCGGCTACGCGGTGCTCATGCCGGACCCGGCGATCTCGACCGGCTACGGGCAGGCGTTCATCGACCGCGGCCAGCAGGAGCTCGGCGGGACCCCCTTCGACGACGTCATGGCGCTTGCCGATGCGGCGATCGCCCGCGCGGACATCGACGAAACCCGCCAGGCGCTCGCCGGCGGCTCCTACGGCGGCTACATGGCCAACTGGGTCGCCGGGCACACCGGAGACCGGTTCCGCTGCATCGTCACCCACGCCTCCCTGTGGGACGTCACCACGATGGGAGCGACGACCGACAACGGCTCATGGGCACTGGCGATGGCCGAGCAGGCGCAGACGTATTCGCCGCACCTGTCGGTCGGCGACATCGAGGTGCCGGTGCTCGTCATCCACGGGGACAAGGACTACCGGGTGCCGATCGGGCAGGGTCAGCAGCTGTGGTTCGACCTGCTGACCTTCTCCAAGACGCCACTCGATGCGCACGGGCAGACCCAGCACAGATTCCTTTACTACCCGAATGAGAATCACTGGATCCTCGGCCGCGGCAACGCCCGCCAGTGGTACCAGGAGTTCATCGCCTTCCTCCACCGGCACGTGATCGGCGCATGAGCGCGGACCCACAGACGGCCTTGGCGACCAGCCCCGCGCCCGAACCCGCCGCCAGGGTCTCTCAGAGCCACCCGGCCCGCTTGAACAGCCAGAACAGGAACCCGGAGCCGGCGACCATGAGCCCGAGCGCGAACGGATAGCCGAAGATCCAGTGCAGTTCGGGCATCGTGTCGAAGTTCATGCCGTAGGTGCCGGCGACCAGTGACGGGAAGAAGAGGATGCCGGCCCAGCCGGAGATCTTCTTCATCTGCTCGTTCTGCTGGATCGACAGCTCGTTCATCCGCCGCATGTCCTCGTTCTGCGCCTCGGAGATGAGCGTGGCGTTGAAGGTGAACAGCTCGCGCAGGACGCTGCGCAGCCGTTCGACGCGCTCGTTGACGCTGTGGATGTGGTCGGCGACGTCGCGCAGGCCGCGCTGCAGTTCGGCCGGCACGGTGTGCACGACAAGCGAGTTGAATAGCGTGTCGATGACCCCTTCGAGCGGCTTGACCGCCCGGTCGAGCTCGATGAGCTCGCGGGAGAGGTGGTAGATGTCCTGCGACTGCGCCGGGGTGCCGGTGAAGATCCGCTCTTCGAGGTCATCGGTCTGGTCTTCGAGGATCGCCACGACCGGCAGGTAGTTGTCGACGATGCGGTCCATGACGCGGTAGAGCGCCGAGAACTGCGGGAACCCGGAGAACCGAGTGTCGGATTCGAAGACCTCGCGGACGTTCTGCGTATCGAGCAGGGTGCCATGCCGGATGACGATGATGAACCGGGCGCCGAGGAAGATGTGGATCTCACCGACCTTGATGTCGACCGACTGGGCCTCAGCGGACTCACCTGAGGCACCGGAGGCACCGGACGCACTGCCTGCCCCTCCGGCGGCGGCACCGGCCCGGGCGTCGGCCAGCCCGGCAGGGGTGTGCGGCCGGTTGCGACGGATGACCGCCGGGCGCAGCACGACGAACTCGGTCGAGCCGTAGCGTTCGTACTTGGGTCGCTGATGGGCTTCGATCGCGTCCTCGATCGCCAGCGGGTGCAGGGAGAACGCTTCGGCGAGCTCGGTGAGGTCCTCGTGAGTCGGGCGGTACATGTCGATCCACAGGAACGGCCGCTCCTCATCGGATTCCTCGGCTGCAACGAGTGCGCGGGCGGCCTCGCGGATCGAGGTCATCGAGGCGACCTCGACGTGATCGGAGTAGAGGACGAAGTTGTCGTCGCGTCGGTGTCCCAGATGCTCGGAGGCGAACCGGTAGGTGTAGCGCAGATCGGCCATCGTCCCTCCTTGGTGTGCGTGAGCGGTGACTATGCTTGAAGCCATGGACGCACTCATTCTCATGAACACCGCCGGCGGCGGCGACGCCCTGTCTGAGATCTCTGCACAGCTTACCGAAGTTCTCAACCGGGCACGTGTGGCTGACGGCGTGGTCGCCTATCTGCAGGCTCCCGCGCCCGAGGCGGGAGCTGGGCAGGGTGCGGGAGCAGACTCCCCGGCCGGTGGGCTCGGGCAGGCCGAGGACGACCTGGCCTTGAGCTCAGAGGTCGCCGATGCCTTCGACGGCGTCGACGACCTGGCAGCCGGGCTGCATGACCTGGCGATCGATCGGCTCATCATCGGCGGCGTCGACGTCAACCGGTCGGTCTATCACACCGCGATGGCCGGGCTGGCGTGCAACTTCGACGTCGTGGTGCTCGCAGACGGTGTCGTCGCAGCCGATGGCCGGCCGGTCGACTGGGCGGAGACGGCAGCCGGCGACGGCGCGGTGCTCTCAGATGCCGCGCAGACGTGGCTGCGGATGTGATCAGCCCTGCCGTGTCTTCAGGCGCGGGTTCTTCTTGTTGATGACATAGGTCTTGCCCTTGCGGCGCACGACCTGGGAGCCGGGCTGGCTCTTCAGGGAGCGAAGCGAATTGCGGACCTTCATGCTGGTGCCTTTCTGTAGCTGAGGTGCAGAGCTGGCGGTGCAGTGCTGGTGGTGCAGTGCTGGTGGTGCAGAGCTGGCGGTGCAGTGCGCATCTGTCCAGTGCCGGGCAGGTGCTCGGGCAGCGCCGGCTGGGAGCGCACCGCCCCGGCCAGCAGGCCCGCCCAGCCGCCCAGTCCTGGGCGTGCTCGCGCGGGGCGGTGAGTGCGAGGCGCGAACACCGGTCGCCGTGGAGGGGGTGCCAGTGGCACAGCGCTCATGTGTCCGTGCCGGGCCGGTGGGGTCAGCAGCGGCGGCGGGGCCGCAGGATGAG
>NZ_JALXKS010000005.1 GCF_025144725.1 Brevibacterium sp. p3-SID960 | reverse complement strand
GGCCGGCAGACACCACTGACACGCCGAACCCATACACACATTTTGAGCATTAACCCCACAGTGATGCTCCCGTGGTCTCGACGCTGTGGGCAAAGCACAGCGCGGCGCACCGCAGCCGGTCAGCAGGGAGAACCGTTCAACGCGTTCTCCGGCCCCGAATTGCAGACGAAAGCGGCCCGCCACGAGGGGCGGGCCGCTGTAACGAGGTCTCAAACCGGTAATGCCACCGGTTTGAACAACGTCCTCCTGGTGGGCCCCGTGGGGATCGAACCCACGACAGAGCCCTGACCCCATAGCCTCAGAACCGCTAGAACAAGCCGAACAGGTAGCCTGCCAACACGGTCGAAGCGAACTCTTGACCACCAGCTGCCCACCAAAAATTTCAGACCGCCTCCCGCCGGTGACCCGCCAACCGCAGGCGTGCCGCATCCAACGACACCGCCACATCATCAAGATCGGTGTCGAACAGACCGGCATACCGCTGCAGCGTCAGCTCGGCAGAAGCGTGCCCCATCATCCGCTGCAGAGCTTTCACATGCGCTCCAGCCTGCACGGCCAGCGAAGCTGCAGTGTGCCGTAGGCCGTGCGGGGACAGTCGCGGGATTCCCGCGTCCCGGATCGCGTTCTCCCACCATCGAGCGCTGCGCGGCGACACCCGATACCCGCCGGTCGAGTTCGGGAACACGATCCCCGTTCGCGGGCGCGCCTCGGTGAGCATGTCGGCGATGAACTCAGGCATCGGCACGGAGCGAAGCTCATGTGACTTCGGTGTCCCCACCTCGACCGTGGAACCGACCTCCACAGCGGACCGGTTCACATGCAACCGCCTGCGGTGCACATCGACGTCTTCGGCGTGGAGGCCGGCTAGTTCTCCCCATCGCAGGCCAGTGTAGGCCAGCGTGTAGATGATGACCGCACGCTCTCCACCAGCGGCTGTTGCGAACGCTTCCACCTCAGAGTGAGAGAGGTAGACGTGTGGTTTCAGCGATTTCTTGGGGAGTGAGATGCCGCGGGCGCGGTTGACGTGGATGAGCTGGTCGGCGATTGCGTCGTCAAGGATCGTGGCGAGGATGGTGACAGCGCGGGAGACAACGGATCGGGATCGGTCGATGCCCGCGGCCCATGCTTGCACGTCAGTGTGGCGTACATCTGCGACGGGTACGTTCGCCCAAACGGGTTGGACGTGTGTGCGCCAGGTGGATTCGATGCTGCGCCGGTAGGAGGGCTTCCAGTCAGTTTGGCGGGCCATCCATGCCGGGCCGAGCTCGCCGATGGTGATCTTCCCGGCGGTGGGGTCGATAAAGGTGCCGGTGTGCTTCGAGGTTTCGACGGTCGCGGCGAACACCTCGGCGTCGCGCTTCGTGCGGAACCCCCGCTTGTCGGTCTGGCTGCGGTCAGGTTTCCTGTATCGGACCCGCCACCGCCTCCCAGCCTTGGTCTGGTATGCGGTTATGGACGCCATTCCCGGATCCTCCTCAGCACGGCCGGCGCGTACTCGTTTGCGTCCCGGTCGTCGGCCAGATAGTTGAGGCGCTGCAGGAACGCCACCGGACTCATGTCGAGCTCGTCCCGGATCCGGCCCTCCAGCGTCCCTGACCAGACCGGGTGCTCCCGAGCAAGATCAATGATCGCCTTATCCTCGTCAGTCAGCATGATGTTCCCTCCCTGCCTGCACTGCACCAGCGACCATTAGCCGTTCGGACGGGTGCATGAAACGGATCCTGTCCATCAGCACTTCCGGGGTGACCCAGAGTTCGTCGGCGGCTTCTTCGAGGGACAGCGCCCACCGGAACGCGTGGATCAGATGATCGCGGCGAATGAGGCGCTCCGCAGTGACTTTGCGGACCCGTTCTTCTTCTTTCTCCGACTGGCATCCCTCATGCCCGAAATCAATATGCACCAGCTCATGTGTCAACGTGCAGCGGCGCTCGACTTGGAGGAGCCTCGATTCCATCCAGATGGTGTCCCCGGCCGTGGCTCCACGTAGGCCTGGCGGGAGGTGTCCCCACTCGACAGTGAGGTGCTCCCGTCCTCTGAGATCACGCCACGGATGATGCACACCAGCATCATGACAAACGGCACGGACACGCGGGTGGATTCTTGGCCGCCGATGGCCGTTATGGGATACTGGAGGTGCGGTCCCACCCTCCCTCCTGGAGGTCAATGGGTCCGCCGTCAAGGACGGCCCTTCGGGGCCGTCCCTTTCTATCTCCGCGGCCAGACGACGATCGCATCCGAACGGTTACTAGCCACCTCCGTCATATGTGCTGGCTTCGCCTCCATCCACATGTTCGGCGAACATATGCTAACGCGCCTACCTGTTGCTGGGATTACGCGTCGACTCGCTGCATATGCGATGAGATCTGCGAGCTGAATGAAGTATGACTGCTGAGAGTCCCGGCTAGTGGGGTCCTCAATAAGCAGTGGGGCGGTCGCAGGTTTGCGGTCGGGTCCGATGTTGAACCTCCTGAACTTCCGCCATCGCGCACGGAGAGCCTTGTAGTCGCTGGTTTGGTCGTGGATCAGCATGATCGGAGCTCCGGTCTTCACGCTGCGGAGTCGAAGTCGCTGGAAAAGCATCAGCCATGCCATGTCCTCGATATCGAAGTCACTTTTCTGGATCAGATGCTTGTCGATCACTACGGCGAAAATGCCAGATGAGATCGCGGATGCAAATCTCATGTGCCGTGTGTAGATGTCTCGGAGCTGCCCGTCTCCAAGGCCGGCGGCTCGGAAGTGTTTCTTGACTCCGACGATCCACTCCGCCTTCACTTCGTCACGGATGCGGATCTTGTAGTCCTCGTGGATTCCGCGGCGGAGTGCTTGGGTAGCGTCCAATGCCCCAGTCCAGCGGTGGCTTGAGATCAGCATGCATCCCAATGCCATGGTGCGCGTGGAGCCATTCTTCATCCCGGGGTCGCCAGAGTCGTCGACGTATGCGAACTCAAGTTGGGGTGTGGCATCCATCAGCTATCGTCTGGGTCCTGACTCTCTTCTCCGAGTTCCTGGGCTTGCGCCCATCCCTCCTCGCCTGCGCTGTCACCTTGGTCGGCCGCGTACTGGGCGGGGAGGGGTTTCATCTTCTGGGGCGTCGTTTCGGTCGTGGTGCCCTCGCGTGAGCGAGCTGATAGTGGGGTGACGTTGTCATGATCTGCTCCCTGGTTGCCTGCCGCTAAGAGTCGGATGATCTCGTTCACGGCGTTCCGTTGTGGTTGTGTGAGCTGATCCGATGTCGGGTCGGGGTTGAAGGGTTCGCGGCCGGTGTAGGCGGCTGCTTCCTCCAACTCTGAGACCGGCACCCCGAATGCCGCAGCTAGCGCTTTGAGCGCTCGTGGTGACGGCGGGTCTGGGTGCTCACCTCGCATGTACGTCCGCACAGTCGTGAACGAGATCTTCCAGCCCCGACCTGCTGCACGGTCCGCGATTTCACGGAGTGGCAAGTTCTGGCTGTTCAGTTCGTTCAAACGGTCGGACAGTCGGCTCACGATGACCACTTTCGAGCAGGGGCATGACTACAGCAAGTCTACTGTGACTGCCGCATCTAAAAAGAACACCCCTGTAATTAGCGCCAGCGCGCTGTTTTGTGCAAAAAGTTCAAGAACGAGTTGCACGGCGATAGTCACATGCTGTAGGGTTCAAAATGTACAACAACAAAACAAACGTGACGGCTGGAAGTGAGGTGTTTGAAGTGGCAGTTCGGTCAGCGGGAGTTCATCAGGTCGATCGCCCGAGCCTTCCGTTCGGACAGACGCCTACCCATGACGCTGGCCTTGGCGCGATCACTGGTGGCACGTTCTTCCCACCTGTCAATGATCTCGATCTCGGCGACATAGTCCTTCCGTCTCCGGCAGATGACCGCAACGCGCTCGTAGTAGGCCGGGGCGGGGAACCACATGTGGGCTTCATCGGGTTCAACGAGATCATTCCAGACGTCAGCCTCACGCTCGGTCGCGAGGATGCATCTCAGGAGCAACGGCAGAGCTTCCTCGTCACGTTTCTGGCTGCGCAGCTCATCCAGCTCCGGGAGCCACTCAGTGTAATGACGCCCGTCGACGAACCCGGCTCGCCGAGCACGCTCCATCTGCTCAAAGCAAGTCTCCGAAGCTTGGCACTCGCGTTCCCCGGATGGGCCGGGCGCAGAGTCACCTCCCGCTTCAACTTCGTTCAGACCACCCGGCCGAGAGCGTCTGCGAGTTCGGAGCCACACGAGAACTGCGACCGCAACCACGACAAAAACGGCAGAAACCAACCATCCCATACCCACATCAAACCATGGAGGACTCCAATGACCGTCAAGTTCGGCACACCGCCACCCAAGAAGACTGCCGCTGGGCGATACAAGGACGACGCAGATACCCTGCGCGCACACCCCGGCGAATGGGCACTCCTCAACCTCGACCATCTGAAGCCAGCAACCCGAGCGAAGTACTCCACCATGATCACTTCCGGAGGTCTCCAGGACTTCCCGAAGGGTGACTTCGAGGCCATCACCCGACGCGGCCAAGTGTGGGTGCGCTACATCGGCAAGCCCGCCATCCGACCGATCGCGACGACGCGGAAGGAGGTGGCATGAGCCCCGCATACAACCGCAGCCGACGCGGATACACGGCACGCCCACACAAGGAGCAGATCCGGCTGGCGATGAAGTTCAAGCAGTGGACGAACGCCGACCTGGCATTCAAGGCCAAGGTCTCCAACGGCACCGTCGGCAACATTCTCGGCAAGCGCGAGACCTGCAACCCGGAGACCGCCGGAAAGATCGCCAAGGCACTCGGTCTCGAAACCGAAGACCTCTTCACTCTCGAAACCATCGACTACGCCGCATGAAAAATGCCCCCAGCCGGGTCTAGCGGCTGAGGGCGGAGTCCCAGAAAGGACAAGAACTATGAACGATTCTACCAGCATCGAACAGCTCATCCCGATTCGGGACCACGAGGGCCAGCGGGTCGCCAGCGGCCGCGCCATCCACGCCTACCTCGGCGTGCAGTCGAACTACACAACGTGGTTCGCTCGCATGGTCGATTACGGGTTCGTCGAGGGTCAGGACTTCCTCGTCTTGCATTCCAATTCTGGAAAGCAAGTTCACGGCGGCAGCAACAAAGTCGACCACGCCGTGACCATCGACATGGCCAAAGAGCTGGGCATGATCCAGCGCACCCCCAAGGGCAAGGAGATTCGGCAGTACTTCATCGCCGTGGAGAAACAGCGTCTCGCGCCAACGCCGGAACTGGTGTCACGTGCAGACCTCGCTCGCATGGTGCTCGAAGCCGAAGAAGAGAAGAAGGTTCTCGAAGCGGCACTCGAATCCGCAGCACCCGCAATCGAGTACCACGACCGATACGTCTCAGACGGTGACGTCGTGAAGATCGAAGACTGGGGCCGGCAGTACCAGCTCCGAAAGATGGAGACGTTCAAGCTGCTGCGCGACAAGAACATCATCTTCAAGCACTCCTACGGCTGGTACTGGTCGAACTCGCAGCAGAAGCAGGTCGAGGAATACGAGTACCGGGCACGGCAGGGCCGGCAGACGTATGCGTACTTCGAGCAGCGCCCTCACCACAAGGTGTCCCGCATGTACAACGGGCAGGTTCGCCAGACCCTCTACGTGCGGCAGGCTCACGCGATTGATCTCGCTAAGGCGTGCGGACTCGTCCAGGTGAAGGAGTCGGCATGAAACCCACCCTCGCCGCCGTGGCCGTGTCCGTGCCCCTGTTCCTGACAGGGTGCAGCGCTCCAGCTGAGCCGGTGACACCTCAGGCGTGTCTCGACGCCCTCGACTATGCAGAAGAGCTCGACTCCCTGATGGGTGACGCGCTGGATTCTGCTGGCCGGTCGATTGGTTTCGCGTCCCGCCTGGATGCGGCATCCATCGAGGAGGAGACCGAGTTCATCGAGTCGATCACGCCTGATGTGCAGATCGCTCGTGTCGCGTTCGCTGATGCTGCTGACGAGTGCAGGGGGCAGTGATGAACCGATGGGATTTCCTCCGCTTGAAGACGGAACACGAGCTGACGGAGACGGCGACCCGTTTCGACATGCACTCCCCGCTCGCTGAGGTCACCGCTAACGCCTCCGAGGTCGCCTACCTCGATGACGGCACCGGCGACTACGGGATCTCCGGTGACGCGCTCACCAAACTCACGAAAGGAACCAGGTCATGAGTATCGACTATCAGCGGTTAGGTGCCAGCATCGCCGAGCACCTCCGGCCGCCCATCAGCGATCCTGCGGAGACAGGGCAGGTCACGTTAACAGTGACAGCTGCCCTGCCCGTCGCAGATGCGGAGTCAGGATTCCGGATCGTCATTGACTTCGGGCGAGTCCCCGGTGATATCAATAACGCCGTTCAATCGGAGGCCGGTCATCAGGGCATTGAAGATACGCGGATCAGCCTTAACGTCCGTATGGGAGCGGGTGATGAGGGGAACGCCGTCGGAAACAAACAGGGTGGTATTTCCATCGTCGGTCCCAACCTTGATCCTGAACGGATTGCGAAGGCTGTACGCGACTGCCAGAACAGCCTCAACAGTCTTTACATCAGCATCGGCGAGTGTGATTTCGACTCGGGTGCTGCCGCTGCCGTAGATGAGCATTCCCATGATTCTTCTCCCTCAGTAGGTGGTTGTGGTGACCCTCAGCCTACTGAGGGAGAAGCCGGGGGTGAGGAACCGTGAACCGGCTGCTCAATGACGAAGAAGTGGGCCGTCAGATCGGGATGGCCGCAGAGACCGTGAAATCGCGCAGGTACAAGGAACGGGGGAAGCCAGCAGATCTCATCCCCAGGTGGGTGGATGCACCGGGCCGTCCTGCTCACGCACCCCGCTGCCTGGGTACCCCGCAGGCGGAGGTGGATGCGTGGATCACCCGCAACCTCGTGAAAGGAGCCGTCGCATGACCACCCAGACCATCGCCACGCAAGACGTGGACGTGACCCACGTCGGCGAGATGACCTACGTCCACATCGGGCATGTGACCGCTGAGCTGTGGCCGGTCGAGGTCGAAGACCTCATCGACCAGCTGCGCTCACACCTCAACCAGATCGACGAAGAACACCCGGATAGGGAGACGTGATGACCCGGTACCAGGCGCGGCGCGCCTGCTGGCTGTGGCTACCCGCTATCGCGGCCGGCGCCGGACTCAACGCCTACAGCTACACGCTCACACTCACCGCGAACGGCCTCACCCTCGCCGGCCTCACGATCACCGCCGCCGGGACACTCGCCCTCGCCCTCGACCACGACAGGACACAACCATGACCACGAAAACCAGACAGCCACGCGGCATCACCGGCGTGCGCCTGGGCTACATCCCACCCGGTAGCGACGAATGGCGGAAGTACATGACCGCCTCCAAGATCGCCGCCGTGATGGGACACAGCCCCTACGAGTCGCGGTTCTCGCTGTGGCACACGATGGCCGGGACAGTCCCACCGAAACCGCAGACCGAAGAGATGAGCCGCGGGAACCTGCTAGAGCCGGCAATCTGCGCATGGTGGCAAGACCAGCACCCAGACGTGAAGCTGTACCGGACTGGCATGTACCGCCACCCGAACATCGACTTCGCCGCGGCGACACCTGACCGGATCATCCGGTACGGCACCGGTGAAGAACCCCGTCTTCTCGAAGCGAAAACAGCGAACAACGCATGGGAGTGGGGTGCGGAGGGCACCGACGAGATCCCGCCGTACTACTACGACCAGGTTATCTGGCAGCTCGGAGTGACCGGCCTGACCACCTGCCATGTCGCTGTGCTGCTGTCATCGCTGACGTTCCGCGAGTACGAGGTCGCGTTCAACGCCGACTACTTCGCGGAGATGGTCACGGAAGCTACCGAATTCATGCGCCAGGTGCGCGCCGGGGAGAAGCCGAGCATCGACCCGCTCGACGGGCACATGGACACCTACCGGGCTGTCCGCTACCTGCACCCGGACATCGAAATCGAAACGGTCGAAGTGCCGCAATCCCTGGCGATGCAGGTGCAGTGCGCCGTCATCGACAAGGAACGCAACGACAAGGAAATGAACGCCCTGAAATCCCAGCTCACCGAGCTGATGGGCACAGCGAAAGACGCCGAGTTCAACGGCGTGAAGGTCGCCCGCCGCCAGGCGAAAGGCGACGGCAACCCATACATCATCATCCAGCCCGGCCTGAAGCGCGCCGAGCTGATTCTCGAGGAGGACACAGCAGCATGAACGCCAAGCAGAACAACACCGAGATGGTGCACTTCGTCCAGAACACGATCAAGGCATACAAGGGCGAGCTAGTCGCCACCCTGCCGAGCCACCTGCAGGACAAGGGCGTGGGCTGGCTGTCATCAGCACTCGCCGCGATCCGTCGCAACGACCAGCTGGTGCAGGCGGCTGTCAGTGCCCCGGAGACGCTCATCAACGCGCTCTCCGAGGCCGCGCAGAAGGGCCTCAACCCAGGCACGGCAGAGTACTACCTGACGCCCCGGAAGAACAAGGGCCGCAACGAGATCCTCGGCATTACCGGATACCAAGGCGAGGTTGAGCTGATGTACCGGGCCGGCGCAGTCTCATCGGTCATCGTTGAGACCGTTCACGAAAACGACAGGTTCGAGTACGTGCCGGGACGCCACGATAAGCCGATCCATGAGATTGACTGGTTCAACGATCGCGGCAGCTTGAAGCTCGCCTACGCCTACGCCGTGATGAAGGACGGTGCCACGTCCAAGGTCGTTATCGTCAACGAGGACCGGATCCGGCGCGCCAAGTCTGCATCGCAGGGCGCGGACAGCAAGTACTCGCCGTGGCAGAACGACACGGTCGCGATGTGGATGAAGACAGCGGCGCATGATCTCGCCAAGTGGGTGCCAACGTCTGCCGAGTATGTGCGCGAACAGCTGCGCGCCGCCCGCGACGTGGCCGCTGAGGAACCTCGACCGGCCTCGCCTGCGCCCGCACCAGCACCAACTGACTCTGAGGTGAGGGGACCGGAGCCTGCCACGCAGAATCAGTCTGGCCTCGCTGAGGGTGAAGAACTGCTCTACGACGAGGTGACCGTCGATGAGAACGGCGAGATCCTCGATGCCGAGGTGGTCTGACATGGCCGGCGACACCATCATCACAGTAGTCGGAAACCTCACCGCAGACCCGGAGCTGCGGTACACGCAGAACGGGGCCGCGGTCGCGAACTTCACCGTCGCTTCAACACCGCGGACGTTCAACCGGAACACGAATGACTGGCAGGACGGCGAGACTCTGTTCCTGCGCTGCAACGCGTGGCGGGATCTCGCTGAGAACGTCACCGAGACCCTGCAGCGTGGCACCCGCACGATCGTGCAGGGCCGGCTGAAGTCCCGCAGCTTCGAGACTAAGGAGGGGCAGAAGCGGACGGTCTTTGAGCTCGACGTTGACGAGGTTGGCCCGTCCCTGCGCTACGCCACGGCCAACGTGGCGAAGAAGGAGTTCTCCGGCGGCGGTTCAGGCCAGCCACAGGGCGGCAGTTGGGGTCAGGGTCCAGGCCAGCAGCAGGCGCCGCAGCAGGATCCGTGGGCGTCGTCTCAGCCGGGGTGGGGAGGTGCCGACGATGAGCCGCCGTTTTGACGAAACGCCAGCGTGTGTGAGCCGTGACGTGGAGCTGTTCTTCACCCCAGGCTACGAGCAGGCCGCGATCCGTGTGTGTGAGCAGTGCCCGATCCGTGAGCAGTGCCTGGCTGAGGCAATGTCAGTGGAGCGTCCATCGCTGCGCTTCGGCGTCTTCGGCGGGTTGACACCGGAGGAGCGTACCGCGTTGTGGCGTACCACGCGGGCTTGTGCCGACTGCGGGCAGTCGCTGGCCGGTGAGGCTGTGGGCCGGAAACGGTGCGAGCCGTGTCAGGCCGTGTATCGGCGTGAGTCGAAGCGGGCGTGGCGTCCGGAGGTGGCGGCATGAAACGCGTTGGACGCCTGTCGCCGAACAACATCGAGCTGATCCAGCTAGAGCGTGAGACGGCACCGGGTGAGGTAGAGGCTGCGCGTCGGGTCGTGATCGACCATATCGATGGTGACCCGTCCGAGGTGCTCGCCATGCTCGGCCTCGTGGAGGTGGAGTGATGCGCATCAAGGTCAAATCTGTGTTCTTTGTGGTTTCGAGTTGGGATGACCGCTACGTCTACAGCAGTGATCGGATTTGGCAGATCGAAGGTGGAGCCAGTGAGCGCGTTTTTCGCTTGTCGTTTAAGGAGGCGATTGCTGAGGCTGACTGGCGCGCCAGGGAGCTGGCCGCGGCGTTGAGGGAGGTGCCGTGATGGGTCTGTCGTCGATGCCGATCATGTCCGAGGCCGAACTGCGCCGACTGCCGACACCGCTCCTAGCGGCAGCTGCGGCCGAGTACACGCAGCGGGTGGAGCGTGAAGCTCGGATCGCTGCCGCTAAGGAACGCTACCGCCCGGACCCGGAAGGGTCAGCACGTTTGCAAGCACTCATCGATGAAGAACGCCGGGCCAAGAGGGAGGACGCGGCATGACCGCCCGAGGCCTGTGGCTGGCGTGCTGCGCGGTACTCGACGCGGCGGGCCGGGCCGACCTCGCTGACAGGCTCATGACCCACTACCCACAACCAGAAGAAGAGGAAAGCCATGCTGACGTTGACTGACCTATTTTGCGGGGCCGGTGGCTCATCCACCGGTGCCGTCCAAGTGCCAGGCGTGTCGGTTCGAGTCGCCTCGAACCACTGGCAGCTCGCCGTCGACACGCACGAGGCGAACCACCCGGACACCGGACACGTGTGCGCTGATCTGTCGCAGATCGACCCGCGCTTCTACCCGAGCACCGACATTCTGTGGGCGTCCCCGGAGTGCACTACGCATTCCATTGCTCGCGGTGCCCGCACCGTGCGGCAGCCGGATCTGTTCAATCCGATCCCAGACGAGGCTGTCGAACGATCGAGGGCGACGATGTGGGACGTGCCACGCTTCACCGAGGTGCACAAGTATCAGGCTGTGATCGTCGAGAACGTCGTCGATGTCGCCCGCTGGGCACCGTATCGGGCGTGGCTCGAAGCGATGGACTCCCTCGGCTACGCGCACGAGGTCGTGTTCATCAACTCGATGCACGCATGGGCGCACGGCGCTCCAGCACCGCAGTCCCGTGACCGCTTCTACGCCGTTTTCTGGCGCAAAGGAAACCGGCAGCCGGACCTGCAGGCGATCCAGCGGCCACCGGCGATGTGCCCGGAGCACGGCAGGGTCGAGGCGATCAAGACGTGGAAGAACGAACGCCGCGCCGGACGGTACAGGCAGCAGTACTACTTCCGCTGCCCGCACACGTCGTGCCGGGGACGCGCTGTGGAACCGGCGTGGATACCGGCGGCGTCGATCATCGACTGGTCAAACCTCGGCACCAGGATCGGTGACCGTGCCCGCCCGCTGGCGGAGAAGACGATGAAGCGGATCCAGGCCGGCATAGACCGGTACTGGTCTGGCGCTGAGCTCGACCCGCTGCTCGTTAACCACGTCTCCGGGGCGTGCGCGTCGCGCTCTACGTCGGTGTCGGAGGTCGCGCCGACGATGGTCGCAGGAGGCACCCACGCATCACTGCTCGTCCCAGTGGAGGGCAGGGAGGGTAAGGTGGCAGTGCCGGCTGCACTGCCGTATCGGACGCAGACTGCCCGCAACGAGACTGGTGTCGTCATGGCGATGCACCTTGAAGCAGCCGGCAACACCTACGACTCGGCCGACCCGCGTCGCGGCGGTGACTACTACCGCATCTGGCCGGACGCCGAGCCGGTCCGTACCGTCCATGCGACAGCATCGAAGGGTGCGGTGTTCCCGCCGTTCCTCGCTGAGCTGCGTGGCGGCTCATCCGATGCCAGGCCCGCAGACGACCCGCTCTCCACGGTGACCGCGTCCGGGAACCACCACGCGCTCATCATGCGCAACAACAACGGCCGCGGCGACCTCGGCTACATGAGCACACCAGCCTCAGAGCCGATGCGCACCGTCACAACGGCCGGACACCAGTCCCTCATCTCCGGGGGAGTACCGCAGATCGAAGACTGCATGTTCCGGATGCTCACACCCGACGAGATCAAGCAGGCGATGGCGTTCCCCGCCGACTACCAGATCCTCGGCACAAAACGTGATCAGGTGCGCATGTCCGGCAACGCCGTCACCCCGCCTGCCGCCCGAGACCTCGTCGCCGCCGTCGCCGAGACATTGGAGGCGGCATGAAACAGCTTGTGATCGATGTGCCCGCCAACGAGTGGCTGTCAGCGAATGACCGCCGGCATTGGGCCGACAAAGCCCGCAGGACAAAGGCACTCCGGCACCGCGCCGCCATGCTCGCCAGGCAAGCCCGCCTGACAGTGGCGACACCCTGCATTGTCGTCGCCGAGATCTGCTACCCGCGAGGTGGACGTGCGGATCCTGCGAACGCATCCGATGCGGTGAAACCGATCCTCGACGGTCTCACCGATGCCAGCGTGTGGGTGGATGACGACAGCGAGCATGTCCCCGCGGTCACATACCGGCGCGGCTCGAAGACCGACCAGCAGGGATGGCACCGCATCACCCTGACCTTCATCCCGCAAACCATCCCGTTCTAAGGAGACCACCATGACCAAGACCTCCGACCTTGTCCAGGAAGCTGCGATGACGCTCACCCGAGCGATCGGACTCGACCCAGACGAAATCTCCGTCGAGAACATCACCCTCCAAGACGGCGTGCTGTGCGTGGACCAGTTCATGCGAAACGATCATGGCTACGCCGTAGACGTGGGCGGCTCAGTCAAGGTACGCCGCCGCTGCTTCCGCGTCACGGCTGAGGAGATCACCGATGAGTGAGGTACGCCAAGAGCACGAGTTCAAGGACATCGGGATCCTGTCCGGAGCCGCAGAAGACCCTGCATCGTGGCTTCCCGGCAAGCTGCAGGCCACCCGCAAGTTCGCCATGACCGTCCGCGACAACATCCCGTGCACCGTGACCGACGACGAGATGTTTGCTGTCGCCGATTGGGTGCTGAACCTGATGGAGCGCTACGCCGCCTATCACGTGGAGCCCGTCTTCACGCTCGACGGGGACGGCCCCATCTGCTCGCTCTGCCACGCCCTCTGGCCACTCTGCGGGCACTTCGAGTACGCGTCACCCCACGCGGAGTTTAGGAGCAGAGATGACTGACTTCACTAACCGGGCGTACCGGGACGGGTGGATGGACGCCATCAAAGCGGTCAACGAGGAAGCTGCCCCAGGCATGGCCGACGCGATCCGACAAGCCCAAGCGCAGGCGCTCCGCGACGCAGCAGAGAGCATCAGGAAGGCGCCCTGTGCCATCTACGAGCAGGGATCGGGGATGTGCTCAGACGACTGGGGCAACGACGAGAAGGTCATCGACGGCTGGTACGCCGACTACCTAGAAGCCCGCGCCGAGGAGATCGAGGCAGCCCAGTGATGACCGTGTACACGCACACAAGTGAGTGGTGTCGATGCCGTGAACGCGAACGGAGGTACCGCAGATGAGAATCAGATCAATCAAACCCGAGTTCTTCGACAGCCCATCAACCGCCGACAGCAGCCCCTGGGCACGCCTGCTCTACATCGCCATGTGGTGCATGGCAGACGACTGGGGAGTCGGGTCAGCGAACCTCAAAGAGATGTCGGCCAACGCCTTCCCAAACGACGACGAATGGACCAGCAAGGAACTTCCTAGCCTCTGCAAGGAAGTTGCAGACAACTACGGGGTCATGTTCTACACCCACCGAGGACGCCCATATTTCCAGATCCCAACATGGGATGACCACCAAGTCACCCAACGTCGCGCAAAACGCCGATTCCCAGCCCATGACGACCCGGAATCGACCCCTGACCAGGCAATACATGGACTTCCTAGCCTCGGCAAGGAAGTTCCTAGCCGAAACAAGGAAAACTCAAGTACGGAACAGGGGAACAGGGGAACAGGGGAACAAGGAACAGGGGAAGTAACTACCTTGTTCAACGCCGCTGACGCGCCGATTGAACGAGACCACACCACCACTGAACCAACCACCGACTACCCCGCCGACTTCGAAGACTTCTGGAACACCTACCCCAGACGCCAGAAAAAACGCGACGCACTCAAAGCATTCACCAACGCGAAAAAGAGAGCCACACTGCCAGCGATCATCGCCGGAGCCGAACAACTCCGAGACGACCCCAACCGCATCGACCAATACACGCCGCTCGCAGCCTCATGGCTCAACGCCAACGGGTGGGAAGACGAGCCTCTCCCTCCCAGGCACAACAACCACCAACCCAGCCGCGCACAACAACGCTGGAACAACAACGCAGCCGTCGTCGCACGATTCCAAGAACGTGAACAAGCCCGAGGAGAAATCGCGCAATGAACCTCACCGAGACCGCCGCCCTGCTCGCCTACATCGGCGAGCTCGACGGCCGCACCATCACTGACGCGACTGTCGAAGCCTGGAACGACGTCCTCAAAGACATCAGCCTCCCTGATGCCAAGCAAGCCGTCGTCACCCACTTCCACACCAGCCCCGGCGAATGGCTGACCATCGACCGGATCCTCCACCACGTCAAAACCATCCGCAAACAGAGGATCAGCACGATCGGCACGATCACCCCGAACTCAACTGACTGTGCCACCACCGCGGCCGAGCTAGAGGCTCGTCGCCGCCTCACTCAGCTCATCGCAGACGGACGCCTCACACCCAACGACTACCGCACCTACCAGGAATCGGGTCAGCCACTCACCGACTGGATGGCTCAGAAGCAGCTCGGCGCGGCATGAACCTCACACACCAGCGCACCGTACCAACGACCTCACAGAAACCCATGTTTGGGACTTGTCCCGACACCCACGAAACACTCGAAACAAACGAAAGGAACGATCATGTGGCTCATTGACAAGCTCATGGCACTACCCGCCTACGCATACGTCCTCACAGCACACTGGCTGGACAGCCGGCGAAAGCTCAAAGAGATGCGCCGCGCAAAACTGCGGGCAGGAAAGGAAACGCGATGACTGAGTTCAAGCCAGGCGACATTGTGCGCATGATCAAAGGCGAGCCCTACAAGCCGGGGTATGAAGTCTGGGTGCGGGAGGTGACCTCCGGCGTTCCGAGCACGAAGAAGATCAGATTGTCCAGGCTTAGGGCGTTCGAGGACGGTGACTGGACGGTCGAGCTGATCGAACGCCCGGCACCGCCCCTGCCGACGAGGCCGAACACTCTCGGTTGGGCGAATGTGAACGGCATTAGGCGATTCGTCCGGCTAGGAGTGTTCGGCCAGTGGGAGGCGTACAACAAGGACGGCGCACTCGTGACCAAGCCACGCCCGGGCGCTGTCGAGGATTTCACCGAGGCCGTGCTGATCCCGAAGGAGCTGGCCGACAAGGTCATGGAATGGGTTTGCGATGAGGGCGGGGAGTGGCACGCGGGCGGCATCCTGGAGCAGATCGCAGTCCACCTGAAAGGACAAGACGATGAGTGACCAGACATTCTGGAAGGCAACCAGGCCAGACGGGACGGACTTCTACAGCGGCACCATCGACTACGCTGCCGCACTCACCAGCGGCCAGCCAGTCACGATCCATGAAGCAGACGACCCGCGCTGTTGCACCGGCACTGTTCTGCACGCCTCCACTGCCCCGACGGAGACGTTGATCGGCGGGTCGTGGCCGTGCCGGTTATTCGAGGTGACCGGAACCCCCGTCGCCAAAGAGGGGCGCAAGCGGGGTTTCTTCTCACTGACCGTCATCCGGGAGGTGGACGCGCATCTCGCGTTCGGCCCGCAGGGTGAGCGTGTGGCGGCACTGATCGATCATGCGGGGCGGCTGGATCGCCGGGAGGCAGAGTCTCTCTGGTCAGCCAGGGACGCGGCCAGGGCCGCAGCCAGGGGCGCAGCCAGGTACGCAGCCGGGGACGCAGCCTGGGCCGCAGCCGGGGCGTTGGTTATGCGTGACCTCATCGGGCAGCGCAACTTCACACAAGAGCACTACGACCTCCTCACCCGCCCGTGGAGGACGGTCATCGGGCCTATCCACCCGGATGACAAGGAACTGAAAGGACAAGACGATGAGTGAAAGCCAGCATCAACAAGAACAGCGTCTGGTCCGGGAGGATATGCGACGCGTCCGGGCCGCTGCGGCGCAGGTTCTCGTCCCAGCGGACGAGCGTGCGACCACGGAACCACATGTGCCGGAGCAGGCAGCTCTTTCGGTTGCCGTTGACTTGTACATGGTCGCGTTCACGATGAAGCCCGGAGTGCGAGCGGCGGGTATCTGCATTGCGGATGAGGCTGCGGCGCGCATGGGACTCAACCCGCAGCACGTTCACGATTTCGCCCTTGAAATGCTCGCCTCTGTCGATGCGCAGTCTAGGAGTGACGATGAGTGAGTCAGAGGAAGTACAGATCAGGCTCGGCCTGGAGGAATGGGACGAGTCGCCCTGGGAGTGGGGGGTCTATGTCGAGCGGAACGACGGCAGCGACGGCGAGGACTGCTGGGTGCCGCTCGTGTATGGGGAGATGGTGTCGTTTGATGACGCACGCCAGCGCTGGCGCAACTTCTGCGACGCCACCCAGGGCATCTACCGCAACCCGCGCATCGTTCGGCGGGCTGTGAGCCCGTGGGAGGTGAGGGATTATGAGTGACCGAATTGCGGATCATGCGTTCCTGCCGGTGGCAGGACACCCTGACGACGATGAGTGTACTCACCGAGTAGACGGGACGGATGACACATATTGCGGCGCGCCCGAGCGGCGGCACGAATGGAGCGAACGATGACTGACCGGATTACCGCGTGGCTGGACGAGTCCCAGCGGCTCGCAGACGATGCCACAGCGGGGCCGTGGTTCATCTCGCCGTTTGAGCACGATCCCGTCTGGTGCGATGTCGTCACCGGCGGCGTGGACGAGCACGATGACGATCTTCCGCCCTTGATTGAGGCGGACGGCCGCAAGAACGCCGAGTTCATCGCCGAAGCGCGCACGCGGTTCCCGCAAGCCGTCGCCGCACTCCGAGAGGTCGTTGAGCTGCATCGGCCCTGCCACGACGCTTACGGCTGGACGCCATGCCGAGAATGCGAGCGACCCTGGCCCTGCCTGACGAGACGCCTAGCCGAGGCCACCCTCGGGCTGGAAGGAGACGACGATGAGCAGTGAGATTAGCGCTCGCGTGCGGGGCAATGTCGAGGCGGCTGAACGCATCAGCAGCGGGGCCGTGACCGTGCACTACGCCGGGAGCGCCGTCGATCTGGGCGGGCAGCCCATGCTGTCCCGCAGGACGGTGCCGGTGATCCCGGAGCGGTTCGATGAGCTGATAGAGGCCGCACGGCTGCTGCCCCGTCTGTCCGATGCTGTGGGAGCGGTGGTGGAGAAGCTGGGCCCGCACTATCAGCGTCAGGTGGCTCGCGCCCAGAGGAGTGGCGGCACGGAGTCTGAGTGCGTGTGCAGCGCGTGTGACGTCATGCAGGCCCTTACCCGAGCGTTGGAAGGAGACAAGCGATGAGCACATGGGGCGAGAGAGCACATCGTGCTGCTGAGGCGCTGGACATGGAGGCCATCGAGGCTACCGACCCAGAGGATGTGTGGTACGGGTTTCGGGAGGGTGCGGCGTGGCAGCGGGAACAGCTCCCCGCCGATGAGTCGGTCGAACGGGCGGCCAGAGTACTCAACAAGGCCGGATGGACGTGCATGGACGCCACGCACGAGCCTGGGCGCTACGACGACTGCCACTACTGCCGGGGCATCTGCCTCGCCCTAGCCCGCACCGCACTCACAGCAGCGACAGGAGACCAATCATGAAGACAGTCAGCCAACTCATAACCGAGCTTGAAGCGATCAAAGACAAGCGTGGAAACCTGCCGGTTCTCGTGTACGGGTACGAGGACGACTACGACGCAATTACCAACAGCAAGATAGTGCGCGTTGCCGACAAGGGGGCGGACGAGAAAGAGCGCTGCTGGTGGAGTGGACGCTACGAAGACATCGAGACCGCAGACCCCGCCCTGCCACAGTTCGACGCGGTGGTGATCGAGCGATGAAACCCATCACCGAACTGACCATCGGGCACGTCGGTAAGACCATCCACGTCACCGACCAGGACATCGACGTGACCGGCACCCTCTACCGGATCGAAGCCGAACGCGAGCTTATCCACGAAGGCAACTGGGCCGGCCGGTCACGAGCCTTCCCAGGCCCCTGGTATGAACTCGACCTCACCATCGCCGGCAGCCGCATCAGCGTAGGCCAGACAGCCCGATGGGAGCCAGCATGATCACCACCCACATCACGCTCCCCAACAACGGCGACCTCATCGAACTCACCATCGGCACAGACGGCGAAGCCGGCTACCAGAAAAAGATCGCCCACTACCGCAAAGGCCTCAGCAAGAGGCTATTCGGCAACGCGATCATCACGCCGGACGAGTACGTGAAGCTCCTCGCCCGCGGATGGACGGCCCGCGTCATCAAACCCACCGCCACCCCGTCAACCGAGGGTGGCGTCGCACCCGGATACACGCTCAAGGGACGCTCATGACCACCACCACAGCTGGTGCCCTCGACCCAGAAAACATCGGACAACACATCACCATCCACCTACCCGGCAAGCACCGCACCGGCCAGCTCACCGGCATCCACCACGGACGCGACAACATGATCCGCATCGAACTCGCCGGTCACCACATCATCGTCCGCAACACCATGCCCATCACCATCACCCACACCGTCACAGGCGACTAACCCCGAAGAACACGAGCGAACCCGGCACCGACCCATCAAAACACAGGAAATCGCATAACCCATGAACCAGCCACACAAATGCGCTGCAAAACGAAGCGACGGAAAACCATGCGAACGCTGGCCCGTCAAAGGCTCCACAGTGTGCCCAAGCCACGGAGGTCGAGCACCCCAGGTCAAGGCCGCCGCTAAACGCCGCCTCACCACCGACCGCATCCAAAAACAACTCCGCCGCCTCGGCGAACCCATCACAGTGGATCCGATCACCGCGATCCTCGACCGCATCCACGCCAAAGCCGCCGAAGTCGCCTGGTACCGGCAGCAGATCGAACAACTCACCTCCGACCGGGATCTCGTGTGGGGCACCACCAAAACGAAAGACACCTCCAACGCGTTCGGTGGCTCCAATGAGGTCATCGAGGAGGCGACCATCAACCTGTGGCTGCGCCTGTATCACGACGCTGAAAACCAGCTCGTCCAGTTCGCCAAAATCGCCCTCGATGCCGGTGTCGATGAACGCCGCGTGAAGCTCGAAGAACGCGCCGCCACCCAACTCGTCACGTTCGCGAACATGATCGCTGACCGTCTCGGCATCACCGATCGGGCCGCGTACGTCGAGACGGTGCAAAGCGTTCTCGCCGAGATGACCAAGACGACCAGCCGGGGAAACGAACTCACATGACCGACCGCATCCACGAGCGCGACCAGAAAACCGAGGAAGCACGGAAACAGCTCCGTGCCGCCGCAGAAACCTACGCCAACCATGTCGGCAGGCCAGACCTCGCCGACAGCATCGAAGAGAACGCCCTCACCCGCGCCGCCACAGCCGCTACCGTCACCGGGCAACCCTTCTACCACTTCATCTCCCTCACCACGTCAGCACTCCACCGCCTCACCGGAAAGGACACGCCATGACCACGCCATCGGCATACCTCGTTGCGATAAGACGCCTCCCCGACCTCATCGCCGAACTCCGCACCCAAACCATGCCCGGCGCGGCTGGCGACCGCGAACGACGTGCCCCCGGCCCCCACCGTGCCGCAGCCGCCAGACTCGCACCCATCTGCGACGCCGACGACGCCTACGCCCGCCTCCACGACCACGCGCACGCGATCGCTGACATCCTCGACACCCGACCACCCCGCGTGCCCGTTTACCGCAACCACGCGCGTGTCCTCGGCCTACCCGCAAACACCAAGGCCGACGTCGCTCGCCGGCACGCCCGCACCCTCGCACGCTTCATCGCCCACCAACTCCCCATGGTCGCCGACGCCGACCTGATCTTCGACATCCAAGACGACATCACCCGCACGTACGGGCGACTCGACCGCCGCTACCCAGACACGCCCTCACCCGAACGCATCGACGCCAGGTGCGGACGCTGCCACAAACTCACCCTCCACCAACACCCACCCGAGAAACCCGGCGACGACCAAACCTACCGATGCGCCTCCTGCCACAAGTGGCACACCGAAACCGAGACCATCGAACGCCGCGCAGCACGGCAACGTGAACTCCGAGCCCGAAAGAAACGCGCACGATGAACGACGACACCTGGATAACCGAGCACGAGGCCCGCTCCCGCTTCAACATCTCCCGCACAACCTGGTGGCGATGGCGGAAGCGTCACATCATCCGCTCTAAGCAACGCCACCACGACGGGCCAGTCCTCTACCATGCTGGCGACCTGCAAGACGCCTCCGCACACGAATATGAGCGCAACCCTGCGATGCGCGCAGACAGATGAAACAACGTATGGTACGCTGACGCGTGAGGGCGAATTACACCCATGTAACTACCGCCCCAACAGCGTCTCCCGACCCACACGCCGGAGGGAGGCCACACTTTGATCTTCGACCCCGCCACCATCGCCCGAGCATCCGCCATGCTCGACGAGCAACTCCACGGCACCACACCAAAATGGGCCACCCCCGGCGACCTCGCCACGCACCTCGACCCCCGCACCATCCAAACCCCAGCCCTCGAACTCATCGACCGGCACCTCGTCGAAGCGTTCAACACCCCCGACAGCCGGCTCATCATCTCGATGAGCCCCCAGGAGGGAAAGTCACAGCGGGCTTCCCGCCGCTTCCCACTCTGGGCACTCCACCAGAACCCTGACCTCCGCATCGCCATGGCCTCCTACGAAAGCCGCATCGCCGAACGGTGGGGCCGCACAGTCAGAGACGACATCCGGCAACACCCCGACCTCGGCCTCACCATCCGCGACGATGTCTCAGCCCAACGCGAATGGCAGCTCGACGGCCACGACGGCGGCATGTTCTCCACTGGCGTCGGCGGCGCAATGACCGGCCGGCCAGTAGACCTGCTTCTCATCGACGACCCAGTTAAAGGCCGCGAGCAGGCTGACAGCGAGACCATCCGCGACAAGGTGTGGGAATGGTGGACAGACACCGCCCTCTCCCGCCTAGCCCCCGGCGCGCCAGTCATCCTGATCCTCACCCGCTGGCACGCAGACGACCTCGCAGGCCGACTCATCGCAGAAGCCGACAGCGACTGGACAGTCATCAACATCCCCGCCCAAGCTGAGCACCGACCCGAAAAGGGCGAAGCCGACATCCTCGGCCGTGAGCCGGGGGAGTACATGCTCTCCGCTCGTGGCCGCACCCGTGAGCAGTGGGAGGACCGGAAACGCCGGTCAGGCCCGAAAACGTGGGCCAGCCTGTACCAAGGCCGGCCTAGCCCAGATGAGGGTGGCGTGTTCCCGCCTGCGGACGAATGGGCGCGATACAGCCAGCCCCTCTGGATCGAACAGGCCGACGGCACGCGCCGCGTGCCCGGCATACACCGCGGCGATCACGAACTCATCCAGTCCTGGGACCTCGCGTTCAAGGACACGAAGGGCAGCGACTACGTCGTCGGCCAAATCTGGTTGCGGGTCGGCGTGCACGCCTACCTGCTCGACATGGTGCGCGCCCGCCTGAACTTCAACGCCACCATCGACGCCGTCAAGACCATGACCGCGAAGTGGCCGGAATCCGTTGCCAAGCTGGTTGAGGACAAGGCCAACGGCCCTGCCGTCATCTCGCAGCTCGGGCAGACAGTGCCAGGCCTGATCCCGGTGGAGCCGGAGGGCTCGAAATACGCCCGCGCCTCCGCGATCTCGCCGTTCGTGTTCGCGAAAAACGTGCACCTGCCAGACCCCGCCCTGCTCCCGAACGTGACTGAGCTGATCGAGGAAGCCCGCCACTTCCCCAACAGCCCGAACGATGACGCAGTGGACTCCCTCTCGCAGGCACTCACCTACCTGCTGCTCCACCAGCTCCCCGACGAATCAACCTACCAGCCCGACGAATACGACCTGCTCGACGAACGCGGCTGGACCATCTCGCCCTACTAGCCCAAAGGAGGCCACCATATGGGAATCCGCACATGGCTTGGCCTCAGGGAAGCCGCCGCCGACACCACCGGCGAGCGCGAGACACTCTCACATCTCATCGAGGAGAGCCAGCACGCGCTGCATACCCTCGCCTCACTGCAACGCGAAGACCGAGGCTGGATGCAGCTCACCCAGCAGGCCGACCAGACTATCAGCCGCGACGGACTTCGGCAGATCTCTGACACCTGCCGGGCCATGCATGTGCTCTCCCCGCTCATCAAGCGGGGCCTTGCACTCCGCGCCGCATACGTGTGGGGGCAGGGTGTCGGTGTGACAGCCCGTGCTAACGGCACCGAGGGTGCACAGGATGTCAACGAGATCGTGCAGGCGTTCCTGGACGACACCGGAAACAGACGTAACGTCACCGGCGCGCAAGCCCACGTCCGGATCGAGAACCAGCTCGGCACCGACGGCAACGTGTTCATTGCCTGCTTCACTAACCCGAAGACCGGCTTCGTGAGCGTGCGCACCATCGACACTGATGAGATCACTGACCAGGTCGCAAACCCGAACGACAAGTCCGAGACGTGGTTCTACCGCCGCGACTACACCGAACAAGTCATCGGGGAACGCACCACCCGCCTGCAGTCGTTTCAGCGCACTGTCTGGTACCCCGCGCTGGGCCACGACCCGGCACGTAAACCACCGATGATCGACGGGCACCCCGTCATGTGGGACGCGCCGGTCTACCACATCCGCGTCAACGAACAGGGCCAGTGGGGCATCCCCGATGCCCTCGCTTCCGTGCCGTGGGCGCGGGCGCATAAGGAGTTTCTCGAAGACTGGGCCACCATGATGAAAGCCCTCTCTCGTATCGCCTGGCGGCTGTCTGGTAAGAGGAACGCCGCCCAAGACGCGAGAAGGGCCATGCAGCAGGCGCAGGCGTTCCTGGATGGGCCAGCCGGCCAGACCGCCGCCATGGACCCCGGTACACAGCTGGAGGCCGTGCCGAAGTCCGGTGCGACTATCGACGCTGAGTCGGGCCGGCCGCTGGCGGTGATGATCGCTGCTGGACTCGGCCTGCCAGTCACGACTCTCATGTCCGACCCTGGCCAGACTGGCGCACGGGCCGTCGCTGAGACCCTCAACCTGCCTACCCGCCTCGAAATGCAGGCCCGCCGCGAAGTGCACACCGAGATGCTGCGCGCCGTCATCGGGCACGTCATCGACCAGGCGGTCATCGCCCCGCAAGGACCGCTGAGCGGCGGAGCCACGGTAGACGCCTACACAGGGCAGCGCGAGATCGTGCTCGCCGGTGGGGACGACCGCACTCTGGACATTACTTGGCCTGACCTGGACGACACCCCGGTAGACGTGCTCGTCAAGGCGATTAGCGACGCTGACTCCACCCGCCGCGTCCCACCACTCGTGACACTCCGGCTGCTGCTGCGGGCACTCAAAGTGCGCGACGTGGATGAGATCCTCGACCGGTACACCGACGACGACGGCGAATTCATCGACCCGAACGCTAACGCTGGCGACCACGCGGTGCGTGCGTTCATGGCCGGGCAGGGCTCTTACACGAACCAGCCGCCCGTAACGGATGATGATGGTGATTCTGATGGCGATAACGCCTGAGAGTCTGCACACCCATGAGCGCCTCACCATCAACACCAACCGGCTCGTAGACCACACCACCCGCACACTCACCGCACGCTGGGCCACAGCCTGGCGGGAACTCTCCACCGAGTGGGAGACGGCGATCAGCCAGATCATCGCCACCCAGACCGCCGGTGAAACCCTCCATGCTGGGCAGATCGCCCAACTCGAACGCGTCACCCGCGCCCTCACCGCCACAGCAGAGCAGCTCGTCACCCTCACCGACGGGATTCCAGACGCGATCGACGGGCCACTCAACGAGATCCTCGCCGACACAACAGCTGCAACCCGGCAGATCGTTGCCGCGCAACTGCCAGCCACCCTCCGACCTGGCTTCGCGCTCGTGTCGAAACCCGCGATGAACGCCATCATCGAACGCACCATGAACCAAGTGCATGCCGCCTCATGGCCGCTCACCGATGACGCGATCTCTGCCATGAAAACGACCCTCATCCGCGCCGTCCCGTCCGGATGGGCACCAGGCCGTGCCGCTGGGGAGATGCTCGAACGCACACAGACGGAGTTCAACGGCGGGCTGTCTAGGGCGATGACCATTGCCCGCACCGAGATGCTCGATGCTCACAGATCGGCTGCTGGCCAGCTGTACACAGCCAACAAGGATGTCATCCAGTCCTGGGTGTGGACCGCCCACCTCGACGCCCGCACCTGCCCTGCCTGTATCGCCATGCACGGCACCGAGCACAGCGTAGAGACCCCCGGCCCGGAGGGGCACCAGAACTGCCGCTGCACCGGCATCCCGAAAACGAAGTCCTGGGCTGAGCTCGGGTTCCCCGAGCTCGACGAACCGGCAGACGCCCTGCCAGATGCGTCGCAGTGGATAGACGACAACCCGGCAGCTGCTCAGCGTGCGCTCGGCAAAACCCGCTACGACATGCTCACCGCAGGCGACATCACCCTCAACGATCTCGCCACCAAACGCCACAACACCGGCTGGCGCGACTCATGGCACGCCACCCCCATCCGCGACCTCGAAAGGAAAGCACGGACATGACGACCATCCGCGAAGCCGGCACTCTCACCAAGTCCGGAGGCCGCTGGCTCATCCAAGCCATCAGCCCCGGCAAGGGGTCGTCTGGCTCCTACCCTAAAGAGACCCTGCAGGAAGCCGCCAAAGACCGCGTATTCCCGGCAGGCACCATGCTCATGGTCGATCACGCCACCGACGAGCAGGAATGGTCACGCCCCGAAGGCTCCATCCGAGACCTCGCCGGTGTACTGACCGAGGATGCCCGCTGGGACGACCAGTACGGCGCTCTCGTCGCCGAGGCGAAGATTTTCGAGCACTGGCGTCCCATTCTCGAATCCCTCAAAGACGACATCGGGATGAGTATCCGCGCTTCTGCCGAGGTCGAAGAGTCTGACGGCGGGCGCGTAATCAAGCGCATCGTCGAGGGCCGGTCAATTGACTTCGTGACAAAGGCAGGCCGCGGCGGTCGTGTCCTCGAAGTCCTCGAAGCTGAACGCCCCACCACTCTCACCGAGATCACCGAGCTGTTCCAACAGCCGGCCCCCACTACCTCCCAGCCCCCGGCTGGACAGGGAAACACCCCCACAAGAAAGGACGGCATCATGCCGAAGATCGAGATTGAGGAAAGCGCACATGCGGCCCTCGTCGAAGAGGCCAGCCGGGCTAAGACCCTCGAAGCCCAGCTGACCGAAACCCAGCAGAAGATCGCCGCGCTCGAAGCCGCGCAGGCCGAAGCTGATCGCCGCCAGCACGTCACCAGCCTGGTTGAAGCCGAGTTCACCGGTGTCGATGCGCCAGTCACGAAGCAGCTGCTCATCGAGTCACTGACCGGCAGCGACAAGGACGACGACGCGATCACCTCCACTGCCAAGGAAGCCGCCGCCGAGCACCAGGCATCTGCCGGTGCAGGGCAGGTGCGAGGCCTGGGCAACACGGCCCCCGCCGGGGTCACCGAAGCTGATGATGAGCTCCCCACCTGGGACGAGCTCGCCGCGATCAAGGGAGCATGACCATGGCACTCAACCAGCGTTACACCCACAACGACCACATCGCCCTCACCGCCGACAAGGCCTACAAGTCCGGCGACCCGGTAGCCATCGGCGCGTACCGCGGCGTCGCACAGACCTCCGCCGAAAAGGGAGAGCGGGTCACCGTGTGGCTCAACGGCTCGTACATGCTGCCCACCAGCGGTGCAGCCAAGGAGGGCGACCCCATCTACGTCACCAGCGCCGGCAAGCTCACCGCTACCGCCACCGGCAACCAGTTCTTCGGCGTGTCCAACGGCACCAAGGGCTCCGGCGACGGAGACCTCGAAGTGGCCCCCGCCGGAATCGTCGCACCCGCGCCCGCCGGTGCCTGACCTGAGAAAGGAATGAACCCATGACAACCCTTAACACTGCGGACATCCTGGCTCAGGAATCGTTCCGCACCGCTCCGTCACTCAAGGCCAAGATCATCGAAGCATCGCGCCTGTTCAACGACGGCGCTGCAGCCAAGTCCAACCACGCGGTCTACCGCCTCAAGGAGGCCATGACCACGTCGGACTTCCCGCACCTGCTGTCCAAGGCTTTCGAGGTCGAGGCGATGCAGGCGCAGAAGGACGCCGTGCGCGAGTACGAGCCGTTCGCCGCCCGCAAGACCGTGCCGGATTTCCGACCGAAGAAGCTCCGCGACCTCTTCGGACAGACCGATTTCGACCCGGTCGCCGAGGGCGAAGAGTACAAGGGCGACGCACTGGCCGAGACCGAGATCGAGTACAAGGTCTCCAAGTACGGTCGGGCGTTCGGCTACACCTGGGAGCTGGCCATCTCCGGCGACTTCACCGAGATGGCTGACTTCCCGCGCCGACTCGGCAACGGTGCTGTGGAGACCGAGAACCGTCTCGTCTTCGAGCAGCTCGTGGGCGCTAATGGACCCAAGTCCGACTTCTTCGACAGCGTCGATACGAAGCCGCTCACCCCGGAGAGCCTGGATGCCGCCATTAACGGCCTGGCCCTGAAGGAAGACCACCGCGGCGACCTGGTGGACACGTCGAAGATGATCCTCGTCGTGCCGCCGACTCTGGCTGTGCAGGCCCGCCGTATCGTCGGTGCTGCTGAGCTGGAGATGGAAGTCACTGACGGCAGCCGGAAGACCAAGACCCGCATCCAGAACCCGTTCTCGGGTCTGGTCGAAGTCAGCGTGTCCCGCTGGCTGACCAAGGTCAACAAGGACGACAGCCGCGCTACCGCGTGGTTCCTGCTGCCGGGCCGCGACACCAGCAACCCGTCTGTCATCGCCGCGGGTCTGCAGGGCCACGAGGCCGTTGACATCCGCGTGAAGCGCGACCAGGGTGAGCGCCCTGGTGGCGGACTCATCCCGGCCGAAGAGGGTAGCTTCAAGGACGACACGGTCTGGTTCCGTGGACGTCACGTCTTCGGTGCCGCGAAAGCGTTCGCCTACGCCGCCTACGCGTCCAAGGGCGCGTGACAAGCCGGCGGCCAGGGTCCGTCCTCGCCCCTGGCCGCCACCCATAACTGAATATCGACAACCGAATAACCCTGCCGCGTCCCTCACCCCACCAGCCACGCAAGGCTGCTCTCGGGTGAGGGACAGCGGCCACCACCGCTAGCGTGAGGAGGCCCGCCGTGACCATCGACTACACCTCTGACGTCGGGCAGGTCCGGTTGCTCATCTCCGACCTCGACCCCGCGAAACTCGTCCTCACCGACGACATGATCGCGGGCTACCTCACCCTCGAAGACGGCAACCTCCGTCGTGCCGCCGCCGAAGCACTCGACGCGATCGCTTCTTCTGAGGTGCTGCTGTCTAAGAAAATCCGCACGCAGGATCGGGAGTCGGATGGTCCGGCTGTGGCCGCTGAGCTACGCAAGCACGCCGCCACCCTTCGTGCTCGCGCCGACGCTGAGGACGTAGCGGATGAGCCGTTCTTCATGCTCATTCCGTCCAGCTCGGGACGTAACGAGGGTGAAGAGTACCGATGACCCCGATCCCCGGTATGCGTGTGCTGCCTGACGGCTGGTCTGACCACCACCGCCCCGCGGCTGAGGGGTTCCTGACCGGTGAGGCCGAAGCACACGAGCCTGGCACCGAGGCCGTGTGGCCTGACCCGCCTACGCAAGGCAAGCGAGTGTGGGCTGGCCGATGCTCGGCGCAGCACCTGTCCCAGTCTGCCCGCCCCGTGATCGTGGTGGACAGTGTACAGACCGTCGTAACGCACCGCGTGTCCATCCCGCTCACAGCGCCGTGGCTGCAACCGGGTGTGACCATCACCGTCCTGTCCAACCCCGACGACCCTCACCTGAACGACAGGACGTTCACGATCCTGGCCGTCGAGACCGGCACCACTAACTGGACTAGAGATCTCCTCTGCCAGGAGCTCAACGTGACTATCGGAGGTGAAGCCACATGACCGCCGACACCCGCCAGCTCACCAGCCTTGCCACCGACCTCACCAAAGCTGCAAAGAACGTGCAGCCGGTCGCGTCTGCTGCGGTGCGCAAGACCGCCGCCGACATCATCCGTGACGCCCAGATCGCCGCGCCGGTGCGTACTGGCAACCTCCGCAACTCCATCACCGCCGACATCACCGACTATCCGGCTGTCGTCTCCGCTGAGGTCGGCCCGACAGCCGAGTACGGCGCGTACGTGGAGTTCGGGACATCGAAACAAGCACCCCAACCGTATCTCGGTCCGGCGGCAGACCGGCACGTGCCAGTCCTCGAAACGGCGCTCACGCGGCTCCTCACCCAGGGCCTGCCATGACCAAGACCAGCGCACTGGTCGCCTGGCTGAAAACCAGGATCACCGCCCTGCCAGGCCTCGCCGTGTACGACGGTGCAGTCCCCGACAGCGTGCCGCTCTACCCAGGCACCCAACGGATAAAGCCCTACATCGCCATCTGGACGACACCCAACCGGGAGCCAGACGAGACGACCCTCGACCACACGCAGGCCGGACGTGCCGGAGACGTCACCCTGACCGTCGCCGCTGACACTGCCGCGAACGTCCGAGAAATCTCAGACGCCGTCATCGCGGCCATCCACCGCAAACCGACTCCCGGTGCCGGCGAGTACATCCACGCTGAACCGCACGTCCCAATCCAGATCGACATACAGGTCAGCCCGGCCCGCTACTACCAGCCGCTCCGATTCCGCCTCCTCACCGCCCACTAACTCCGTCACAGTCACACAACCGAAAGCCCCTTCACCGGGGCTTTTTTCATGCCCGAAACCACCCGAAAGGACAGCCCTGATGTCTGACGACTTCTCCATGTTCCGCGAGGCCTACGACTCCCGCACCGGGAAAAAACTCCCGTACCTCGTCCCCGAATCACATTTCGACGCCTTCCCACACCTGCGGAAGACCCCCACATCCAAGGCCGCCACCAAGCAGGCGGCTGAGGGAAACACCCCCGACCAGGCCGTCCAGGCCACAAAGAAAGGAAAGTGACCATGCCTAAGTCACTCGCAGACGGCCGCACTAAGGTCGCCCTGCTCACCGTCAAGCCCGCCGACCCGAAGAAGCCGACCGTCGCCGAGCTTGAAGCCGGTATCGACGCGTCCTGCCGACTGAACTCGTCTGACTTCAACGTCGGTGCGACCGACTCGGAGACCATCGACGAGAAGGAGCTGTGCGTCGAGGGCAACGCTGTTGCGCTCGGCCCGTCGAACGCGACCATCGAGTTCACGCCGTTCCGCTACTTCGACCCTGAGACCGGCAAGGCCGAGACCGGCACTGCCGAAGCTGAAATCGGCGACGCCGTGTTCCAGGCGACCAAGCACAAGGGCACCCGCCTGTGGATTTACGTCCGGGAGACCTCGAAGCTCTCGACTGCACCGTGGGAGGCCGGCGATGAGGTTGACGGCTACGAGTTCATCACCGACAACCCACAGCAGCTCGACCGCACGGGCTACATCAAGCGCAAGATCAAGGGCGCGTTCCAGGATCTCTGGCTCAACGGCGAAGTCGCCGCTGGCACCGGCGGCTGAACCACGCACCCCTAACCGTCTGTCGGGGTCGGCCCGCTCCGGCCCCGACAGACCCCCACCACCACTGAAACGAGGACACCATGACTACCCCTGACATTCTCGACGTTGACGCCCTGATCGCCGGCTTCCAGCGCGCCACTACCACCGTCACCATCTTCCAGCGCCCCGACCTCGCTTCCGTGCTCGACGAGCTCGATGAGCAGATCAGCATCCTCAAAGCCGAACAGCAGAACGATGACGGCGACGACCGGGTACTCGGTGAACAGTCCGACATCGAGCAGCTGACAGAGCAGCGCGATGCCCTCATGGCTGAGCTGGAGGCGTCCGCCGTCCGTATCACTCTGCAGGCTCTGGAAACTGATGAGGTTGAGGCGCTGGCGGAGCGTGCGCAGAAGACCGCTAAGGAGCGCGCTGACGAGGCCGCGAAGAAGGCCCGCGAGTGGGCACGCGACCAGGCCCGCCGTGAAGAGGTCAAGGATCCGAAGGAGATCAACGAGATGCTCCGCCGTGCCGCTGCAGAAGCCAGCGGTGCTGTCATCCGTCATGAGGTGGGCATCCACACCATGGCGGAGGCCATGACGTCGCCGAAATGCACCGTGGAGCAGGCGCGCCGCCTGGCTGACGCTATGGGTGCCCCGCAGATGCAGAAGATCCAGTCCGCGTTCTATGAGCTGACGAGCCGTGATCCGCAGGCGACGCTCCCAAAATCGTGGAGGCCTGGCAGCACGGCGGGGGGCAACGCACTCTCCTAGAGGCGCGCACGGCCCGCGCCTGGGGTGTGCCGCTGTCCGTCGTGCGCGGGCAGCGGCCACCAGGGGAGAAGTGGACATACAACGACCAGGTGACCGCGCTGGCGCTCACCACCTACGAGGCGAGTCTGTGCCCTGGCTGTGGTCAGCCGCTCGTGCACTCGACTGGCGACCACCCCCGCAACTACGAGGTGAGAACCATCTCGTGTGTCGGCTGTAACGAGCTAGAAACGTGGACGAAGGAACTACAGCCGGGAGAGCGGAAGTACGTCGTACCCGAAGACGACTAGATCACTGGTCGTCCTTCTCAGCGAGACGGCGGAGCAGTTCCAGTTCCTCTTCTCGCTCGACGCGCCGACGGCGGGAAGTACGCAGCGCCCACCGGATCAGCATGACGATCCCGGTGATGACTACTGCCCAGAAGAGCAGTACTAGCAGTAACACCAGCAGCGAAGCAGGCGACGGTCGCATCTCGACTCCTCATTCAGACAACACCTGACAACAGCATAGACGGGAGGTCGGACATTGGTTTCAGCACGCACAGTCTCAGTCATCCTCCGCGCCGAAATCGGCAAGTTCCGCGCCGACATGCAGACCGCCGGCCAGGTCGCATCCGAGGCCGCCCGGAAGACCGAGACTGCCTGGGACAAGTCCACCTCATCCCTCGGCCGCGCCACACAGGCCATCCAGCAGCACTCCGGTGAGATGACCACCGCCGGTACCGTGCTCGCGGGGTTCGGCACGGTCGTCGTCGGTTCCCTCGGCCTCGCAACCAAGGCTGCGATGTCGTGGGAGTCCGCCTGGACTGGTGTGCTGAAAACCGTTGACGGCACCCCGAAGCAACTCGCCGCCGTCGAAGAGGGGCTGCGCGGTCTCGCGAAGACGCTGCCGGCTACGCATGAAGAGATCGCTGCCGTCGCGGAAGCTGCCGGGCAGCTGGGCATCAAGACCGACAATGTCGTGGCGTTCACGAAGACCATGATCGACATGGGCGAGTCCACCAACCTCTCCGCTGAAGAAGCGGCGACGGGGCTGGCGCGGTTCTCCAACATCATGCGCACCCAGCAGCGCGACGTCGGTAAGCTCGGCGCGGCTATCGTTGGGCTCGGCAACAATTTCGCGACGACTGAGGCTGAGATCCTCGGGATGTCGATGCGTATCGCCGGTGCCGGTAAGCAGGCAGGCCTCACTGAGGGCGACGTCCTTGGCCTCGCCACGGCGCTGTCGTCGGTCGGTATTGAGGCTGAGGCCGGTGGTACGGCTATCTCCCTGGTGATGAAGAAGATCACCAACTCCGTCGCTGCTGGGGACGACCGGCTCGCGCTGTTCGCGAAGACGGCGGGCATGACATCGGAGCAGTTCTCTAAGGCGTGGGCTGAGAGCCCGTCTGCGGCGATGACGTCGTTCGTGGATGGGCTCGGCAAGGCTGACGCCGCTGGCCAGAACGTCAACGAAACCCTTTCAGCGCTCGGCGTCACCGGTATCCGTGAGTCGGATGCCCTGCTGCGTCTGTCGTCTAACGCTGAGCTGCTGGAAAAGGCGTTCAAGACCGGTAACGATGAGTTCGAGCGGGGCACCGCGCTGGCCGAGGAGGCGGCGAAGCGCTACGAGAACGCCGAGTCCAAGATGAAGATGGCCGGCAACTCCATCAAGGACACCGCAATCACCATCGGCGGGACGTTCCTGCCGATGCTCGCCACCGGCATGGAGGCTGTGGCTGGCTTTGCCGACATCGTCGGCCAAGTTCCGGCACCGCTACTTCAGATCGCATCTGCCGGCGCGGCAGTCGTCGGAACTCTCGCCCTACTTGCAGGTGGCGCACTCATCCTCATCCCGCGCCTCACCGAAGTCTTCACTGCGTTCCAGACGCTGAACAAGGCCGGCATCGTCACCGATTCGGTGATGGGTAGTGTGACCGCTGCGGGCAGAAAGGCTGCGCCAGTCCTCGGCAAGGTCGCCAAGGGCGCTGGCCTCGTAGCTGTCGGATTCGTCACTGCCCAGGCGGCAGGGGCGATCCTCAACGCGACACTGGACACAACCTCTCGTACATCGTCCGAGATGATCAACAAGCTCGCCCTACTCGATGAGGCAACCCGACCAGACACCAAGGGGTCTCTGCTGGATCCTGCGATCTGGGAGGAGGCCAACAGCTTCTGGGTCAAGGGAATCGGGGCCGAAAATATCGAGACCTGGGGTGACGCGTTCAAGCGCAGCAGTGACGAAGCTACCGGATGGCTCGACAAGATGATGGGCGTCCGTAGTGACGTTTCGATCTTGAACGACACGATCGCTGAGACTGACGTCGCGCTCACCTCTCTTGCCGATAGTGGCTCATTCGACAAGGCCGCAGCGGGCTTCCGCGCTATCGCGGAGCAGTCGCCAGACATGCTCCCCGCTGAGGTGCTGGACAGGTTCCCAACGTTCCGTGACCACCTGGTGGGCATGGCGACAGAGATGGGTCTCGCCGCAGATGACACGACCCTGGTGAAGCTGGCGATGGGTGAGATCCAGCCGAACGCTCAGGGCGCCAGTGACGCTATCGGCGGGATGGGCGACGCGGCCGAGACCACTGCTGAGTCGCTGTCGAAGATGCTGGACGGGCTGCTCGCTCTCGGCCTTGCCACCCTGTCTGAACGTGATGCGATGCGCCAGTACGAAGAGGCGATCGACGGGATCTCGGAGTCGATCAAGGAGAACGGCACCAGCCTCGACATCACGACCGAGAAGGGCCGCGCCAACCAGGAAGCTCTCGATGCGATCGCTGACAAGGGGTTCCGCGTCGCACAGTCAATGGCTGAGGCTGGCGCTTCTCAGGAAGATGTTCAGGGGCATCTGCAGCGCACCTACGACGACCTGATTGCTGCGGCCGGCCAGTTCGGGATCACTGGCAAGGCGGCTGAGGACATGGCCCGCGAAGTCATGGGCATCCCTGACAACGTCGACGTGAAGACGTGGATGGATGACGCCGCTGAGGAGCAGGCGAAGAACACTAAGGATGCCGTAAACGACATTCCGAAGAACGTTAACATTACGGCAGTTCTAACTTATTACGAAGACAAGTCGAGGCTGAGCGACCTCCAGAAGAAGTACCCCGGTGCGCGGATACCTGCTCCTCCGACGTCGGGCGCACCTGCATCTAAGTCTCAGAAGCCTAACCGCAAAGTAACAACGCGCCGGTCTGACCTGTGGCATGACGGCGGCCTGGCCATTCCTATGGCCGCAGGTGCCCTGACTTCGATGCAGCCTATCGCCCAGATGGTGCCACCGAACACCTGGCGGGTCGTCGGTGATCGGATGGATGTCGATGAGGCGTTCATCCCACTGGACGGGTCTCGCAGGTCGTGGCGGATCCTTGCCGAGTCGATGCGGCGGATGCCTGGTGTGATGCCCATGGCTCGTGGTGGTGTCGCGTCTGCCCAGTCGAGGGTGGATGATGCGCAGAGCGCGTTGACTCGTGCTCGCCGGCAGAAGTCCGACGCGAAGTCCAAGGCGGCGAAGCAGGCGGCGGAACGCAGGGTCCGGGTCGCCCAGGATGAACTCGATGCGGCGAAGCGGTCCCTGGCTGCAGCGAAGAAGAGGGCGCAGGAAGAGGAGCGGGCCGCGAAGCTTGCCGCTGAACGCCGCAAGGCTGAGCAGGAACGCCGTGCGCGTGTCAACGAGCTGCGGTCGGACTTCCGCACGGACGTGCGTCGTGGGTCGCTGAGGGATCAGGTCACTGGTGGACTCTCTGGCGCCTACTCGGCTGTGGATCGGATGTTCGGGCTGGGGAAGAACGAAGACCTCTCCAAGCGGGCACGTTCGACCGCGACCAGCTCGGCTCGGCGTTTCGAGGCGAACCTCCGCCGACTCTACGGGCAGGCTGAAAAACTGGACGAGCGGCTCAAGGATGCCAAGGACAAGGCCTCCGAGCTGGAGGGCATCCAGAAGTCCGTCGCCTCCGGGCTGATGTCGGGCCGCACGCTGGACATGGGCGACTACCAGACGTTCTCCGGCGGACAGTGGAACACCCACACCGGCGTGGCAGGTGCCACCCGCCGCATGAGTGCTGATGTGGGTCAGCTGCGCCAGTTCGCCGACAAGCTCACCGCCCTCCGCAAAGCTGGCGTGCCGGGTGCGATCCTGCAGGAGATCGCCGCTGCAGGCCCCGCCGAGGGCATCACGCTGGCGGACGCGTTCCTCGACGCCTCGGGCGCGGAACGCAAATCGTACATCGGACTGTGGAGCGACTACGAGAAGCAGGCCAACAGGATCGGTCAGATCGTCACGGAGGGCTTCCACAAGGGTGGCGTGAACGCCGCGCAGGGTGTCGTCAAGGGTATCGAGTCGCAGAAGAAAAACGTCGAGAACCAGATCGCATCCCTGGCCCGCCAGATGGAGGCGACGTTCAAGAACGTGCTCGGCATCCGCTCACCATCCACCGTCATGGCAGAACTCGGGGCGAACACGGCCGAGGGTCTCACCGTCGGCATCATGTCCCAGCTGGGCGGCGTCCAGGCGGCAGCCACGGCAATGGCCGAAGCGGCTATCCCCGCCATGGGTGCTATCCCGGTGACGGTCGATGCCCTGCCGGAGGCCTCGACGGTCATGGCTGACATGTCGGCGCAGACTCTCACGGCGATGCAGTCGATGCGTGACGCTGTCTCCCTGTCGATGACGGAGCAGCAGACGCAGACCGAGACGTCCCAGCAGGGCATGGCGACCGCAACGCAGCTGGCCCAGCAGACGATGGGCACCACGACCCAGCTGGCACAGCAGGGCATGACGACAGCGACTCAGCTCGCCCAGCAGGCGATGGGTGTCGCCACTCAGACCTCACAGGCGCAGGCCCGGCAGGCCACTGCGGCGGAGCAGGCGACGATGCTCACGGCCGTGCGCACGAACCAGGCCGGTATGTTGGCTGACACCAGGCTGCGCCAGTCGGAGATGCTGACCGGTACCCGCGCCTCGTTTGCTCAGATGCGGCAGACCGGTATCACGGAGACGCAGACACTGCGCAGCGTGAACGCTGCAACCCAGTCGGGGATGCGCGCCGACCACTCCGCCCACATGGGCGTCATGCGTGACGTCAACCGTCAGGGTTTCCACTCGATGCGCGACACCGGCATCACGGCATTCCGTGGACTCAGGGATGGGATGCACGGGCAGATGCAGGCCGCCCGCCCCGTCCTCGGCAGCGACCTCAACCGGCTCATTGATGTGCTCGGGAAGTTCACCAAGGAAGTGAACAGCGCGTTCGGTGACGTCGGCGTGAAACTCAACGCACCGAAACCGCTGGCGTTCCGCGAAGGCGGCACCCTCCCCGGCTACACGCCCCGCCGGGACGTGCACACGTTCTACTCACCGACCGGTGGCATCATTGAAGCCTCCGGTGGCGAGTCGTTCATGGTGCCCGAATGGACACGCGCCATGGGCGGGCCAGCCGCGATCAAGGAACAGAACCGTGCCGCCCGCCAGGGACGTCTGGACGACCTGCTCCACATGCAGACCCAACGGTTCGCCGATGGTGGCGTGTGGCGCAACCTGTGGGCGATGACGAAGGCGCAGTTCCCGAACGCCCGCCTCACCTCCGCCTATCGCCCGGGCTCGATCACCGCCTCCGGCAACCGGTCGTATCACGGCCGCGGCATGGCGATTGACGTGTCCCCGTCGATGGACATCTTCAACTGGTGGCGCAACAACTACGGCGCTCAGCTCGCTGAGCTGATCTACTCGCCTGCCAACGGTAAGCAGATCAAGAACGGCCGCAACTACATGTACACCGGCGCTGTCCGGTCCATGCACTATAACCATGTTCATATCGCTGCGGTGAAGGCACTCTCGGAGGCGATGGCTGGCGGACTTCCGGGCTTCGGTGGATTCGACGGCCCGATGTACCCGTTCCTCGACAAGGTCGGCGTGTCCGCTGGCACGAACCTGGAAAAGGCGTACCGGGACGCAGCGGCGAAGCACCTCACCCGTATCCGCAAGAACATCTCCCTCGACGGCCTGAACCCCACCATGGCGCAGATGGCCCGCGGGATCATGGACAAGGCCGCCGTAGGACTGACAGATAAGGCCGCCGCATACGGCAAACAGAATACGTTCGCTATGCCGGGCGGCAGTGGTGTGGCCCGCTGGCGGGACACCGTCATCCAGGCCCTGCAGCGTGCTGGTTTGCCCACCACTGACGACTACGTCAACGCCTGGCTCCGGCAGATCAAGACTGAGTCCGGTGGCAACCCGTCCATCCGGCAGCAGGTGCGGGACGTCAACTCCGGTGGCAACGAGGCGATGGGCCTGGTGCAGGTGATCCCCGGAACTTTCGCGGCGTTCCGTGACAAGTCGCTGCCGAATGACAGGACGCACCCGCTGGCCAACCTTGTTGCTGGCATGAACTGGGCCAAGTACAAGGCGAACCGCCGCGGCAGGTCGATGCTCAGCTTCATCGGTAAGGGCCACGGCTACGAGGACGGCACCGAGGCCGCCACTCGCGGTTGGGCGCTCGTCGGTGAGCAGGGTCCCGAGCTCGTGAACTTCCATGGCGGGGAGCAGGTCATCCCGCACGACCAGCTGACCCCGGAGGTTATGTCGTCGCTACGCCTGGCCAACACCACCTCGACGGCGGGGGCCGGGTCGATTGATTACGACCGGTTGGCTAAGGCGGTTGTGGATAATCTGCCGCCGTCGCTCGTGGTCAACAACGACAACGCGGGACTGATCGAGACGCGGATCGCGAAGAAGACCGTCCAGGAGTTCGCGGACACGCAAGCACTCTATGGGGGTGGTTTCTGATGTGGCTGGAAGTCACTCTCAAATCGTCGGCAGGGGAAATCGAACTGTCTACTGTCGGTGGTGCGTCCGGTGTGTTCCTGCTGGACGGTGTGCGCGGCTTCGGCCTGCCGGAACGGGAGATTGAGTCCACGCCGCTGCCTGCCGTGCACGGCAGCGTGTTCCGGTCTACCCGTTTCGGCGAGTCGGAGATGATGCTGCCGATAGCGTTCCGCGACGAGAACCAGTCGCGGGTGGCGCTGAGGGTGCGGGAGTTTGAGCGTGTCCTCGTCCCGGCATCGTCTGAGCCGGTCGAGCTGATTGTCCGTGCCCCCGAGCTGGGGACGGTGCGCCGCCGCTGGTGCTATTACGTTGACGGCCTGCAAGGAGGCCTGGGTGGGCAGGATTCGCATGTGTGGTGGCGGCACTGCGCAGTGAAACTCCTCGCCCTGGATCCGCTGTGGTTCGGTCAGACGCGGGTGGATGAGCGGCGTGTGGCGGCGGCCAGGAAGGCGTTTATCACGGGTTCGGCTCCGAGGGTTGAGCGCAGGAATCTGCACCCGAATCCTCGCGGCGCATATGGCGTTGCAGGCTTCCAGGGTATTGGCACAACATTCGGCTACTCTTTCGCTGACGTGCACACGTCGATGAAAGGCGGAGCCTCCTGGGTATCTGCGACAGCGGTCAAGGAAGACACTCAGGCAGTCGTACTGTCGATGTCTGACTACATTTCCGGTCCTGTCACGGTGTCGTTCGATGTGCTCCCCGGCGATGGTGTGGGTCGTGTGAGGTATCTCATCGGCGGGACTCGGCATGAGTTTGATCTGGAGCCGGGGGAGCGTACCCGCGTGAGCGCGTTCGGGGTATTAGGCAGCCGAAGAAATAGCTTTCATCTGTTCTTCTATGGACCTGGCGGCACTGCTGTGCCTGTCGGCTCGTCGCTCGACATCACGGACGTGCTCATCGAGCAGACGGACACGATAGGCGAGTTCTTCGACGGTGACACGCCAGACACGAGCGATACCGAGTATCGGTGGGAGGGCGTACCGGGCAGGTCGCCGTCCATCGCGGACGGGCGTGGCGTGGCGCACGCATACGCGTTCTTCCCGGTCCTGCTGTCCGATTCGACGGTGCAGGGCGCGTATGTGCTCAACATTCAGGGCGACGCTGATGCGTGGCCGGTCTGGGAGGTGACCGGGCCGGGTGAGGACCTGCTGATCCAAAACGACGACACCGGCGACCGGATCTTCATCGAGGGGCAGTTCGGGGAAAAGGTCACGATCACGACCCGCCCGCAAGAGCAGGACGTGGTGTCTGCTTCGGTGATGGACGGCAGCCTATGGGAGCGCGTCTCTGACGACTCGGTGTTCTTCCCACTCCAGCCGGGCGTCAACAGGGTCCGCATGAGTATGGTGAACGGCAAACCCGAATCCACCGTGACCCTCAAGTATGTCGAGCAGTGGATGGCGGGCTTCTGATGCAAGTGGAGATCCGCGACCATAGCCTCGCCCCGCGTGGTGTGCTGCCGTCCCTGTCTGGGAAAGCCGTCCTCAGAAACAACAGCGTTTCGACCTGGTCTGTGGAGGCGAACGGCAACGACCCCCGCTGGCGGCGCGCCCGGCCCGGCTGGCATGTCCGCATCACCGACCACGGCGCACCACTGGTCGCTGGGATCATCACCGAGTTCACCGAGACGGCCTCACCTGACAACCACACGCGGACCATCTCCATCGCCGGTGTGTCCTATCACGCGCTCCTCGCTAACGCGCTCGTCATCCCGAACCCGCCTACGGTGAAGGGGCAGCTGCCCGCACAGGACATGTGGAAAGGGCAAGGCGCAGCAGGTGATGTGATCCGTAGGCTCGTCCGCGAGCAGATCGGACCCTCCGCACCGGCAGACTACAAGGTGCCGTATCTGCGTGTCCCCGACAGCACTGTGAAGGGTAAGGACGTCGTGCAGGTGGGGGAGCGGTTCACGAACCTCCTCGACGTTGTCAAAGCACAAGCCGAGACGGGCGGGCTGGTGACGTTCTTCGACACCGCCAACACCAAGGTGTTCTTCCGGATGCGGGAGCCGCGTGACCTGACCCGCGCTGTCCGCCTGACCCGCGCCAACGGCGGCATCGGCGGGTACACACTCTCACAGCAGGCCCCCGAGGTGACTGAGGTGATCGTCGGTGGTGTGGGTACTGGTGCTACACGGAAACTCTGGCGCGCCACCCGCCCCGACCCGCACTGGGGCATCCACGTCACACAGTTCGTTGACAGGCAGTCCACCACCGACAGCAACGAGCTGAAGCAAGCCGCGGATAAGGAACTCGAAGACGGTCAAGCGAAGAGCTTGGTTACGTTCGACGCTCACCCGATCCCTCACCGCCGGTTCGGCGCGGATTATCAGCTCGGTGACCGGATCACCGCCGACCTGGACGGGCAGACCATCGCCGACACCCTGCAGATCGCCGAAATCACGTGGGACGCGAAGAAGACCGATATGCGGTTCCAGATCGGTCCGACCGCAGACGAGACCCAACTCAACCAGGCGACAGGACGACTGAATGCCCGTGTGCGTGAGCTGTCCAGGCAGCTGCGTGAGACAGCAACCCGATAGGAGAACATCATGAGTGAGCCAACCGCCTACGACCTGACACAGGACACCCGCATTAAGGGCGTCGAGGATCTAGTACAGACCAGCTACCAGCCGTTTCAGGGGCCGGAGTTCAGTTATCCTGTCGTGCATCAGCCGATGGATGATGAGATGTGGCAGCAGGTCACTCTCGGTATCGGGGACGGCATTCTGGATGATGACGGCGGCCCATACTATGCGAGCGTGTCTGACACGACGGACACGATCACGATCCGCCCATCAAGTGAGTCTGGCCGTGCTAGGGCGATCTTGAAGGGCTTCTATCATGAGCTGCGGAAGCCGGTCACGCTGTCGCTCCCACCGGTCTCGTCCCCTACCGTCTATCATGTCGGTCTCGTGTATGATCCACTCCGGCATAAAGAGCCGGGCGGCCCGATCCGGCTTGAGGTGTGGAAGGGTGCCGGAAACTTTTCGTCGGGGCGGCGACCGCTAGAGTTCTACGAGATCCCACGCAATCCGTCGCAGCTACTGTCGGCAGCCTGGGCGAACAGAAAGAACAAGCGCCGCATGGTGTCCCCTGCCCAGATCGCGGGGAACAAGGACGCGCTGCCAGCGTTCGAGCACGTCATCTGGGGTACTCGCGTCCTTTGTCTGGACAGGATGGAGTGGTGGCGTGCCGACTCGTCAGGCTGGATCAATCTCACCAGCCCGGCCTGGACGCGGATCGGTCTCCCTAACTCGCTCAGTCATGGTGGCCGTCCGGCCGAGTACAGGTTCGCCAACGGATACCTGGAGCTGCGAGGGTGGGTCACCAGCAGCTCTGATTTCCCCACGTCGCAGTCCTCGGTGATCGGCTGGCTGACCGGCGGCGACACACTACCGGAGTTCAGGACCATCGTCGGCACGAACCGGGGCCGGTGGGCAGGCCTGTCCAGCCGACAAGGGTCAGCCGGGTATGACAACCTCGCCGTGGACACGCCAGAGCCCGGCATCCGGTCGATCTGGCTGGACGGCGTCCGCATCCCACTGAGGTGACGTGATGCCTGAACGGATCATCCACACACTCGACGGCAAACGTGGCGGCTTCCTCCTCATCGTCGGTATCGGCTGGCTCGCTATCGGCCTGTCCTACGCGCTCGGGCCAACCACACAGTCGCGGGCCAGGGGGTTCTCGTGGCTGCCGCAGTGGCTGGACGCGAACGAGTTGGGCTGGCTATGGGTCGCCGCAGCAATAGTCGCTATCGTCGCCGCGCTCACCTCACGCAGATACCCGCGCCGGGAAAACTGGGCGTTCGGGGCGGTCACGATCCCGCCCGTTTTGTGGGTGGTGATTTTTGCGTGGGCGACGATCATCGGTGAGCATCCGACCGGCTGGATTTCGTCCATCGCCTACGGGCTTTTCGCGACTATCATCTGGCACTGCTCATCCTGGCCTAACCCGTCCCGGTATCACGATGTGGAGGGCGGGAGTGAACGCACATGACAGGTACCCTACTCGGCACTATCGGTGTGCTCGGGGCAGCCCTCATCACCGCCGTCTTCACCTACCTCGGGGTGCGGCGGAGCGCACGGGCACAAGCATCACAGGCGGCAACCGAACGGGAGCTGGGGCTTATTGACCGGTGGAAGACGTTCGCTGACGAGGCGGAGGAACGCGCCGACCGGATCGAACAGAAAGTCAACCAGAAGATCGCTGCCCAAGATGAGGCGATAGCTGACCTACGGCGCAGACTGTCCTGCCTCGAAGCACGCGAAAAGGTGCTTCGCGACTACGCGCACCAGCTCCGTATGCACATTGAGAGAGAACTCGGCCCGCCAGCACCACCCTGGCCGGACGATGTAAACAAACCCCCGCACTAACGCGGGGGTTTTCTAATTCAAGGAGACGACATGTCCTACAAGCTGTATGACCGCCTGTTAAGGGCGGTGAAAGCGTCCGGGCTGCCGTACACGGTCGTCGGCGACGCTGCCTCGCGCGGCCGGGGAACGATGGGCCACATAGCCACCATCACTGCACATCACACCGCCACGCCCCGCAGCTACCGCCGGGGCACCGACTACCCGACCTACAACGTCGTCAAGAACGGCAGGCCGGGACTCCCCGGCCCCCTCGCCCAGCTCGGCCTCGGTCGATCGGGGCACGTCTATCTGTTCGCTGCCGGCATCGCCAATCACGCCGGTCGGTCGCGGGCAACGTCCATGACCAATAAGCACGCCATCGGCATCGAGGCTGAGGGTGCGATGGAGCCGTGGCCGAAGCAGCAGTACGACGCCTATGTCCGGCTCGTCCGCGCCCTGCTCGATGAGTTCAACCTGCCCGTGTCCCGTGCACTGCGGCACGCTGAGACCTGCTCGCCGCCCGGCCGCAAGCCGGACGCGAGCTTCAGCGGTCCGGCGTTCCGCCGTGCTGTCGACAACCTTTCACTGAAGAAATCACCTACACCCGCACCTGAAAAGAAGGGACTGTTCGGAATGAGCATCATCGCCACCGGAAAAAACACGAACAAGCGCACCATCAAGCCGGGGCAGACCGCCCGCATCCCCGTCGGAAAATATTTCTCGCTCGCCACCGTGAAGAAGGGGCAGACTGTCCGCCCCACCGTCCGCCTCGCCCTCCACGGAGCACACGAGGAGGACGTACTCGCCGTGTCGGCCAAGATCGTGGACTACGCGCCGAAGAGCAACCCGCAAGACAAGATCGTCGGCAACTTCTTCACCTCCGACTTCAAGGGCGCCACCGGCGGCGGTTGGTCCGACCACGTATACACCGGCCAGGCGTACAAGGTCAGCCAGACCCCGCGCAAGGGCGGGAGTCTGCGCCTGCAGCTCCTCGTCACCAACAAGAGCAAAAACCCCATCGACATCCGTGTTACCGATTTCGTGGTGGAGGGAGATTGAAATGCGCATCGTCACCATCGACAACGCCTCAGCGACTCAGACCGAACATCCCGCCCGCGCTGCGGTGCGGACGTTCATTCAGGCGTTCATCCCGGCAGCGGCGCTGTTCATCCTCGCCGTTCCGCCGGTCGTCGACATCATCCTCGATGAGGTCGGCAAGGCCGGCCTGGAACTGCCTGGCTGGCTGTACGCGGCGTTGACTGGCCTGTCGGTCGGTACGGCGCTCATCGCCGCGATCGTCGCCCGCATCATGGCTATCCCGGCCGTAGAGAAAGCGCTGCGGTCGATCGGCCTTGGTGCTGCGCCGACTGAGCCGGACTTCGGCACCTGGGACGGCGACGAGGTTGAGGCTGACGTGGACGACCTGGCACAGGAGCCCGCCGACGAGCCGACCGACCTCGGCGTGATCGACACCATCGACCCCGACGACTACCGGGCAGAGCACTGATCATGGACGAGATGACTGACGAAGAACTCGCCGCCGAAATTGAGCGGCTGCAGCAACAACTCGCCGTCCGCAAAACCCGCAGGGCTGTCGAACGCGATCTCGCTGAGCATGTGGACCGGGTGCAGGCTGAGTGTGCTGATGCGTTAGAGGAGCCGTTCAAGGTCGGGCGGCTGGAGGTCGCGGAGGGAGCGGTGACGATAGAACGCGCCGACCCAACGAACACCGAGTGATACACTCGGTCTATCTGTTTCCCGACGTGAGTTCCTCTACTGCTTTGCAGGGAGGGCACTAAGCGCCCCACACCATCCCGGTGTGGGGCGCTTTTTAGCATTCACCGTCGCCACACGTACACGTGTTCTGTCGTCTTCAGCGGCGCACCCTCAGGCCCCTTAATGTGTGAGGGAATCCAGGTTGCGCGCCGCTTGCTTTTCTTCGGCCCGTAGGCCTGCTGCCGCCAGTGGCCACGCACGATCCAGCGCTGACGATACTCACGCCCACTCCTGCCGCGGTCATCGCCTGGAGTGGCGATGTGGCGTGGTGCGCGCAAGTCGATCAACGTCACATGCTCGTCATACGGTGGGCCAGGGTCACGCGGTTGGCTAGAGATGTGGCGCGGCTTATCGATCTGCTTCCGGTCAGAAACCGTCGGCGTCGCAGCCAGGATCCAGGTCGCGGCGAGCATCGCCATGAGCGAGATGATCGGACTGCCCGGACTGATCCGCGTGGAGCCAGCAGGGCCGTCCATGCGCCCTCTGGCATCAAGGGCCTCGAAGTCCAGCGGCAGCGTCCCCCCGATAGCGATGAACGGTTGCAGCGGGCCTGTATGACCCGGCAGCGGGCCTGGCAGTCGGTGAGCTTGCACGCACGCTCTGACTTCGATGTCAACGCCGTGCCGCGTCCACACTAGCGCATCAACGTGCGCGTGAGTGAGCTGATGTTGGGTGCCGTCGCTGAGCCGGACAGGAAAGCCACCGGTTTCAGTCGTGTCTAGCAGCGGCAGCGGATGGGCGAAGCCGATCAAGCCCGTATCGGCTGGGCAGTCCTCCGTCGATATGACAGGGATGTCCCGTGCCGCATCGAGGGCGGCGAGGCTCATGTCTTTCGTCACCCACCACAGAGCGGCAGCCCCCAGACGGTTAGCTAACGACCGATCCGAGGCCGCATCGAACTCATAGCCTTCCGCATCACCGGCTCGGTCCTGTGCGTGGTAGCGCTCAGCCTGCTGAGTCGCTTCTGTTGCATGGGAGAGCAAGCTGGAGGCCAGTAGGTCACGCACCCACGGCATCCCCGCCGCGGCCCACCTGCGGGCGCGGCGGCGGCTCACACCCACTCCAGGGTGAGTCCCGGCACCTTCGCGCAGACGCGGATGCCGACGTGCTTCCACCAGTCAACGGTGACCGGGCCGGGCATGGTGACCTGGGGTCGCATGTCGTTGATCTGCTCAGCGGTGCGGGGGATCTCCATCGGCCACTCGGCGCGGTTGCGGCCGTAGTGGTCGGACAGGCAGGTGACGGCTAGCTCGGTCGCTGCTTGCAGCTTGCCAAGCTCAGCGACCACACCGGCCGGTGGCGAGTATGCGCCCTTGTCCCAGGCGCGGGCAGAGTTGATGGACACACCGAGGTAGTCAGCGATGCCGGCAACCGAGTAGCCGAGGTAGGTGCGAAGTGCGCGGAAGTGCGCGGCGGTCATCGTCTCCATGATGTCCTTCCCAAGAGATGTGCCCCAGCCGGTGCCGGCTGGGGCAGTGGGGTTAGGCGCGCGCGATGTGAGCGACCAGGTAGTCGCCAGCGTCCTCCCATTCAGTCGTGCGCTGGTAGCCCTGCGCGGCGATGATCTCGTCGGCCTCAGCGAGGTCCCACATGTCGTCCTCGACCGTGGGGTTGGTGGCTTCGATCCACTCCACATGATCGGCCGCGCCCTGGGTTTCGCCAGTTTCAGCGAGGTCGCGGTCGATGAGGAAGTCGACTCCGAGGGTAGGGTAGAGGCTGGTGGTCTGCTGTGGGGCGAAGGCGAGGTTTGCGGTCATTGGTCGATCTCCTTGTGATCGGTGCCGGGAGCTTGTCTCCCTTGCTTTCTATACCTCCAGAATAGACCCAGATTGGGTATCGTGCAACCCTGGTGGAAGTGATCTACATCACATATGCAAGGACTCTAAAGGACTGCAAAGGTCGGCGGCCGGTGACCACTTTTCGCCCACCGTCTGCCCACTCGCACCCCCACCTACACCCACCAGACCACACCAGAAAACCGCGAAAACAAGACAAACTCGGATAACCATGCAGGTACGAAAAGTGGGCCCCGTGGGGATCGAACCCACGACCCACGGATTAAAAGTCCGTTGCTCTACCAACTGAGCTAGAGGCCCGCAGACTGATTGTAGACCGCTGGTCCCACGGCGCCCAACTCGACAGCCCGAGCTGCGGTTTCACAGCCGCCAATCAACGCTCCACGGACTGATCTCGCGCTTCCTGGGACCGGAAGCGTCTGCAGGCTGGCCCTTCTTGCGTCCCCACCACCGGCTGCCTCTGCCGCCAGCCTCACTGCTGCCGGTCTGATAGGTACGCGGCGCCGCGGGGTCGAAGTCCTCCGCACCCTCGTGGACGAGGATCTGGCTGTCAGCGGTCACCGGGTCGATGACCTCGCCGGGGATCACCTGACCCTTGGATTTGCGCAGCTGCAGCAGCCGGATGAGGTGCTTGAGCCCGCCCATGAGGTCGGCGTCGGCCTTCGGCGTGCTGATCTTCGGGTCGAGGTCGTGGGGGAAGGTGCCGGGGTACGGGTCGAAAGCGCTGCGCGAATGCCGGACGACGGTGCGCGCCATCTGATGGTTGACGACACCGCCGATCACCGCACCGATGCCGAAAGGCATGAGGCGGCCGACCATCGACCCGCCGGTGCGCGCAGCGTACTTGCGCATCATCGTCTTGCGCATCCGCTTGGTCAGCGTGTCCATCATCTGTGCCGGGATCTGCTTGGCGACCATCGGGCCCCAATGCGAGGTCAGTGCCGGACCCTCACCGGCAGCCTGGGCGGAGAACTTCTTCACCAGGTCCTTGCCTGCGTTGCCGAGCATCAGACCCATCACCAGCGCGTTCGCCCGCTGCGGATCGCGCACCGGCAGCCCGTGCAGTTCGGTGACCGCCTGCGCGTACAGTGCTGAGGCTTCTAAGAATCCGGCCGTCTCCACAGCCGCGACACCAGCGGCAGCCAGCGTCCCGAGCCCTGGCACCACGGCAGTCGCGCCGACTGCAGCACCTCCACCGGTGGCTGCCCATAGGTAGTGCTTGCGGACGATGTCGGCGATCTCCGCAGGCGAGGCCTCGGGGTTCTTCCGCCGCAGCATTCGCAGGTACGCCAGCACCGCAGGGCGCTGCACGGCCAGCAGCCTGCGCACTGTGCCCTCCGCATGCGGCTTGAGCTCGCCGTCCTTCGTGAACGCGAACTTCGTAGCAGTCTTGAGACCCGTCTGGACCTTCGCACTGTTGGTCATAGCCATACGGTAGCGCCGTTGGCTGAGAGACAGGTGTAGGATTCCCGGCAGGGCGCCTTGCCAGCCCGCGTAGACTGGGCGCCTTGCCAGCCCGCGTAGACTGGGCGGCGTGTCACAGCCTCGTTTTCACAAGCCCCTGCCGATGCCGGACATGGATCCGCTCGACACCGCCCCCGACCCGGCCGCGCGCACCGAGCTCGCGCACTCGACGGCTGCCCTGCTCATCTCCCCGCACCGCGACTCGAGCACCGATCCTGACCGCGACGACGCCGCCACCGCCCGTTTCGTCCACCTGGCCGAGGAGTTCGGTCTGGAGGCCATCGCCGAGGTGTGGGCCAGCGCCCCGGCGGTGAGCCTGCCCGGTTCCCTGTGGCGCCTGTACGCCATCCGCGAGTGGATCCGCCGTTCGCCGCGCCAGGTCGCGGACTGGTTCTCGTCCGGCCGGGACGGCCGCACCGCACCCGAGGTAATCGCCGGCATCGCCTCCCCGCCGGGTCCCGACGAGGTTGCCCGGGCCGCCGATGAGATCCTCGCCGGCGCTTTCCGCGGCGACTACGCCATCGCACTGGCCCGGGCCGCAGCCTTCATCACCGTCACCGCCCGGGGTCGTCGGGTCGAGAGCCCAGCCGACACCTCGGGCGCGGGGGATTTCGAACGCCTCGCAGACGACCTCGCCGCCGCCGCGCGGGCCTACACCCAGGGCCGCCTCGACTGATCGACGTTGAGTGCCACATCGAGAGCGCCGAGTATTGCAGAGAACGCCTGCGATCCTCTCACCAGGGACTCTGCCGGCGGCCTTCTGCAGAGCAGACGGCCAGCCTCCAGCCGGTCTCGTGTCGCGCCGGGGTCCGTGCCGGGATCTGCCCCGGTTGGGCAATTCAAGACGAGCTTGTATCCTGGCTTCACGGTGCCGGATCGCTGAAGCCCCGGGCTCCAACACCTGCCGCTTCGAGCGGCCACACGCCGAGAGGCGCTCTCGGTCCGGCACCGCCACACCTCATTGCGGACGAGCGGACTCGGGCACCCCCTCCCGCAGCCTGCGCAGCGCTCAGCCGCCAGACTCCCGACGTCCCAGTCCAAGCAGATCCACTGCCGTGACGATCATGAGCAGTCCGAACCACGGAGGACGGCGTGCGCCTGAGACGGACACCGCAGGATACCCAGCTCTTCGCCCGCTGCACCGAGCTCGCCGAGCTCATCCAGGGCTGCAACCTCGTCCTCGCCGAACTCTCCGGCATCCCAGCAGACGCCCGCCAGCAGGCCGGTGCCCGCATGCAGGAGCTGACCGACCAGGCTGACGCCGCACTCGGGGCGATCACCCGGCAGCTGCGCGAGAACTACATCACCCCGCTCGACCGCGGCGACTTCTTCGCCCTCGCCGATCGCCTACGCGAGGTCTGCTACCAACTGGAGTCCGTCAGCTTCGCCATGACGTCCCAGGTCTTCGACGAGCTGCCGGCCGGCGTGCCGGAGATGCTGGCAGTGCTGTCGCACCAGTCAGACCAGACGCTGCGCATGACTCGCCGGCTGCAGGGCCGCTATGACCAGTGGGATTACGTCGAGACGATGGACCGCCTGCACCTGCGCGCCATCTCGTTGAGCCAATCGATCGCCGACGCCGTGCCGCTGTCGCGCCGGGGCCTGACCTACACCGCAGCCTCGATGCAGCTGGCGTCCGCCTTCACCCAGGCCTCGGCATCCTTCAAGAACGTCGGCCGCATCGCTGCCGCCATCGCCCTCAAGGAATCCTAGGCCGGAAGTGGATTTCGTCTCCTCCGACGTGCTGTTCACCGTCGTCATCGTCCTCACCATCGGCTACGCCTTCGTCAACGGCTTCCACGACGCCGGCCTGTCCGTCGGCAATGCCGTGGCCTCCAGGTCCGTCCACCCGCGCCTGGCACTCATCATCGCAGCGGTGTTCAATTTCATCGGGGCTCTGCTCGGCCAGGGCGTGGCTGAAAGCGTCGCCGTGGCCCTCGTCGAGTTCCCGCCGGTGGAGAACACCGTCCTGCTTGTGCTTGCGGCCGGGATCTTCGCCGCCCTGGTCTGGAACATCACCACCTACCTGGTCGCAGTGCCGGTGTCCTCGACTCACTGTCTGTTCGGCGGGATCATCGGGGCAGCCTTGGTATTCGGGATCGTCACCGATGCCGGTCTGGTGTTCTGGACGCTCATCGCGCCGGTCTTCCTGCTCCCGGTCGTCGCGCTCATCATCGCCTACGCCGCCAGCCGCGCCACCACCCGCGTACTGGCCAGCCACGCGCCCAAGCCGCTGTTTCGCCACAGCCGGTTCGCCAACAACGTGCTCTCGGCCTTCCTCGGCCTGGCCCACGGCATGCAGGACGCGCAGAAGGTCGGCGTCGTCATGATGATCGCGATCCTCGCCCACACCGACCCGGTCGGCATCAGCCACGATGTGCTCGGCATCGCCTGGCCGGTTCGCATCCTCATCGCCGTCGCCCTCGGTTTGGGCACCTTCTTCAGCGGCTGGCGGATGGTGCGCACCGTCAGTGTCCGCATGGTCACCATGAGTGAGCCGGTCAAGGCCACTGTCGCCGACGCCGTCTCCGCCGGCTTCCTCTTCGTCGCCGCGGCCCTGCTGCGGTTGCCGGTCTCGATGAGCTACCTCGTCATCGCCTCCAACATCGGCACCGAGCTCGGCACACCCCGTCCGCATGTGCGCGGCCGATTCCTCATCCCGGTCGTCGCCGTCGCCGCCACCGCCTTGTTCATCACCGGCCTGCTCGGCGCGGCAGTCGCCCTGCCGCTGTACCTGCTGCACTGATCCGCAGGCACCGGCCACCTGCAGACCACACGCAGAGACGACCGTTCCCGAGGGGGGGGGCCCCCCCGCGGGAACGGTCGTCTGTGTGCGGGGGAGCAGACGGGTGGCTCAGCCGAAGCGGCCGGAGACGTAGTTCTGCGTCTCCTCCTTGTCCGGGTTGGAGAAGATCTGGTTGGTGTCGTTGAACTCGATGAGCTTGCCGGGCTTACCGGTGCCGGCGATGTTGAAGAACGCCGTGCGGTTGGACACGCGGGCGGCCTGCTGCATGTTGTGGGTGACGATGACGACGGTGTACTCATCCTTGAGCTCGTTGATGAGGTCCTCGATCGCCAGCGTCGAGATCGGGTCGAGCGCCGAGCACGGCTCGTCCATCAGCACCACCTCGGGCTGGACGGCGATCGCACGGGCGATGCACAGACGCTGCTGCTGACCACCTGACAGGCCCGAGCCGGGCAGGTTGAGACGGTCCTTGACCTCGTTCCACAGGTTCGCTCCGCGCAGGGCGCGCTCGGCGAGATCGTCGGCATCGGACTTCGACAGGCGCCGGTTGTTCAGCCGCACGCCGGCCAGCACGTTCTCCTTGATGCTCATCGTCGGGAACGGATTGGCGCGCTGGAAGACCATGCCGACCTCGCGGCGGACGTTGACCGGGTCGACGCCGGGGCCGTAGATGTCCTGGCCGTCCATGAGCACCTTGCCCTGCGTGTATGCGCCGGGGATGACCTCGTGCATGCGGTTGAGGGTGCGCAGCACAGTCGACTTGCCGCAACCGGACGGTCCGATGAAGGCCGTCACCGAGCGCGGCTCGATGTGCATGCTGATGCCCTCGACGGCGAGGAAGTCGCCGTAGTAGATATTGAGATCTTCGATGTCGATCTGCTTGGACATGAGTGAGTATTTCCCTTTCTTCAGCTGCCAGGCAGCCGTCAGCGTCCGGCCTTGGGGGCGAGGGCTTTGGCGATGAGCCGTGCGATGAGGTTGAGCAGCATGACGATGATGATGAGCACAAGGGCTGCCGCCCAGGCGCGCTCACTGGAGGCCGCTGCTGCCACACCGGGTGAGACCGGGCGCATCTGCGAGTCGTAGATGTAGGTGGGCAGAGTCGACATCCAGCCGGAGAACATATCCCAGTTGAGGTTCTTGGCGAAGCCAGCGGTCACCATGATCGGCGCGGTCTCGCCGATGACACGCGCGATGGCGATGGTGATGCCGGACAGGATGCCCGAGATCGCCGTCGGCAGGACGATTCGCACGATCGTCTTCCATTTCGGCACACCGAGCGCGTAGGTCGCTTCACGCAGATCCATCGGCACGAGCCGGAGGATCTCCTCCGTGTTGCGCACCACGATCGGGATCATGAGCACCGAGAGTGCGACCGCTGCGGCGATACCGGTCTTGGCAGAGCCGACCGCACCGGGATTGACGATCGCAGCGATCGTGCCGAACAGCGAGAACGCGAACAGGCCGGCGACGATCGACGGAATGCCGGTCATGACGTCGACGAGGAAGGTGATGCCGCGAGCCAGCGGGTTCCGGCCGCCGTACTCGACGAGGTAGATCGCGGTGAGCACACCGATCGGGATCGAGATGACACACGAGGCCAGGGTGATGAGGACGGTGCCGGCGATTGCGTGGTAGAAGCCGCCAGCCAGGCTCGCCTCACCGGCGACGTACTCCTGGTCGAGCACACCCTTCATGCCCTGCATCGTGCGGTTGAGCACGGAGGGGTGTTCGAGCAGCACCGGGCCGCCGCGCTCAAGCGCCGTCCACAGCAGCGAGATGAGCGGAATGCAGGCGATCGCGAAGGCCGAGGTCACCAGGGTTGTCGCCACCCGGTCGGTGGCCTTGCGCTGACCTTCGACGGCGAACGACCAGGCGAAGATGACGGCGAGGTTGATGAGGCCGGCGAGCAGGGCGGCCAGGGCGACGTTGAAACCTCCGGTGAAGATGAACGACAGCACGATGGCGGCGATGATCGCGGCCGCGGCGACGCCCCAGGGTGCCCATTTGGGCAGCTGCTTGGACTTCAGCTCGATGGCGGTCTGCTTCTTCTTCTGCCGGGGTGCCGGGGTGCCGGTGTCTGCTGGCTGTTGCGTCTGAGGCTGCAGCGAGGTGTTCGACTTCTGCATGTCAGCTTCCCTTCACCGAGGTCTTGGCCACGATGGCGCGGGCGGCCATATTGACGATGAGCGTGATGATGAACAGCACGAGGCCGATCGAGATGAGTTCGGACAGGCGCAGACCTGCGGCCTCCGGGAAGTTCTGCGCGATCTCCGAGGCGATCGTCTGGTTGCCGGCCTGCACGAGCGAGGCGGTCAGCAGGCCAGAGGACAGGATCATGGCCACAGCCATGGTCTCGCCGAGCGCGCGGCCGAGGCCGAGCATGATGGCCGAGGCGATGCCGGAGGTGCCGAAGGGCAGCACGGCCATCCGGATCATCTCCCAGCGGGTCGCGCCCAGAGCCAGGGCGGCCTCTTCTTGCAGGCGCGGGGTCTGCAGGAACACTTCGCGGATGAGGGAGGTGATGATCGGCAGGATCATGATGGCCAGAACCAGTGACGCGGTGAGCATGGTGCGCCCGGTCTGTGAGATGCCGCCGTCCTCAGTCGGGGCGAAGATCGGGATCCAGCCGAAATACTTGGCCAGCCACGCGTAGATCGGCACGAGGTAGCTGGCGAGCATGAGGCCCCACAGGCCGTAGACAACCGACGGGATCGCTGCGAGCAGGTCGATGGTGTAGCCGAGGATCGGGGCGAGCTTGCGCGGGGCCATGTGCGTGGTGAACAGGGCAATGCCCAATGAGAACGGCGTGGCCACGAGGAGTGCGATGAAAGCGGAGACCAGGGTGCCGATGATGAGCGGCCAGACGTAGGCGAAGAATCCACCGCCGGTGATCGACTCCGGGTCGGTTGCCTGCGCCTTGAGGACCGGCCAAGACTGGAACAGAAGGAACAGCGCGACGCCGGCGAGGATCAGCAGGATCAGGATGCCGGCGGCCAGGGTTGCCGTTGAGAACACGGCATCGCCGACGCGGACAACGGCCTTCGGCTGTGACGCCGGGGGTGTCTTCTCCGGGGCGGTGGTGGCCAAGAAGGTCTCCTCGGTCAGAAACTGTGAGGTGGGCGATAGTGTGGGTCTCAATAACCCGCCGAAGCGGTGTGCTGCCGAAAAGCGTCAGCAGCACACCGCCTCAGGATACGTCAGCTGCGCAGCCGCAGCTTCCCGACCAGGTCAGGACTTGACCTCGATGGTGTCGAGGATTTCGGTGATCTGCGAGCGCAGATCCTCCGAGATCGGGGCCGAACCGGCCGACTCTGCAGCCGACTGCTGGCCTTCCTCGGAGACGACGAAGCTCTCCCAGGCCTTGACGAGGTCGATGGTCTCCTGGTCCTGGTAGGTCGAGCACACGAGGTGGTACGACACGAGGACGATCGGGTAGGCGCCGGACTCGGTGGTGTCGCGCTTGAGGTCGATGGCGAGGTCGCCTTCGCCGCGTCCTTCAACCGGCTCCGAGGCGTCAACGACCTTGGCAGCGGCTTCCGGGGTGTACTCGACGTACTCTTCGCCGACCTTGACGTGGACGGTGCCCAGGTCGCCGACCGCCGAGGCGTCGGCGTAGCCGATGGCGCCCGGGGTGTCGCTGACGGTCTGGACGACGCCGTCAGTGCCCTGCGCGGCTTCGCCGCCGAAGGCCGACGGGAAGGCGTCAGCAGGCTCTTCGTCCCAGGTGTCGCCGGCGGCGTCGGCAAGGTACTCGGTGAAGTTCTCGGTGGTGCCCGAGTCATCGGAGCGGTGCACTGGGGTGATCTGCTCGTCCGGCAGCTCGACACCCTCGTTCTCCGAGGCGATCGCCTCATCGTTCCACTTGGTGATCTCGCCCTTGAAGATCTTGGCGATGGTCTCAGCCGAGAGCTTCACCTCGTCGACACCTTCGAGGTTGTAGGCGACAGCGATCGGGGAGATGTAGACGGGGAACTCGTAGGCGCCGTCGGGTCCGCAGACATCCTTGGCTGTCTCGATCTCATCCTCATCGAGGTAGGAGTCCGAGCCGGCGAACTGGGCATTGCCGCCGAGGAACTGCTCGCGGCCGGCACCGGAGCCATCCGGCGAGTACTGCACCTGAGCGTCGGAGTTCTCGCTGGTGAAGTCAGCGATCCAGGCGTCCATGGCGGCCTTCTGGGAGGAAGCGCCGATTCCGGTGAGGGTGCCTGAGAGGTTGCTGCCCTCGCCGCCACCGCCGCCGTTGCCTTCTTCGCCGGTTGCCGAGGAGCCGCCACAGGCCGAGAGGGTGAGCGCACCGGCTGCGAGGATGGCCGCAGGGGCAAAGCGGTTGAGTTTCACAGGGTTGCCTTTCGTTGAGAGTGGAGGGCGTTCGACATCATCTCGCCCCGCGTACGCTCCAAAGCTAAGAGTGATCTGTGACGGCAAGGCGGTCCGAAGGTGAACAAGTGGTTAACGCGCCCAGAAGTCAGTCCTTATTTGCTCACAGTTTGATAAAGGAAGTGACGCGCTTCACACGGCGCCGCCGGAGGCTGTGCTGTGCCGCGTCTGCACCTCACCGGGTGCCACGTCTGCGCCCAGCGGGGCAGGTGGCTGGCTTGTGACTCCCGCACGGCTTACAGACCGGTGGCCTAGAGTTGAGAGCCAACCCTGGCGAAAGGAGAGGGATATGACTGAGAAGGTATTTCTCACCAGCGATCTCGCCCGTGCTGCGCGCGCGTTCACGAAGGTGTCGGCGGCGACGATCGCTAAGAAGGCGGGGCTGACCCGCGAGCAGGTGAAGGAGTTCGAGAGGGGACGAGGCAACCTCTCCGATGACGAGAAGAGCCGGGTGCACGCCTCACTCGAATTCTACGGTGCGCTGTTCATCCCGGAGGACGATCTCGCGGGCTACGGGGTGCGCCGGCGCTACACGCGCGAGAAGCTCATGCGGCTCAACGATTGGGAGGACGAAGGCGGGTACTCCTGACTCGACCGGCTGACACACACGCCGCTGCCGACGGTCAGTGGTCTTCTCACGTGTCGATCGGACGGTAGCGTTCGACTTCGACGATGCGCGGCACCTCACCTGGGCGCACATAGGCGACGAGGATCTCACCGGGATTCATGTACGGATCCTTATCGGGCAGGTGCGCAGCCAGGCCCTTCGGGGCGTGATCGGCGATGAAGTCCAGCACCGTCGGCAGCACCGGCCGGTGCGTGCACACTGCCACCGGCCTGCCCTTGTGCAGCAGCTTCGTCAGCGCCTTGACGGTCTTCTTCGGTGAGTCCGCATTGCCTTTCTCCGACAGTGCGGCAACCTCCTTGATTCGAAGGCCCGTTGCCGCTGCGACCGGCTTGAGGGTGGCAACACACCGCTTCCACGGACTGGAGACGAGCTTCTGGAGGTTCCAGGCTCCCAGCAGGTTCGTCAACGCCATCGCCTGTCGGGTTCCGACAGCCAGCAGCGGGCGCACATGCTCGGTCTCATGCCACTTGGCGCGTGGGAAGGCCTTCCCGTGGCGGACGATGATGAGCGGCCAGGCGCGCAGCGACCCGGTTTGGCGGGCGTGCTCGACCTTGTCGAGCTGCTCCCGGTCGGCGAACAGTGTCAGCAGCTGCCGGGCCCGTTCGACGGAGAACCAGCCGATGTCGTCGATCTCCTTCGGATCAGCCGGCTTGAGCTTCGCCTCTCCGGTCACCTCTGCGGCCCAGTAGGCGACGTGCTTCTGCAGGTTCTTGCCGACCGTATAGCGGGCAGCAGGCAGCGGCAGCCCGAGGTGGATCTTGAGTCCGGTCTCCTCCTCGACTTCGCGCACAGCGCATTCGGGCAGCGTCTCACCCTTCTCGACCTTGCCCTTGGGCCATGACCAGTCGTTGTACTTCGGTCGGTGGACGAGCAGCACTTCCAGCCCAGCGCTCGTCTCCCTCCAGCACACCGCGCCCGCGGCCAGCACATCGGCATTGAGCCGGGCGGATTCGCCGGCGGTGGAGACAGGTGTCGGGCTCACAGCACTCCTCTCATGACGGTGCGCTCACGGCTGCGCGGTCGCGCGCTTGCGGTGGTGCCGGCGGATGAGCTCGGCCTGGTAGTCGATCGGGTCATCGCCGTTGGCCTCACGCGTCCAGACTCCCCCGGAGCCGAGGTGGAAGGAGCCGGTGCGATCGTCGAAGGCGAGGTCGAACAGGCCGTCGACTTCGGCGATGTGCTCGGGATCGCGCAGCCGGACGAGCGCCTCGACGCGGCGGTCGAGGTTGCGGTGCATGAGGTCGGAGGAGCCGATATAGGCCACCGTCTCTCCGCCGCCGGAGAACACGAACACCCGAGAGTGCTCCAGGTAGCGGCCGAGGATCGAACGGACCTCGATGTTCTCGCTCAGGCCCGGGATGCCGGGGCGGATCGCGCAGATGCCGCGTACGAACAGCTGGATGCGCACGCCGGCCCGGCTGGCGAGGTAGAGGGCATCGATGATCCGCTCGTCGACGATCGAGTTGACCTTCAGCCGGATCGAGGCCTCCCGGCCGGCCTCGGCATGGGCGGTCTCGGCGCGGATGAGCTCGAGCAGTCCCTCGCGTACCCGGGTCGGGGCGACGAGCAGGCGGGCGTATTCGGACTGCGGGGCGTAGCCGGAGAGCTGGTTGAACAGCTTCGTCAGGTCCTGCCCGACCTCCGGATCGCACGTGAGCAGCCCGAAGTCCTCATACAGGCGGGCGGTCTTCGGATGGTAGTTGCCGATGCCCACATGGCAGTAGCGGGCCAGCCCGGTGGCCTCCTGCCGGACGACGAGGCACAGCTTGGCGTGCGTTTTGAGCCCGACGATGCCGTAGACGACGTGCACGCCGGCGCGTTCGAGCTTGCGCGCCCACGTGATGTTGGCCTCCTCATCGAAGCGGGCCTTGATCTCGACGACGGCGAGCACCTGCTTGCCGGCCTGTGCGGCGTCGACGAGCGCATCGACGATGGGAGAGTCGCCAGAGGTGCGGTAGAGCGTCTGCTTGATCGCCAGCACATTCGGGTCGTTGGCCGCCTGCTCGATGAAGGCCTGCACGCTCGTGGAGAACGAATCGTAGGGGTGGTGCAGGAGGATGTCGCGTTCTTTGACCGCTTCGAAGATGTCGACTTGGTCAGACGTCTCCGCCTGGGACAGGTAGCGGTTCATCGCCGGCACCGCCTGCGGGAAGTGCAGGTCCTCCCGGGAGATCTTCGCCAATTCGCTCAGCCCGCGCATGTCGAGCGGGCGCGGCAGCTCGTAGATCTCTGATTCGTCGATCTCGAGTTCCTGGACGAGGATGCGGCGCACCCGCGGGTGCAGCTCCTCGGTGACTTCGAGTCTGACAGCCGGGCCGAAGCGGCGGCGGGTCAGCTCCTTCTCCAGGGCCTTGAGGAGGTTCTCGGCGTCGTCCTCTTCGACTTCGAGGTCCTCGTTGCGGGTGACGCGGAACAGCGAATGGCCGATGACGTCCATGCCCTCGAAGAGACGGTCGAGGTTGGCGGCGATGATGTCCTCCATCGCCACGAACCGGGCCGGCGCCTCGTGCGAGACGCCTTGGGTGCGGTTGGAGGCGGCGACGTCGACGAAACGCGGAAGCGACTGCGGGACCTTGGCGCGGGCGAAGACCTCATTGCCGCTCTGCGGGTGGCGCAGCAGTACGCCGAGGTTGAGTGAGAGTCCGGAGATGTAGGGGAACGGATGCGCCGGGTCGACGGCCAGCGGGGTGAGGACCGGGAACACCTGGGTGTCGAACATCTCGTCGATGATCGTCTGCTCCTCACCGGTGAGCTCGTCCATTCGCACGAGCCGGATGCCCTCCCGGCTGAGGGCTGGTTCGATGTCCTCGGTGAAGAGGGCGGCGTGGCGCTCCATCAGCGCGTGGGTGTGCTTGCCCAGTGAGCGCATGACCGCCCGTGGCTGCGCGCCGGTGACCGAGGGGACGGCCAAACCGGTGGCGATGCGGCGCTTGAGCCCGGCGACGCGGACCATGAAGAACTCATCGAGGTTCGAGGCGAAGATCGAGAGGAAGTTCACCCGCTCCAGCAGCGGGATCGTCTCATCGGCGGCCAGGGCGAGGACGCGTTCGTTGAACGCCAGCCACGACAGCTCGCGGTCGAGGAAGCGGTCGGCCGGTGCCGGCAGGTCGTGGGTGGCGCCGAAGGCGGAGACGTCGTACATGTCAGGACTCCTGCGGTGGGGCGTAGCTGACGTGCATGATCTCCCGGTCGAAGCCCAGCCGGGCGTAGAGCCGGCGGGCCGGGTCGTTGTCGGATTCGACGTAGAGCTGGATGAACTCAGCACCGGCGTCGATGAGATAGCGCATCCCGGCCACCGTGAGCGCCTGGCCGACGCCGCGGGCATGGACGGCGGGGTCGGTGGCGATGACGTAGACCTCCCCGACCCGCTGGCCAGATGGGTGGTCGTCGGAGAGCTTCGTCTGGTGGAACCCGATGATCTGCTCGCGGCCATCCTCGCCAGCAGTGGTGGCGATGATGACCGAATCCGGGTCGAAGCCGGGGGCGGTGACGATCGCCTCGATGTCGGCAAGCTCCTGGTGGCCCTGTTCAGGGTGCCAGTCGAAGGCGGCGTTGTTGACCGCCAGCCAGCCGGCCTCATCCCCGGGGGCGAAGGAGCGCAGCGTCACCCCGTCCGGGGCAGGGCGGTCGGGCAGAGCGAGCTCTCCCACTGGTCCGGTCTGCAGCTGCAGCAGCTCACGGGCGCGGGAGAAGCCGTGGGTCGTCGCGATCGTCGCAGCAGCCGGGTGGTCACCGTGCGACCACATCCACACCGGGCGGCCGGCACGTGCGATGAGCGCATCGACGAGCGTGCGGCCGTAGCCGTTGCCGCGGGCGGACGGGGCGATGACGGCTTCGAGCGCACCTCGCTCGCCTTGGGCTGCGGCGATGCCGAAGCCGATGAGCTCATCACCGGCCCGGGCTTCGAGCATGATCCACGGGTCGTCACCGGCGGCCTCCAACAGCCCATCGGAGATCGGGGCGATGCCGTCAGCGGCAGCGGCCTGCGACAGCAGCGCACGCACGTCATCGGTGAGCTCCGCGGCTTCGGTGAGAACCGCCTCGGGAGCGGATGGAACCATGGGCAATCTCCTCCACGCGACGCATTCCCTGCCTCCCCGGACACTGCGGGCCGGCCATGGCCGGACTCGGCGGCGGGAGACGCTTTGGCGTCAGTATAACGAGGTGGGCGCACCGGTGAGGCCAGTGCCTGAGTGTCGGATCGAAGCGGTGTACGGCACAATGAAGCTGATGAGATGGATACGTGTTGCCGTGGCGCTGGGCCTGGCCGTCGGGCTGGGTGTCACCAGCTTCTTCGGCTATGGGCCGCTGGCTGCTGCCGCTGCCGTGCTCGTCGCCGCACTCGCCTACGGCTGGCCGAGGCTGACCGACTCACCGCAGCCGCGGGCCACCGGCATCATGCTGCTGATCTTCGGACTCGGCGGGATGGCCGCCGTCTGGGCGCAGAGCTCGGCGCCCTATGTGGAATGGCTGCCGACGATCACCGGCATCGGACTTTTGTGGGCGTTCGTGCAGAACCTCGCCCGCGGCGTCGGCGCCTCGCACGCTGTCGCCAACGTCTCCGCGCAGGTCGCAGGACTTGTCATCGTGCTCTCCGCCGCCAGCTGGATCGCAGCGCTCAGCGTCCCCGGCGACCGGGAGCCTGTGGTCGTCGCACTCGTAGCAACCATCCTCGCGCAAGCTGCGACCGCACTGCCGTTCCCGGCCCGTTACACCTCTCCTCTGGCCCTCGCAGTCGCGGTCCTCGGCGCTGGTGTCGTCGCAGCGCTCATGAACTCAGGGTCGGTCACGCTCCTCGTCTCTCTCGTGCTCGGCGGGGCGATGGGTTTACTCGTGGCAGCCGTCGACCGGATGCTGTCGATCATGGCCGTCGCGAAGTTCCAGGCCGTGCGGATCCAGCGCGAACGCCGCCGCGACAAGGCCCGCCGGTTCGCTGTGCAGCTGGCCGTCGGCGCCACCCCGGTCGCCCTCGGCGGCACCGTCGTCTACCTGCTCGAGCGGATCCTGCTCTACCGCTGAGCCGCGAGTGCAGTGCCGCTGACCGGTGGGTACAATCGAGCGCATGGACAACATTGCTGCTTTGGAAATCGTCTACACCGGACTCGTCGGCCTCGCCGCCCTCGGCACGCTCGGCGTGGCCGTCAAGGTCATCACCAACCTGTTCAAGACCAACCGCTGATCTGCGCTCATGCCGCTTGAGATCGACGCGAACCTCAACCGCGAGCTCGTCCCGCTGTCCTGGCTGATCGGCTCCTGGGAAGGCGTGGGCGTCGTCGGCTACCCCGGCACCCCGGAGAAGCAGTTCGGCCAGCGCGTCGACTTCACCGTGCCCGGCGACGTGCCCTACCTGGCGTACTCCGCACACGCGTGGACGCTCGATAAGGACGGCGCGCCTGCTGACACGCTCTCGATCGAGACCGGGATCTGGCAGCTCGTGCGCGACCGGCAGGACTTCGACGCCGGGCCCGGCCTCATGGTGCCCACCGGCGAGTCGCCCTACACCACCGCCGAGGCGGTCGAAGGGCTGCGCAACGACAACGGCGACTTCGACCTCGACGTCTCGATCGTCCACCCCAACGGCATCATGGAGCTCTACGCCGGCCGGGTCAACGGCCCGCGCATCGACCTGAGCACCGACGTTGTCGCCCGCACCCGCAGCGCCAAGGAGTACACCGCCTCGACCCGCATGTACGGGCTCGTCAACGGTGAGCTCATGTGGGCCTGGGACATGGCCGCCCTCGGCACCGAACTCACCAGCCACGCCTCCGCCCGGCTGAAGAAGGTGAGCTGAGCAGACGTGCGTCGCCGCACGCTGGGCATCAGCCTCACCCTCATCGTCATCCTGCTCGCCATCGCGGCGCTGGCAGCATTCGCCTATGTGCGCATCAGCGCCGTCGCCCAGGACCTGCAGGACGCCGCGGAGACCTCCGACAGGTACGTCGCCGCGCTCTACGACGAACCCGAGGCAGCTCCCAGGCACCTGCAGGCCGCGATCGACGAACTCGAATCCGCCCAACACGGGCTCGACACCTGGACGCTGACCGGACTGTCGCAGACCCCGAAGCTCGGCGACAACGTCGCCGCCGTGCGCACCGTCACCGACGAGATGCACACACTGCTCAGCGACGCCGGCCCGGTCCTCTCAACCGCCACCGAGGTCGTCGACTTCCGGGCCCAGAAGCTCAGGCCACTGCGGGACTCCGGCACCTGGTTCGCGTCCGTCGATGACGCCGGGCAGGCCATCGACAAGGCCACCGACGTCATCCGCGACGCCCCAGCCGCGATCGAGGCCTTCGACGCCGCCCAGCAGAAGATCCACGATATCGACACCGCAGGCCTGCTGCCCCCGGTCCGCGACGCCATCGACGAGCTCGACACCACACTGACCGAGGCTGCCGAGGAACTGCGCCCGCTGCTGGAGGTCATGCGCACGCTCGCCGACAGCGACCTCTACCGGCTGCTGTCCGGGGCGATCGAGGGGATCGGCGATGCGGTCGGCAGGATCGACCTCGACGGCATGTTCCGGGAGCTCGAAGAGCAGCTCAAGAAGGTCCGCACACCCATCGGCCGCGGCGGCTGAACCCCGCCTCGCCGCTGCCATCTCGCCGCAGAGTGCCACACCCGCCCAAGTGGCGTACGGTGGAGCTGGGAGGACCGCCGCCAGCCAAGAGGAGAACGCCGTGAACGCCCTGCGCTTCAACCGCTCAGCCGCCGTGTTCGGAACCGGGCACCGGGAGAGCGAGGTCGCCCACCTCGGCAGCCCGCTGCGCGAACAGCGCCATCTGGCCGACGGCAGGGCAGTGGCCGACCTGTCGTCTGTCAGCGTCCTCTCCCTCACCGGCCCCGACCGGCTCACCTGGCTCAACACGCTCACCACCCAGAAGATCGACACACTGGCCGCCGGGCAGTCGAGTGAGACGCTCGTGCTCTCACCGACAGGACACATCGAGCACTGGCTCAAGCTCTACGAAGACGGCGAGACCCTGTGGCTGCTGAGCGAGACCGACCCGGCTGAAACGATCGCGTTCCTCGAATCGATGAAGTTCATGATGCGTATCGAACTCACCGACCGCAGCAGCGACTTCCAGTGCCTCGGGACGATCGGTGCCCCGCCTGCCTCACTGCCGGCCGCCTTCGTCTTCGACGACCCGTGGCCGACCATCGGATCCGGTTCGGCCTCCTATGCCGCGCTCGACGCCGAACTCTCGCAGACTCCGCAGCAGGCCACCCCCAGCCCCGAACATCCCGGTCACCTGATCGACATGCGCATCGCCGTCGTGCCGGTCAAGGAACTCCTCAACTGGGATCCGGCAGCAGCCGGCGTCGAGGTCGTCGGCCGCGACGCGTTCGAAGCGCTGCGCATCGAAGCGTGGCGGCCCGGGCCGGCCGATGCCGACCATAAGGCACTCGTCGGCGAACTCGACGTGCTGCGCTCTGCCGTCCACTTGGCCAAGGGGTGTTACCGCGGCCAGGAGGCCGTCGCCCGCGTCCACAACCTCGGACAGCCTCCGCGTCGGCTCGTGTTCCTTCACCTCGACGGCTCCGCCCACACCCTGCCCGAACCCGGCTCACCGATCTATGCCGAAGTCCGCGGCGCCGAGCGTGCTGTCGGCGCCGTCACCTCGGCGGCGGTGCACTGGGAGCTCGGCCCGATCGCACTGGCGCTGGTCAAACGCAGCCTGCCCGTCGACGCCGCGCTGAGCGTGGCCACCAGCGTCACCGAAGCAGACGAGACAGGGGAGGAGGCCGAGGAGCGGATCGCCGCCAACGCCGAGGTCATCGTCACCCCTACCCGCACCCGCCAGGCCCCGCCGCGGATCCCCCGCAACCCCGCCGTCGACCCGCGCCGCCTGCCCGGCGCCCGCTGACACCTCGGGCACGGGAATGTGACCTGTGGGGCGCGGAAACGCGACCTGCGCCCCGGGCGCCGATCTCACGTGACCCGCGGCGTTTCGCGTGCTGGTACCTGAGGTGCCCCGATCGGCGTGCGGGGTCTACGATGCGGATATGACCACTTTGGAAAAGGGCGGCGCAGCGCTGCCGCAGGAACGCAAACTTGTCACTGAGATCCCCGGGCCGAAGTCCCAGGAGCTCGAGTCGCGTCGCAGGGCCTCCGTGGCAGGCGGCGTCGGCGTCAGCCTCCCGGCCTACATCGTCGCGGCCGGCGGCGGCATCCTCAAGGACATCGACGGAAACCAGATCATCGACCTCGGCTCCGGCATCGCCGTGACCACCGTCGGCAACTCCAATGAGCGCGTCGTCGAGCGCGCCACCGAGCAGCTCGGCGCCTTCACCCACACCTGCTTCATGGTCAACCCCTACGAGGGCTACGTCGAGGTCGCCGAGGCGCTCAACCGTCTGACCCCGGGTGACTTTGAGAAGCGCACGGCGCTGTTCAACTCCGGTGCCGAGGCCGTGGAGAACGCGATCAAGATCGCCCGCGCCCACACGAAGCGCAACGCCGTCGTCGCCTTCGACCACGCCTACCACGGCCGCACCAACCTCACGATGGCACTGACCGCCAAGGCCCACCCGTACAAGGCAGGCTTCGGCCCGCTGGCCGGCGAGGTCTACCGCGCGCCGGTGTCGTATCCGTACCGCGACAACCTCACCTACGGCACGAAGGTCTCCGGTGAGGACGCCGCCAAGCGCGTCATGACGATGATCGACAAGCAGATCGGTGCCGAGAACGTCGCCGCGATCCTCATCGAGCCGATCCAGGGTGAGGGCGGCTTCATCGTCCCGGCCGAGGGATTCCTTCCGGCCCTGGTCGAGTATGCGCAGAAGAACGGCATCGTCTTCATCGCCGACGAGGTGCAGGCCGGATTCGGCCGCACCGGCAAGATGTTCGCCAGCGAATGGGACGGCATCGAGCCCGACCTCATCACCACCGCCAAGGGCATCGCCGGTGGTCTGCCGCTTTCGGCTGTCACCGGCCGTGCGGAGATCATGGACGCTGTGGGCGCCGGTGGACTCGGCGGCACCTACGGCGGCAACCCGACCGCCGTGGCCGCAGCCCTCGGTGCGATCGAGGCCTATGCGCAGGACGGCCTCGTCGAGCGCGCCACGGCGATCGGTGAGACGATCGTCGACCGGATGACGAAGATCCAGTCCGCCCACCCCGAGATCGGCGATATCCGCGGCCGCGGAGCCATGCAGGCCGTCGAGCTCGTCGACGCCGAGACCTCCGAGCCGAAGCCGGAGCTGGCCAAGGCCGTGGCCGACTACGCCGCGAAGAACGGCGTGCTCGTCCTCGTCACCGGAACCTTCGGCAACGTGCTGCGGTTCCTGCCGCCGCTGTCGATCTCCGATGAGCTGCTCGCCGACGCCTTCGATGTGCTCGAAGCCGCCTTCGACGAGGCAACTCAGTGAGCTGAGCTCTGCTGAGCCGACACACTGACGAGGCGGCCGCTGGGAGGAATCCCGGCGGCCGCCTTCGCATGGTGTCCTGCCCGTACGCAGGCGCGCACCAGGTGCTCGAAAAGGTCAGTGGGCTTGGGGCCGGTGCGCGGCGGTATCGCGTCTCTGCCCTCAGTCGGCGCGGCGGGCGAAGAATGCGGCCATGACCGCGCCGGAGACGTTGTGCCAGACGGAGAACACCGCACCCGGCAGGGCGGCCAGCGGTGAGAAGTAGGTCGAAGCCAGGGTGGCGGCCAGGCCGGAGTTCTGCAGCCCGACTTCGAATGTCAGTGCGCGGCGCTCCGGTGCGCTCAGGCCGGTGAGCCGGCCGACGGCATAGCCCATGCCGAGGCCGAAGCTGTTGTGCAGGATGACCGCGGCGATGACGAGCAGACCGGCCGAGACGAGGGCGCCGGCGGAGCCTGCGACGACGATCGCCACAATGAATGTGATCGCCAGGGTCGACAGCCACGGCAGCACCGGCATGGTCTTATCGACGAGGCGACCGGCCAGGGCGCGGATGAGGACACCGGCGACGACCGGGACGAAGACGGTCTTGACGATCGACATCATCATCGCCGCGGCGCTGACCTCCATGAACTGACCGGCCAGCCACAGCGTCAGGATCGGGGTCAGCAGCGGGGCGAGCAGCGTCGAGCAGGTGGTGATCGTCACCGACAGGGCGACATCACCGCGGCCGAGGTAGGTCACGACGTTCGAGGCGGTGCCGCCGGGGGCGCAGCCGACGAGGATGACGCCGACGGCCAGCTCCGGCGGCAGGCCGAGGGCGGTGGCCACGAGCCAGCCGGCCAGCGGCATGATGATGTACTGGGCGCCCAGCCCGATCGCCACGACCCACGGCCGCTTGGCAATCCGGGTGAAGTCCGGCAGGGTCAGCGTCAGGCCCATGAAGAACATGACACCGCCGAGCAGCCACGGCACCGCCGCGGCCATCGGGGTGAAGGCACCGGGGGCGACGAAGCCGATGATGCCGCCGGCAAGGACGAGCAGCGGGAATACCGTCACCGCGATGCGGGCATTGCGGTCCTGGCGCGGGTCGCGGGCGATCGGCGGCTGCGCGGTCGCAGGGTCTGAGGCAGTGGAATCGTGCGGCTTCGTCATAGTCCCCGAGGGTGCCACGCGTCTCACCATCAGGCCAGTGCTGTCCGCACTGTGAGCGGGAATGATCGGCGTGCGCACACTGTTCGTTCGGATATGAAGCTCTCAGTTCTCGATCTCATCTCTGTGCGCGAAGGCCAGACGACCGGTCAGGCCCTGCGCGCCTCCAAGCAGCTCGTCGACACCGCCGACCGCCTCGGCTTCACCCGCTACTGGGTCGCCGAGCACCACAACATGCCCTCGGTCGCCTCTACGGCACCTGCCACCGAGCTTATGTACCTCGGCCAGGACACCGAGCAGATCCGGCTGGGCTCCGGCGGCGTCATGCTGCCCAACCATGCTCCGCTGGCGGTTGCCGAGCAGTTCGCGCTGCTGGCGGGCGCCTACGGCGACCGCATCGACCTGGGCATCGGCCGGGCACCGGGCACCGACCCGATCACCTCGGCAGCGATGCGCGGACACCTCGGCGAAGGCCGGATGGTCGACCGCGCCGGCAACACCCTCGATCCGGTCGAGCAGTTCCCGCAGCACATCGTCGACATCCTCAGCCTCTTCAGCCCTGGTGGTGCCGAGATCCCGATGTTCGGCGACAGGGTCCACCGGCTCTCACCGACCCCGAACCTCGATGCCGTTCCCGAGGTGTGGCTGCTGGGATCGAGCGGGTACTCCGCCCAGCTCGCCGCCGCCCTCGGCCTGCCGTACGTCTTCGCCCACCACTTCGCCGGCCGCGGCACCGAGACTGCGCTGGGGCTCTACCGCAGCGAGTTCACCGTCACCGAATACGGCAGTGCGCCGAAGACCTTCGTCACCGTCAACACGATCGCCGCCGAGACCGAAGAGGAGGCCTGGGAGCTCGCCGGGCCGTACCAGTACACGATGGCCAACCTGCGCGTCGGCGACCCGATGCGCCCGCTGCCGACCGTCGGTGCCCGCGTTGACGAGCTCATGACCGACGGGCATCGGAAGCTCGCCGAGCAGATGACCGCCCCGTGGGCGATCGGCACGCCCGAACAGGTTGCCGCCAAGCTGCGGGCCGATGCTGAGCGCTTCGGCGTCGACGAGATCATGCTCCAGCCGGTCGCCGGCTCCTATGAGTCCGATCCGCTCGATGCCGCACCGGCGCGGGTGCGCACCCTCGAGCTCGTCGCCGAGGCGTTCGCCGGCTGACCTGGCATGCGCCTCCAGTGGATGAGGGCGGTGAAGGCTGAGGCGACGGTCAGCGCGGTGCTGGCGACAGCCAGGACCACGATGTCCGGCGCCCACCTGCCCAGCTGCACAACGCTCAGACCTGTCACCGCGGGGATGCCGAGAATGAGACCGGCGAGCATGGCAGCGCTTCCCGTTGCAGAGACGGCGAGCGCGGTCACCGGTCGTCGCGGCCGGCCGCGCAGCTGCCGCAGCAGCGATACACCGGCACCGGCTGTCAGCACCGAAAGAGCGCCGAGCGCAATCGGGTAGACCGGGGCGTCCGCGCCCTCGGCTGGACCGGAATCAGGGACAGGCTGCCCTCCGGCGAGGAGCGAGGACAGGAACTGCGTCGATTCGGGCAGGTCTGCGGAACCGGGCTCGCCGTATGCGGATGCCATGAGCACCACGGCGCGATTGTCATCGGGCAGGATCTCGATCCGGGTGAAGGCACCGGGGACTGCTCCTGAATGATGGATGCGCTTCCAGGTGCGGCCACCGGCGTCGACCGTGTCGTAGTTCCAGCCGAATCCGTACATCGCTTCGCGGCGCGTGTCTGAGGCAGGCGCGTCTGCCTCAGTCGGGGTTGCGGCTGCCCGGGAATGGGCGTGGAAGATCCTCCCGCGAGCCGAGAGGTTCCATGCCGCCCAGTCGGTCAGTTCGTCGAAGGTCCCGCCGAAGTACCCGTAGCCCAGGCCAGCCGAGTCGCAGCGCTGCCCGGCGGGCATGCGCATGCCGAAGAACGGCACTGACCCGTTCTCGGTCTCCAGCGAGCAGCCGTGCGCCGGCACACCAGCCGGTGGGCCGAACGGCTCACCGGTGACGGATTCGACGACAGCCTGCAGCAGCAGGTAGTTGAGACTCGAATACTCATACGCGCTGCCATGACGGACTGCAGGTGCGTGAACCGGAAGTTCAGACACCACCTCGCGTGCGCTGGTGTCGGGACGGTCGACATCGGTCAGCGCGATATCGTGGCTCAGCCCACTCGTATGCGTCAGCAGCTGCCGAATGGTGATCTCCGAATACCCGGCTGGCAGATCCGGCACATGCCCGCCGAGCATGTCAGCCAGGCGCAGATCTCCTGACGCGATGAGCGCATCGACGCGCGACCCGGTGATGCCCTTCGACAGCGAGCCCCACCGCAGTGCTGTCGGCGGTGCGCCGGCGAGGTCACCGGCCCGCTGCTCGGCCACGATCCCGTCAGGGCCGACGACCGCGACGGCGATGCCGGGCGTATCGAGATCGGAGACCAGCCGGGCAAGACCCGCGTCGATCCCGCCGGTACGCTCAGCCCCGGCGATTCCACCATGCGGGGTGCGGGTCTCGCCTGCCAGCGCCGGCAGTGCGGCCGTGCCGAGTGCGAAACCGAGCGTCAGCGCGATCGCGACAGCGTGGAACTGGGGCCAGATGCGGCAGCGAAGAGCCATGCCTTCACGCTAGAACGCCACCGGCGGGGCCTGCGGTGGGGAAAACCCGACAATAGGGTCGGGTCTCCCGCTCAGATCAGTGCTTGCCCGCACCACCGGCTGCCCGGAGCCGAATCGAACGGGCGAGGTCATCGCGGCGCTCGATGAGCAGCCGGCGTTGAGCTGCCGGGGCATCCGCATGCGCTTCCAGCCACTCATCGGTCATCGCAAGCACCTCATCCGGGCGGATCGACCAGCTGGGGTAGAGCTCGTTGACGAGCCGACGGGCGATCTCGATCGACCGATCCCAGAAGCCTTCGAGCAGCCGGAAGTACTCCTCGACGAACGGCTCGGTGATCGGCAGCCCGGAGGACACGGTGAACCCGGCGATGCGCGCGGAGATGACGTCATTGCTCAGTGACTCATCAGTCGTCGCCGCAGTGAACGCCCGCTGCTTGGCGATCGGCAGCGGCCGGGCGGCCTCGGCGGTCAGGGCGTGCAGCCGGCCCGAACCGGTCTGGTCGACCGCCAGCGCCTCGTCGATATCGCTCACATCGGCCCAGCCGAGGGTCGCCAGCGCGGTGAGCGCATGCCAGCGCAGCGCATGGTCGATCGTCAGGCCCGGGAAGTCCGGGCGCATATCGGAGCCGGCTTCGACGGCGAGCATCGCCTGTGCCAGTTCCCGGCCGGCACGCACCGGCGGAGTCGACGTGCGGACCTGCGCGCTGCGCAGAACAAGTGAGAGCAGCGTGCGGGCCAGCGCCAGCTGCTCATCTGAACCCGGCTTCGAAGCCGCCAGCGCATCGAAGCTGACACCGAGCAGCCCGTCGAGGGCCGGGTCGACGAACCGCTCCGGCAGCCATTCATCAAGGGCGGTGAGCATCGTGCGCATGAGCGCAGCCGAGATCCCGGCATGAGTCTCGCGGCTGAGCGACCGGCTGTAGGCGGTGAGGAAGTCGGTGACCGGCAGCAGCCCGTCGCGCATCGCATTCGTCAGCGCCGACCACACCAGCGCCCGATCCATCGGATCAGCGAACCGGGACACATGCCTGAGCGCGGTCTGCGTGGACGTGTCATCGAGGTGGACCTTGACGAAGTCGTCATCACCATAGTTCAGCAGCAGCAGATCCGGGCGCGCGACGCCCACCAGATCCGGGACCTCGGCACGCGAGGAGTCGAAGTCGATCTCCCACGTCTGCGTGCGCGTGAGCATGCTGCCCTTGCGGACGAATCCGGCGAGCTGGAGCCGGTGCGGGCGCACCACCTCGGCGTCGGCGTCACCCGCACCCGAGGCGCCGGTCCCGGAGTTCTGCTGCACCACCTCGGCGGCGGTGATGGCGCCCTCGTCATCGGTCTCGATCTCCAGGCTGAGCTCGGAGACCCCGGTCGTCTTCAGCCATGCATCGGCCCAGGCGGCCAAATCGCGGTCCGGGGCGGCTGCCTCGAGCGCGGTGAGGAAGTCGGTCAGAGTCGCGGTGCCGAACTCGTGGGCACGGAAGTACCGGCGGGTGCCGGCCATGAAGGCGTCCTGGCCGACGTAGGCGACGAGCTGCTTGAGCACCGAGGCGCCCTTGGCGTAGGTGATGCCGTCGAAGTTGAGCTTGGCGGCCTCGACATCGGGGATGTCGGCGACGATCGGATGGGTCGTCGGATACTGATCCTGCCGGTACGCCCAGCCCTTGCGCTGCAGCGCAAAAGTCACCCAGCCGTCATCGAACTCGGTCGCCTCAGCCAGGGCGAGCCCGCCCATGTAGTCGGCGAAGGACTCCTTGAGCCACAGGTCATCCCACCACGCCATCGTCACAAGATCGCCGAACCACATGTGCGCCATCTCATGCAGGATCACGTTGGCGCGCGCCTCATAGGAGGCGCGGGTGACCTTGTCACGGAAGATGAGGGAATCGGTGAAGGTCACCAGGCCCGGGTTCTCCATCGCGCCGAGGTTGTACTCAGGCACGAAGATCTGGTCGTACTTGCCCCACGGGTAGGGGTAGTCGAAGTGCTCGTGGAAGAAGTCCAGGCCCTGCTTGGTGACGGTGAAGATCGACTCGGCATCCATGTGCTCGGCTACCGAGGCGCGGGTGTGGACGCCCAGTTCGATCGTCTGGCCGGTCTGCGGGTGCGTGTACGTGTCGGTTGCCGAGGCGTAGTGGCCGGCGGTCACACAGGTGATGTAGGAGGACTGCACGCCGGTGACGGCGAACTCGTGGCGCAGCAGCCCCTGGGCCGGTGCCGAGACGCTGGCGACCGGGGAGTTGCTGAGGACGGAGAAGTCCTTCGGCGCGGTGACGGTGAACTGGAATCGGGCCTTGAGGTCGGGCTGGTCGAAGTTGGCGAACACCCGCCGGGCGTCGGTGGGTTCGTACTGGGTGTAGAGGTAGACCTTGTCATCGGCTGGGTCGAAGTAGCGGTGCAGGCCCTCACCGGAGCGCGAGTACGGGCAGGCGGCGGTGATCTCCAGCCGATTCGCCCCGGCAGTGACGGGGAAGTGGACGCGGGCGCCGTCGAAGGCGGTGCGCGGGTTGAGCGGCTCATTGTTGATCGTGAGCGAGGACACCGAGTCGGCGATGAGGTCGATGAAGGTCTCACCGTCGCGCACGGCATCGAGATCGACGATCGTCGTCGAGGCGAACGTCTCCGCATCAGGATCTGCGGCCGCACTGAGATCGAGGTCGACGGTGTAGAGCTCGACGCTGAGCAGCTCCGAACGGGAGCGCGCCTGCGCGCGCGTGAGATTCGTGGTCATCTGTCCTCCTGTCGCCGAGTCCCAGCATGTCACATAACCGACCGTGCCGGGCAGGTGATCAATGGGATTCGCGACTGATCAATGGGATTCGCGGCACAGCGGAGGGGGACCGTCGCATCGGATGCCGGGACCGCTGGTGAGGCCGCCGAGGTCATCGGCCTGTCTGTCAACGTGCCCTGCCCAAGCCTGCGGAGACGGCGCCTGCCAGCCGCGAGCAGCTCGAACGGGCACTGCATCGCCCTTGGCCAGGACTCTCAGTCCGTGCTCCCGGTCCTGCCCGCCCGAGTAGACTCAGGATGTGCAGCCAGGCGACTGACGCTGGTCGGCTGGCTGATGGCCGCATTCGCCAGGGTCGAAAGGCAGGAGGAGAGTTGATGCAGCAGCAGTCGTGGGTCCGCCCGTCGAACTGGCCCCGCCATCTCGGCAGCGTCGCCGAGAACCGCTCGCGCATCGGCGCTCGCCGGATCCGCACGAACATGTCCCAGCTTCTGCAGGTCACCCTCGGCGCGACTGCCGCCTACGCGTTCTGCTACTTCGTCCTCGGCCACGAATACCCCTTCCTCGCAGCCGTCGCCGCAGCCATCGGCACCGGTGTGATGGTCGATCGCCGATTGCGCCGGGCGGTGGAGATCGGCTCCGGGGCCACCCTCGGCGTGTTGGCCGGCGAGGTGATGGTCCAGCTGTTCGGCCAGGGGATCATTCAGCTCATGATCGTGCTGTTCATCGGCCTGCTCATCGGCACGATGATCAACTCCGGGGGCATCTTCATCACCCAGATCGGGGTGCAGTCCGTCTATGTCGTCACCGTGCCCCCGGCGGTGGCCGCCCAGCCCTTCGACCGCACCATCGACGCCCTCGTCGGTGCGACCGTGGCGATCATCATGGCCCTCATCGTGCCTCATGATGCGCGCAAGGCCCCGCGCGACCGCGCCTCGGCGCTGCTGCAGGAGATCTCCGAACTGCTCATCGAAGCCGCCGATGCGCTCAAGCGCGCTGACGCGCAGGCTGCGGAGCGGACCCTCTCACGCGCCCGCGACACCCAGGCGATGATCGACTCCTGGCGCTCTTCGCTGCGGATCTCGCAGGAGGCTGCCCGCATCAACGCCCGCTCCCGCCGCTATGCCGCCGAGGTCACCCGCCTGGCGAAGGCCTGCGAGTACGCCGACCGGGCGATGCGGCTGGTGCGCGTCATCGCCCGTCGCATCCTCACGGTGGCCAAACTCGGCCAGCCGCACCCGGAGATGGCCGCTATCGTCGCCGACCTGGGCGAGGGCGCCAACCGGCTGCGCGTCGCGCTGCGCCGCGGCACCTCCCGCGTTCCGGCCGAGGAGTACCTGTCCCAGGTGGCCAGCAGGCTCGACCCCAAGGGCGAGGCCGTGCGCGACTCTCAGGACGAAACACTCGTGCTGCTGCTGCGCCCGCTGGCCACCGACCTGCTGCAGGCCGCCGGCATGACCGACGGTCACGCCCGCGAACAGCTGCCGACCCTGGAGGGCGACAGCTCGGAGGGCCCGCCGGTCGAGTGAACCGGGCCCAAGGCGGTGGTCACCGGTGCCGTGTGCGCACCCCGGTCTGCTGCTCGGCCGGTTCTGTTGCGCACCCGGTTCTGCTGCTCACCCGGTCTGCACGGCGAAAACAGCCAGCGTGCCGGGTTCGAGGGCCTCGAAGCTGTGGGCGGCATCGCCGGGAAAGCGCAGGTAGTCACCGGCGGCCAGTTCGATCGTCGCCTCCGCCACTGTCGCTCGGGCTGACCCGGAGCCGATGATGACGTGTTCGACGGTGCCGGCCTCATGCGGTTCGGAGTGCTTGACGGAGCCCGGCTCCGCGGTGATGAGGTAGAGGTCGCGACGGGCATGCGGCGGGCACGAACTCAGAAGCACCGCGGCATAGTCCGCCGAACCTGAGGCCAGCTGCGGCAGCTCCCCAAACCGGATGACCGACACCTCGGGAGCGGGCGGATCGAGCAGCTGGGCCAGCGGCACCTGGTAGGCCGTTGCCAGCGCCCACATCGTCTCGATGCTCGGGTTTCCGGCGCCTGCTTCGAGTCCGGACAGCGTTGACTTCGACACCGCCGCGCGCTTGGCCGCCTCCGACAGGCTCAGGCCAAGACGCGTGCGCTCACGGCGCAGGGCGGCAGCGATCTGGGGCAGCGGGGATGACGTCATGCGGCCAGTGTAATGGACGCCTGTTCGGTTTGACGAACACTGTGGGCTCGTGCACCATGTGCTCATGGTCCCGACTCCTGCCAGCAGCGCACTGCCCGCCAGCGCCTACCGCACCATCGCCGTCATCACCCTGACGATCTTCGCCGTCGCTGTCTCCTACGGCGCGATCTCCGGAGCCGCCGGGTTCCCCGTCTGGCAGACCCTCATGCTCGCCGTCTTCGCACTCGGCGGGGCGGCGGAACTCACCTTCGTCGGCGTCGTCGCCGCCGGCGGCGCACCAGTGCTCGCTGTGCTCGCCGGCCTGCTCGTCAACACCCGCAACCTGCCCTTCGGCCTCACCGTGGGCGCGTGGATCCCGCGAGACGGCCGATCGCTGCTCGCCGCCCATCTCGTCAACGATGAGACCGTCGCCTTCTCCCGCGCCCAGTCCACCGAACGCGCCCGCTGGCGCGGATTCCTCATCATGGGTGTGGCGATCTTCATCTGCTGGCCGATCGGCGCGGCCACCGGCCAGCTGCTCGGGCGCATCGTCGATGCCGCCGCCCTCGGCGTCGACGCCGCCTTCCCCGTCATCCTGCTGGCCCTCATCACCTCCGACCTCAGACACCGCATCACCGGCCCGGCCGCTCTGTTCGGCATGGCCATCGCCTTCGCGCTCACCCCGCTGCTGCCACTGGGCCTCGGCCCGGTCTCCGGGCTGCTCGCCCTGGTGCCGTTCGGCATCTGGGTGGCACTCCGCTCCCCAGGCGGTGGTCGCCGGTGAGCCCGCTCGTCTTCCTCATCAGCCTCGCCGGCTTAGCCGGCGGCACCTATCTGCTGCGCCTGACCGGTGTGCGCCTGGGCGGCATGACCCGCACCGCCGGGCCTGACGAGACTGCCCCGAGTCCTGCCCGCATCTGGCTCGACCGGTCTGCCGTCGTCCTCATCGCCGCCGTGGCGCTGACGACCGCGGTGTTCGACGGTCAGGAGCTGGCGGATCCGGCCCGGCTCATCGGTGTGGGCACCGGTGTTGCGGCGCTCATCTGCCGGGTGCCGATGCTCATCGCGGTGATCCTTGCCATGGCTGTGACCGGCGGGCTGCGGGTCTCCGGCTTGCTAGGCTGAGGGCATGCAGGTCCTCGCCAATATCCAGAGCCTTCTCTACCTGGCGATCGTCGTCGTCGCCTTCGTCGTCGAGATCGCCGCATTCCTCGATTCTCTGCGCTACAAGGACGAGGTCTACCGTGCTGCGGACAAGAAGTCGAAGGTGTTCTGGACGGTGCTGCTCGGCATCGCGGCCGTCGTCGGGTTCCTCGCGCTGCCGCTCGGTGGCGGCATGCGCTTCCCGTTCTTCCTCTCCCTGCTCGGCTTCGTCGCGGCGGCCGTGTACTTCGCTGATGTGCGCAAGGCCCTGCGCTCGGTCGACCCCCGGTTCCGCGGCCGATGACCAGCACTGCGGGAACCTCTGACCGCAACCGTCCCGGCCCTGAGACCGGCTATGTCTCGACCTTCGGAGACGGCAGTCCGGTGACACTGTTCGGTCACGGCTTCTCCGGCGCGATCCGCGACACCCGACCGTTCGCCACCGGCGTCGAGGGCACGCGTGCGCTCGTCAACCTCGGCGGCCACGGCGGCCGCCCCTCACCAGGACGCCCGTGGACGTATCAGACGATCGCCGATCAGCTCGCCGAGGCACTCGAGCGCACACAGGCCACCCGCGCGCTCGGCGTGTCGATGAGCGCCGGCGGCCTTGCCCGCCTCATCACCGGCAGGCACCCGGCAGCCACCGGTCTGGAGAAGGTCGCCTTCGTGCTGCCGGCCTCCTTCGACGGCTTTCCCGACCGCATCGCCGCACGCAACACCAAACACCTGGCGCTCATGCGCGGCCTGCTCGACGCCGGCCACCGGGACGACCTGTACGAGGCGCTGCTGGCCACAGAACCCGATGACCTCATCGTCCACAGGCCCGTCCAGGACTGGGTGCGGCAGAAGGTCGACGCGCTCTTCGACACCGACATGTCCGACGGTGTCGGCTTAGCCGGTGAGATCGCCGTCGACAGCCCGGCAGCTGCCGCTGAGTTCACCGGCGAGGTCCTCGTCCTCACGCACGAAGACGACCCCGCCCACCCCGTCGAGATGGCACAGCGCTACGCCGAAGCCTTCCCAGCAGCCGAGCTCGTCGTGCTGCCAGCCGGCTCGATCCTGTGGAAGGGCCGCTCAGAAGTCCGCCGCATCCTCACCGGCTTCTTCAACGACCAGGACACCTCACCGGCGTGAACATTGCGCTCATCAGCCTGCACACCGCCCCCGACGCCCAGCCCGGGCAGGGCGATGCCGGCGGGCTCAACGTCTACGTCCGCGCCACCGCCACCGAACTGGCCGCCCGCGGCCACCAGGTCGAGATCATCACCGCCGACCCCGCCCACACAGGCGACCCCGCCCACACAGGCGACCCCGCCCACACAGGCGACGCGGCAGCCGGGCACCGGGACCCCGCCCCCGAGGCACCGGTCGCCTGGGCCGCCAGCTCCCGCCTCGGGCCCGGGGTGCGGATCCACCGGCTGCGCACCCCGGCCCGGACCAAAGAGGACCTGCTGGCCCATCTCGATGCGATCGCTGCGGCGATGGCCGGGCTGCAGGAGCTGGCTGACTGCCAGCTCATCTGGGCGCACTACTGGATCTCTGCGGCTGCGGTGCTGCGGATGCGCTCAGCTCACCGCGCGGCCGCGACGTTCGCAGTGTCCTTCCACACGGTCGGCGCGGTCAAGGACCGCGACACCGGCAGCCAGCGCGAACCGGCTGACCGGCTTGCAGCCGAACCGTGGATCGCCGGTGTCGCCGACCTCGTCATCGCCAACACCCCAGCCGAACGCGGCGACATCATCGACCTGCTCGGTGCCCCACCGGCACGCGTCATCACAGCCGTGCCCGGCATCGACCACACCGTCTACACACCCGGAGACCGGCACGCCGCCCGCCGCTGCCTCGGGCTCGGAGCAGAACCCGTGCTGCTGGCCGTCGGGCGGATGCAGCACATCAAGGGCACCGACGTGGCGATCGCAGCGATGCAGCGGCTGCGAACCGAGCTACCCGAGGCGCGGCTGTACATGCTCGGAGCCGCCAGCGGCACCGATGCCCAGGCAGCCGGGGCGATGGCCGAGGCCGCAGCGGCCGAACCGGCGATCACCGTGCTGCCCCCGGAACCGGCCGAACGGCTGGCCGACTGGTACCGGGCCGCCGACGCGGTGCTCGTGCCCAGCCGCAGCGAATCCTTCGGCTTCGCCGCCGCCGAAGCCGCCGCCTGCGGTACGCCGGTCATCGCCGCGGCTGTCGGCGGGCTGCGCCACATCGTCACGCACAGCACCGGTGTCCTTCTTCACTCGCATGACCCGCAGATCTGGGCACAGGCGATCGCCAGGCTGCTCGGTGATGCCGCCCGGCAGCAGATGGCTGCCGCAGCTGCCGGGCAGGCGAGCCGGTTCACCTGGGAGCGCTGTGTCGATACTGTGCTTGCTGAGGTGTCCGGTGCGGGTGTGACGGCGTAGGCTGAGACCAGCAGTGTCGACCGTTTGAGGCAGGAGCTTGAGATGCGCACGACCGATCCGCTTGCCGCCGCTGACCGGCTGGTGACCTGGGCTGAGGAATCCGGGCTTGAAGTCGACCGGCTCGCCGACACCCACGCGGTCGTCAGCCTGCCGGGGGAGAAGAAGCTCAAGACGACTGTGTCGGTCAAGTGCAGCCCGCGCAGCATTGACCTGCAGGCCTTCGTCATCCGGCATGCCGATGAGAACCACGGCGAGTTCCACGCCTGGCTGCTGCACAAGAACTCCCGGCTCAAGGGCCTGGCGTTCGCCACCGACAAGCTCGGTGACGTCTATCTCAACGCCTCGGTTCCGCCGCGGGCCTGGGACGACGACCTCATCGACGAGATCCTCGGGAAGTTCCTCTCAGCCGCCGATGAGAGCTTCAATGAACTGCTCATCATCGGGTTCCTCACCTCGATGAAGAAGGAATGGGCGTGGCGGGTCACTCGCGGGGAATCGACGCGCAACCTCGCCGCCTTCGAACACCTGCTGGCCGAGGGCAACGAATACCTGGAGACGTGAGAGTCACTGATTCACCGCAATCTGGTATCAACCGCGGTTCTCACCAGCCAAGAGCCGAGCTGTTGCAGTTTTCGGCGATGCAGGGGCGCGGACGGAGAAGCCGCACGAGACAACTTCTCTGGAATCTGTCCTGGAGCATATGCCAGGAGTCACCATCGTCGATATGGGCAGGATGAGCAGCTTCGATATCAGAGACGCGCCGATGTGACGCGTCGTGACACATGCCGCCGCCGACCGCTGGGCCGCCTGACCTGCCGCCGATCCGCGCGGTGGCGCTGTGCCACAATGGAGGTATGACGTACAACCTTGTGCTGCTGCGCCACGGGCAGAGCGAATGGAACCAGAAGAACCTCTTCACCGGCTGGGTCGACGTGCCGCTGACCGAACAGGGCCGCGCCGAGGCCGCTCGCGCCGGTGAGCTGCTGGCAGAGAAGAGCCTGCTGCCCGAGGTGCTGCACACCTCCCGGCTCAAGCGTGCGATCATCACCGCCGACATCGCCCTCGAGCACGCCGACCGCGCCTGGATCGACGTCAAGCGCTCCTGGCGGCTCAACGAGCGCCACTACGGCGCGCTGCAGGGCAAGAACAAGAAGGAGATCCGCGACGAGTTCGGCGAGGAGCAGTTCATGACCTGGCGCCGGTCCTTCGACACTCCGCCGCCGGTCCTCGACGACTCCTCCGAATGGTCCCAGGCTGGCGACCCGCGGTATGCGAACCTCGGGGATTCGATCCCGCGCACCGAATGCCTCGCCGATGTCATCGTGCGCATGCTGCCGTACTGGTACGACTCGATCGTGCCGGATCTGCAGCTCGGCCGCACGGTGCTCGTCACCGCCCACGGAAACTCCCTGCGTGCCCTCGTCAAGCACCTCGACGGGATCTCCGACGCTGACATCCCCAGCCTCAACATCCCCACCGGCATCCCGCTGCACTACGAGCTCGACGAGAGCTTCGCGCCGCTCAACCCCGGCGGCACCTACCTTGACGCCGCGGCCGCAGAAGCGGCGATCGGCCAGGTCGCCAACCAGGGGCGCTGAACCACTCCAAGCAGTACTGGCGCCATCTCACCTCGCGAGCACAACCGCAGGTGAGATGGCGTCTTCGCGTCCCACCAGGCGGGTGTAGCCTCAGGGCATGAGCGTTCGCGATGTGTTCATCGCCCTCGGCGTTGTCGTGCTGTGGGGCATCAACTTCCTCTTCATCGACCTCGGCGTACAGGATTGGCCGCCGCTGCTGCTCGTCGTCGTACGCTTCCTCGTCATCATCTTCCCCGCTGTCTTCTTCGTCCCGTTCCCGCGCGGCCGCTTCGCCCGGGTGATGCTCGTGGGCCTGTTCATGTCCGCCGGCCAGTTCGGACTGCTCTACGTCGCCATGTCCCTGGGCCTGCCACCGGGCCTGGCCTCGATCCTTCTGCAGATGCAGGCGGTGTTCACCACGGTCATCGCCGTCATCGTGTTGCGCGAATGGCCCAGGGCTCGCACCGTCATCGGTGTCCTCATCGGCGTCGCCGGGCTTGCGGTCATCATCGCCGGGCGCACCGCAGGCGTCCCGGCCATCGCGGTGGTCGTCGTGTTAGGCGCGGCGCTGTCCTGGGGCATCGGCAACGTCGCCGCCCGCGGTGCCGAGGTCGGTGGGGTGAGCCTGACGATCTGGTCGGCGACCGTGGTGCCGATTCCGCTGTTCGTCCTCTCCCTCATCATCGACGGACCGGTCGCCGTCGGCACCGCGCTGGCGAACCCCACCTGGGGTGTCGTCGCATCGACGGCCTACACCGCGCTGTGTGCATCCCTCATCGGCTACGTCGCCTGGAACACGCTGCTCGGCCGCTACGCTGCCGCCGATGTCGCACCGTTCACCCTTCTCGTCCCCGTCGTCGGGGTCACCTCCGCGTGGGTGGTCAAGGGCGATGTGCCGACCGCCGCCGAGGTGGCAGGCGGCGGCCTGCTGCTGCTCGGGGTGGCCGTGACCACCGGGATCCTCGGCCGGCGACGCACACAGAAGCGTCAGGGCCGCACTCAGATCGAGTGCGACCCTGACGATGGTGGCGAGCCGGCGGGCAGCTGAGCCGCAGCTCAGCCGGCAGCCTCAGTCCTTGGCGGACAGATCCGGGACCCAGCTGCCGGTGAGCAGGTACTCGACCCGCTTGGAGACGTTGACGGCCTGATCGCCGAAGCGCTCGAAGTAGCGCGAGAGCAGGGTGATGTCAGCGATCTGGGCGGGCGAGAGGATGCCGTGGTCGGATTCGGCGATGAGCGCGAAGACTCGCAGGTGCAGCTGGTCGAGCTCCTCGTCGATGGCATTGATGAGCGGCACGCCGCGCAGGCCCGGGTTGTCGAGCAGCTGCTCCGTCTCCTCACCGATCCGGATCGCAGCCTCACCCATGCGCAGGAACACGTCCCGGAATCCCTCCGGCAGCGCCGGCTGCGGGTGGCGGATGCGCACCAGCGAGGCGACATGACGGGCGAGGTCGCCCATCCGCTCGAGGGCCACGCTCATCTTGAGTGCGGAGATGACGACACGCAGGTCAGCGGCAACTGGTGCCTGCAGCGCCAGCAGCTCAGCAGAGCGCTGGTCGAGATCGGCAGTCATATTGTCGATCTCGGTATCGGCGTCGATGACCTTCTCCGCCAGCTCCAGGTCGTTGTTCTCAAGAGCTTCAGTCGCTGAGCGCATCGCCTCGCTCACCTTGGCTGCCATTTCGACGAGCTCGTCGGCGATGTTCTCGAGCTCAGCCTTGAAGACCTCGCGCATTCGGAATGCTTCCTTTCAGATTGAAGCGTCAGACCCCTGGCGGCAGCGCATGTGCGGCTGCGGCCACGGGGCCGAGAATCGTTCCCACCTTCCCAGTCTGCAGTGAATCAGCACTGACGGCCGGGTGAACACTTCGCTAATGTCAGAACCGTCGTCATTATATCGGACCGGCCCGTCTTCAGCAGGCCCCTATGCTGGTGTGTGTGGAAGATCCGTTGTTCATAGCTGCACTGACCGGCCTCGTGGGTCTGGCGATCGGCATCGTCGCCATCATGGCGTTCCGGTTCTCCGATCGCACGCGCGATTCCGCCGATCTGCACTCGAACAACGAGCTCCCCGACGGCATCGCCGAGGTGCTCGCCGTGCTGCCGAGTGCGGCAATCGTCGTCGATGCCGGAAACGACGTCATCAAGGCCTCACCGGCCGCCTACACCTTCGGCCTCGTCCGCGGCCACCGCATTGCCGCCTCCGAACTGGCCGCAGTCATCGACCGGGTCCGCACCCGCGGGCTCATCGAGGAGATGAACTTCGAAACCCAGCGCGGCCGCTCCCGCCAGGCGCGGCGCCACCTCCACGCCCGCGTCGCCCCGCTCGGTGCCGCCTTCGTCCTCGTCCTGTGTGACGACCACACCGACGCCCACCGTTTGGAGGCGGTCCGCCGCGACTTCGTCGCCAACGTCTCCCATGAGCTCAAGACCCCCATCGGCGCGATCGCGCTCTTAGCCGAGGCGGTCACCGACTTCTCCGACGACCCCGAGGCTGTCGAGCGCTTCGGCGGGCGGATGCAGCGCGAATCCCACCGGCTGTCCCAGCTCGTCCAGGAGATCATCGATCTCTCAGCCGTGCAGGACCACGAAGCGCATTCCGGTGAGATCATCCCGGTCGCCGACATCATCGACGATGCCGTCGACCGTGCAGTCACCGCCGCTGATGCCAAGAACATCTCGCTCACCGTCGACTGCCCATCGGCCTGGGCCGTTGAAGGCAACCCGGACCTGCTGTCCAACGCGATCCGCAACCTCGTCGACAATGCCGTGAACTACTCCAACGCCGGCACGCAGGTCGGCATCGGGGTGAGGGTCAGCGACGAGCGGGTCTTCATCGCCGTCAGCGACCAGGGCATCGGCATGACCGACGAAGAGACCGAACGGGTCTTCGAACGCTTCTACCGCGTCGACCCGGCACGTTCCCGAGCGACCGGAGGGACCGGCTTGGGACTGTCGATCGTCAAGCACATCGTCGCCACCCACGGCGGCGAAGTGCGCGTATGGTCGAAGCCCAAGCAGGGATCGACCTTCACCGTGGTGCTACCGTTGGCTCACACCGAGGAGCATCCGGTGATCGCCGAGGCTGCCGAATCCGGCATCCTCATCGCCGACGAACCGGAAGCCCGCCCGGGCCCGGCACCGGCGAAGGAAGAAGACGGACGCGCCGTGGACGGCACGGTCGACCGTGAGACAACTGAAGAACAAAGGAAACAGACGACGTGACCCGCATTCTGCTCGTCGAAGACGAAGAGTCATTCTCCGACCCCCTGTCGTACCTGCTCGGCAAGGAAGGATTCGACGTCACCGTTGCCGCCGACGGCCTGGAGGCCATCGCCGAATTCGACCGGGCGGGCGCCGACCTCGTGCTGCTCGACCTCATGCTGCCCGGCGCATCCGGGACCGAGGTGTGCCGCCAGCTGCGCGCGAAGTCGAACGTGCCGATCATCATGCTCACGGCCAAGGACTCCGAGATCGACAAGGTCGTCGGCCTTGAGCTCGGTGCTGATGACTACGTCACCAAGCCGTACTCCTCCCGTGAGCTGCTCGCCCGCGTGCGCGCCGTGCTGCGCCGCAATGCCGAACCCGATGACCTCATGGACTCCGTCATCGAAGCCGGCGGGGTGCGCATCGACGTCGACCGGCATGTCGCAAGCGTCCGCGGGGAGGAGCTGTCCTTGCCGCTCAAGGAGTTCGAACTCCTGGAGATGCTCGTGCGCAATGCCGGCCGCGTCATGACCCGCGGCCAGCTCATCGACCGGATCTGGGGCCAGGACTACGTCGGTGACACCAAGACCCTCGATGTGCACATCAAGCGTCTGCGCGCCAAGGTCGAAGTCGAACCGTCCCACCCGCAGCTGCTCGTCACCGTCCGCGGCCTCGGGTACAAGTTCGAAGGCTGAGCCCAGCCGCCGGACCGGCCCCAGGGCGCCGAACCGCACTCACGCCCCGGGACCGGCCCACGGCGCTGAACCGGCCCACGGCACAGAAAGAGGGGAGGCAGAGCATCTGCTCTGCCGCCCCTTTGTGTGTCTGAGCGGATCAGGGGGCCGTAGCCGGCGACTCCTCCGGTCCGGGGGTCTCGACGACGCCGGTGGCGGAATCGTCACCGGGAGCGCCGGTGGGCTCGAGATCCTGGTAGTCAGGGTGGGCGCCGTTGAGCACCTGGGCGCGCACGATCTCGGTCTCACCGTTGATCGTCACCTCAACATCGACCTTGTCGCCGGGCTTGCCGCCGTAGTTCTCGGTCAGCAGCGGCTCGGACTCAGCAGCGGCGTTCTCCGGGTTCTGCACCCAGCGGCCGCCGGCCGGCACGGTCTCTGAAGCGGTGGCGGAGCCGACGGAGATCTCGACGTCGGCGTCCTGATCGGAATTGTTGACGACGGTGAAGAACACCTGTGCGACATCGTCGTCATTGGCGATGAGAAGCAGTCCGCGGACCTTGACCTGCTCGTTCTCGACGTTCCAGGCTCCGTCGCCGCCGTTGTACTGATACTCCGCGGTCTGCTGCGCCGACAGCAGGCTGGCACAGCCGCTGGCAGGGATCACGAGGGCGACGGCAGCGGCAGCGAGTGCCGCACGAGTGGACCGTTTCACGTTCAAGCTCCTTGGAGTGACGACGGAGTGAAATGACAGAATCACTGGATATCCTACCTGTTTTTTGACCGCACGTAGAACTCACCCGCCGCCGGAATCCCCATCCCAGCCCCGGTCCCGAGGCGGTCGCGCACGGGATGCCGGCCACCACCTCGGTGACGGGGCTGGTGGACGCCGACCAGGCAGACGGCCGGGCAGCCGATCAGGTAGCCGACCAGGCCGACGACCCAGCAGCCGACCAGGCAAGGGGCCGATCGGTCCCGCCGCCTGCGGCCCGGTGTGCCGAGGCGCGCCCGCGTACCGTCTGGATCCGGGCGATGCAAGGCGTGCACCCTAGCACGATTGCGCCCCCGGCACACCGTCTGAAACGGCGTGTTCGTGGTAAACTGGAAGTCCGCGAAAGGGGAAAATGAAGAACATGAGTTTTCAGGTCGGCGACACAGTTGTTTATCCGCACCACGGAGCAGCCACAATCCAGGAGATCAAGACTCGGGCGATCAAGGGTGAAGACAAGCTCTATCTGAAGCTTCAGGTATCCCACGGCGATCTGACCATCGAAGTGCCAGCCGAGAACTGCGATCTCGTCGGCGTGCGCGATGTGGTCGGTGAAGAGGGGCTGGAGAAGGTCTTCCAGGTGCTCCGGGCTGACATTTCGGAAGAGCCCTCCAACTGGTCCCGCCGCTACAAAGCAAATCTCGAGAAGTTCCAGTCCGGCGACGTCATCAAGGTAGCTGAAGTCGTCCGCGATCTGTGGCGCCGCGAGCAGGACCGTGGGCTCTCCACCGGCGAGAAGCGCATGCTCGCCAAGGCCCGCCAGGTGCTCGTCTCCGAGCTCGCCCTGGCTGAGAAGAAGGAAGAGGAAGAAGCCGAGGCCCTGCTCGACGAGGTCCTCGCATCATAAGAACCTGCATCGTCATTCCGGCCGCTGGCTCGGGCACCCGCCTGGGAGCCGGCATTCCCAAGGCGTTCGCCGAACTGGCCGGAACGACCCTGCTTGAGCACTGCGTTCGCGGTGCACTCGCCTCGGGAGTCGCCGATCACATCGTGGTCGCCGTTCCCGAGGCGTTCCTCGTTGCGGCACGTGAGATCCTCGGCACCGCCGCCGAGGTGGTGGCAGGCGGCGCTGATCGCGTCGCCAGCGTGCGGCAGGCCCTGGCGGCAGCCCAGCAGTCCGGCCCCGGCATCGACGCCGTGCTCGTCCACGACGCCGCCCGCTGCCTGACACCGGCTGCCGTTTTCACCCGGGTCTGCGATGCCCTGGCCGCAGGTGCCCCGGCCGTCGTGCCGGTGATGCCGGTGACCGATACGATCAAGCGCGTCGAGACGCTGCGAAGCCCATGCGCGGCCGCCGGTGGCGAACGCGTCATCGGCAACGTCGACCGCGAGCAGCTGCGGCGAGTGCAGACTCCGCAGGGATTCGCCGTTGAGGTACTCGAAGAGGCCCACGCGCTGCAGGCCCACGACCCGATCACCGCGACCGACGATGCGATGCTCGCCGAGCGCCTCGGCCACGAGGTGCGTGCTGTTGCCGGCGATGAGCGGGCGCTGAAGATCACCCACCCGCTCGACATGCGCATCGCCGAACTGCTGCTGGACGACGCGACTGCTGGAGGGCAGACACGATGAGCGAGCACGCCCCTATCCTGCCGCGCGTGGGCATCGGCACCGACGTCCATGCCTACTCGGAAGATCCCGACCGGCCGATGTGGCTGGCCGGCCTCCTGTGGGAGGGTGAGACCGGGCTTGAGGGCCACTCCGATTCCGATGCTGTCGCGCACGCCTGCTGCGATGCCCTCTTCACCGCCGCCGGGATCGGTGACCTGGGCGCGCACTTCGGCGTCGACCGTCCGGAACTCGCCGGCGCCTCGGGAGCGGAGCTCCTGACGGAGGCCGCCCGGCTCGTGCGGGCGGCAGGATTCGCCATCGGCAACATCGCCGTGCAGGCGATCTGCAGCCGGCCTAAGATCGGCAGCCGCCGCGACGAGGCGCAGCAGGTTCTCTCAGCTGCTGTCGGTGCTCCGGTCGCGGTCTCCGGCACGACGAGCGATGGGCTCGGCCTCACCGGCCGCGGCGAGGGGGTCGCGGCGATCGCGACCGCCATCGTTGTCAAGCGCAGCTGAACCCGCCGCTGTGCAGGTGGGGCGGCTCGATGCTCAGAGGGGCTCTGCGCTCAGAGGGGTTCTTCGAGCTCGCCGATCGCCCGGGCGCCATCGCTGAAGTCGACGCGGCCGATCATCGGGGCACTGCTGTTGGCCGGCACCCACGAGTTCAGCTTGACCGTCTCACCGATGCTGACCGGCACAGTGTCCTTTCCCTCGGCCGGGGTCGGGGCCGGACCGCGCAGAGTGACCTCTCCGCCGTTGGCGTAGCGCAGCACGATGCCGCGAAGGTCGGAGATCGAGACGATCTCGACGGCATCGACGTGATCGGGTTCGCGTCCCTTGCGCAACCGCTGCAGCGGCGTGATCCGGGTGGCTGCGCGCAGGGCGATCCACACGCCGAGGCCGGTGATGAGGGCGCACGCGATGAGGCAGATGATGAGCGCAACCTGGCTGATGTCGGCCATCCAGGACGAGATCGCCAGCACAATGCCCAAGACGATCGCGACGATTCCGTAGAACACACCCCAGCCGGGGGCGTTGACGCGTTCGGTGACCCACATCTGCTCATTGCGGCTGAGCGGGGTCTGCGGGGTGCTCACGGAATCACTCCTAGCGATCGAAGCGGTGCTCGCACACCGCCGGTGGGGACGGAGCCGCTGGGACGATGAACAGCAGCTGTCAGGTACAACGGTTTCACGACCCGATTGCTTCCCATCGGGCGGGTCGGATCCATCCGCGCCACATGCCCGAAACCGGGACCCAGACCGGGGCTCCCGGCACCTCGGTCTACCGGCCGGGCAAGACCGCAGATACGATTCTGATATGACCTCACACCCCGCCTTCGAACGGATCGCCGGCACCTGGAGCGGCAGCGGCTTCGGCGAATACCCGACGATCGACGACTTCGAATACCGGGAGGAGACGGAGTTCGGGGACGTCGGCAAGCCTTTCCTAGCCTACTCCCAGCGCACCTGGTCACCTGACGGCACGCCGATGCACGTCGAGACCGGGTACCTGCGGCTGGTCGGCGACTGGGCGGAATTCACCATCGCCCAGCCGACCGGCCAGGCCGAACTGCTCGAAGGTCACATCGATCTGACCGACGAGCGCATCGTCCTGCAGCTCACAGGCCGAGTGCTCAACACCTCGACGGCCAAGAACGTCGAGATGACCAAACGGCGCTTCGTCTTCGCAGGCAACGACCTGACAATGAACTTCTCGATGGCCGCCGTGGGCTGTGAGATGAAACGGCATCTCACAGCCCAGCTCATGCGCAACCCCTGAGCCAACGACCTCCCCGCGGGGCGTCGTGACCGATGTCCCCCCGCGCGGACGCCGGCGGTGGATCCAGACACAGAATCGGCGGGGAGAACGCTGCTGCGCTCTCCCCGCCGGTCTGTCAGAATCTCAGCGGTCCGGTCAGCGGCTCACTCGCCACGGTCGATCCACTCCTGCAGATGCGGCTTCTCCAGCCCGATCGCCGTAGCCGGCCCGTGACCGGTGAGCACGACCGTCTCGGCCGGCAGCTGGAACAGCCGGGTTGAGATCGAGTCGATGATCGTCTCGAAGCTCGAATACGACCGACCCGTCGCGCCCGGTCCGCCCTGGAACAGGGTGTCACCGGAGATCAGGAGCGGGTTCGTCGCACCCGCCCCGACCTTCTCCGCGGCCTCCGCGGCCACCTCGGGAACGGCGACTCCATCAGCAATATAGAAACACGTCGACCCAGGCGAGTGCCCCGGCGTGTGGATCGCCGTCAGGGTCGCACCGCCGACGGTGATCGTCTCGCCATCGGCCAGCTGCTCCTCCGGCTTGCGATCCGGATAGACCATCTCCCACAGCACCATGTCCTCGGGGTTGAGGTGGACCGGCGGGCTGCCCAGCAGCTTCTGCGTCTCAGCGACCGCGCGGATGTGGTCGTCGTGGCCGTGGGTCAGCAGGATCGCCTTGACTTTCCGGTCACCGACGGCCTCGGCGACCTGCTCTGGCGAGTGGGCCGGGTCGATGACGACGACCTCGGAGTCGTCGCCGACGATCCAGACATTGTTGTCGACATCCCAGGTGCCCCCGTCAAGCGAGAACGTGCCGGATGTCTCGATGTGATCAATGCGTGCGCTCATGAAAACTCCACTACCGATCGAAGGACTTCTCCTCGGCCCATCTTGTCAAAGGCTTCCTCGACCTGGTCAACGGTGATCCGTTCTGAGACGAACTTCTCCAGCGGCAGGCGGCCCTGCTTGTACAGCTCGGTGAGCATCGGGAAGTCGCGTTCGGGCAGGCAGTCGCCGTACCAGGAGGACTTGAGCTTGCCGCCGCGGCCGAACACGTCGAGCAGCGGGACGTTCAGCTCCATCTCCGGGGTCGGCACGCCGACGAGCACGACGGTGCCGGCCAGACGCGGGCGTAGAAGGCCTGCCGCCAGGTCTCAGGACGGCCGACGGCGTCGATGACGACATCGGCGCCGAATCCGCCGGTCAGCTCCTGGACAGCTGCGACGAGTTCGTCTTCGCTCATGCCCTTCGAGCAGATCGTGTCGGTCGCGCCGAGCTCACGTGCGGCATCGAGCTTGCGCTCATCGAAGTCGACGGCGATGATCGGACTGGCTCCAGCCAGGTGGGCGCCTGCGACGGCAGCCGAGCCGACGCCGCCGCAGCCGATGACGGCCACCGAGTCGCCGCGGGTGACCTCGCCGGTGTTGATGGCCGCGCCGATGCCGGCCATGATGCCGCAGCCGAGCAGTCCGACGACAGCCGGATCGGCCTCATCGACCTTCGTGCACTGGCCGGCGGCCACAAGCGTCTTCTCGGCAAACGACCCGATTCCCAACGCCGCCTCGAGTTCGGTGCCGTCGGTCAGGGTCATCTTCTGGGTGGCGTTGTGGGTGTCGAAGCAGTACCACGGCTCGCCGCGTTTGCAGGCCCGGCACTCGCCGCAGATCGCACGCCAGTTGAGGATGACGAAATCGCCGACATCGACATTGGTGACGCCTTCGCCGATCTCGGCGACGATGCCGGCGGACTCGTGGCCGAGCAGATACGGGAAGTCATCGCCGATCCCGCCTTCGCGGTAGTGGAAGTCGGTGTGGCACACACCGCAGGACTTCACGTCGACGATGACCTCTCCGGGCCCGGGATCGGGAATGACGATGTCAGTCAGCTCGACCGGTTCGCCTTTGGCCGTGGCAACGATGCCCTTGACGGTTGTGGGCATGGATCCTCCTTCAGCAGAGATCAGCAGGTGCACATGCGTACATGTGTCAGTCTACGAAACCCCTGTCGCGGGTGCAGGAAAAGCCGGTCGCATTCTCACCGAGCAGGAACGCGCCTTCCGCGGCGTTGGGCAGGAACCCGCCTTCCAACTCACTGGGCAGGAACCCGCCTTCGGCGGCGTGGAGCAGAAGCCCGCCTCCCATGGCGTCGGGCTCCCGTGCGGGCTCCCGTCGTGCGCGACCGGCTCTCAGCCTGCGCCACGGGACGGGCCCGACCACCGCTGAGGCGCCGGGAACCGCGGCGGGTTCCCGGCGCCTCGAGCGCGGTTGCGCTGGCCGCGTGCTCTCAGGCGGGCCGAGCGCGGCAGGCGAGCGGCGGATTCAGCCGATCAGATGATGTCGTCGGTGCCGCCCTCGTCGGGGTGTGCCTTGAGATGGACGAGCGAGGCGACGAGTCCACCCCAGACGATGACCAGCGCCAGGATCATCATGATGAGTGCTTCCGGTGTCATCGGTTGTCTCCTTCCGTGCGGCGCTCGGCCGCCTGCGGGTCAGTGGTGCCGGCGGCGCCGGGGGTGTCGTCGTGTCCGGTCATCCGCGCCGGAGTGTAGAGCTCCGGATACTTCTTGGTGTCGGCGTCGTTGGCCTCGACGGCCCGTGCGGTGAAGTCCAGCGAGGCCTTCGGCCACGGGATGAATGTGAACACCGCGGCTGCCACTGCGAGCACCGCCAGCACGATCCAGCCGATCGCATCGGCCGAGGTGCCGGTATAGCCCTCGGTGATGAAGGCGATGATCTGCGAGATCAGCATGAAGCCGAGCACGATCGGGGTGATGACGGCCAGGCAGACGGTCCACACCGTGCCGATGCGGAACGACGAGATCGCATTGAGGTGATCGCGCAGCAGCGGGGTGGCGCGCTTGGCCCAGACGACCAGGATGATCGACAGCAGCGCGCCGCCGACGATGCCGATGTTGTTGGCGAAGGCGTCGACGACATCGAGCACGGTCAGGCCGGTGGCCGTCGGCATCGACAGCAGGGAGACGACTGCCATGCCGCCGCCGACGATGCCGAGCGAGGCGCGGTTGGAGATGCCCAGCTTCTCCGCCACTGCCTGGATCGGCACCTGGATGATCGAGATGAGCGAGGACAGGCCGGCGAACACCAGGCTGAGGAAGAACAGCACGCCGAACAATGCCCCTCCCGGCATCTGCGAGATGAGCGTCGGGAAGCCGACGAATGCCAGTCCGACACCGCCGGCGGCGACGTCCTCGACGCCGGTGCCGGCAGAGTGGGCCATGAAGCCGAGGGCCGCGAAGACACCGACGCCGGCGAGGATCTCGAAGCTGGAGTTCGAAAACGCCACGACAAGGCCGGAACCGGTGAGGTTCGTCCGCCGGCGCAGATAGGCGGCGTAGGTGATCATGATGCCGAAGCCGATCGACAGCGAGAAGAAGATCTGACCGTAGGCGGCGACCCACACCTGCGGATCCGCCAGTGCTGCGAAGTCCGGGGTGAAGAGGGCGTTGAGGCCGTCAACGGCGCCGGGCAGGAACAGCGAGCGGATGACCAGTGCGAGGAACAGCACGACGAGAACCGGGATGAAGATCTTCGAGAACCGGGCGATGCCGCCCTGCACACCGAGGAACAGGATGCCCAGCACCACGACCCACACGATGATGAGCGGGATGAGCACACCGGGCACGAAGCTGAAGGCGCTGCCCAGCGAGAGCTCACCGGCATGCAGATAGGTGGCCTCGAAGAACGTGCCGGCGTCATCGCCCCAGGCCTCGGTCACGGAGAACATGGTGTAGCTCAGTGCCCACCCGATGATGACCGCGTAGTAGATCGCGATGACCGTGGCGACGCCGGTCTGGAACCAGCCCAGCGGCTCGAACTTCTTCGAGATGACGCGGAACGACATCGGAGCCGAAGACCGCGAACGATGTCCGAGCACATAGTCGAAGAACAGGATCGGGATGCCTGCTGTCAGCAGTGCGATGAGATACGGGATGAGGAAGGCGCCGCCGCCGCTTTCGAACGCGACGTATGGGAAGCGCCAGATGTTTCCCAGGCCGATGGCAGAGCCGACGGCGGCCAGGATGAAAGCCATCCGGGTCGGGAATACCTCGCGCTGTAGCGACTTATTCGACATGGTGTCCTTTCTGGTGGTGAGCGAGGACAGACACTGCGCTGTGTCCAGCAGGCTGAAGCAGACCCGGCCCTCGCAGTCCAGGATTCCGCGAGGATGCTCACGAAATTCACAGCTGAGATCGAACTCACACTAAAGCTAACTCGGTGGGCGGGGATTGTCACTTCTCAGATGGCGGGCACTGCGAGTTGAGCTCGAAAAGTTATACGCGTCGGTCACCGCCGCGTCGGGGGTATCTGAGAGCGCATCGCCGCAGACCCGCGCGCCTGGCTAGACTGGAGCTGTGACTATAAAGCTTTTCAACACCGCCACGCGCCGTCTCGAACCCTTCACCCCCGTCACCGACGGGCATGCCGGGCTCTACGTCTGCGGGGCCACCGTGCAGGGTTCGCCGCACATCGGCCACATGCGCACCGCCGTCGTGTTCGATCAGCTGCGTCGGTGGCTGCTCTACCGCGGTTTTGACGTCACATTTGTGCGCAATGTCACCGACATCGACGACAAGATCCTGGCGAAGTCGGTCGAGGAATCCCGCCCGTGGTGGGCCCACGCCTACCACTACTTCCAGGAATTCACGGCCGCACACGACGCCCTCGGCGTGCTGCGCCCGACCTATGAGCCGCTGGCCACCGGGCACATGACGGAGATGATCGAGCTCATCGACCGCCTCATCGCAGCCGGCCACGCCTATCCGGCCCTCGACGGCTCCGCTGATGTCTACTTCGATGCGCGGTCCTGGCCGGACTACGGTTCGCTGACGAACCAGCAGCTCGACGACATGACCGCAGCCGATGACGCCCCGCTGCGCGGCAAGAAGGACCCGCGGGACTTCGCGCTGTGGAAGGCGCACAAGGACGGTGATCCGCTCACCGCCTCGTGGCCGTCGCCGTGGGGGCGCGGCCGGCCGGGCTGGCACATCGAGTGCTCGGCGATGTCGACGAAGTACCTCGGCGCGGAGTTCGACATTCACGGCGGCGGGCTCGACCTGCGTTTCCCCCACCATGAGAACGAGCGCGCGCAATCGAATGCCGCCGGCGATCCTTTCGCCCGGATCTGGATGCACTCCGGACTGCTCAACGTCGGCGGGGACAAGATGTCGAAGTCTCTGGGCAACTCCGTCTTCGCCCACGAGCTCTTCGCCGCCTCCAATCCGCTGGCAGTGCGCTATGCGCTCTCGACCGCGCACTACCGTTCAGTGCTCGAGTTCTCCGAAGAACTGGTCGCCACGCAGGAGAATGCGCTCGAGCGCTTCGAGAACTTCCTCACCCGCGCCCGAGAGATCCTCGGCGAAGACGCTCCGCTGGCTCCCGAGGTGGAGGACGGCTATCGCCGTCGCGCCGTCGATGTGCCCGCTGACTTCGCCGCCGCGATGGACGACGACCTGTCGGTGCCCAAGGCGCTTTCAGTCGCGTTCAGCGCCGTCGGCGAGGGCTACCGGCTGCTGGAGTCCGGGGACCCCGACCGAGGGGCGCTGAGCCGTACGGTGGCCGAACTCGAGCTCATGCTCGATGTGCTCGGCGTCAACCCGCTGGCTGCCAACTGGACTGCCACCTCGGGCGCGGACAGCGCTGCTGAGACCGGGCTGCGCGTGCTCGTCGAGGAGCTGGCGTCTGAGCGCCTGGCCGCCAAGCAGGCCAAGGACTATGCGCGGGCAGATGAGATCCGCGATCTGCTCACCCGCGCCGGCGTGCAGCTGGAGGACACCCCCGGCGGCTACCGCTACAGCCTCAAAGGCTGAGGTGCCCGCCGGCCGGCGCCGAACCTGGCCGCTGCTGGCCGGCCGTGACAGACCGTCCGCAGAGACAGACCAGCCGCAGAAACAGACCAGCGGTGGTGACAGGCCGGCTGCGGGTGACAGGCCGGCCGCACGACCCCAGCCCACCGACACGAACCGAAGGAGCCGCAATGGCGACGAAGAAGGGCCCTGCCAAGGGCACCGGTGGCCACGGCCGCCGCAAGCTGGCTGGCAAGGGACCGACCCCCAAAGCCGAGGACCGCGTCTATCACAAGGCGCACAAGGCCAAGCAGGCCAAGCTCAGGCGAGAGGCCACCCAGCCCAAGCGGCGGCGCAAGGACCCCGGTTCGGACATCATCGCCGGACGCAACTCCGTCGTCGAGGCGCTGCGCGAGACCGTGCCGGCCACGGCGCTGTACATCTCTCACAAGGCCGACTCCGACGACCGGGTGCGCGAGGCGATCGCCCTGGCCGCCGACCGCGGTATCCCGATGCTCGAAGCCGGCAGGATGGATCTCGACCGGCTCACCGGCGGCGCCGTCCACCAGGGCATCGCCCTGCAGGTGCCGGCCTACGAGTACGCGCACCCCGACGACCTCATGGAGGCTGCTGCCGAGGCTGTCGAGACGCCGCTGCTCGTCGCTCTCGACGGGATCACCGACCCGCGCAACCTCGGCGCCATTGTGCGCTCAACCGCGGCCTTCGGGGGCCACGGGGTGATCATCCCCGAGCGCCGTTCCGCCGGCATGACTGCCTCGGCGTGGAAGACCGCTGCCGGTGCCGCCGGGCGGATCCAGGTCGCCCAGGTCGTCAACCTCGCCCGCGCGCTGCAGGCGCTGAAGAAGCAGGGGGTGTTCGTGCTGGGCCTTGATATGGGCGGCGGCGTCGAGCTGCCCGAGGTCGCGCTCGCCCGGGAGCCGGTGTGCATCGTCGTCGGGTCCGAGGGCAAGGGGCTGTCCCGGCTCATCAGCGACATCTGCGATCAGATCGTGTCGATTCCGATGGCCGGGCAGATGGAGTCCCTCAATGCCGGAGTCGCCGCGGCCGTGAGTCTCTACGAGGTCGCCCGCGCCCGCCGGGCCGAGGGGCTCGCCGGGGGCTGAGGGCTTAGAGCTGGGGCTAGGGCTCAGCCGTCGGCCACTTCCCCAGACCGCGCTGCGTGCAAGATCCTGTGTCGTGGATTCTGCACTCAACGACGATCGCCCGGCCCGCACCAGGTCAGCCCCCAGCTCAGCCCGCGTCGACGTTGCGCGGATCGGCCGCCGGGGCCCTCGTGTGGGTGGCGGTCTTCGGCTGCGCGCCGAGCGAGATCGTGATGATCGCTGCGATGACCATCGCTGCACTGATCGCCCACATGCCGGCAGACTGCGAACCGGTCGTGTCGGCGAGGAAGCCGGTGATGTAGGGGGCGAAGAAGCCGGACATGTTGCCGATCGAGTTCACCAGGGCGACACCGGCAGCTGCGGCGGCACCGGAGAGGAACGCGGTGGGCAACGGCCAGAAGGTCGCGAGTGCGCACATCACACCGCAGGCGAAGATCGACACGCACACCATCGCCAGGAACGGCGAGTTGACGAACGAGGTCACCGGGATGACGGCGGCAGCCACGAGGGTCGGCAGGGCGACATGCCAGACGCGCTCGCCGGTCTTGTCGCCGTGGCGGGCCCAGAACACCATGGCAACTGCGGCGAAGGCGAACGGCACGGCGGTGAGCAGGCCGCGCTCCATGAGCGAGTACTCGACGCCGAAGCGCTCCTGGAATCCGCCGATGATCGTCGGCAGGAAGAAGCTGATGGCATACAGGCCGTAGACCACGCCGAAGTACACGAACGCCAGCGCCCACACCCGTCCGCTGGTCAGCGAGGTGCGCAGCGGCACATGGTAGGTCGCCGCGGTCTCCTCCTCCTCGCGGTCCATCTCGGCTTTGAGCCAGGCGCGTTCGTCATCGGCCAGCCACTTCGCATCGTGCGGGCGGTCGGTGAGGAAGAACCAGCAGATGAAGCCCAGCAGCACCGCCGGCAGACCCTCGATGAGGAACATGAAGCGCCAGCCGGACAGGCCCCACAGCAGGCCGTCGCCGTGTTCGATGAGCCAGGCCGACAGCGGTGCACCCAGCACTGAGGAGGCGGGGATGGCCAGCATGAAGAACGAGATCGCCTTCGCCCGCTCCCGCTTGGGAAACCAGAATGTCAGGTACAGGATGATGCCGGGGAAGAAACCCGCCTCGGCGATGCCGAGCAGCACCCGCAGGATGACGAGCCACCACTCGCCGCCGAGCCCCAGCCACGTTCCGGTCGGCACGAACGCCATGAGCGCGGCGATGATGCCCCAGGTGACGAGGATGCGGGCGATCCACCGTCGCGCCCCGAACTTGTGCAGCGCAAGATTCGAGGGCACCTCCAGCAGCAGGTAACCGATGAAGAACACACCGGAGGCCAGACCGAACATCGTCTGGGTCAACCCCAGCTCCTCGTTCATGCCGTTGGGCCCGGCGAAGCCGATGTTCGTCCGGTCGAGGTAGTTGATGAAGTACAGCAGACCGAGGAACGGGGTGAGACGCAGGGCGACCTTGCGCAGGGTTCGCCTGCGCAGCTCGGCGCCGGCTGCGGTCGGGGCGGAGGATGGGGGCATCGTCATCGGCGGGTGGTCCTTGTCGGCAGAAGTGCGCGGCCCGGCAGTGAGTGCAGATCCTGCCCTCGCCCGCCGTCCGCGGTGGCTTCGGTCAGGTATATCGCCGCCGGCGTCCCCCTGCTCCCCGTGTCCCACTGAATGAGACGTGGGTCATAGTCACCGGTCGCAGTCGCCGGTCCCGAGGTGTCATAGGCGCGGGGTGAAGCGCCCGTCCTGGGCCATCCAGCCGCCGTCGACGAGCAGCGAGTGCCCGGTGACGTAGCTGGAGGCATCCGATGCGAGGAACAGCACCGGTCCTGCGATCTCGTGCAGCAGGCCCCAACGCCCGAGCGCGGCCTTCTGGGCGTAGGCGTCCCACCACTCCTCATCGGATTTGATCTGCTCGGTCAGTGGGGTCTCGAACGGCCCGGGCAGGATCGAGTTGACCCGCACTCCTGCGGTGCCGAGCTCGCTGGCCAGCGTCTTCGTCAGCTGCACGACCCCGGCCTTGGCGGCGGCGTAGATCCCCTGCCCGGGTTCGACGACGATCGCGCGGAAGGAGGCGAATGTGATGATCGAGCCGCGCTGCCGGCCGGCCATCTCACGGCCGAAACCGCGCATGAGCCGGTAGGTGCCCTTGAGGTTGATGTCGATGACCCGGTCGAACTCGTCATCGGTCGTCTCGGTCATCCGCTTGCGCACATTCATGCCCGGGGTCATGACGAGCACCTCGGCAGCGGGGAAGCGCTCAACGAGGGCGTCGACAGCTGCAGTCGAGGTGATATCGAGTTCGACGGAGGCAGCGGCACTGCCGGTGCGCTGCTCGATGATCATGGCGGTCGCTTCGGCACCGGTGAGGTCGAGGTCAGCGCACACGACGTGGGCGCCGGCGTCGGCCAGCCCGACTGCCGAGGCCTGGCCCAGGCCCGAGGCGGCACCGACGACGACGGCGGTGCGCCCGGTCAGGTCGAACAGGTCGGGAATGCGGGGGAATGCGCTCATCGAGGTCCTTCTCTCGTCTCATCTGCGGCAGCCGGCGGTTGCGGTGCCTCCGGCTGCACGTGCCCTGACTCTGCGGGGGCAGGATCTGTCTTCGCTGATTCTGCCGGGTCAGGGTCTGCCTGCGCTAATTCTGCCGCTGCGAGCCGGCGCAGCACTGCGGTGTCCGGATCGCGGAGCAGGTGGGCCTCGCGCGGGTAATGGGCGAGCTTCTCATCGCGGTAGGCGGCCACCGCCTCGGGCGTGGAGACATCCCGGCCAGCGGCCTCGGCCATCTCCGCGCGGTGGTCGAGGAACTCGTGGAACACCTGCGGCGGCTCCAGCCGGCCGCTGTACTCATCGGTGATCGCCTCGAGCACCGGCCGGTAGACATCGGCCAGCCAGCGCTCGGCGACGATCACCTCGTCCTCATCATCGAGCCCTTTCGCCGCCCGGTAGACATCGAGGTCGTTGAGCATCCGGCGGGCCTGCTGCTTCTCCGCCTCGATTCCGGTCAGCCGCCTGAGCCGGCGCTGGAAGTGCCCCGGTGCCACGACTTTGGGTTCGATGCGGGTGGTGACGCCGTCGAGGTCGGTCGTGACCGTCAGTTCGCCTAAGTCGAAGCCGAGCTCGTTGAGCCGTTCGATGCGCTGGTCGACGCGCCAGCGCTCGTACATGTTGAACGTCTCAACGGTGGTGAGCTCGGCCCACAGCTCGTCATAGCGCTCGCTGAGCCGGTTACTCATCGCCATCGGATCGACATCCGGGTCGGCCAGGCCCCCGGCCTGCAGGTCGAGGAACTCCCCGGCGATGTTTGTGCGCGCGAGGTCGAGGTCGTGGCTGCGCTGCCCGGCTGACAGCGAGTCGTGCAACTCCCCGGTCTCGGCGTCGACGAGATAGGCGGCCAGCGCGTCGGCATCGCGGCGGAACAGCGTGTTCGACAGCGACACATCACCCCAGAAGAACCCCACGAGGTGCAGCCTGACGATGAGCACAGCAAGGGCGTCGACGAGCAGGTCGGCCATCTGCGGGGGCACGGACTTGCCGCACAGATCGCGAAACGGCAGCGAATACGACAGATGCGGGGTCAGCAGCGCCCCGGGCAGCGGCTGGCCGTCGGCATCGGTTCGCCCGGTGACGTACCCCAGCGGCCGCACGGCAGGCGCGTCGAGATCGGCGAGCGCGGTGAGCAGTTCGTATTCGCGCATCGCGATCGCGTCCTGGGTCTCCTTGACTGCCAGGATCGTGCCCTCGAACTCGACGAAGCGCACCACATGCCGGGAGATGCCGCGCGGCAGGCCGATGAGCAGCTCGGGCTTCCACCGCGCCAGCGGCACATCCCACGGCAGCGCCTCGACGAGTTCAGCGAACTGATCGGCGTGGATCCTCACGTGTCCTCCCGCACGCCAGCCGGCCGCCAGGCGGCGGCGACCGCAGCTGCGCTTCCATCGTAGCGAAACCCCTGACCGGGCCGCCGTGCACGCAGGCCGGGCTGCCGCTGCCGTCGCCGCTGCTGCCGGTGCGTCCGCCGTAGACTGGCGCTATGAGAGTTCGGCTGGAGGATGTCGCCGAGGCGGCGGGCGTGTCGGTCACGACGGTCTCGCGGGTGCTCGGCGGCCGCGGCACTGTCGCCGAGGCGACCCGCACCCGGGTACTCGACGCCGTCCGGGACCTCGGCTACGACCGCTCGACCCTGCTGCATCGGCAGGCGGCCCGGCTCGTGGCCGTGTGCGCACCGGCCCAGCCGGAGCACTGGCAGATCGAGGTGTGCCGCTCGCTGTCGAGGCAGCTCCAGGACGCCGGCATCATCGCTGCCACTCCGTTCCTCGATGAGGACATCGCCGAGGTCCGCGCCTGCATCGACGCCGGCGCCGCCCTCGTCGTCACACCGACCTTCACCTCGCTCGATGTCGACGTCCCGGTCGTCCGCTTCGCCGAGGCAACCGCCGCCTGGCCCGCCGCGACCGCCGGCCCCGAGGTGAGCCCCGCCTCGAGCACGGGCAGCGCCGGCCCCGCCTCGGGCACGGGCAGCGCAGGTCCCGCCTCGAGCACGGGCAGCGCCGGCCCCGAGCCGGGGGCCGGCCGGGCTGTCGATGCTGAGCGGATCGCCGCCCGGGTCGACCTGTCCGGTGGGATGAGCCTGGCGTTCGAGCACCTGCATGCGCTCGGCCACCGGCGCATCGGCCTGGTGTGCAACGACTCCGGTGCGCTGGCCGAGCAGCTGAAGAACCGGTTCCGGCGCGAGCATCCGATGCGCGATGTCACCGACCGGCTCGATGAGTGGATCGCTGCCGTCCCGAAGTCCCATTCCGGCGGCATCGCCGCAGCCACCCAGTTGCGCGACGCCACCTGCACGGCTGTCATCGTGCAGTCCGCTCTGCAGCTGCACGGCGTCTTCGCCGCCGTCCGCCGCTGGCGCTTGGCGATCCCGCGCGACCTGTCCGTTGTGGGGTTCGGCGACTTCTCGACGATGCGCTACACGAACCCGCCGGCCACCGTGCTCCGGCTTGACAATCAGGCGCTGGCCGAGGCGCTGGCCGCAGGGGTGCGCAGCGTGCTCGGCCTGCCCGGCCGGCAGCTTGCTTCGGTTCCGCCGACGCTGCGGCCGAGGCTCCTGGCCCGCCAGTCGACTGCGGCGGCGAGGACCTGATGCGCTCGGACATCTCGCTCAAGCAGATCGCGGCGGCCTCCGGGCTGTCGGTCTCCACGGTCTCCCGGGTGCTCAGAGAGCAGCCCGGCACTTCGGCAGCCGCCCGCCGTGCCGTCGCCGTGGCGCTCGGCACGCTCGGGGTGCGGCACGGGGAGGAGGCGGCCCGGACCGGCACGGTCATCGCCGTTGTGCACGCCGCCCCGCTCGCTGGTGACGTCGACCCGTTCGAAAGCCTCTACCTGGAGATCGTCGAGCGGATCTTCGCCCTCGGCTGGGTGGCCGTGCGCATCCAGACCGGCCCGGACCTCGCCTCGGCCGCCGAGGTGCTCGAGTCCTTCGGCGTCGCCGGCGCGGTGGTGCTCGGCGGCGGTTCGGCCGGTCCCGAGGCGCAACGGCTCGCCGCCCACGGGGTGCCGGTCATCCGCGTCTCCAACGCCCGGCACGCAGGCTTCGCCCAGCTCGTCCTCGACTCCGGGGAGGGCATCCGCACCGCAGTCCGCCACCTCATCCACCTCGGTCACCGGCGCATCGGGCTCGTCGTGCCCGAGGACTCGGCGGCCTCCACCCGGGTGAGTGCGTTTCGGCGGGCGATGGCCGATGTGCTGCACATCCCCGCCACCCGCGACCAGGCTCCCGTTGTGGTCGCCGGGCCTGGGATCCTCGCCGGTTCGCAGGCCGCCGATGAGCTGTTGGAGGCGCAGTGCTCGGCAGCGATCAGCTGTGCCCCGGCGATCACCTTCGGGTTCCTCGAATCGACCCGCCGGCTGCGCCTGGCGGTGCCGCAGGACTTCTCGCTGCTGACGGTCGGGGACATGCCCGACGCCGAGGTGATTCACCCGCCGATGTCACAGGTGACCTTCGACTGGGCCGCCCTGGCTGAGGCTGCGCTGCGCGAACTCGAACGGCTCATGCGCGCCAGCGCCGATGGTGCGGCAGCTGCTGGACCCGGAGCCGGCAGTGCGCGCACGCCCCGGCTGCCGGACTACCGCGTCAGCCCCGAACTCGTGCTCCGGGCCTCCGAACGGGCCATCGGCCGGCGCTGAGCCTGCTGGCATCGAGCGTGCCGCGCCTGCGCGTCGCAATGCCGGCTCCGTCCTGCAACCGCCCGGTGGGTCTGTCCTTCAACCGCCCGCGCGGACCCGCCCTGCAACCGCCCGGCGGGGCGGCGCAGTCAGCGTTCGGCGCGGGCCTGCACTCAGCGGCCGGCGCGGGCGGCGGCGAGCCGGCCGAGGAACACGGCGACGTCATCGGGGGACTGGAGGCGCACCTCGGCGGCGGTGCCGGCGGGCCCGACCTTGATCGACAGGCGCGGGAAGTCCTCCGGATAGGTGCGCAGCTTCTTGAAGGCGTCCTCATCCGTGCGGTCATCGCCGATGTAGAGCGCGGCAGTCGCACCGGTCCGGCGGATCATCCGCTCGAGCCCGTTGCCCTTGGTCTGGTGGCGCAGCGCGAACTCGAACATCTCGTGCCCGGTGAGGAACCGCAGCTGGCCCAGCCGCTTGGCCAGCGCCTCGAGCTCGGTCGCATAGAAGGCGGTGCGGTTATCCGAGCATCCGCGGGTGTGGAAGGTCCGCCCGAGCGGCTTGCGCTCGATGCGCAGCAGCCCGTGGCCCTCCTCGGGGGTGCGCGTGCGGATGTCGGTGAAGGCGGCATCAAGCTCATCGAGCAGCGCCTGCTCATCATTGCTCGGCCCGCTCGCGTAGGTGCCTGCGGCCGGATTGCCGCCCGAGCGGCGACCGTCGGCAGCGCCGATGTCCTCCCCGCCGATTGCACTGAAATCGCTCTCCACCCCGTGCGAGCCGATGAAGATCGCACCCTCGGGTGCGTTCGACAGCTGCTTGAGCACCGAGAGGTTGCGCCCGGAGATGTAGCCGACGACCGTGTTCGGCTCAGCAGCCAGCGCCGCGGCCGCGGCAGCCGAGGCCGGCAGCGGCGCGGCGTCCATCGGATTGTCGACCAGCGGGGCTATGACCCCGTCGAAGTCGAGGCCGACGAGCAGCCGGTCGGCCGCTGCCAGTGCGGTGATGTCGATGTCCTCCGGGGAGGAGTACCCGGGTGCGGAATCCGGCTGGGCATCAGCGTCGGTCGGGTGCTGGTCGGTGCGCATGTGGGCTGCGGCCTCGGCCAGGCCGGCCCGGTCGGTCTGCTGGAGGCGGGTGAGGAAGGCATCGGACCAGGCGCGCACGTCCTCCTCGGCGAGGCTTTCGCGCATGGCCCGCATGCGGGCGCGCTTCTCACCGGGATCCATCGTCACCGCTGCGGCGATGCGGGACTTGAGCCCGGAGATGTCATGCGGATTCACCATCACCGCCTGGGTCAGCTGCTCGGCGGCACCGGCGAACTCGGAGAGCACGAGCACTCCGTCGTCGTCAGTCTGGCAGGCGACGTATTCCTTGGCCACCAGATTCATGCCATCGCGCAGGGCGGTCACGAGCATGACGTCGGCGGCGATGTAGAGCGCGGTCATCTCATCGCGCGGGTAGGAGTGGTGGAAGTAGTGGATGACCGGATGCCCCATCCCGGAGTGCTCGCCGTTGATCCGGCCGACCGCCAGCTCCACATCGGTGCGGATCTGCTGATACTGGTCGATGCGCTCACGGCTCGGGGTCGCGATCTGCACAAGAGTCACCGTGCCCGGATCGAGCACACCGTCGTTGAACAGCTCGCCGTAGGCCTTGAGCCGGTGGCGGATGCCCTTGGTGTAGTCCATCCGATCGACACCGAGCAGGATCGTCTCCGGGTTGCCGAGCTCGGCGCGGATCTCCTTGGCGCGAGCGCGGATCTGCGGATCGCGGGCGAGCTGGGCCAGATGCTCGGTGTCGATCGAGATCGGAAACGCGCTGGCTTCGGCGGTGCGCGTGATCGTCGTCGTATCGCCCAGTTCGCTGGCCGGGTCCTCCGCAGCCGGGATCTTCACGAGGTTGCCCGAACTCGGCAGGCCCAAGCAGATCCGCACGGCTCGGCGGAAGTTCTGGGCATCGGCCGGGCGCTGGAAGCCGATGAGGTCGGCGCCGAGCAGCCCGCGCAGGATCTGGGCGCGCCACGGCAGCTGCGCAAAGATCTCCCACGGCGGGAACGGGATGTGGTTGAAGAAGCCGATGCGCACGTCCGGGCGCATGCCGCGCAGCAGATAGGGCACCAGCTGCAGCTGGTAGTCGTGCACCCACACCGTCGCCCCTTCCGAGGCCGTGCGCGCCACCGCCGCGGCGAAGCGCCGGTTGACCGTCCGGTAGCTGTTCCACCACGTGCGGTGGAACTCCGGGGGCACGATGACGTCGTGGTACAGCGGCCACAGCGTGGCATTGGAGAAGCCTTCGTAGTAGCGGCGGACTTCCTCCGAGCTCAGCGGCACCGGCACGAGGTGCATGCCGTCGATGTCGAACGGATCGAATTCCTCATCTGCCACTCCGGCCCAGCCGATCCAAGCGCCCTTGTGGGTCTGCATGACCGGGGCGACGCCGGTGACCAAACCTCCAGGTGAGGTGCGCCAGGACGGCGTCTCACCTGAGGTATCGCGGTCCACTGGGAGCCGGTTGGCCACGACGATGAAGTCGGCCCCATCCTCCGGCGGGGCCACCAGGGTTGAACGAGCTTCCAACGGGGCGGAGGTGTGAATCACGTTACTCCTATCAGCACTCGATCCTCATGAGAAACTCTACCGCCTCAGCTAACCTGGGTTGAGTGGCAGTACAGGAACTCGGCGGCTACCGGCTGCTGAATGAACTCGGTTCCGGCGGCATGGGCGTCGTCCACCTCGGGGTGGATGCTGAGAACAACCCGGTCGCCGTCAAAGTGCTGCACGCACACATCGCCAACGACGAGACCGCCCGCAAGCGGCTCGCCCGTGAGGTGCGGACACTGAGGCGGATCAAGCATCCGCGGATCGCAGCAGTCCTCGACGCAGAACTTGAAACCGCCCAGCCGTTCATCATCACCGAGTTCGTCGATGGGCAGACGCTGTCTGACGATGTGCGCGACAACGGCCCGTTCGCCGAAGACGAGCTCGTCCACTTCGGCCATGCGCTGCTCGATGCGCTCAACGCCGTGCACGAAGCCGGCGTTATCCACCGCGACCTCAAGCCGGCCAACGTCATGATCATGGACGGTGAGCCGATGGTCATCGACTTCGGTATCGCCCAGGCCGCCGACGAGGTCAAGGTCACCGCCACCGGCCTCGTCATGGGCACCCCGGGCTATCTCAGCCCCGAGATCGCCGACGGCCGCGAAGCCAGCGAGAAAACCGACTGGTGGGGCTGGGCGGCGACGATGGCGTTTGCGGCCACCGGCCGCAACCCGTACGGCTCCGGCCCGCTCGAAGCAGTGCTCGGACGCGTGGCCACCGGGCGGCACAACCTCGAAGGGGCACCGGAGCTGTTCGTGCCGCTGCTGCAGGCCTGCCTCGACCCCAAACCCGAACGGCGGCCATCGGGGGCTATGATCCTCGACGCCCTCGTCGACATCGAATCTGGGCAGTTGCCTGCACTCGGCAGCCCCCGCCACGCAGCCGGACCCGGCCGCGGCGATATTGGCGGCACCCGGGTCGACCTGCCTGCCGTCGGTGCGGCAGGAGCTGCCGGTGCTGCAGCCGGGGCAGCCTATGATCCACTGGCCCCGCCGACCGGCCCGATGGGACGCACCGGACCCGGTGGCGCCTACCAGCTCGGCGGCGAGCCCGGCGGCATGGAGGGCTTCCAGGCCAGCGGCTTCGCCGGCCACCGCCCCGACCAGCACGGGGTTCCCCGCCACGGCAACGCTCCCGGCGGTCGCCCGCAGCCTGTCCAGCCCTCGCCTGGCACACCTGGTGGCAGCGTCTACGGGGGAGCAGCCCCCTACGGCAGCCAACCCGGCCGCATACCGGGCAGCCAGCCGGCCGGTTCAGGTTCAGCACACGTTTCTGGTCCGGCACACGCCTCGGGTCCGGCGCACGCGGCCGTCGGCTCACCGCCGGCCTACGGCCCGCTCGGCATCGACCCGCGGCCCCAGCCGCATCAGCAGGTCGAACGCTACCAGCATGCCGGCGCCCCGGTGCCGGCCGAGCAGCCCTGGCAGCCCCAGCAGCTGCGACCGCCTGGCCCGCCTGGCCCGCAGCGCCTCGGCGGGGCCTGGCCGTTGCTCATGCTCAATCTGCTGGCCGTCACGCTCGTAGCGCTCGGACCGATCATCATGCTCATCGCCTCCTACGCGTGGCAGGTCGCCGCCCGCACCACCGGTTCGATGGCCCAGGTGCGCAACTGGCGGCAGTTCAACGACGGCCCCTCCGGTGTGTCAGTGTGGTCCTCGATCGCCAGTCTGCCCGGCGCGCTGTTCCGGTCGCTGTTCACCTCGCTGTTCTCGATGATCCTGCCAGCCGTCGCCTTCGTCGCCGTGGCTGTGCTCATGCGCCTCGACATCGCCGGGATCATCCCCTCAGGCCGGTCCTTCGAATGGACTCTGTGGGCGGCTGGGCTGTCCTATGCGCTCGTGCTGTGGTTCGGGCCGGGCGCGGCGAACCTGCGCGTCGGCTCTCGGGCTGCACTCACCTCGGTCGCCCGCAACCGCACCGGCGAATGGATCATGTTCGGGGTACTCGCGCTGCTGTTCGTCATGGCCGTCAGCGTCATCCTCTCCACCGCAGGCGTCACCTGGTGGCCGCTGACCTTCAACCCACTCGAGCTCATCCCACGCGCCTCCGAACTTTGAGACCCAGCCACCGCCTCGGGAGCGGATGCCCTGAAGAACGGCTGAACCCCGTAGGATGGCCGAGGATCTAAGATAACCCTCGAACCAGTAAGCCGCTGCGCCGAAGCCTGCGCAGCGACCGACATCACGTGAGGAAACATGGCGAAGAACTCATCGGCCGCCGATCGCCGACAGGCAGCGCGCGAGAAGGCGCGGCAGATCGCAGAGAACGACGCACGGCGGGAGAAGAAGGCCAAGACGATCCTCTTCACCTCGGTCGGCATCGTCGTCGTCGCCTTCATCACCGTCGTCGGCTTCCTCATCTTCCAGAGCCTGCAGCCGGTGGCCGGCCCGCGCAACTATGCCGAGGGCACGATGACCGTGGTCAAGGACGGCGACGAGCTCAAGGCCTACACCGCACCCGGCATCGAGGAGCCCGGCGAGAACCCGCCGCCCCCGATCGCCGAGTCTCCGCTCGGCTCCGACGCCGCTGTGGTGACCGTCTACTTCGACTTCCAGTGCCCGGCCTGCAAAGCCTTCGAGGACACCCACGGCAAAACCCTGAACAAGCTCGTCGAGGACGGCAAGATCGCCCTGCAGTACGCGCCGGTCGCGTTCCTCGACAACGCCTCAGGCGGCAACAAGTTCTCCACTCGCTCTGCCAACGCCGCAGCCTGCGTCGCTGACTCCGGCCAGGTGCAGGGATACTCGGACTTCGTCATGGCGATGTTCGCCCAGCAGCCGCAGGAAGGTGCTGAGGGCATGGAGGACGACCAGATCATCTCGATCGCTGAGGAAGCTGGCGTCGACGTCAGCGCGGCCGTGGCTCCCGAAGACTCCGACGCCTCGGACGTGCGCAGCTGCATCACCGAGCAGGCCTTCGCGAAGTCCGTGGAGAAGGAGACGCAGGCTGCGTTCGACGACCGCGGACTCTCCGGCACCCCGCGTGTGCTCATCAACGGTCAGGAGACGCAGTCGTGGAGTGAAGAGGATCCGCAGAAGTTCGCGCTCGAGGTGCTGCGCGCCTCCGGCGGCAACTGATCACCTGAGCGCTCTGCTCTGAAGACGCCCGTCGGTCACACAATGTGAGATTCGGCGGGCGTCTGGTTTTGACGGGGGAGTGAGGTGGGCGTCAGTCGCAGCCGGTGCGTCTGGACGTGCTGGTGCCGAGACGAGCGGGGCGGGGAATCGCGCGTGCGTGGCGGACGGCAGGCCGATGTTCTACACTGTCTTAGGCTCACTGCGGTGAGCGCGCCTCCTTAGCTCAGTTGGTAGAGCACCGCTCTTGTAAAGCGAAGGTCGTCAGTTCGAGTCTGACAGGGGGCTCTTCTCGTACCCAGACGCGCGACAATGGCCTGGCAGCCAGGCTGGAGGTCGCGACGCAGCGCGAACGCGAGGCGGACTGAGGTGCCTGCAGGCGCTGATCACCTGCTGCCCTCGTCCCGCCGGTTGCCGAACTCGTCCCGCCGGTTGCCGAAAAAGTTTGCAAAGTTATTCACGGTTTTCAGTGCCGGAACCGTGAATAACTTTGCAAACTTTTCTTCAGCAGGTCAGTGGAGCGGCTCGGGTGAGCCGTTCTGGCCCTATTGCCTGCCTTCTTTCTCCGCCCGAGTCTTGCCGGTGGACTCGGCGGCGGCCTCCTGTGCCTCATCGAAGACCGACGGCGCGCCCTCACCGGCGTCGCCATCTTCTTCACGGCCGGGCGTGTGGAGGTTGAACTTCACGATCGCCCACCGGAACAGGAAGTAGTAGATCGCGGCGTACACCAGGCCGATGACGATGAGCAGCAACACCTTGCCGAACCCGCCGGAGAGCTCCGCGGCTCGGCCCAGATTCAGCAGATAGTCGATCGCCCCGGCGGAGAACCCGAACCCGGATTTGATGCCGAGCGCATTCACCAGCGCCAGCGAGGTGCCGGTCAGCACAGCGTGGACGGCGTAGAGCGGGAACGCCACGTAGGCGAACGCGTACTCCAGCGGCTCGGTGATGCCGGTGACGAAAGCCGTCAGGGCCACCGAGAGCATGATGCCGCCGACCAGCTTGCGGCGGGACTTGTGCGCGGTGTGGTAGATCGCCAGGGCTGCAGCCGGCAGGGCGAACATCATGATCGGGAAGAACCCGGTCATGAACGAACCGGTCCAGTCAGCTGTGCCGTCGACACCGCTGTAGAAGCAGGTGATGTCGCCGTGCAGCGTCTCACCGGCGGCGTTCTTGCACGAGCCCAGCTGGAACCATGGCAGGTTGTTGAGCAGGTGGTGCAGGCCGAACGGGATGAGCAAGCGGTTGATGGTACCGAAGATGAACCCGGTGGCCGGGTTCGAGCCGTGCTCCATGAGGAACCCGCCGACACCCTTGTTGATGAGGGCGTCGAAGATCGGGTAGATGATCGCCATGATGACGCCGGTGACCATCGCGGCCACGGCGGTGACGATCGGCACGAAGCGGCGACCGCCGAAGAACCCGAGGTAGTCAGGCAGCTTGATGCGGTAGTAGCGCTGGTAGAGCACCGCGGTGATGATGCCGATGATGATGCCGGCGAGCACGCCGTAGTTGATGACCTTCTCACCGTCCCCGCCATCGGAGCCGAAGTACGGTGCCAGGGCATCGAAGACGTTGGTGAGGACGAGGTATCCGACTACCCCGGCCAGCGCCGTCGACCCATCGGCCCTCTTCGCGAATCCGATCGCCACACCGACGGCGAAGATGAGCGCCAGGTTGTCGAACAGGGCGCTGCCGGCGGCGGCGAACACCTCGGCGACCGGCTGCAGCCAGGAGGCGTACTGCGCCAGGCCGTCGGCGCCGAGCATGTCGGGCTGGCCGAAGCGCATGAGCAGGGCGGCAGCAGGCAGCACGGCGATCGGCAGCATGAGCGAGCGGCCGACCCGCTGGAGCTGCGCGAAACCGGGAATCTGGCGCTTCTTCTTGCCTGCGCCGGAGGCTGTTTCGGTAGACATCGGTGTCCTTCCCTTCGAGGTGAGCGCCCGCCGGGAGCGGCGAAACGCGGGTGGTGCGACCCGCTGGGCTCAGAGGCGCGGCTGCGCCGCCGGTGACGTCAGCGGTCGTAGACTGAAGCACACGATGCCCGGGGCGGGGACCGCATTCGGGCACCCACACCTACGACAGAGGAGTCACAGATGGATAAGGCAGAGCAGATCGTCGTCGGCCTCGGCGGTGCAGACAACATCGAGGACATCGAGGCCTGCATCACCCGCCTGCGCGTCGAGGTCGGAGACGGCAGCCAGGTCGATGAGGGTGCGCTCAAGGCCGCCGGCGCGTTCGGCGTGGTCGCCCAGGGCGAGATCGTCCAGGTTGTCGTCGGCCCGGAGGCCGACATCCTCGTCGACGACATCAAGGAGCTGCTTCCCTGATCACTGTCTGTTCCCTTCCGTGAGCCGGTGCTGAGAACTCAGCGCCGGCTCACGCGTCTCCGGTGGCTGCGGCCTCGACGGCGTCGACCGCTTCGGCTGCGGCCGGGCCGGTAGCGTGGATCTCGATCGTGTCGCCGGAATCGGCGCCGAGTGCCATCATCTCCATGACGCTGCTGCCGTCGGCGGTGCTGCCGCTGGCGGCGTGTGTGATCCGCACGCGGGCGTCGAGTGCCTTGAGCGCCTTGGCCAGCACGGCGGCCGGCCGGGCGTGCAGACCGGTCGGCGCGGTCACCTCGATGGTGCGGCGCACCTCGGCCTCCTCCGCTCCCGAGGCGGTGGGGGCGTGGAGTGCTTCTGCTCCCGAGGCGGCGGGAGCCTCGGCATCAGCACTGCTGTCTGCGGTGTTGCTGTCTGCGCCGATGTTGTCTGAAGCGGCGGCGGGTGCGGTGACGACCGAGCCTTCAAGCGCTGCTGCGGCAGCTGCACGAGCCTCGGCGAGCGTGACCTCGGACAGCTGCGTGGCAACCCGGCCAAGCGCTGGGGCCGACATCGACAGTGACGTGACACCGAGTCCGGCGAGGATGACGGCCAGGCGCGGGTCAGCTGCAGCCTCTCCGCACACGCCCACGGTGCGCTGAGTGCCGTCGGCTGCCTGCGCCTCGGCCTGCTCTGCACCGCGGACGGTCGCGCTGATGAGGCTGAGGACGGCCGGGTGGGCTGAGGACTGCAGTCCGCCGTAGTCGGGCAGCTCGCGGTCGAAGGCCGATGTGTATTGGGTCAGGTCGTTCGTGCCGATCGAGGCGAAGGCCACGGGCACCAGCGTCGCGTTGGCGCACAGCGCGGCTGCCGGGGTCTCGACCATGATCCCGGCGGTCGGCAGTCCGACGGCGGTGACGAGTTGGGCGAACCGGGCCGCCTCCTCAGCCGTCGTGATCATCGGGGCCATCACCTTCACCTCGGCGTCGGATTGCTGCGCGGCCTGGGCGATGGCCTGCAGCTGGCGCTCCAGCACCTGTGGGGCGAAGGAGTGAGTGCGAAACCCGCGCATCCCCAACGCGGGATTCGGCTCGCTCACCTGGCTGCCGGCATCGCCGCGCCGCGCTGCGGTGATGAAGGGCATCGGCTTGTCCGAACCGGCATCGAGAGTGCGGATGACGACCGGCTGGTGGGGGAAGTGGGCGAAGATCGCGGCGTAGGCCTCGGCCTGCTCCTCGACACTGGGCTCATCGTCGCGGTCGAGGAAGAGGAACTCGGTGCGCAGCAGCCCGATCCCCTCCGCACCGGCCTGCGCCGCTGCCTCGGCGTCGGCGGCTGAACCGATATTGGCCATCAGCCGCACCCGGTGACCGCAGGCGAGCGCGCCGCGACCGGAGAAGGCGCTCGTCTCGGCACGGCTGGCCCGCCACTGTGCCGCCCGGTCCTTCTCCTCGTCTCCGGGCTCGGTGGTGATGGTTCCGGCTGTGCCGTCGACGAAGACCTCGGTTCCGGCTGCCAGCTCGGTGATCGCGGGATCGGTGCCGACCACGGCGGGGATGCCGAGAGCGCGGGCGAGGATCGCCGAATGGGACTGCGGGCCGCCCTGGACGGTGACCAGCGCTAGGACGAGAGTCGTGTCGAGGTCAGCGGTGTCGGCAGGGGAGAGCGATTCGGCGACGAGGACGAATGGTTCATCAGGTGACTCCAGGCTGCTGTGCTCGCCGCGCAGGGACGCGATGATCCGGTCGCGGACATCGGCGACGTCGGCAGCCCGTTCTCCGAGGTAGCCGCCGAGCCGCTCGAGCCGCTCGCGCAGCTGCCCGGCTGCCACCCAGGCGGCGCGCTCGGCGGTGAGGTTCTCATCGCGGATGAGGCCGGCGGCCGCTGTGGCCAGGGCCGGATCGGAGGCCATTTGGGCGGTGGCCGAGAGGATCTCGGCGGCCTCCCCGGAGGCGCTGGCAGCGGCGGTCTCCAACGCTGCGGCGACGCTGCCGGTGGCCTCGGTGAAGCGGGTGACTTCAGCGGCGGGATCGGATTCGGTTGGCCGCTGCTCAGCCGATGGTTCGACGATACTGCGATCGACGTGATGGACCGGCCCGAGGGCGCAGCCCTCACTGGCTCCGATGCCTCGCATATGTCTGCCTCCTTCTGCTCTGGCGCCCGATTTCTGCTCTGGCGCCTGATTCTGCTCGCCTCTGACGTGCGCGCCTGCTGGCTGCTCCGCTCATTCCAGAGACCGCGGAGCCCGCTGCAGCGGGAACTGACGCGATCGGATGGCGCTGTGACCTTTGACACAGCATAGGTCAGGTGGAAAACTTCAGTCTATGTCCAATTCTGTGGAGAAAAACTCCTCAATGTCGGAGCGGGCTCATCCACCCGCCCCAGCGGCGCTGCTGGGACGCCTGCGTTCGCTCGTGCCGACCCTCAGCCGCGGCCCGGCACAGGTGGGCCGGGCAGTGCTGGCCGACCCGCAGGCCATCGTGCCGATGACGATGGGTCAGTTGGCCGCCCACACCGAGACGAGCGACGCCTCGGTCACCCGGCTCGCCCAGGCGATCGGCTG
>NZ_JALXKS010000049.1 GCF_025144725.1 Brevibacterium sp. p3-SID960 | reverse complement strand
GCGAGGCTGCGCTGTCGGCGGCTGCCCTCAGGCGTTCTTGCGCGAGGAGAGCACCTGGTCGACCAGGCCGTACTCCTTGGCCTGCTCGGCGGTGAGGAACAGGTCGCGTTCGATGTCATTGGAGATCTGGTCAGCGGACTTGTTCGTGTGCTTGGCCAGCGTCTCCTCCAGCCAGGTGCGCATGCGCAGCACCTCGGCGGCTTGGATCTCGATGTCCGAAGCCTGGCCGTGCCCCTGACCCTGCATCGCCGGCTGGTGGATGAGCACACGCGCGTTCGGCAGCGCCAGGCGCTTGCCCGGAGTACCGGCGGCCAGCAGCACAGCGGCAGCCGAGGCGGCCTGGCCGAGGCAGACGGTCTGAATCTCGGGCTTGATGTACTGCATCGTGTCGTAGATCGCCGTCAGTGCGGTGAACGAGCCGCCCGGAGAGTTGATGTAGAGCGTGATATCACGGTCCGGATCCTGCGATTCGAGGACGAGCAGCTGGGCCATGACGTCGTCGGCGGAGGTGTCATCGACCTGCACGCCGAGGAAGATGACACGGTCCTCGAACAGCTTGGTGTAGGGGTCCTGCCGCTTGAAGCCGTAGGGGGTGCGCTCTTCGAACTGCGGCATGACATAGCGCGAGGTCGGCATCGCACCGGCGGTGCTCCAGGGATCGATACGAGTCATCTATGTCTCCTTATGCTTCGTTGAGCGAGGTTTCGCCGTCGAGGTCGTCGGACTTCGTGATGACCTTGTCGATGAAGCCGTAGTCGAGGGCCTCATCAGCGGTGAACCAGTGGTCGCGGTCATTGTCCTTGAGGATCTGCTCCAGGGACTTGCCGGTCTGCTCGGCGGTCAGCTCGGCCATCTGCTTCTTCATGTGCAGGATGAGCTCGGCCTGGATTTTGATGTCGGTGGCGGTGCCGCCGATGCCGCCCAGCGGCTGGTGCATGAGGATCCGGGCGTGCGGGGTGGCGTAGCGCTTGCCCTTCGCACCCGAGGACAGCAGGAACTGTCCCATCGAGGCGGCCATGCCCATGGCGACCGTGCCGACGTCGGGGCGGATGTACTGCATGGTGTCGTAGATGGCCATGCCTGCGGTGACCGAGCCGCCGGGTGAGTTGATGTAGAGCCAGATGTCGCGGTCGGGATCCTCGGCTGCCAGCAGCATCATCTGCGCGCAGATGGCGTTGGCGTTGTCGTCGCGCACCTCTGAACCCAACCAGATGATGCGCTCCTTGAGCAGCCGGTTGAAGATGTGATCATCCAGTCCCAGTCCTGCCGGCTTGTCCTGCGCGACCGGCTGGGAGGCGTACTCGTGTGTCGTCACGTGTCACTCCTGTGGTTCGGTTCCATGCTTACTGGACTCTAACCCGTCGGCACCGGGTTTTAGTCCCGCATCGCCTTGTGTTCGCCCTCAGCATATGAGGGTTGATCACAGACGGCGCAGGGCGGGCACGGTCTCCCGTGCCCGCCCTGTCTGATGCGTCAGGTGCGCAGCAGGTCAGTCCTGCTTCTCAGCCTCAGCGTCGTCGGCTGCATCCGCGGTCTCATCGGCCTCTGCCTCAGCGTCGTCGCCATCCTCGTCGTCCTCTTCGGACTCCGGGGTGACGAACTTCGTCATGTCGACGGCGTTGCCGTCGGTGTCGACGACCGTGGCCTCAGCGAGGACAGCGGCCAGGCCCTTGCGGCGGGCGACCTCTCCGCTGATGGCCGGCACCTGGCCGGAGGACTGCAGCATCTGGATGAACTCCTGGGGCTGCATGCCGTACTGCTGGGCCATCGCCATGATGTACTCGATGAGCTCGGCCTGGGAGACCTCGACCTCTTCCTTCTCAGCGATCGCGTCGAGCAGGAACTGGGTGCGAACGGCCTTGGCAGTCTCGTCCTGGATCTCCTGGTAGCGCTCGTCGCCTTCTTCGGCTCCGGCGGCCTCAGCCTGGCGGGAGACCTCCTCGGAGAGGAACTTCTCCGGCAGCGGCAGCTCGACCGTCTCCAGCAGCGCGTCGAGGGCCTTCTCGCGCGCCTGGACGCTCTGCTCGAGCTCCTTCTGCTTGGCGACGTTCTCGCGGGTCTCCTCGCGCAGCTCCTCGATGGTGTCCGAACCAGAGGCCATCTGAGCGAAGTCGTCATCGGCATCAGCGAGTACGCGCTCCTTGACGGCGTTGAGCTTGACGGTGACGACTCCCTCAGAACCCTTGTGCTCTCCACCGGCCAGCGTCGTGCTGAAGGTGGTCTCCTCGCCTTCGGAGAGGTCGACAAGAGCATCGTCGAGACCGTCGATCATGGTGCCGGCGCCGACTTCGTAGGAGATGTCGGTGGCCTCGTCGATGACCTCGTCATCGACCTTGGCGGTCAGGTCGATGGTGACGAAGTCGCCTTCAGCGGCCGGACGGTCGACCGGGTTGAGGGTGCCGAAGCGGGCACGCAGCTCGTCGATCTCCTTGTCGATGTCCTCGTCGGTGACCTCGTAGGTGTCGACCTCGACCTCGATGGAGTCGTAGGCCGGCAGCTCGATGCTCGGCATGCAGTCGACCTCTACAGTGAAGATGAGGTTGCCCTCTTCGGCTCCGTCGAGTCCGGGGATCTCGGAGACCTCGACCTCGGGGCTGCCGAGCGGGCGGACGTCGTTCTCGCTCAGAGCCTGGCGGTAGAAATCGTCCAGGCTGTTGTTGACGGCCTCCTGCAGGACGGCCGGACGGCCGACGCGCTGGTCGATGATGCGGGCCGGAACCTTGCCGCGGCGGAAGCCGGGGACGGTGATCTGCTTGGAGATCTCCTTGTATGCCTCGTCGATGCTCGGCTTGAGTTCGGCATAAGGCGCTTCAACGCTGAGCTTGACCCGAGTCGGGTCGAGATTCTCGACGGAGCTCTTCACGATGTACCTCTCGTTCGGACGGTGGGATCGGCGGAGGCGATCCGCCTAAGTCATGAGTCTCATCACCGCACAGACTCTTGCGGCAACGCACAGCTCTCCAGTCTAGTCATGGAGGCCGCCGTTTTGCACATTGGGCCGCTGCAGCGCCGCGGGCTCCCGTCGCCACCGCAGGGGAACAGTTGAGAGTTCAATTGTGTTGGCTGGGTATGAGAGCTTTCGGATTCGTGTCATTCGGTCATTACGGTCACGGGCGCGGGCTTGGTGATCCCGATGCCCGGCAGATGCTCCACGATGCCATCACCATCGCCGAACGGGCCGATGAGCTCGGTGTCAACGGCGCGTACTTCCGGGTGCATCATTTCGCCCGCCAGTCGGCTGCCCCGATGCCGCTGCTGGCCGCCATCGCTGCGCGCACGCAGCGCATCGAGGTGGGCACAGGCGTCATCGATCTGCGCTAGCGCATGCCCGGGTTGTAGCACCCGTTGTCAGCGTCGGCGCGCTTTACAGCACAACGCTGACGGCAATCCTGGCTGGTTTTCGATGAAGGCGGCTCTTCCTGCGCTGAGCGTCGGTGCGATGATCGCGCAACCCGGCGGTGCTCCACCCTCATAGAGGCGCATCAAGTACTTCGCGCAGCTGATCGACGGTGGGCGAGCCAGCCAGCCCGGCAGGAGTGCGGAACACTCGACAGGCGAGCCCCACCGGCGTGTGCTCGTCGGCGAAGGGGTCGGAACCGTCAATGAGGACGGTCGGGGACCCGTGGAACCCGAGGCGGGCGGCGTCCTCGGCAGTCTCGACTCGCTGATGCACGACGCGGACGTCCGATCGGCCGTCGAGGGCCTCGGTGAGACGCCGGTCGAGCACCTCCCAGTTCGGGCACCCGTCGAAGTACTGCAACGTGATCTCCATGATCCACTCCTCTCAGGCTCTGTCCGCGCGGACCGCGGCCGGTGACGCCGTCTCAGGCGACGCGGCCGCCGCTTGGCTCTTGCGGGCACGCGCGGCGCGCAGCCCGTTGGCGATGACGACGACCTCGGCGACCTCGTGGACGAGGACGACCGCGGCCAGGCCGAGCACGCCGGTGATGGCCAGCGGCAGCAGCACGGCGATGATCGCCAGGGACAGCACGATGTTCTGGTTCATGATCGCCCGGCCGCGGCGGGCATGCCGCAGCGCCTGCGGGATCAGGCCGAGGTCGTGCCCGGTGAAGGCGACATCGGCGGACTCGATCGCGGCGTCGGAGCCGGTCGCGCCCATCGCGATGCCCACAGTCGCACCGGCCAGGGCGGGGGCGTCGTTGATGCCGTCGCCGATCATCGCCGTCGGCGAGGCCTCGGAGAGCTGGGCGACGATGCGGGCCTTGTCCTCGGGCCGCAGCTCGGCGTGCACGTCGCCGATCCCGGCGATCTGCGCGAGCGCGTGGGCGGTGCGGGCGTTGTCGCCGGTGAGCATGCTCACCTCAACCCCCTGCCCTCGCAGCGTGCGCACGGCCTCGGGGACCTCGGGGCGCAGCTCGTCGCGGACGCCGATCGCCCCGGCCAGGCGGCCGTCGACGGCCACGAGCACGCAGGTCTGGCCCTCGGCCTCCAGGTCCTCGACCCGGGCCTTGAGCGGTCCGGCGTCGATCCAGCGGGGGCTGCCCACCGTCACCCGGCGGCCGTCGACGGTGCCGCCGATGCCGTGCCCGGCCTCCTCCGTCACGTCCTGCGCGGCGAGGGCCCCCTGGCCCGCGGCGGCGATGGCGGCGGCGAGAGGGTGCGTCGAGTGCTGCTCGACGGACGCCGCCCAGGCGAGCACCTGCGCGTCGTCGAACCCGTCGGCGGCGACGACGGCGGTGACCTCGGGCCGGTTGCGGGTCAGGGTGCCGGTCTTGTCCACGGCGAGGTGGCGGATGCCGCCGAGGCGCTCGAACGCGGCACCGCTCTTGATGACGACGCCGAACTTCGTCGCCGCCCCGATCGCGGACACCACGGTGACCGGCACCGCGATCGCCAGCGCGCACGGGCTGGCGGCGACGAGGACGACCAGGGCGCGGGTGATCCAGGTCTCGGGGTCGCCGAGCAGCGATCCGAGCACGCCGACCAGGACGGCGAGGACCATCACGCCGGGCACCAGCGGGCGGGCGATCTGGTCGGCGATGCGCGCACGCTCGCCCTTCTCTGCCTGGGCCTGCTCGACCAGCTCCACGATGGTGGTCAGCGAGTTGTCGGTGCCCGCCGCGGTCGCCTCGACCTCCAGCACGCCGGCGGTGTTGATCGCCCCCGCCGAGACCGCGTCATCGGGGGCGACCTCGACCGGGATCGACTCGCCGGTGATCGCGGAGGTGTCCAGGCTGGAGCGTCCGACGCGGACGATCCCGTCGGTGGCGACCCGCTCGCCCGGACGGACCAGCAGCACGTCGCCGACGGCGATCTCCTTGGCCGGGACCTCGACCGAGGCACCGTCGCGCAGCACGGTCGCGGTCTCCGGCACGAGCTTGAGCAGCGCGCGCAGGCCGCCGCGGGCGCGGTCCATCGCCTTGTCCTCCAGGGCCTCGGCGAGCGAGTACAGGAACGCCAGCGCGGCGGCCTCCTCCACGTAGCCGAGGATGACCGCGCCGACGGCACTGATCGTCATCAGCAGCGCGATCCCGAGCTTCCGCTTGGCGAACAGGTTCCGCAGCGCGCCGGGCACGAACGTGTACGCGCCCAGCAGCAGGCCCGCCCAGAACGCGACCAGCGCCGCGACGTGCAGCCCCGACCACTCCAGCACCAGGCCGGTGCCGAACGCGACCCCGGAGAGGATCGGCACCACCAGGCCCGGGTCGCGCCACCACGGGCGCTCGGTCTCCTCTGCCTCTTCGGCGGCGTTGGTGGTCGGCTCGTCGCAGCCGCAGGCGGCGCTCACGAGGCGTCCTCGGAGCCGCTCGGGCCGCAGCAGCCGGGCACCGAGCAGTGCGGGTCGATGCACGGGGCGCTCTCGTCCACCGCCAGCGTCACGTCCACCAGCGCCGTCAGCGCCGCGGCCAGGTGCGGGTCGGCGATCTCGTAGCGAGTCTGCCGCCCCTCGGGCTCGGCGACCACGATGCCGCAGTCGCGCAGACAGGTCAGATGGTTGGACACGTTCGAGCGGGTCAGCCCCAGCTCGCGCGAGAGCACGGCGGGGTGGCTCGGGCCGTCGAGCAGGGACATCAGGATCTTGGAGCGCGTCGGGTCGGCCATGGCCCGGCCAAGCCGGTTCATCACGTCGAGGCGCGAAGCAATAGTCAGCATGCACTGAACTATACAGTGCACGCTGACCAATCGTCCAGATGCAGGGGCTGCCGCACGCGCTCCGCGCGCTTGCCCTCGGGAACCGCGGTCACCTCTTGCGCCAGCTCGACCACGTCGGCATCCCAGGTGCGCCAGGACTTCCAAGGCGGCTACATCACGTGGACGCGCAGCGAAGGCGCACGCATCCGCTGCACCTGAGCGCATGGTCGTGCCCACAGCATTCGCACGCAGGCTCCTGTTCCAAGCTTCCAACCCACCCGAAACCGATGCCGGCCCCGGGTCTGGAAACACAACACGCGGCATGTGAGAAGACGAAGTGCCACGAGAGAACCCGCGGCACTTCGCTCCGTCGGGGTGACAGGATTTGAACCTGCGACCCTCCGCTCCCAAAGCGGATGCGCTACCAAGCTGCGCCACACCCCGGCTCAACGAGACACTACTCTAGCCGCCTGAGCAGTCTTCCTCCTAATCTGCAGCGCGGCTGCCGGCATCGCACATCAGCCCACGTCACGGTGTCACCACCACTCGGCCAGCCCTCGCCTCGCTTTGCATTCGGAGCTGATCTGTTCTAACATTTCTACAGCGCTCACACGGGCGCATCGGGGATGTAGCTCAATGGTAGAGCCTCAGTCTTCCAAACTGATGGTGCGGGTTCGATTCCCGTCATCCCCTCCGCATTCCGCCGGTCCACATGTGGGCCGGCGGTTCTCTATCTCCGTACGCCGACATGTGCCCGATCCTGCGACTGCTGGGTCTTTGGCACAATGAGTCCGTGAGCGAACACAAACCCTCCCATGCAGGTCCTGCATCCTACCGCCCGCGTCAGCACCGCGCGCTCAGCCCGGCGTTTGCAGCGGTGGCGTGTGTCTCTGCTGCAGCGGTGCTGCTTTTCGGCTTCGAGTCGGACTGGGGCTATCTCCCGCTTGCCGTCGGGCTCATCGGATCGTGGGCGATCGACCGGGCGCTGGGCCGGGACGTGCTGCTCATCTGCCTGGCGCTTGCGCTCATCTCGACGATCTCACTCAAGGCCGATATCTCCTGGGGCAACATCGCACTGATGGGGGCCGTACTCTCCGGCGCGGTCATCATCCCCTATGCCATCAGCCGCTGGGTCTACCGCGACCATGCCGTCAGGTTCCCGCGGCGGATCGGCGAGCCGTGGTCGAAGCTCGAATGGTCCTGGCTGTTCATCGTGCTCTTCCTCGGCTGGCTCATCCTGCCGCGGTACTTCATCAGTTCCGGGGTGTACACCAACTGGCCGGCCGTGGAGACACCGAGTGAGATCCTCCGGCTGTTCCTCGGCGTCAACGCCGTGGGCATCTGGGATGAGCTGTTCTTCATCTGCACGGTCTTCACGCTGCTGTATCGCCACTTCTCGTTCTGGACGGCCAATGTGCTCACCTCGGTGATCTTCGTGTCCTTCCTGTGGGAACTGGGCTACCAGGCGTGGGGCCCGGTGCTCACGATTCCGTTCGCACTCGTCCAGGCGGTCATCTTCACCCGCACGAAGTCACTGCCCTACACGATCTGCGTGCACCTGCTTTTCGACCTCATCGTCTTCCTCACCATCGTCCACGCCCACCATCCCGGTGCGCTGCCGATCTTCTGGTACTGAAACGACCGGGACCGGGCACGACTGAGCCCGCCTGGCCGGGGCCAGGCGGGCTCAGCTCAGGATCTGCGGAGGGGTGAGCCTCAGATGGTCTCACCGTTTTCGTAGGCGGCCATGATGCCGATGCGCCGCGCGTGGCGTTCGTCTCCGGAGAACGGCTCGGTCAGGAAAGCGTCGACGATGGCGAACGCGTCAGCCTCGGTGTGCTGGCGCGCACCGATAGCGACGATCTGAGCGTTGTTGTGCTGGCGGGCCAGCCGGGCGATCTCCGGGTTCCAGGCCAGGGCCGCACGCGCACCCTCGACCTTGTTCGCTGCCATCTGCTCACCGTTGCCCGAACCGCCGATGACGACACCCAGTGCCGGGGCGCCCGAGGCGTTGTCGGTGACCACCGCCTCGGCGGCGGCGATGCAGAAGGCGGGGTAGTCATCGAGCGCATCGTATTCGTGGGCGCCGTGGTCGACGACGTCGTAGTCCTGGGCTGCGAGGTGCGCCTTGAGCGCTTCTTTGAACTCGAAGCCAGCGTGGTCGGTGCCGAGGTGTACTTTCATTGCCTGCCCTTTCGCAGCGTGTCCAGCAGAGACTCAGTCGAAGATCGGGCCGACCGTGCGGGTGCGTTTCAGTTCGAAGAACCCGTCGGTGCTCGCCACGGCCAGCACTCCGTCGAACAGCTTACCGGCCGCCTCGCCCTTGGGGGCCGGGCTGACGACAGGGCCGAAGAATGCAACCTCACCCAGAGAGATGACCGGGGTGCCGACGTCCTCACCGACCTTGTCGATGCCCTCCTTATGGGAGGCGCGCAGACGCTCGTCATACTGATCGGTGTGGGCGGCCTGAGCGAGTTCGGCCGGCAGCCCAGCTTCGGCGAGCGCGGCGGGGATCACCTCGTCGAAGTCTCGGCGACCCTCGTTGTGGATGCGGGTGCCAAGGGCGGTGTAGAGATCGGCGAGCACTTCGGGTCCGTGTTGCACCATCGCGGCCGTGACGACGCGGGCCGGCCCCCAGGCAAGCTTCATGTTCTTCTTGTAGTCCTCCGGCAGCTCCTCACGGCCTTCGTTGAGCACTGACAGGCTCATCGGATGGAAGGCGACCGCGACGTCGCGGACCTTCTCGACCTCAAGTGCCCAGCGGGATGTCATCCAGGCCCAGGGGCAGGTCGCGTCGAACCAGAAATCAAGTGTTTGAGCGCTCATCAGAGTCCTTCCGTGTCGGTCCGCCGCAAGGCTGCGGCCGGATGTGCGATGACCGCACCGGACGCCCCCGGCACGGCTCCCGATCATGCAACAATGAGCCTAGTCCGATCATTCCGCCAGCTGACACTTCGGAGGCCCATCCGTGGCACAGCACAACCTCACTCGCGTCGAGGCGGCCGAACGCGCCGCGCAGATCTCGGTCACGTCCTACGAGGTCACACTCGTCCTCGACGGTCAGGGAGAGACGTTCCGCTCAGTCACCACGGTGCGCTTCACCGCCGGCAGCGATGATTCGACCTTCATCGACGCCGTCACCGCTCAGGTGCACAGCATCCAGCTCAACGGCAAGGAACTGCCGGTCGACGAGCACGTTTCGGCCGCCCGCATCAGCCTGCCGGGTCTGGCTCCGGACAACGAGCTGCGCATCGACGCCGAGTTCTTCTACATGAACACCGGTGAGGGCCTGCACCGCTTCGTCGACCCCGTCGATGACGAGACCTACCTGTACACGCAGTTCGAAGTGCCTGATGCCCGCCGCGTCTTCGCCGTGTTCGAGCAGCCCGACCTCAAGGCCTCCTTCTCCTTCACGATCATCGCCCCGGAGTCGTGGACGGTGGTGTCGAACTCCCCGACCCCGGTCGCCGGCGAGCCGCATGAGACGCTCGCCGAGCTCGGGATCGAAACTACGGACATGGCGCTGTGGCAGTTCGCTCCCACTCCCCCGATCTCGTCCTATATCACCGCGATCATCGCTGGGCCGTACAAGTCCGCGCACTCCTCGCTTCTCAGCTGCGACGGCGAGGAGGTGCCGCTGGGCGTCTACGCGCGCGCCTCGCTGTTCGACCACGTCGATGCCGAGGAGATCTTCAAGCTCACCCGCGCCGGGTTCACCTTCTTCGAGGACCTCTTCGCCACCCCGTATCCTTTTGAGAAGTTCGATCAGCTCTTCGTCCCCGAGTTCAACGCCGGGGCGATGGAGAACGCCGGAGCAGTCACGATCGTCGAGGACTACGTCTTCCGCTCCCGGCCGAAGCGCAGCACCGTCGAGGCCCGTGCGGTGACGATCCTGCACGAGCTGGCCCACATGTGGTTCGGCGATCTCGTCACGATGCGCTGGTGGAACGACCTGTGGCTCAACGAGTCCTTCGCCGAGTTCACCTCGACGCTGGCGACCGCCGAAGCCACGGAGTTCTCCGATGTGTGGACGAGCTTCGCCACCGTTGAGAAGGCCTGGGCCTATCAGCAGGACCAGCTGCCGAGCACCCATCCGATCGTTGCCGCAATCGAGGATCTCTTCGACGTCGAGGTCAATTTCGACGGCATCACCTATGCCAAGGGGGCAGCTGTGCTCAAGCAGCTCGTCGCCTGGGTCGGCCGGGATGCGTTCTTCGCCGGCGTCAAGCGCTACTTCGACGCCCACGCCTGGACGAACACGGAACTTGACGACCTGCTCACCGAACTGGAGGCCACCTCTGGCCGGGACCTGCGCACATGGTCGCAGCTGTGGCTGGAGGAATCAGGCATCAACCTGCTGCGCCCGATCGTCGAGACCGACGAGTCCGGCCGGCTGAACCGCCTGGCGATCAGCCAGGAGGCCGTTGAGCTGCCCAGCCGCCCGGTGCCCTCGCTGCGCCCGCACCGGGTGGCGATCGGCTGCTACGACATCACCGCATCCGGTCAGGTGGTGCGCACGCACATCCAGTCAGTCGATCTCGACGGCCCCGTCGCCGAGGCAGAGGTGCCGGCGGGTGCCTCGTCGCGCCCGGACATCATCGTCGTCAACGATGGCGACCTGACCTATGCGAAGACACGTTTCGACGAGGTGAGCCTGCGCAATGCGATCGCCCACGCCTCTGGCTTCGAGGACTCGCTGACTCAGCTGCTCGTGTTCTCGACCGTGTGGGACATGGTCCGCGACGGGGAGATCCCCGCCCAGGACTACCTCCCCCTTGTCGGCGCGCATGCCGGGTCCATCACTCATTCGGCCGGGCTGCTCGCCCAGCTGCGGCAGGCGAAGGCTGCGATCACCCGGTTCCTGCCGCCGCACCTGCGCGCCGATGCGCGCGCTCGGTTCGCCGATGACCTATGGACACAGCTGCACAACGCCGACCCGGGCTCGGACAGCCAGTTGCAGTTCCTCATCGGCTTCGCGGAGACCGCCGAGACCGACAGCCAGCTCGACCGGGTCGCCCAGATGCTTGAGACCGGCACCGCCCCGGTCGAGGGCGTGAGCATCGACACTGACCTGCGCTGGAGCCTTGTCATCGCACTGGCCGCTGCCGGCCGTCTCGATGAGGCCGGCATCAGTGCCGCGCTGGAAGCCGATGACACCGCGATGGGCCGGAACAAGGCCCAGACGGCCAAGGCCTCCCCGCAGACCCCGGCTGCCAAGACCGCGGCGTTCCGCTCCCTGGCCGATGATCGCGAGCTGCCGAACTCGGTCGTTGCTGCGACCGCGCTGGGCTTCGCTGCCGGCCTGCAGCTGCCCGACGGGTCGCTGGTGGCTGCTGAGGAACCGGTCGGCAGCTTCGTCACCGAGTACTTCGATCGGGTCGCCGGCTGGTGGGAGTCGCGCACCCTGGAGATCGCGCAGACGCTGACGCTCAGGCTCTACCCGCCGGCCACGCCCGATGCGGTGGCCCGGACCCGGCAGTGGCTTGAGGAGCATCCGGCTGCTCCGAAGGGGCTGCTGCGGCTCATGGCCGAGAACCTCGACAACGCCGAACGGGACCTGCGCGCCCAGCAGACCGCCATGGAAGCGCTCAGCGCTGCCGGGGCGGAAGCGGGCAGCTGACCGTCAGCCAAGCGAGACTGCGCAGCGCTGTGGCGAACGCCATACCGCGTCCCCATGCGACGCTCAGCGGAGGCGGGTCTGTTCTGACTGCCCTTTCAGATGCGGTCTCTAAGATTGCGCCCGTATGAGCACTTCAACGACACCTCCCGCTGAGCAGATCAAGGAAGCGGTGAACGAGACCGTGGACAAGACCGCCAACTTCGATTGGATGTGGCTGCTGGGCGCTCCCCTGCGCATCGCCTTCATCATCGTCGGCGCGGTCATCCTCAACCTCGTCGCCCGCAAGATCATCCGCAAGTTCGCCGGCAAGATCGCCGACGGCTCGAATGCTGCGGAGAACCGGCGCCGGCAGAAGTCCAACGAGACCCCGCGCATCAACGGCTCCGATGCGATCGCCAAGGCCCGCCGGGCGCAGCGCGCGCAGACGGTCGGGTCGATGCTGTCGTCGATCGCGACGATCATCATCGCCACGCTGGCGGTCATGATGGTGCTGACCGAACTCGACTTCAATCTCGGCCCACTGCTCGCCTCCGCCGGTATTGCCGGTGTGGCGATAGGCTTCGGCGCCCAGGAGCTCGTCAAGGACTACCTGTCGGGCTTCTTCCTCGTCGTCGAGGACCAGTACGGCATCGGAGACACCGTCGACCTCGGCGAGGCCGTCGGCACCGTCGAGGAGGTCGGGCTGCGCACGACGAAGGTGCGCGGCATCGACGGCACCCTGTGGCATGTGCGCAACGGTGAGATCATGCGCGTAGGCAACCAGTCCCAGGGCTGGGCACGCGCAGTCATGGACATCGCCGTGCCGTACGACTCCGACCCGAACGTGCTCAACGGCATCATCGAAGACGCTGTCGCCGAGCTGCGCGCCGATCCGGCGCTGACCACCTCGATCCTCGAAGATCCCGAGATCCTCGGTGTGCAGGATCTGACCGGTGAGGCGATGACGATCCGCGCGTTCATCAAGACCAAGCCCAATGAGCAGTGGGCCGTCGCCCGTGCCTTCCGCGGCACCGTCAAGCGAATGATGGACGAGCAGGGCATCCGCATCCCGCTGGCCCAGCAGACCATCGTGCGCGCCCAGCCGGTCGAGACCACCGCCTCGGCCTCGGACTTCGGCACCACCGGCACGCTGCCCTCCCGCCAGCAGACTGCCGGCAGCCCCGCTGACAACACCGGCCGCACCGCCACCGCCACGGCAGAGAGCGACGATGAGGAGCATGAGGACATCGCCGACGATCCGCTGCCGGCGCGGGCGAACCAGGAGAGCACCGCGACGAAGGATCCTTCCTACGGGATCACGCAGCAGAGTTCGCGGCGGGGCCCGAGTGACTCATAGGATCGAAGCGTGACGACTCAGCGCCCAGACGCCATGTTCACGATCATCGGCGGCCATGCGGCCTTCACCCAGCTCGTCGACGTCTTCTACCGGGAGGTCGCAGCCGATGAGTACCTCATCGCGATGTACCCCGAAGGCCAGGAGCTCGAGGGCGCCAAGCACCGGCTGCAGACGTTCCTGGAGCAGTACTTCGGCGGGCCGACGACGTACTCCCAGGAGCGCGGCCACCCGCGGCTGCGGATGCGGCACAACCCGTACCCGGTGACCCCGAGGGCCCGTGAGCACTGGCTGCGGCACATGCGCACCGCACTCGACTCCCTGGAGCTGCCGCCACTGCACGACACGATGGTGTGGGACTACTTCGAACGCGCCGCGACCGCGATGGTCAACCGCTTCGATGAGCCCGGGGAGGCTCCGCGCACCAGCCTGGGACCACTGACCCCCAACAGCTGAGCCCCAAAAGCTGAGCCCCAAAAGCTGAGCCCCGGCTGCTGAGCCTGACCTGCTCGGAGCAGTCGGCAGGATGCCTCAAGCGGCCCGATCGCAGCGTCCACGGGTGAGCACATGGCCACGCGGCGAGCTCAGCCGCAGCCAGCCCGGCGCCTCGAACACGCTCGTGGTGCCCGCAGGATGGGCGAATCCCAGTCCGAACATCGCAAAGGCCACCGCCGCCTGCAGCCGGTCCTCGAACTCACCGGGCAGCGGCCGGCTCCACACGCGGCGGCGCAGCCCTGTCACCGCATGGATCCCTGCGCCCTCGGGAGTCCCGGCGGCCACCTCAGCGATCCCCGCTTCGGCGGCGGCGATGAGCTCAGCATCGGCCAGCTGGCCCACCGGCAGCCAGGGCCCCCTCGGCGGGGCGATGCCTGCCCAGGAAACCTGGATCTCCTGCGGCGGGATCGGCATCGCCTCCTCACCTGTGCTGCGCAGCCGGGCGAACCGGTCGCAGATCGCCGCCGTCGGCACGACGACGTCGAGGCCGTCGAGTCCGGTGTCGGCCAGCCGGAACATGCGCATCCCGACGGTCAGCGGCGTCGTATCGCCGAGCCCGTGCGGAAACAGGGGTGCAACGGAGACGACGAGGACATCGCCGGTGGCCGACAGGCGCATCGCACCCTCGGGGTCGATGTGTTGGGCGCGGGAGGCGAAGACCTGCCAGTCGGCCAGCGCCTCGGACGTAGTGAGGCGGATGTGCTCGGATGTGTGCATGCCGATCCTTGGCATCAGCGGCGGGCCCGCACAGGGCGCAACGGCACGCGGTCAGTGACGAAGGGTTCGACCGCCGCCGTTTCGGCCTCGCTCAGCCGCCGGGCCCGGCCGGTGCGGGCGTCGACGAAGGCGATGACGGTCTCGGCCAGGGTGTAGACCGCGGTGCCGTCGGGTTCGGCGATGACGTAGCCGACCTCCATGGTGGCGGGGGTGAGGCCGGAGATGACGGTGTCGACTGCGATCGGGCCGGTGCGGAAGCCGATGGGCCGACGGTATTCGATGCGGTGGGAGAAGACGAGCAGGTTCGTCTCCCCTGCCGCCTCGCCGAGCACCGGTGGGAAAGCCCGGCCCTGGACTGAGTGCCCGGCACCGGGGATGTTCGCCGGAGCAGCAGCGTCACGGTCAGCGGTCGGTGAGCCGAAGGCGCGCACGCGGGCCTCTTCGAGCAGGCGCAGCTGGGTGACGTTGTTGACGTGCCCGTAGGCGTCCATATCGCCCCAGCGCAGTTCGATGAGCACGCGGGCGAAGGGGCCGGACAGCAGCGGATTCGACAGGGTTTCGGGCATGGTCCCATTCTGCCACCGGTGCCGGTGGTCAGGCACACCAGGCCGGACCTTGGTCAGGGCGGATGAGGGCGCACCGGCGTAGACTGCCAGCAGTTGCCAGCACACAGTGAGGAGGGCACTGATGGGTGCCGAAGACAGCGTAGCCCAGCTCATCGACCTGTTGCAGGTCACCCCGACCGATCCGGTACCCGGCACGCGGGAGTCGGTGTTCTGCCTCGGGCGCAGCCAGTACAAGCCCGATGGCCGGGTGTTCGGCGGCCAGGTGCTCGCTCAATGTGTCATGGCAGCCGGGCAGACCGTTGATCCCGCCCGTCAGATCCACTCGCTGCACGGCTACTTCCTGCGCCCAGGCGATGTCAGCGAACCGATCACCTTCGGCGTCGAGGTGCTGCGCGACGGTGGGTCGTTCTCTGCCCGCCGGGTGCACGCCTATCAGAGCGATGAGCCGATCCTTTCGCTCATCTGCTCGTTCCAGGTCGAGCAGGACGGCATGGAGCACGGCGATGAGTTCCCGGCAGATGTGCCGGGTCCAGAGGACTGCCCGGAGATCAACGAGCTGATGGCCGATGTCGACATCCCCTTCATGCGCGATTGGCTGCGCAAGCGGCCTTTCGAGGTGCGGCCGGTCGAGCCGCCGATCTACTTCGATCCCGACCCTCAGACGCGTGCCCAGGAACGCATGTGGATCCGCTCCTCGGCTGCGTTCCCCGACGACCCGCTGCTCAATGCTGCTGCGCTGGCCTATGCCAGTGACTTCAATCTGCTCGCACCGGTGCTGCGCCGCCAGGGCCTGACGTGGATGACGCCGGGGCTGCGGATGGCCAGTCTCGACCATGCGATGTGGTGGCACCGGCCGGTGGCGATCGGTGAGTGGATGCTGTACTCGGAGACGTCTCCATCGGCGCGTGGCGGTCGCGGGCTGGGGCTCGGCCGGATCTTCTCGCAGTCCGGTCAGCTGCTGGCCACGGTCGCGCAGGAGGGGATGGTCCGCATCAAGGCCAAAGCCTGACATGAATGCCGCAGGCCGGCTGCTCCCTCTTGGAGCAGCCGGCCTTGTGCTGCCGGAGCGCGTGCAGGTCAGTCGCGGGTGAGGCGACGGTGGGTGACGCGGTGCGGGCGGGCGGCTTCCTCGCCCAGGCGCTCGACCTTGTTCTTCTCGTAGGCTTCGAAGTTGCCTTCGAACCAGTACCAGCTGGCCGGATTCTCTTCGGTGCCCTCCCACGCGATGATGTGGGTGGCGACGCGGTCGAGGAACCAGCGGTCGTGGGAGACGACCACAGCACAGCCGGGGAAGTCGAGCAGCGCGTTCTCCAGCGAGCCGAGGGTTTCGACGTCGAGGTCGTTGGTCGGCTCATCGAGCAGAAGCAGATTTCCGCCCTGCTTGAGGGTCAGCGCGAGGTTAAGACGGTTGCGCTCACCGCCGGAGAGCACGCCGGCCTTCTTCTGCTGGTCCGGACCCTTGAAGCCGAACGCGGAGACGTAGGCGCGCGAGGGCATCTCGACGTTGCCGACCTGGATGAAGTCGAGTCCATCAGAGACGACTTCCCACAGGCTCTTCTCCGGGTCGATGCCGCCGCGGGACTGGTCGACGTAGGAGATCTTGACGGTCTCGCCGACTTTGAGGTCTCCCCCGTCGAGCTCTTCGAGCCCGACGATCGTTTTGAACAGCGTCGTCTTGCCGACGCCGTTGGGGCCGATCACACCGACGATGCCGTTGCGCGGCAGCGAGAACGACAGCCCGTCGATGAGCGTGCGGTCGCCGAAGCCCTTCTGCAGGTCCTTGGCTTCGATGACGATGTCGCCCAGGCGCGGGCCGGGCGGGATCTGAATCTCTTCGAAGTCGAGCTTGCGGGTCTTCTCCGCTTCAGCTGCCATCTCCTCATAGCGGGCGAGACGGGCCTTGGACTTCGTCTGGCGGGCCTTGGCGTTCGAGCGGACCCACTCGAGCTCATCCTTCAGCCGCTTCTGCAGCTTGGCGTCCTTCTTGCCCTGGACCTTCAGGCGCTCCTGCTTCTTCTCCAGGTAGGTGGAGTAGTTGCCCTCGTACGGGTACAGGTGGCCGCGGTCGACTTCGGCGATCCATTCGGCGACGTGATCGAGGAAGTACCGATCGTGGGTGATGGCGATGACGGCGCCGGGGTAGGTCTTGAGGTGCTGCTCGAGCCACAGCACCGACTCCGCGTCGAGGTGGTTGGTCGGCTCGTCGAGCAGCAGCAGGTCAGGCTTTTCCAGCAGCAGCTTGCACAGTGCCACGCGGCGCCGCTCACCGCCGGAGAGCACCTTCACGTCAGCGTCTGGCGGCGGGCAGCGCAGTGCGTCCATCGCCTGTTCGAGCTGGGAGTCGAGATCCCAGGCATCGGCTGCATCGATGGCTTCCTGCAGCTTGCCCATCTCCTCCATCAGTGCGTCGAAGTCGGCATCCGGGTCGGCCATCTCCTCGGAGATCTCGTTGTAGCGGTCAAGCTTCGCCTTGATCGAGCCGACACCTTCCTCAACATTGCCGAGGACGGTCTTGTCTTCGTTCAGCGGCGGCTCCTGGAGCAGGATGCCGACAGAGTATCCGGGGCTGAGACGGGCTTCGCCGTTCGATGGCTGGTCGATGCCAGCCATGATCTTGAGGATGGTGGACTTACCGGCGCCGTTCGGGCCGACCATGCCGATCTTCGCTCCGGGGTAGAAGGACATCGACACGTCGTCGAGAATGACTTTGTCACCGTGCGCTTTACGCGCCTTATGCATGGTGTAAATGAATTCGGCCATAGTGGTCTCAGACTATCGGTTCCCACATGGCTAGGCCATTCCTCCGCGCCCGTCGTTTAGCCGGAGCGCGACATCGCCTGAGCGCGGCTCAGCCACCGAGCTGCGGGGCCTCGATGCTCTCTTCCCCGTCGCCGCCGCCGTCGTCGGTTCCCTCTTCGGAGCCGCCGGTCTCGCTCGGCTCCGCGGTGTCCTTTCCGTTCATGTCCTCGCCCGGCATGTGCCCGGCACCGTTGTCATCGGAATCCTCGTCGCGCTTATCGCCTGTCGGCGCATCGACGCCTTCGGGCCTCTCGACGTAGCCGAGAAGACACGTGCCGGTCGATTCGGTGGGCTTGGTCAGATGGGCGGAGATCTTTCCCGAGCGGATCTCGCCGACGACACAGCCGTCGTCGACTTTGACTCCGAACATCTTCGCAGGCACGTCATTGCCCAGCGGCGAGGCGTCGATCGTCGCTTCAAGCTGCTCCGGCTTGTACCCGGCGCCGGTCATCGTGTCGAAGAACTCCTGAGTGCTCGGCACGCCGTCCCGACCTTCGAGCGGTTTGAGTGCGGCGACGACTTCGTCCACGACGGCCGGGACCTCTTTGGTCTGCACCGGGTTCGGTTCTGCCGACTGCTGATTCATCAGCGAACAGCCGCTGATGAGCGCTGCGGAACAGGCCAGCGTTCCGGCAGCGAGAAACCGTCGAAGCATCGTTGTCCTTCAGTCAGTGCCACACAACAGTCCTACTCTAACCGGACTCAGGGGACTCGTCTCACCGAAGCGACACAGATTCTCCGGCATGTCGCCGGGCAGGCCGTACGCATCGATCGCACGCGCCCGACCTGCCCGGTGACCTTCTGGCGCTCAGCTCTGGCCGGCCGGCTCCATGGCGTGATCGTCGTGGATCTCCCCTGTTGTGGTATCGATCATGGTGTCGTCGATGTCGTCGCTCGGCGCGGCGGAGGCATGCGATGTCGACGGCGGGCTGCCGAGGCTGTCGTAACCGCTGGTGCTGCCGACCGGAGTGCTCTTGGCACCGTTGCGGGTGCTGCGCGCCCAGTTCGCTGTGCCGAAGCGCAGATTGTGGCCGACGGCTTCGGCGATGATCTGCGGGTTCTTGCCTGATCTTGTGCCGGTCGTGTCGGTCCACTCACGGATCCGCAGTCGGCCTGCGACGATGACGGCATCGCCCTTGTGCACTGATGAGTTCACATGGAGGGCCAGGTCGCCGTAACAGGAGACGTCGAACCAGGAGGTGTCGATCTCCCGGTACTCCCCCCTCTCATTGTCGTAGAACCCGAAGTTGACTGCCAGCCGGAAGGACGCCCACACGCGTCCGTCGCTGAGCGTGCCGCTCTGGCAGTCAGCGCCTGCGGTGCCGACGAAGTAGTTGACTTGTTTCATGAGCAGGTCCTTTCTCTCGCCTGTGCTGAGACCTGCCTGTCACTCTTGCCCATCAGTCCGCAGACCGCCCATATGCAACTCAGCGCCTGTGGATGCACGTCTGGCATCCACAGGCGCTGGTCTCCAACGCTCAGCGCAGACAGTCGTAGACCTCCCTGTGCTCCCGCAGCACTCCGGTGATCGGCGCGAGATACGAGCTCGCGGCTGCCGAATGGACTGCCTGGGTCAGTCGTTCGGCGACGTCGTCGGCGGCGTCCTTCGCACCCCTGCGCCGAGCCGAGGCCGCAACGATACTCGTGATGACCGACCCGGTGATGCCGATGAGCAGCAGCGCGCCGGGGATGATCCACAGCAGCGTCGAGCCAGCAGTGACATCTACACCGGTGAGCAGGAGAACAAGCTGGATGACCAGCCACAGGGCGCCGATGACGGTGGCGAGGAAGAACAGGTTCTGCAGCACACCGGCCAGCGTCCACCAGCCGGGCTTGCGCCGCTCGATGCGCACCGCGGTGACGGCCTCGTCGAGCGTGTGGGTCAGTTCGGCAGTCGACTGCTTCTCCGCCTTGGCGACATCGGCCTGCCAGGCCATCGGCAGCGTGGACACGGCGTCGACGACGAGTTCGTGGGCGGCGAGGTTGACCCGCGCGCTCTGGGTCCGCGTCGTCTCCGGCACAGCGGCACGGATGAGGTCTTCGCGGTCACCACCGTGCCGGGCGCCGAGCGGATCGGCCTGGCCGCGCTGGGCCATGGCCAGCGGCGGATAGCCGGTCTTCTTGTAGGCCCGGCGCAGGTAGTCGTCCTCCACCGTCTGGGCAACTGCGTGCACGCCGGCGGCGTCGACCATCGCGTCGATGAGCCGGTCAGCGCCCTGCAGCTGCTCGGGCTGGTCGACAGGGGTGCCGAGCTCGCCGCGGATCCGCCCGGCCATCTCCCTGAGGTCGGTCAGCAGTCGCTCGGAGGCGGCCGCCTGGGCGAGCACAGTCTCGGTCAGGATCTGCCGCAGCTCCGGGACACCCTCCCGAGTCAGCGCTGAGGCCAAGGCGACGCGGGCGTTGTCGAGCCCGTCGTGGGCGAGCAGCTGCTGCAGGTGTTCGCGACAGGCGACCCGCTCCTCCGCGGTCAGCGTGTCGACCTGGTTGAGCACGACGACCATCGACGAGGCGTGGGACGCCAGTTCTGAGAGATAGTGCGAATGCAGGGAGAAGTCAGCGTACTTCTGCGGGTCGACGACCCAGAAGACGACATCGACGAGGTTGACGAGCCGATCGGATTCGACGCGGTGCTCCGCTGAGGTCGAGTCATGGTCGGGCAGATCGAGGAGCACAAGACCGTGCAGGCTCTCCTCATCGTCCCCATCGAGCGCGCTTTCGCGCCACGTGCGGTTGGTCACCGGCACCTTGAGCCAGGACATGATCTCCTCGCCTCCGTCGCCCCAGACGCAGGCCGTCGGCTTCGAGGTCGTCGGTCGGCGCACGCCGACTTCGGCGATCTCCAGGCCGGCAACCGCGTTGAACAGGGAGGACTTGCCGGATCCGGTGGAGCCTGCGAAGGCGACAACAGTCGATTCCTCGCCGAGTTTCAGGCGCGCTTCGGCCTTGTCCAGAAGCTCGGCTGCTGCCGTACGGGTCTCGTCGGAGATCTTGCGCGGTCCCAAGGTGAGAGCGCGGTTGATGCCCTCTGTCAGCGTCGCGATCTCGCTGCGTGTGGCATCGCTCACAGTGCTTCCTCCAATCGGTCACCGGCGCCGCGCAGATTGCCTGCCTGCCGGGGCGGGACTTCGCTGTCATTCAGAGCCGAGTCGAATGGCGCTCGGTAGCGCTCGAGCAGTTCGGATGCGCTGTCGATGAGGCGGGTGCGCGCCGTCTGCGCCAGGTCGCGGGTGGCCTGGTCGCCGAAGATCGTGTCGAGCAGCTTGCCGGCCACCAACGCCGTGCCGCCGGCGACACCGGCCTCGGCTCCGGTCAGCCCACCGGTGCCGGCGAACACGGCGAGCATGAGCACTGCGCCGACTCCGTTGACGCCGAAGGACAGGATGCGGGCCTTGGCGCGCTTGCTCTGTCCGACCTCGCGGACGAGCTCGTTGACATCATCGGACCAGTGGGCGACCATCCGGCCGACGTCGGCGTCGAACTCGGCCGGCACCCGCGTCATCTGCCGGTTCACCTTGACGAGCGCATCGCCTTCGGGGTGGGCCTGCCAGGCGTGGGCGGTGTTCGTCACTGCGGAAACGACCTGCTCGCGGATGAGCAGTGCCACGGAGTCCTCGATCGCCTGATTGAGCGGTTCGGCGGCGTCGCGCCTGCCGGTCACCGCCGACGTGATGCGGTCGCGGATCCGGGCGACGGTGGGTTCGAGCCCTCGGAAGAACTGCCCGGTGCCCACGAAATCCTGCCAGCGGGCGAGCACCTCGCCGCGCAGCACCCGGCCGTCGACAAGTGACTCGGCTAGCTCCTCGCGGGCGCTGCCGAACTCACGGGTGACGGTCTCCTGCAGGCGCTGGTGGGCGGATTCCTGCTCCTCGACGTAGCCGGCCAGGGTGCGGGCGCGGGCGGGCACGGCCGCCAGCGCTCCGGTCAGGGTCTGGGCGATGACGCGGTCCCGGGCCCGAGAATTGCGGCCGAGGTTCATGATCCACGACTGCACGGGGAACACCGCGGCTTCGGGGATCCGGCCGTCGACGAGCATGAGCTCAGGCACGGTGAAGATCGGCGCTGAGCCCAGGCCCGCCTCGGCGAGCAGTCCTGAGAGATGGTGACGGACTTCCCGGTTGGCCTTCGGGGGCACCCGGTCGAGCACGATCGACACGGCTGTGCCGCGCTCGGCAGATTGTTTGAGCAGCTCCCACGGGACAGCGTCGGCGTACCGGGAGGCGGTGGTGACGAACAGCCACAGGTCGGCTGCGGCGAGCAGCTGGCGGGCCAGTGTGCGGTTCTCCTCGCGGACTGAATCGATATCCGGTGAGTCGAGCAGGGCCAGGCCCGGCGGCACGCTGGTGCTGGAGACCAACCGCAGCTGCGGGCGTTGAAGGTCAGTCGCTTCGCCGATGACCCGCTCCAGGCTTGGCAGGATCCGGTCGGAGGCGAAATGCTCCTGGTCATCGGGGTGGTGGATGAGGACCGGCCAGCGGGTGGTCGGGCGCAGCACACCGGTGGCGGAGATGTCAGCTTCGACGATCGAGTTCACCAGCGTGGACTTGCCGGCACCGGTTGATCCGCCGACCACGACGAGCAGCGGGGCGTCGGTCTGGCTGACCCGTGGCAGCAGGTAGTCGGTCAGCTGGTCATCGAGGCTGCGCTGCAGGCTGCGACCGGCCTCGGCACCGGGTGTGTGCAGCGGAAATCGCGCATCGCGCACCCGTTTGATGAGGTCACTGAGGGCAGGCGCGACGCCTGAGGACAGGCTGGTGTCGTTCGGTCCTTGAGTCACGTTCCTACTCTCTCGGTTTTCCCAGGCTGACACCACTCACCACGCCGCAGCTGGCGCAGTTGGCCGCCGGCCCCGGCAGGCGCAGTGGGCCCGCAGGCGCTAAGATGTCCAGTGCCTCCATGGTCCAAAGGATCACGACGTCCGGCTTCTACC
>NZ_JALXKS010000048.1 GCF_025144725.1 Brevibacterium sp. p3-SID960 | reverse complement strand
TCACTGTGCCTGCACGACATGACGACCTTGTATTTCGCAGCCGAACACGAAGACGAGCTGCGCCGAGTCGGCTGGGCCAAGGAGCATCGTGGATCGCCCCCGAGTTCAGTGGAGAGTTCACAGCGATATATCGGCCGTCATTGCCCCATCATGAGGCCAAGCAGGCAGGAGGCGCGCCTCCTGCTTGGCGCGGCAGGTCTGCCGGTAAGCTGAGAGCTCTGTACTGCCAGTCTCACGCGCAAGGATGGTGTCGATGCCTTCCCCTCGGCCTCTGAAGACCCGCCGGGCTGCCGGGGACCGGAGGCGGCACCGGCTGTGGTGGACCGCGGCTGCGATCATCGTCTTCGCCGTCATCGGGGCGTTCGTCGACTCCGATGACGACGAGCAGTCAGGCAGCGCGGTGCCGGAGGCCGGACCGTCATCGAACGCCGGGGTTCCGACGAGCGAGCCGACAGCCGCGGCTGGCACCGATGCCAGTCCCACCTCGCCGCCTACCAGCACCGAAACGGCTTCGCCGGGCAGCGCTCTGGCAATGCTCGCCGAGCTGGAGGTCAAAGGCCGCGCACCGAAGACCGGGTACGACCGCGAGTTCTTCGGGTGGCGCGACGACACCGACCGCAACGGCTGCGACACGCGTAATGACGTGCTGCGCCGAGACCTGCGCGACATCACCCTGCAGCACAGCGGTTGCGTCGTCCTCGGTGGAGAGCTCACCTCGAAGTTCTCAGGCGACACGTTCGACTTCATCCGCGGCGACGGCAAGAACATCGACATCGACCACCTCGTGGCCCTGTCGAACGCCTGGCAGACCGGAGCGCAGTCCTTCGATGCGGCAACGGCAGTGGAGTTCGGCAACGATCCGCTGAATCTGCTGGCCGTCGAGCCACGGCTCAACGCCCAGAAGGGCGATGGTGACGCCGCCACGTGGCTGCCGCCGCGGAAATCCTATCGCTGCGAATACGTCTCGCGGCAGATCGCGGTCAAACACAAGTACGAGCTGTGGGTGGTTCCTGCGGAGAAAGAGGCGATGATTCGGGTGCTGTCCGCCTGCGATGACGAACCGGCCTTCACCTCCGATGCCAGCTGGCCGAGCACCTCAGGCGGGGACATCGCCTCCTATGCCGATGCACCGACGAAGAACGGGTCGAGCGGTTCAGGTTCGGGCCGACCGAGCTCAGGCGGTTCCGGACCGGGCGGTTCGGGCTCCGGAGCCTCCTCCAACGGGTCCGGTGCGAAGTCAGATTCCAGGGGCTCGGGTGGAGCCGGACCAGGGTCAGGCACCGGCGGTGCCTATAAGAACTGCACCGAAGCGCGTGACCGGGGCGGAGCGCCGGTGCACGTCGGGGAGCCGGGCTACGGCTCGCATCTCGACCGCGACGGTGACGGCATCGGCTGCGAATGAACCGGTCGCACCGGCGCACTGCCTGCGTGCGCACTGAGCCCCGGGCCGATATCGAATCAGACGTTCCACAGCCCACGGGCGCTCGGTCTCCTGCGGGCGTCGGCGCGGCTCATCATGATCGTCCGGGCCGCCGCCTGGACAGCCCTGGTGGAGATCCCGATGAGCACAAGCAGCGAGGCCTCCCCGGCGCCCATTGCCGGCAAGCGGTCGCAGCCGAACCCGGCTGCCAGCAGCAGCGGCCCGGGCCAGCAGCCGCCCGGCTGCCCCGAGTGCTATCGCAGCCAACGAGGGCCGCTCCAGCGGACGCCGCGACCCAGGCGGTGGACTCGGCCGGGGCGGGTTCGTTCATTGGCGGCTCAGTGCTGTCACCGGCGGGAGCCGATGATGCTCAGCAGCCCGCCGATGATGGCGGCGTTCTTGGAGAACTGCAGCTGCTGGGCAGCGCGCTTGTCCGGTTCGGTCTCGTTCCAGAAGTCATGCCCGGCGATCGTAGTCGGCACCAGGGAGGCAAGCAGCACAGCTGCGGAGGCCTTCGGCAGTACACCGAGGCCGAGCGCGGTTCCGGCAGCTGCCTGAACGATGCCGTTGAGGCGGACGACGAGTTCATCGTTCTCGGGGATCGCTGGAACGTACTCGCGGAGAGTGTCGATAGTGGCGGCGGCCTTGTCGGGTCGGCCGGCAGGGTTCTTCGCGGCGTTGAAGCCACCGGTGATGAAGATCGGGGCCAGGGTCAGACGGCCGCTGATGCGGACGAGAGTGGAAAGCATTCTTCCTCGATTCGCTCAGCTGTCGTTTCTTGGATGCAGAATGCGCTCTTCACTCTACGCCTGCGCACTGTCACCGAAATGCGCGCGTGCCGTCGTGGTCGAACTCCGGCAGGGTCCCCGCCGGACCGCCGACGAGGCGGAGGGCATGGAGCTGACCTCCCTCAGCGACGGCGTCGGCGAGCGTGACGTCGGTGAACACGGCAGCAGCATAGTGGCCGGTGAGCGCCAGCAGGTAGTCGTCGATGACCGGGGTTCCGTCCTCGGCCGTCGAGAAGCCGCCTCCGTCGAGAGTGACGGGTGCCCCTTACATAGGCTCTCCCGTCCGATGGCCGCCAGTCGGCTCGATTGGACTCTGGAAGTTCGCGTGATCTGAGATACTCTGCTGTCATGACCGGCCACGGAAGTCCCTGGGAGCAGTTCGCGCATGACCCGCGCCGCAACCCGGATCTGCGAGCTTCGACTGCCGACCGCTCTGTAGCCTGCGACTTCCTCGCCGAGGCCTACGCTGATGGCCGCCTCGACCGCGAGGAGTTCGACGAGCGCACCGACACCGCCAATACCGCCAAGACCCTCGGTGAGCTGCCGCCGCTGCTGTCCGATCTCGCCCCGGATGTCGACCCGCGGAAGTCTGCATTGGCCGAACTCGACAGTGACATTCCGCTCACCCGCGAGGAGATCGACGCAGCAGCGGTCGAGCACTACAAGACCCAACGGCGCAACGCGCTCCTCGGCATCGTCGCAGGCCCGGTCGGGATCTGCGTAGCGATCTGGGCATTCACTTCGATCATTTCGGGATCGGTCATCTGGTTCTGGCCGCTGTTTGTCATCCTCGGCACCGGTCTCGGCTCGATCAGCGTGTTCGCCCGCCGCAATGAGATCATCGATGCCAAGCGCGTCAAGCTCACCGAACAGGCCCGCAAGCAGCTCGAAGGCGCCAGCAAGGCACAGAAGCCAGAGAGCACGGCGTCCGAGCCTGACGAGTACACGGATCCGGATCACCGTGCCGGCTCACACCGCTGAACCGGCACGGGTTGAATCGTCGGTCAGCCCTCGGAGCCGGGCAGCCCGAGACGGGAGAGGAACTGCTCGAACGTTCCGGCACCCAAGCCGGGCACCGCCGTATACGCCGCTTCGAGGTCGGTACGTGAGTGGGCGGCCGCATCAGCTGCAGTCGATACGCGCGGGTCGAGGTTCGCGAAGCTCATCGCCGCGTCCATGAGCGCTTCGCTCTTGAGCCGGCCGGCCATCATGTCCTCACCCATCACCTCACGCACGGGAGCCTCGCCGAGGTTGATGAGCGCTTGCAGATCGTCGCCGACGTTCGGATAGATCTCGTGGAACGTCTCCAGCCGGTGCACGACATCTGTATCGGCATCCGGTGCGCGGTCGGCAGGTGTCGTGGCGAAGACCGCTTCGAGCAGGGCGAAACCGATCCCCTCCCCTGAACTGCGGTCTGTGGTGCTGTGCTGCGGTTGCGTGGCCATGGGATCCCCTGGGTCAGATGACGTCGCTGTCAGCACCATCGTAACCCCGGGCGCTCCTCGCGGCCCGGGGTTTCGCAGAGTCGCTGCGTCTGCAGGTTCTTTAGCTCCGCGTGCGCGCCGATGACGATGCGCGCGGCCGGCGGAAGCCGCACCGGTGGTCACGGTCCCGCGTGCGGGGCGGAGTTTATCCCCGCAAGGCTGCAATGAGGTCGTCTTTATTCATCTTCGAGCGGCCGGCAATATCGAGTTCGGCAGCGCGCTTGCGCAGCTGCTCGACGGTCCAATCTTCGTATGAGTCGGCATGCCCGCCGCGTTCGCCCACATCAGAACGGGAGTCCTGCGCGGCGGCGTTGGCGATGCGCGCGGACTTCTCCTTGCTGTTGCCCTCGCGGCGCAGCGCTTCATACATCTCGTCGTCTTTGACCGATGGTCCTGGAGTCTTGCGATCCTGTGCAGCCATGCCCTCAGTCTACGCCACGGCAGGCAGCCGGGTCAGCGTCGATCAGGCGCAGGCTCGGGCCGGCTGACGAGCGGCGGCCAGCGGGCGGGCTTCGATCACATCGGTGGGAACGATGCGCTCGCCGATGCTGACATACGGCGGGATGGTGGCAGCGGGGTCGGCGGCCGCAAGCTTGCGGCGCACGGTGAAGCGCAGGCACACGACATCGAGCGTCATGCCCTCGACGACCTTGTGGGCGATGTCGATGCCTGTGATGTTGTCATCGGCCAGCCACTGCTGTCCGGTGGTCTCGATCCAGGTGCGGAGAGCCGAAATCGTTGCATCCATACTCCCGAAAGTGACAGACCGACATGGCCTGTCGGTGACGCTGACGTAAACAGGGACATGTGAGCCCAGGCGGTCGCAGCCCTCACATTCAGCTGCGAACCGGCTGCGGCGGGTTTGCATTCGCCACCGCCCAGGAGGTCCCACACCGGAACACCGCGCCTCACACCAGAACAGCGCACCTCACCGCGCCCCGCACCAGACACTGCACCCCGCACCAGACACTGCTGCACAGCAGCGGAGATGTCAGTCAGTGTGGCAGGCCATGAGCGCAGCCTCGGCAGCTGCGGCATCGCCGCCTGCGAGCGCGGCGAGCAGCTCACGGTGGGTGGCGAGTGTCGCCTCTCGCTGGGCGCGGTCGGCTCCGGCTCGGGCGCCGATGCGCTGCTGGACTGGGTGGTCCCACACGCTGGTGAGCACTGAGCGCAGATAGGAGTTCGCGCACGCGTCGACGAGCTCGATGTGGAAGCGACGGGAGAGTTCGAAGAACTCCGCTGGGGCGTCCAGCGCGAGCTCGGCCTGGTCGAGTCGGTGGGACAGCTCCAACCGCACCCGAGGTGTGAGCTGGCCTGTCAGTGAGCGCAGGGCGAGTGCCTCGAGGCTAAAGCGCACCTGCTGGACATCGGCGACGGTGGTGTCGTTGAGTGGGCAGACTTCGAAGCCGCGGCCGCTGCGCTGACTCACGACCCCAGCAGCAGCCAGCTGCACGAGCGCCTCGCGGGCAGGTGTGCGGGAAACACCGAAGCGTTCGGCGATGTGCTCCTGGCGCAGCATCGTTCCCGGGGCCAGCTCACCGCTGGCCACCGCGGCAGTGATCTTGTCCTTGACCTCAGCGGTCAGATTGGCCATCAGCATCTCCTCTCCTGCGGTGTCTCCGCTGTCACCGCTTTCATGCCCGTGCGCTCAGATGCTCCGGGTACAGAAGGCCCGGAGCTCAGCCGCCCCTGTCCTCAGATGTCGAGGACGAGTCGGTCGCCGGTGCAGCGGGAGACGCAGATCATCATGGTATCTCCGGCCTGCCGCTCAGCCTCAGACAGCAGGGAGTCGCGGTGATCGATGGCTCCTGCGAGCACATCGGTCTCACATGATCCGCAGATGCCCTCCCGGCAGGAGTTGAATGGCCGGTAGCCGGCCCCTTCGAGAGCTTCGAGCACACTGCAGCCCACCGGCACTCTCACCTCGGCGCCGGTGTTCGTCTCGACGAGGAACTCCCGGTCATCAGCCATGACCGTGACGCCCTCTCCGGTCTCGTTGACGAACCGCTCGGTGTGCAGCCGATCGGCGAAGCCCTCCCGTTCGGCGATGACGGCCAGCCCGTCGAGCAGCGCATCGGGCCCGCAGGCGTAGACGCGCGCGCCGATTGGCAGATCAGCGAGGTCGGCGGCGGTGTCGCGCCGGCCGGCGGCGGCGGATTCATGGACGGTGACGTCGTCGCAGAGCTCTTCGACGGTGTCGATGAACGGCAGCCTGCCCCGGCTGCGGCCCAGGTAGTACACGCGCGCCGGCTTCTTCCGCCACCAGGCCTGCCTGAGCATCGGCAGCAGCGGGGTGATGCCGATGCCGCCGGCGATGAAGACGTATTCGTCAGCGTCCTCGAAGACGAATCGGTTGATCGGCGCGGTTGCCCGCAGCACCGCGCCGGGGGCGAGCTGGCCGTGTACGAAGTCCGAGCCGCCTCGGGAACGGGGTTCGCGGCGCACCGCGATCTGCCAGGTGCGCGGGGCGCGCGGGTCCGAGCACAGCGAGTACTGGCGCACCAGTCCTGCAGCCAGCTCGATGTCGATGTGGGAGCCGGGGCTCCAGGTGGGCAATGGGCCGCCGTCGGCGCGTTCGAGTTCGACGGCCATCACGTCCTCGCACACCGCTTGGGTGCCGATGACCTTCATGTCGATGAGTTCGGGCACAGCTCCTCCTTCAGGGCACCCAGCGCAGCGGGCTGCCGTCGGCCGAGGCGATCTCGATCGCCTCGACGCGGGTGCGGGCGTCAGCGGCGGAGATGCGCAGGGTCTCAGGTTCCTCCCCTTCGGCGATGTAGACGTCGCCGGGGGTGATGTCGCGAGCCCAGGGCCCGCCGGCAATGCTGATCTGGCAGGCGCCGGCGACCGGGACGATGACGAACTGCCTGCCGGTGGCGCGGTCCAGGTCCTTCTCGCCGGGGCCTTCGACGGTGGTGCGGGTGATGGTCACAAGTTCGGGGTCGTGGTCGATGTCGACGCCGGCGTGGGGTTCGGTCCCGGTCAGCCGGATTGTCCACTTCCAACGATCCCCGCGCTCCGGGGAATCCGGGCACGAGGCGAGCACCCGCCCGTCGCCGGCCCGGGCAGTGTAGGCGGCACCGACCGTGGCGGCCTCGCCCGAGGCGTCGAAGGCGCTGCCGCGCGAGAGCATCCACATCGCTCACACCTCCTGACCGGCCGGCTGGGCGGCGCTGTTCGCGGGGCTGGTGTTCGCAGTGCTGGTGGCCGCGCCCGAGGCGACGGTGGGGCTCGTCGTCTCGGTCGCCTCGTGCTTCGCAGCCGCCTCACGCTGCTCGGCACGGATGAGGGCGTTCATGATGCGGCGCGCCTTGGCGACCCCGCCGTCCTGGGCGATGAGCACGTCGAACTCGTCAGCCGGGCGGGTCTTGAGCCCGCGCTCCTGGTGCTCGAGCGCCCAGGCGTCCTCCTTGAGGACGGTGGCCAGGCCGACTTCGAGGTCCTTGGTCGCCTGCTCGTCATCGACGGCGAAGTTGCGGGCGAAGCAGTAGTAGTACCAGCAGTGGTCGGCGTCGATCGGGGTGATCGCGTTGGTGACCTTGATGAGGTAACCGTCTTCGCGCGGCTGGCCCTCGGCTGTGATGCCCGAGTGCAGGGTGTGGTGGTTGGGCACATGGAATTCGGTGCAGTGGAACCGGTCGTAGGGCCCGGAGATGCCCATCGTGTCCTTATACAGCGGCGGGGCCTCGACGCTGGGCATGAACCGGTCGACGCTCACAGTGTTGCCCTCGACTTCGACGGTGACGCCGTATTCGTAGATGTAGTCGTCGCCGACGGTCGTCTGGTGGATCCACGATTCGTGGGTGAGATCGAGGAGGTTGTCGTGGACGAGTTCGGCCCGACAGTTGATGCCCAGGGAGTGGAACACCGGTGCCCATTCGGGGTCGTTGTGCCAGTGGGTGTCGGGGATGTCGCTGATGTCAGCGCGCTCCGGATCGCCGGTGTAGACCCAGATCCAGCCGTCCTTCTCATGGACCGGATAGGTGCCGACGCGGGCGCGGTCGGGCAGCGCGGTCTGGCCGGGCACACGCGTGCAGCGGCCGTCGCGGCCGTAGGTGAAGCCGTGATAGGCGCACTCGACGGAGTCGTTGACGACCCGGCCCTCCGAGAGCGGGAAGCCGCGATGAGCGCAGCGGTCGACGAGTGCGTGTGCTTGGCCGTCCTGGGTGCGGAAGAGCACGAGCGGCAGCTCGCAGATGGTGCGGGCGGTGGGCTTGTCGGTGACTTCGTGGCTCCAGGCGGCGACGTACCAGGTGTTATAGACGTACACGACTACTCCTTTGAGCGTGAGTGAGGCGGCGGGCCGCGCTGCCCGCCATACGTTTTGTATACAGTGTATTCACTGTAGGGGGCAGGAGCGGCTCGGCACAAGGGCCAACGGGGGCGATCCGACTGACCGGACAGGGATCTCCAGTGGGGGACCGCAGGCGAGACGCTCGCATGAAGATGCAGCCGCAGGGACCGTCGACACGGACACCCAGGAGTTCGTCACCTATGACGCGACCGCCAGGGACCTGCGGACGACGACGTCGCGGATGCGGCGGCAGATTCGCAGATGAAGGCGGAGCTCGGCCGACAGACGACACGTGCAACGGCTCCCAACCGCAGTGGCCTGCGCTGATGCACATCAAACGCCGCTTTTAGGTATATTCCATGCCAGTAGAGCATGATTGGTTCCATGCCGGTAAAGCATGACTGCTGGTGAGAGCATTGTGCGGTGAGTCCGGCCCGCAGCTCACTCCGTCTGGCGTCTTGCGGGGACTCGCAGGCGGTGATGAGATGAGGGCTGTCAACCGCGCGGCAGCGCGCCGCCGCGCCGTCGGCCCCTGACAAGCGGGTCCCGGCCGGTCGACCCCATGCCCTACTGACCGCTGACACAGCCGGCCCGCGGCAGTGACAACGCAGCTTCAACTGAGACACGCAGCGCCAGCTGATGAGAGAAAGCAGAGAACCGATGACAAACGGCGCCGACAGACTCCTGGCCACCCTTGAACACAACGACATCGAGGTGTGCTTCGCCAATCCCGGCACCTCGGAGATGCACTTCGTTGCCGCATTGGACAAGGCGACGAAGATCCGCGGCGTACTCGGGTTGTTCGAGGGCACGGTCACCGGTGCGGCTGACGGTTACTCGCGCATGACTGATCGCCCTGCCGCGACGCTCCTCCACCTCGGGCCAGGTCTGGCCAACGGCCTGTCGAACATGCACAACGCTCTGCGCGCCCGGGCTGGGATCGTCAATGTCATCGGCGATCACGCCACCTACCACCGCGACCTCGACGCGCCGCTGACATCCGACATCGAAGGCACCGCGCGCCCGTTCAGCCACTGGGTGCGCAGCTCTCCATCACCGGACACCATCGCAGCCGACACCGCCGATGCCATCAGCCAGGCCGAGGCTGGTCGTGTCGCCTCGCTCATCCTGCCGGCTGACACGGCCTGGAATCCGGTCACCGGCGACCCGGCCGTGCCGACTGCCGCCGCATTGCCGCGCCCGGTGCTCGACGAGCGCGTCATCGACGCCGCCGCCAAGCGCCTGCGCGCCTCCGGTGCGCGCACTGCGATCCTCATGGGCGGGCGAGCTGTGCGGGCCGAACAGCTCGCTGTGGCCGGGCGGATTGCCGCTGCCACCGGCGCGCATCTGCTGTCTGACACCTTCGCCCCCCGCACCGAGCGCGGCGCCGGGCGGGTGACGACACTCAAGGTGCCGTACCCGGTGGGGCCGTCCCAGGAGCTGCTCGCCGATTTCGATGCGCTCATCCTCGTCGACTCGAAGGAGCCGGTGGCGTTCTTCGCCTACCCGGACAAGTCGAGCGTGCTCACTGCCGCCGGCACGACCTTCTTCGAGATCTGCCCGCGCGAAGGCGATGCGCTCGCCGCACTGGAGGCTCTCGCCGAGGCGGTCGATGCCACCGGTGCTGATGTCCCCGGTGATGGGATCGCCTCCGGCGCCAGCACCGCTGAGGGCCGCGGCCAGATTGCTGAGCTGTCTCTGCCGGGCATGCCGAGCGGCGCGATCACCCCGGAGAAGATCAGCGCGTTCCTCGGCAATGCGATCCCTGAGGGCGCGATCGTCGTCGATGAGTCCCTCACGACCGGCGGGAGCTTCTGGGCACAGACCGCCACGGCGCGCCCGCACGACTGGTTCTCCGGCACCGGCGGGTCGATCGGCTATGCGATGCCGGTGGCCGCAGGCGCCGCGATCGCCTGCCCGGACCGTCCGGTCATCACGCTCGAAAGCGATGGCTCGGGCCTGTACCAGCCGCAGGCGCTGTGGACCCAGGCACGCGAGGGCCTCAACGTCGTCACGCTCATCTTCAACAACGCCAAGTACCAGATCCTGCGCAATGAGATGGCCAATGTCGGAGTGCCGGACTTCGGCCCGAAGGCGAGCGCGCTGCTCGACCTCAGCGACCCGGTGCCCAACTGGTCGGCCGTGTCCGAGGGGATGGGCGTACCGGCCCGTCGTGTCGAGACTGTCGAGCAACTCGACGCCGCGTTCTCCGAGGCCCTGGCTGAGCCGGGACCGCGGTTGATCGAAGTGATGGTCTGAACCCACCGGCCCTCAGCCCTCTGAACTGAGACCTCCAGACCCCGGTTTGCGCGCGATCGTGCGAACCGGGGTCTTTCTCTTCTCGGGTGCCCCTCCCCGGGCGGTGCGTGGCACGCGTTTCGGGTTCAGGGCGTGTGGTCGAGCACGGCTCCGCACAGCCAGCGCAGTCGTCTTCGGGCGACATCGAGCGTCAGCTCCAGGTCGGTGGCGCCGAACTGCGGCATGAGCCCATCGCAGGCCGCGCTCAGCAGCGAGGCGCGGTCGGGGATGTCCACTTCGGCAAGATGCCCTTCGGCGGCGAGGACGCGCAGCCATGACTCGACCCTGGCCAGCCCGATCTCGTAGAGCCGTGAGAGCATCCGCGTACTGGAGTCATCAGCCTCCAGGCCGAAGGCATTGGACATCTGGGTGACCCAGATGCCGAGCAGCGAGCGCGTCGATTCGTCATCATGCGGCAGGAACTGCAGCATGCACTCGGTCAGCCGTTCGGCTGGATCCCGTGAGGAGTTCGCGATGTCGAGATCGGGCACCTCACGCGAATAGGCCCGCTCAGCCACTGCGCGCAAGAGCGCACTCTGAGTCGGGAAATGGTACCGGAGCGTGCTCGCGCCGATGCCGGCACGCTCGGCGACAGCGCGCACGCTCGCAGCACCCGGCCCGCCGGACTCGACGAGTTCAAGGGCGGCCTCGACGATCTGCTCCCGCCTGTCAGCCATCGGACTCCTCCCGCCTGGCGCCTCTTCCAGCGCTTCGTTCACGACTTTCGATCGTCACTTGACAATCTAGCACACCGTACCAGTACACTGAACTAGCACGCTGTACCAGACAAGTGCAGCCCCGCGTGAAGCCGCCCCTCGTGAAGGAGAGACCCATGTTCGAAGCACTCCAGGAATTCTCCACCTCGCTGCCGATGTGGGCCCGCTGGGCCGGCATCATCCTCATCTCCGCACTGCCGTTCGTCGAGTCGTACTTCGGCTCGGTCATCGGCATCGTCGCCGGCGTCCATCCCGTGGTCGCGATTCCGGCCGCGATCGTCGGCAATGTGCTGTCGATGCTCGCCCTCGTCTACGGTGCTCACACAATCCGCGCCTGGGTGACAGCGCGGAAGCCGGCTGATGCGCGGAAGCGGGCCGACTCCCCGAAGCGGGCCAGGCTCCGGCGCGCCTTCGACCGGTGGGGCGTGCCAGGCGTCAGCCTGCTCGGCCAGACCGTGCTGCCCAGCCAGATCACCTCGATGGCGATGGTCTCCTTCGGCGCTTCCCGCAATGCGGTGGCGATCTGGCAGATCGTGTCGATCATCGCCTGGGGCGTGCTCTTCGGCGGGCTTGCACTGGCCGGCGTGCGGCTGCTCAGCTGAGGCTCCCGGCCAGGCCTTCCGTCCAGGACCCGTCACTTCCAGCCGGTTCGGATGACAATAGGGCAGACTTGGAAGAGCACCAGCACGCGCACCTGTTCGCGAAAGGAGCTCACATGTCGCCCTACGCCACCGAACCGGCCAAAGATCCCGGCCTCGCCCTCGTCCTCACCCTCCTCGGCTTCGTCCTCATCGCAGGCCTGCAGTACTTCTACATCGGCAAGATCGTCATGGGCCTGCTGTTCCTCCTCACCGGCGGGTTCTTCTTCGTCGGCACCGTCATCTCCTGCTTCACCATCCGCGGAGAGACCCGCCGGGTGAACGCACGCCGGGCCCGCCGCGCCGCCGGCTACTGAGACCCGACACCCCCGTCGGCTGAGCCACCATCCGCGGTGCCGGCCGTTTCCCCAGCTTCCGTCGAGGCCACACCGGCCCGCATCCCGTAGAATTTTTCAACAACGATCAGGGCCCGCCGAGGCGAACTGGAGGAGAAGCTATGAGCAGCATCGACGTCAACTCCGACCTGGGCGAATCGGTCGCCGGCATTCCCGTCGGCGATGACGAGGCGATCCTCGACGTCGTCTCCTCGGCCAATGTCGCCTGCGGCTTCCACGCCGGCAGCCCCCACGGCATCTCGGCCACCGTCAGCCAGGCCGCTGCCCGCGGCGTGACGATCGGGGCACACCCGGCCTACAACGACCCGTCGGGCTTCGGCCGCCGGTTCATCGACTACGACCCCAAGCAGCTGGCTGACGAGGTGCTCTACCAGATCGGCGCCCTCGATGCGATCGCCCGCTCGCACGGCGCCGAGGTCCGCTACGTCAAACCCCACGGCGCGCTGTACAACGCGCTTGTGCGCAACGCCGAGCACGCCCAGGCGGTCATCGACGGCCTGCGCGCCTTCTCCCGCAGCGTCCCACTGCTCCTGCTGCCCGGCTCGATCGCCGCTGAGATGGCCGTCAGGGCCGGCCTGCAGGTCATCACCGAGGCCTTCGCCGACCGCAATTACAACCCCGACGGCACGCTCGTCCCCCGCTCGGAAGACGATGCGGTCGTCACCGATATCGACACCGTCCGCTCCCGGGTCATCGAGATGGCCACCTCGGGCACGGTCACTGCCCGCGACGGCTCCACTCTGCGCGTCGACGCTCAGTCGATCTGCGTGCACGGCGACTCGCCGGGCGCCGTCGAGATGGCCAAAGCCATCCGCGAGGCCCTCGACGAAGCCGGCGTGACGGTCACGAGCTTCGCATGAACCCGGCCGACCGACCGGGCGCAGTGACGAGCACCCCGGAGTTCCGACTCATGGGCACCCGCTCGGTGCTCATCGAACTGCCCGACACCGCCACCGTCATGGCCTGGCACGCCCACCTGAGCGCCCACCCGCTCGACGCGCAGATCGAGGTCATCGCCGCCGCCCGCACGCTGCTGTTCAAAGCCGCCACCCGCCGCGGCCTCGACATGGCCCTGACCGCCCTGCGCGAACTGACCCCCGATGACGCGGCCGCAGGTGCGCACAAGCGCATCGACATCGACGTCGTCTACAACGGCGAGGACCTCGAGGCAGTCGCCGAGCACTACGGCGTCTCGACCGAGGCGCTCATCGACCGGCACACGAGCGAAGACTGGTTGGCCGCCTTCGGCGGGTTCTCCCCCGGCTTCGCCTACTGCACCGCCGCCGGCAGCGGCTGGGACACCCCGCGCCGGGCCTCCCCGCGCACCAAGGTGCCGCGCGGTTCCGTCGCCCTGGCCGGGTCGTTCTCCGCCGTCTACCCGATCGACTCACCCGGCGGCTGGCAGCTGCTCGGCTCCTCCCCCACCTCGGTGTGGGACGTGGGCGAAGACCCGCCCAACCGCATCAGCCCGGGTGATGAGATCCGCTACCGGGCTGTCAGCGAGGAGATCATTCTCTCCCCGGCCACCGCCTCGGCGCCGGCGAGCCAGCCGGCCCGCCCGGCGGCGAGGGTCACCGCCGTGGGTCTGCAGGCGCTGTTCCAGGACCGCGGGCGCACCGGCCACGGCGACACCGGCGTGCCGACCTCCGGGGTGCTCGACCGCGCCTCGGCCCGGCAGGCCAACCGGATCGTCGGCAACCGCGGCGACGCCACCGTCATCGAATGCCTCTTCGGCGGGCTTGCGCTGCAAGCTGAGACCGACCTCACCCTAGCCGTCACCGGAGCCGAGGCGCCGGTCACCGTCGGCGGGCAGCCCGCCCCGCTGCGCACCCCGCTCGTCGTCCCGGCCGGTGAGAGCGTCGAGATCGGTGCACCGACACACGGGATCCGCAGCTATCTCGCGATCCGCGGCGGGTTCGTCACCAGCGAGGTGCTCGGCTCGGCAGCAACCGACACGCTCTCCCGACTCGGCCCCGAGCCGATCAGTGCTGGCCAGCAGCTCAAGGTTCCCGTCACCCCCGATGTCGGTGCCGTCGGCGGATCGGAGCCTGCGACCCTACCGGAGAGTCCCCTCATGTCCGCGTCCCTGCGGGTGGTGCCCGGGCCGCGCGAGGACTGGTGCGCTCCCGGTGAACGGGAGACGCTGACCGGCCAGGTGTGGACGGTCAGCCAGGAGTCCAATCGCATCGCCCTGCGCCTGCATGCAGGCAAGGGCGGCCGGCCGCTGCGCCGGGCTGAAGACACCGGGGAGCTCGCGAGTGAGGGCATGGTCTCCGGGGCGATCCAGGTGCCGCCGGAGGGCCAGCCGGTGTTGTTCCTTGCGGACCATCCGGTGACCGGCGGGTATCCGGTCATCGCCACCGTCATCGCCGAAGACCTCGACCTCGCCGCCCAGCTGCCGCCGGGTGCCCAGGTGCGCTTCACCGTCTTCGAGACAGCCGCCGACTCAGCAGGAGATCCCACATGACGCTCTCATCTGTGCTCATCGCCAACCGCGGCGAGATCGCCGTACGCATCGCTCGCGCCGCCGCCGACCACGGGCTGCGCTCAGTGGCCGTGTACTCCGATGCCGACGCCGACGCACTCCACGCCCGCATCGCCGATGAAGCCCACCGGCTGCCCGGCACTGCCCCGGCCGAGACGTACATGAACATCCCGGCCCTCATCGAGACCGCCCTGCGCTCAGGCGTCGATGCCGTCCATCCCGGCTATGGGTTCCTCGCCGAGAACGCCGCGTTCGCCTCCGCCGTCACCGAGGCAGGGCTGACGTGGATCGGACCGTCGGCAGAGGTGATCGAGAAGCTGGGCAACAAGGTCACCGCCCGCGAGATCGCGCTGTCGGTCGACGCTCCGCTGGCCCCAGGTTCGGACGGGCCGGTCGAGGACTGGGAAGAGGCACACGCGTTCGCCGAAGAGCACGGCCTGCCGATTGCGATCAAGGCCGCCTACGGCGGTGGCGGGCGCGGGCTCAAGGTCGTCCACGAGCTCGACGATGTCGAAGACGCCTTCGCTGCCGCCGGGCGTGAGGCGGTGGCGGCGTTCGGCCGCGGGGAGTGCTTTGTGGAGAAGTTCCTCGTCCGCCCCCGCCATGTCGAGGCGCAGGTCCTCGCCGATGCGCACGGGCACACGCTCGTCGTCGGGCTGCGGGACTGCTCGCTGCAGCGGCGCAACCAGAAGCTCGTCGAGGAGGCCCCAGCGCCGTTCCTCACCGCCTGGCAGGAGGCGACGATCCGTGCCGGTGCGGTGAAGATCTGCCGCGCTGCCGGATACGCCGGCGCCGGCACGGTCGAGTTCCTCATCGCTGAAGACGGCACCATCAGCTTCCTGGAAGTCAATACGCGCCTGCAGGTCGAGCACCCGGTGACCGAGATGACGACCGGGATCGACCTCGTCGGCGAGCAGTTCCGCATCGCCGCCGGCCAGCCGCTGTCCTTCGCAGCCGGCGGCGCTGCTGACGGCGCTGCCGGCCTTGCTGCTGACGGCGCTGCCGGCCTTGCTGCTGACGGCGCTGCCGGGGATGCTGCCGGAGTTGCAGCTGACGGCACTGCTGCCGAGGACGCGGGCGAGATCACCGTGCCGCAGCTGGGGCATGCAATCGAGTTCCGGCTCAACGCCGAGGACGTCGCCAACGGCTACGTCCCCTGCCCGGGCACCATCACCCGGTTCGAGGTCCCGACCGGCCCGGGCATCCGCGTCGACACTGGGGTCACAAGCGGGTCGACGATCCCGGGTGCCTATGACTCGATGATGGCCAAGCTCATCGTCTACGGCGCCGACCGCGACCAGGCGATCACGCGTGCCCGGCAGGCACTGCGCGAACTCGTCATCGACGGTGTCGCCACCGTGGTGCCGTTCCATCAGGCGGTGCTGGACCATCCGGATTTCGCCGAGTCCTTTGCCGTGCACACGACGTGGATCGAAAGCGACTTCGCCGAGCAGTTCGAACGCACTGCCGCCTTCGCCGATCACCAGGCCGGGCAGCCCCTCACCCGCTTCGGCATCGAGCTCGACGGCCGCCGGGTCGAGATCGGCCTGCCGGCCGAGCTGCTCAACCGGCTCTCCGCTGCCGGCGCCGACGCGTCTGCAGGTGAGAGCCCGTCCGCTCAGGGTTCGGGCGGGCGGGACGACGCGGCCCGCATTTCCCAGGCGACTGACAGCTCCCAGGCGGCCGGCGCCTCGGGAGCGGAGGTCACAAGCCCGTATGCCGGCAGCTTCGTCACGTGGAAGGTGGCAGACGGCGACACGGTCGAGGAGGGCCAGACAGTCGCGGTGATCGAGGCGATGAAGATGGAATCCAACATCACAGCCCCGGCAGACGGGACGATCGCCTGCCGATCGTTGGCCGCTGGCGACGAAGTGTCCGCAGGTCAGACGCTTGCCCGGATATCCTGAACGAGTATTCTACGATGGCGCCGTGACCGAGAACTACGTGTCCGCACCGCAGCGCGTGGTGCACACGCTGCTCGATGAGATCTCGACCGGCATGCTCGAACCCGGTGAGAAGCTCAACGAAGTGGAACTCGCCGGCCGACTCGATGTATCCCGCAACACCCTGCGCGAGGCATTCGTCTCCCTGCAGGAGTTCGGGGTGGTGGCGCGCCGGCCGCACCGCGGCGTGTGCGTCACGCTTCCCGAAACCCGCGATGTCGATGAGATCTACCGGTTCCGCTCACTGCTCGAACCGGCCGCACTGCAGTGGTCCGAGCGTCTCGATGCGGCGCTGCTCACGCGCTGCGTCGAGGAGGGCCGGGCGGCAATGGCAGCCGGCGATCCGCACGGCGCCGGTGATGCCAATCAGCGGTTCCACTCCGCGATCATCGCCTCGGCGAACTCCGTGTACGCCGATACCGTCATGGTGCGAATGCTCGCGCTCATGCGGCTCGTGTTCATCCGCGGTTCCGTTGAGCGGCACAACTTCCACTTTCCCTACGTCGAACTCAATGCCGCGATCGCACAGCTGGCCGCAGAGGGCCGACGGATGGAGGCGGCTGCGGAGATGCGCGCCTATCTTGAGCGTGCTCGCGCCGATGTGCGCGAGCTGCTCGCCCGGGCCTGAGCGGCCAGCCGGTCCGCCAGCGTCGTGAGCGACAGGACTCCTCGACGCATCGGGAGCAGCCGTCAGCACCGTCCGCTCCGCATTTCCGGGGTCGGCTTGGCAGCCGTCATGCTCTTCTGGCGGCCCGTCGTCGGTTCATCGCTGCGCCGCTGAGCGTAACGGGGCGCGCTGAGCGATCGTCATGTCCCGGGAATTCGCCGGCTTTCCGGCGGCAGGACACCTCACGGCACCTGGAACCGGCTGTCGGCGGCATCGGTGATGAGCATCTGTCCCGGCGCGTGGGCAATCGCCAGGCTCGGCCGGGCTGCCAGCAGCGCCGCCTGCGGGGTGACACCGCAGGCCCAGAACACCGGGATGTGGCCTTCCGGAATCTCGACCGCGTCGCCGTATTCCGGGGAGGCGAGGTCGGAGATGCCGATCTCATCCGGATTGCCGATGTGCACGGGCGCTCCGTGCACGGCCGGATAGCGCGAGGTGATCCGCACCGCCTCAGCGACCTGACTGGCTGGCAGCGGGCGCATCGACACGACGAGCGGGCCGGAGAAGATGCCGGCCGGGACCGTGGGAATCGAGGTGCGGTACATCGGCACGTTGACACCCTGGCTGATGTGGGCGATCTCGATCCCGGCTGCCAGCAGCGCAGACTCGAAGGTGAATGAGCAGCCGATGAGGAAGGCCACCATGTCCTCACGCCACAGCTCGGTGACCTCGCTGCACGTGTCTGCCAGTTCGCCGTCGCGGTAGACGCGGTAGCTGGGCACATCGGTGCGGATGTCGCCTCCGGCCAGCAGCTCAGAACTCGTCTGCCCGGCCTCGAGCACGCCGATGATGGGCATCGGCTTGGGATTGCGCTGGGCGAAAAGCAGGAAGTCGAAGGCGTACTCCTGCGGCACCGCGAGCAGGTTGACCTGCGTGTAGCCCGGGCACAGGCCCGAGGTGGGACGCACGAGCCCAGCCCGGAACGCCGCCCGCGCCGCAGCAGGCGAGGCGAATGCGCCACCAGCCGGCGCCTCGGGCACGCCGCCAGCCGGCGCCTCGGGCACGGTGCCAGCCGGGATCTCGGGAACGGAATCCATCGTCATCCCTGCCACAGGGCGGCGATGCCGGTGAGCGAATTCCACCCCAGCCAGATCGTCAGCAGCCAGGTGAGCGTGCCGAGGGCGGCGAGCCACTTCGGGTAGCGGTAGCCGTGCAGCAGGTCGCGGCGGACCCAGGCAACCCACAGCACGATGGCGAAGCCGATCGGCAGGATGAGGCCGTTGAAGGCGCCGGCGAAGATGAGCAGCGTCTGCGGGGCCTGGTCGAGGATGAGGAAGGCGGTCGCGCACACGGCGATGAACGCGATGGTAAGCAGGTTACGGATGCGCGGGCTCGTGCGCTGAGTGGTCACGAAGCTGATCGAGGTGTACGAGGCGCCGATGACCGAGGTCAGGCCGGCCGCCCACAGCACGACGCCGAAGACGCGCAGACCGACCTCACCGGCGGCGGCGCGGAAGGCGTCGGCGGCGGTGTTGTCCTGTGACAGTGCCACACCGCCTGCGACGACGCCGAGGATCGCGAGGAAGAGCAGCACGCGCATGACGCCGGTGATGATGACCGACAGCACCGAAACCTGCGTGATGTGACCGATGTTCTCACGTCCGGTGATCTTCGAGTCGATGAGGCGGTGAGCGCCGGCGAAGGTGATGTAGCCGCCGACGGTGCCGCCGATGAGGGTGGTGATGACGAGGAAGTCGACCTCCTCGGGCAGCACCGTGTTCTTCAGCGCCTCGCCCACCGGCGGCTGCGAGACGATCGCAACGTAGAGCATGAGCAGGATCATGATCGCGCCGAGTGCCACGACGATGCGGTCGAGCGCGACGCCGGCACGCTTGGACAGGAAGATGAAGATCGCGATGAGCGCTGAGACCGCGCCGCCAATCTTCGCGTCGATGCCGAGCATCGCGTTGGTGCCCAGGCCGGCACCGCCGATGTTGCCGATGTTGAAGATGAGCCCGCCGATGAAGACGAAGGCGGCCATCACCCAGCCGATGCCCGGCAGCACCCGGTTGCCCAGTTCGTTGGCACGCAGGCCGGTGACGCCGAGCACCCGCCAGACGTTGAGCTGGATGGCGATGTCGACGAGCACGGAGACGAGGATCGCAAACGCGAAGGCGACGCCGAGCTGGACGGTGAACACCGAGGTTTGGGTGATGAAGCCCGGGCCGATCGAGGAGGTGGCCATGAGGAACATGGCCCCGAAGATCGCGGTGCGACCGGTCGCCCCGATCGTCACCGCCTTCTTCGCATCGGCCTGGGTGCCGCCTGCGCTTCCCGTGTCAGCGTGCGCGGCGTCACCCTGCACCCCGGCTGCGTGGGCGCCGTGGTGGTCGGGCGTGTGGTCCGGATTGCGGCTGTTCATGACGATCCCTCGGTTGGATATGCGGTCCGGCCGCGGTACGCGGGCGCGGAAATGACCTCACCGTGTGATGCGACACACTCTAGCAATTGTTCAACAATATGCGCGAGGGTGAGGGTGTGGACCGCCAGCACAGCAGCGGCACACGGGTTCCTCCCCGCGGCCTCCGAGGCGGGATCACGACAACTTCGTCAGCGCGATGTGGGTGAGCCATTCGAGCGGCCCGCGGGCACCGGGTCCGCGCACACCGCGGCGGGCGGCGATCGTCTGCCACGTCAGCGCGAAGGCGATGACCGCAGTGAGCACCGTGAGGAACCCGATGACGGTGAGCGCGAGCCGGGCGTCGGGGAACCGGCCGGCGAGGTCGAGCCCCCAGCCGAAGAACAGGGCGCCGGCGAGCAGATTCTGGCCGACGTAGACGCTCAGCGACATCCGCCCGGCGGCCGCGCACGCAGTCTCGATGGCCCGGGGGATCCAGCGGCGCAGGCTGGCATGGGCGATGAGGGCGAGCAGACCGACGGCGACGAGGCTGGCGGTGAGGTAGCGCTGGGCGACGACCGCAGCTGGCGAGCCGATGATGCCCAACATCAGGTCGACAGGTGCGGCAGCGGCGCCGATGAGCAGGCAGCGGCGGCGCAGCCCGGCACCGTCTTCGGTGAAGATGCCGGCGGCGAAGAGGCGGGCTCCGATGATGAAGAGGCAGATGCCCATGGCGAGGGTGAAGATCGGTTCGGCACGGAAGATGAGGCTGTTGTCGAGGCGGAAGACGGCGAGTTCGGTGAAGCTGGCCTCGCGGTAGGGGTTGATGCCGTCCCACAGCGGCCAGTCGGCGGCCGGGCCGGTGAGCTCGGAACCGGCAACGCCGTTGGCGCTTCCCGGCTGGGTGAGCAGCAGGAGGCTGAGCAGACCGATGCCGAACACATGGAGGGCCCCGGTCACCCAGGCCCAGATGCGTGCGCTGCGCGGTGAGGTGGCGATGATCCCGGCGATGATGAAGCCGGTGACGGCATAGCCCATGAGCACGTCGAATTCGGCGATGAGGATGAAGTTGATGAGCCCGTCGAGGAACAGGAGTCCTGCGCGCGGGACGTAGGTGCGCAGCCAGCCGCGGCGCCTGCTGCGCTTGCGCCAGGCGGTGAACTGCAGGAACACGCCGATGCCGAACATCATCATGAGCAGGGAGAGGAACTTGCCGTTGCTCAGGGAGCTGAGCACCTGGAAGGCCAGCGTCTGAGCACCTGCGGGAATCCCGGCGAGTGGATCGAGGAGGGAGCCGAGCAGCCCGGCGGGGTGGGTGAAGAGCCAGATGTTGGTGCCGAGCGTGCCGAGCACTGCGGCACCGCGGGCGATATCGAGTCCAGCGACGCGTCGGCGGCCAGGGGCAGCTGTGGCGTCACGAGCGGAGGTGCCAGCGGGGCCGGCTGGCCGGTCGCAACGTGCGCCGGGATCCGCTGCGCCGCGGGTCGGGGAGGTCTCCATAGCCGAAACAATACAGTCGTATGGTCGGGTGTGCAATACACTTGTATTGCCGGTGCGGGAGCACCGTGACCGCCGACAGAGAAGGATCCATGAGCACCAGCAGAGACCACATCGTCGAGGCGATCGTCACCGTCATCGCCGCAGGCGGCATCGAGAAGGCCACCGTCCGCACGGTCGCCAGTCAGGCCGGGGTGTCGATCGGCGCAGTCCAGCACCACTTCCCCACCAAGGCCGCGATGCTGACTGCAGCGATGGAGGCGATCTCGGATGCGGTCACCGCCGACATCGAGGACTACCTGAGGACCTTGGAACCGGCCGGCACTCCTGCCGAAGAGGCCGGGCAGGCCGCCTCAGTGCTGCGCCACCTGTCCTTCATGCTCTGCTCGATCCGCGAGGAAGACCTCACCGCCGCCGGCATCTGGCTCGACTTCGTCGCCCTGTCCCGCGTCACCCCCTCACTCGCCGAGATCCACGCCCGCACATGGGCCCAGCTGCGGAAACAGATGAGCGAACTCGTCACGGCGGCCCACCCGCACCATCCCGATCCCGAGGCGGCGGCCGGGTGGGCGCTGGCGACCTTCGACGGCATCGCCATCTCCCGGGCGACCGAGCCGCGGTTCATGACCGGCCCGCGGGCTGCAGCCCTGGCTGAGCGGACACTGGCGGCGATCGCCACGGAGGCAGTCGAGGCCCCCGGGACCACCGCCTCGGGAGCGGAGCCAGCCACCGCCTCGGCACCGGTGACCGGCAGCGCCTGAACCCCCGCCTCGGGCACGGGGATGGGCGGACACGATTTGGACACAATCACCAGTGCCGCACAGCCGCCAATGACTTGTGACCTGCTTCACGATAAGCTCAACCGCACACCGCACTTTCGGTGGGCGCCGGAGCACCGGCGCCGGGTTCGTACCACCCGGTGACAACCTCACCGCACCGCAACCAGGAGGAATTCCGTGAAGCGATCCTTAAGCATTGCTGCCCTGACGGCGGCATCAGTCCTAGTCCTGTCCGCCTGCGGCGGCAGCGGCGGAGACGACGGCAACGGCGCCGAAGGCTTCCAGCCCGTCTCCGGCGGCAAGCTGACCCTGTGCTCCGACATCCCCTATGAGCCGTTCGAGTTCACCGACGAGAACAACGAGACCGTCGGCTTCGACATCGACCTGGCCAAGAAGCTCTCCGAGCGTCTCGACCTCGAACTCGACGTCGTCACCACCGGCTTCGAGGCCATCGAATCCGGTTCGGCCCTCGACACCGCGCAGTGCGACCTGGCGCTGTCGGGCATGTCGATCACCGAAGAGCGGGCGACGAAGTTCGACTTCTCCCACAAGTACCTGCTCGACAACCTCGGCCTCATGGTCACCAAGGACTCCGGCATCAAGTCCCTTGACGAGCTCAAGGACAAGGAGGTCGGGGCTCAGCAGGCGACGACCGGTGAGTCGTACGCCCAGGACGCCGGAGCCAAGGTTGTGCAGTTCGAGGACTCCGGCCTGCTGACCCAGGCGATCACCTCGGGCCAGATCGACGCGGCGGTGGCGAACCTCTCGACGATCTACGCCGCCACCCAGGCCAGCGACAAGCTCGAACTCGCCGAGGACTACGACACCGACGAGGCACTCGGCGCCGGCTTCAAGAAGGGCAACACCGAACTCGCCGATGAGTTCAACACGATGCTCGGCGAGATGTTCGACGACGGCTCGTACGACAAGCTCGTCGAAGAATGGTTCGGCGAGGTTGCCGATGCCGCGAAGGTCCCGGAGGACCAGCGCGGATCCTGATCCTTCTGCTCCCGGGG
>NZ_JALXKS010000047.1 GCF_025144725.1 Brevibacterium sp. p3-SID960 | reverse complement strand
GGTCAGCCGATCTTGACGTTGACCTGCTTGATCTGGGTGAAGCCTTCGAGCATGCCTTCAAGGGAGAGTTCACGGCCGAGGCCGGAGGTCTTGAAGCCGCCGTAGGCCTGTCCGACGACCTGCGGTCCGCCCTGGTTGACCTGCACCCAGCCGGACTGGATCCGGTCGGCCATCCGCAGTCCGCGACCGAGGTCGCCGGTGAAGACGTATGCGGCCAGGCCGTAGTCGGAGTCGTTGGCCATCTCGACGACCTCGTCTTCGGTGGAGAACCGAATGACGGAGAGCACCGGGCCGAAGATCTCCTCCTGGGAGGTCTTCCAGTCGTTCTTGGCCTGCGCGAAGATCACCGGGGCGTGGTAGAAGCCCGACTCGCCGACCTCGAGGGAGTCATGCCCGTCATAGGCGACCTCGACACCGGCCTCGGCCTTGCCGTGGTCGATATACTCCTGGATTTGGTCGTACTGCTTCTGGTTGATGACGCAGCCGATGTCGGAGGCCTCATCGCGCGGGTCGCCGACTGTGAGTCCCTTGACCTTCTCGACCAGCTTGGCAAGGAAGTCGTCGTAGATGTCCTCGTGCAGGAACAGGCGCGAGCCCATCGTGCACGACTGGCCCTGGCGGGCGAAGCGGGTGGCGAGCAGCACCTGATCGAGCGCGGCTTCCAGATCGGCATCCGGGAAGATGATGTTCGGGCTCTTGCCGCCGAGCTCCATCGAGGAGTGCGCCAGGCGGCTGGCAGCGGCCTCGGCGACGTGGCGGCCCACCGAGGTCGAGCCAGTGAACGAAACCTTGTCGACATCCGGGTGCTGGACGAGCGCCTCGCCGATCACCGAGCCCTTGCCGGTGACGACGTTGAGGACGCCGTCGGGAAGGAACTGAGAGCAGATCTCGGCCATCTTCAGGATCGTCAGCGGTGCGTCCTCAGCGCACTTGAGGACGATCGTATTGCCTGCCGCCAACGCTGCCGGGGTCTTGAAACCGGCGATCATGAGCGGCGAGTTCCACGGCAGGATGCCGGCCACCACGCCGAGCGGCACACGCTTCGTGTAGTTGAGCTGCTGTTCACCGGCCGGCAGCGTATTGCCCTTGACCTCGCCGGCGACACCACCGAAGTACCGGAAGATCTCCGAGAGCATCGTCGCCTCGGGACGGGCCTGGGTGCGCTTGGCATTGCCGGTGTCGAGGGCGGTGAGTTCGGCGAGCGTCTCGATGTTGGCCTCCAGGGCATCGGCGCACTTCGTCAGCATCTTCTGACGCTCCTTGAAGTGCAGACCCGACCAGGCCGGGAAGGCTGCGCGGGCGGCCTTGACGGCGCGATCGGCGTCCTCAGCCTTGCCGTCGGGCACGCGGGCGATGACGACGTTGCGGTCGATGGGGGTGATGATATCGGCGCGCGAGCCGTCGAGGGCGTCGACCCACTCGCCTCCGATGAGCATGTGCCAGTCAGTGGACTGCGGGAAATCTGACATCGTGTGGTCCTTTCACAACAGGGCCCTCAGGGTGAGGGACGGGATTCAAAGCGGTGTGCACGCTGCGGCAGCATCCAGCTCAGGCATCGAAGGAGCCGTCAACCTCAGGCATCGAAGGAGCCGTCAACCAGTTTCTTGACAATCGAGCAGTCCTTGCCGCCGGATCCGGCATCCGAGACCTGCTGGAGCATATCCTTGACGATCGTGCCGAGTGTCAGGTCGGTGTCGGTGTCCTCACCTGCGGCGAGCGCTAGGTTGATGTCCTTGAGCGCCAGGTCGGCGGTGAAGGTGGGCGCGAAGTCCTCATTGGCCGGTGAGGTTTCGACGACGCCGGGGTACGGGTACCAGGTGCGCAGCGGCCACGAGTCACCGGAGGAGACCTTCGCGATCGAGTAGAACACCGAGTGGTCGAGCCCGAGGCGGTCGGCGAGCACCGCCGCCTCAGAGGTGGAGACCATGTTGATGAAGAGCATGAGGTTGTTGCAGATCTTCGCGGCCTGCCCAGTCGTCGGGGCGCCGGTGGCGATGACGTTGCCGGCCATCGGCTCGATGAACGGGCGGGCCTTCTCGACTGCCGCCGCCTCGCCCCCGACCATGAAGGCCAGGGTGCCCTTCTCGGCTCCGGCGATGCCGCCGGAGACTGGTGCGTCGACGAACTCGAAACCGGTCTCCCTGGCCCGGTCGTGCAGCTGCTGGCAGCTGGCGACGTCGATCGTCGAGGAGTCGATGAGCAGGGTGCCGGGTGCGGCCGTGGCGAAGATGCCCTCGTCGCCGCCGTAGGCTGCCAGCGAGTGCTCGCCCTTGGGGAGCATCGTGAACACGACCTCGGCGCCCTCAAGCGCCTCGGCAGCCGAGGCACACGTGGTGACCCCCGCCTCGGCGGCGGCGTGCATGGCAGGTTCGGAGAGGTCGAAGCCGCGCACAGTGTGCCCGGCTCTCATGAGGTTCTTCGTCATCGGCAGGCCCATATGGCCCAGCCCGATCCATGCGATCGTCGACATTGGAGTCCTTTCAGATCGATGCGGGTGTACGCGCTGTGTTGAGCATAGCGCTCGCCTGTGTCGCCGGTCACGCCGGGGGCTGCGCAGGCCTCTGCTGGCTACGATGGCGGTATGAGTCTTGAGAAGATCATGGCCCCGGACTGGGCTGAGGCGATGGCGCCGGTGGCCGGTCAGATCACCGCGATGGGCGATTTTCTGCGCGCCGAACTGGCCGCCGGCCGCCAGTACCTTCCGGCCGGAGACGATGTGTTCCGCGCCTTCCGCGAACCGCTGTCGGGCGTGCGCGTGCTCATCGTCGGCCAGGATCCGTATCCGACGCCCGGTCACCCGATCGGACTGTCGTTCGCCGTCGCCCCGGACGTCCGCCCGCTGCCGCGGTCTCTGACGAACATCTTCAAGGAGCTCGGAGCCGACCTCGGGGTCCCGCCGCCGAGCAGTGGGGACCTGCGCCCGTGGCAGGCGCAGGGGGTCATGCTGCTCAACCGGGTCCTCACCGTCGCCCCCGGCTCTCCGGCCTCGCACCGGAGCCAGGGCTGGGAGACGGTCACCGACCGGGCGATCGAGGTGCTCACCGCCCGCAGCGGGCCGCTCGTGGCGATTCTGTGGGGCCGGGATGCGCAGTCTCTGGCGCCGCGGCTGGGCGATGTGCCGATCATCGCTTCACCGCACCCCTCGCCGCTGAGCGCCTCGCGCGGGTTCTTCGGCTCCCGGCCGTTCAGCCGGGCCAATGCGCTGCTGGCCGAGCGCGGCGGCGAGCCGATCGACTGGCAGCTGCCCTGACCGGCGGTTTCAGCTGGAGACCTGCCCCGTGCCCGAGGTGGGAGTCGGATGTGTGCTGGCGGTCGCCTCGGCGACGGCATCGGACTTCTCACGGCGGTCCTTGACCCGCTGGTGGATCGGGCGGGCGAGGAAGTCGCCGAATACCGCGCCCACGGCGATCGCGGCGTTGGCTGTCACGGCGGTGAACAGCGAGGACAAGCCCATCGACAGTGGGATCGCGTCCTGCGGCTGGACGATCTGGTAGGCAGCCGAGAAGATCGACAGGCCCTGCAGCAGCGGGAAGATGCCCGGCAGCAGCAGCACGATCGGTGGCGCGCCGCGGTGCAGCGCCACCGGCCGTACGATGAGCCCGACGACAGAGGCGGCGATGAAGCAGGTGACGACGTTGCCTAGGCCCAGCAGCGTGCAGCCGACGTAGATGACGAAGCCGACGCCGCCGATGAGACCGGCGATGACGATCTGGCGCTTGGCAGCCTGCATGCCGATCGCCCCGCACATGCCGACAAGGATCGCGGCGATGAGCGAGATGATGGTGGTGAGCGCCTCGACTCCGCCGGAGGTGACGATCACCTCGATGGGTGAGAGCCCGATCGCCCGACCGATCATGATGCCCAGGGCGATGCCGGAGACGATGCCGGCCAGCGTGGTGCCGACGGTTACGGCCTTGGCCGAGGCAGTGAGCGGGAAGTTTGTCAGCGAGTCCTGCACCGCGGCGATGAGGCCGGCAGTCGGCAGCAGCAGCACGATGCCGGCGGCCACGAGGTATTGCGGTGCTGCGATGAACCCGAATGTCCAGGCCGCCATCGCGAGGACGGTGGCGAACGTCGACTGGCCCATCGCGGTGAAGAACGGAGGCACGTCGAAGCGGGCGAGCAGCGCACCGAAGCGATTGATGACGATCGCCATCCCGAAGCCGATGACCGCCGAGACTGCCGAGCCGCCGAGCAACAGCACGAAGCAGGTCACGAGCATGCCCCAGGCCAGGACGACGAACCAGCCGGCGAACGGACGGCGCTGCTGGCGGATCGCGTCGATCCGCTCGCTGGCCTCCAAATACTCGACTTTGCCGTCGACGATGTCGGTGACGAGCTTGTGCACCGACGCGAGCTTCGAGTAATGGATCGACTCCTCGCGGCTGACGCGCATCACGTTGAGCAGTCGACCCTCGGGGTCGGAGTAGTGCACGTTGAGGGAATTGGAGGTCAGGTCGACTTCGACGGTCGGCAGGCCGAGCGCGGTGCAGGTGGCGATGACGGAGACCTCGACGTCGGCGGTCGGGGCGCCGGCGCGCAGCATGATCCAGCCGATGTCGACGGCCAGCTCCATGATCTTGCGGGCTTCCTCCTCGCCCTTCGCCTGCGACATCACCGGCGCCTGGTAGGGGGTGCCCTTGAGGGTGGCGACGATCGGGATCGGGTCGGTCGCCGGCATCGAGTCGCCGGTGATCTGCCCGACGGCCTTGCGGGCCAGCCGTTCGGCCATCCGCTTCGACGAGGAGCCGGCGGCGTTGGTCTTCTCGACGATGCTGCGTGAGCTGCCGTTGCGGCGGAACCGCTGGGTGGAGGCTGCCCGGCCTGTGCCGTAGCTGCCGTCGGCGCCGCGGGCGACCGGCGGGGTGAGCGCCTCGGACGGGTCGACCGGGTCCTGCTCCAGGCGTGAGGTCGCCGGAGTCGTGGCCGTTCCCGAGGCGGTGGCTGGGTTGGCAGCAGATGCCGAGCCGGCGCGCCTGCCGTTCCTGCCGCGCGGAGCGCGGGTCTTGGGCTGTTTGTGCCCGCGCCGCCGGGCGGTCTGGGCCTTCTCCGTGGCCTCGGCGACGGTCTCCCGCGGGATCCCGCCGGTGGTGCGCAGTGCGGCACCCGCGGTCGAGCCGGTGTATTCGTTGGTGTTCAGCGGCCGGTTGGCCTCCGGGACGAGATCGCGCTTTCCGGCCTGCCGGCCGATCTCGGCTGGCCGGGCGTTATGGAGTGCGCCGTCGCCTGCCAAGGCACGTGATCCGGTGCTGCGGCTGCGCGGGCGCAGCAGACGCCGGCGCGGTGGGCGATCACTGTCTTCTGCCACTGGTCCTTCTCATCCGTCACACTGGGTCTGATCTCGGTTCTACCTGATGGATCTGGTGCTCACGTGAACCGCCGCTGGACGAACGCTCGGTGTTCACGGCTCGTGGATCCGGGTGGGGCCGAACGGGTCGGCCACGAATGCCTCACCGCTGGCGAAATCGTGTGTGTACACGCGCCGGCCGGACACATAGACGCTGGTGACACGCGCATCGAAGTCGAGCGGATGGGCGCTCCACTGCACGATATCAGCGTCGCGGCCCACCGCTAAAGACCCGACACGGTCATCGAGTCCGAGGATCGCCGCCGGGTGAATCGTCATCGCTTGCAGTGCGATCGCGGGGTCGAGTCCCTCGCGCACAGCGAACCGGGCCTGGTCGGCGAAGAAGAAGATCGGCACCACCGGGTGGTCGGTGGTGAGCGCGAACCGCACCCCGGCCTTCGCATACGCTGCCGGGGTCGCCAGGGTGCGGTGGCGCAGCTCGACCTTCGACCGGGAGGTCATGAGCGGGCCGACGATGACATCAAGGCCCTTCTCAGCAATGTAGTCGGCGATGAGATGACCTTCGGTGCCGTGGTTGATGATGAGCCGGTAACCGAACTCCTCGGCCAGCCGGATCGCTGTGGCGATGTCGTCGGTACGGTGGCAGTGCTGATCCCACACGAGGCGGCCGGTCAGCACATCGGCCAGCGTCTCCAAGCCCAGGTCTCGATCGAAGGGGACCCCCACCTCGGCGGCTGCAGCCCGGTTGGCGATGTAGTTGCGCGCCTTGACGAAGGCCTCACGCTGGACCTTCGCCACCCCGAGGCGGGTGGCCGGGGTCTGCTTGCGCTCGCCGTAGATGCGCTTGGGGTTCTCACCCATCGCCGATTTGACCGAGATGTCCTGGCTGATGAGCATCTCGTCGGCAACCCGCCCCCAGGTCTTGAGTGCCGCGGTCCGCCCGCCGATCGGGTTGCCGGAGCCGGGCTTGATGACGGCGGTGGTGACCCCGCCGCGCAGCGCGTCCTTGAAGCCGACGTCAGCGGGGTTGATCGCGTCAAGGGCGCGCAGGGCCGAACCGTCGGGGTCGGTCATCTCATTGACGTCATTGCTCTCGCCGCCCTCGCCGTCCTCGTGGACGCCCATATGGGCGTGGCTCTCAACGAAGCCAGGTGCGATGACCGTGCCCGAGGCGTCGATGACCTCGGCACCTGCAGGCACCTCGACCTCGGCATCGGGGCCGATCGCGGTGATGGTGCCCTCGTCGAGGACGATCGTGCCGGAGGCGATCTCGGGCGCCGGGTTGCCATCAGCATCAGCGATCGGCAGCAGCCGTGCTCCGGTCAAGGCGACGGTGCGGCGCGGCGGAACGGCGACGGGCTGATACATAGGACTCCTTCACGGCGGTGCGGGCTGGACGGCGCGGATGGCGCTGGTGCTGCAGTAGCGGCGGTGCTGCAGTAGCGCTGGTCCATCGGTGGTGCTGGTTCAGCGGGCCTCTCCCCAGCCTAACGGGAACCGCTGGCGCCTACGGCCGGGGCGGCCGCAGCCGGCTGCCGGGAAAGGCCGCCACCACACTCATCACCCCAAGCAGCCGAAAGCGACCCTCACTGAAGCCTCTCCCCCTCAACTGAAGCCTCTCCCCCTCACGCACAGCAGATGCGTGGGAAAGTTAGCAAAGTTATTCATGGAATCCGGACGTGAAACCGTGAGTAACTTTGCAAACTTCTACAACGCCTCCCGCTGCCGCCGGCCTTGGTAGCGTGGACGCATGAACAGGTACGTCATCATCGGGGCCGGCGCGATCGGCGGCACCCTCGCAGCGGCCGGCAGCGACGCCGGCCTGTCCATCACCGTCATCGCTCGCGGCGAGCACGCCGACGCCATCGCCGCCGACGGGCTTCAGCTGCGCACCCCGTCACGGACCATCACCTCCCGGCCAGAGCTTGCCCGCCGCCCGGAGGAAGTCGAGCTGCGCACCGGTGACGTGCTCGTGCTGGCGACGAAGACGAACCAGGCGCTCACCGCCCTGCCGCAGTGGGCCGACCGCCCGGTGACCGGCGCCTCGGGCACGGTGATTGGAACGGCTGGCGAGCTGCTGCCAGTCGTCCTACTGCTCAACGGCGCCGAGGCCGCCCGCCAGGCGCCGCGCCACTTCCACACGGTGGTCGCAGCCACAGTGTGGATGCCCGCGCTCTTCCTCTCCCCCGGTGAGGTCGTCACACGCATGCAACCCGATCACGGTGCGTACTTCGCCGGGCCGGTCACAGCCGGCCCCGAGGCGGTGCCCACCGCTCGGCAGTTCGTCGCCGACGCGCGCACGGCGGGGTTCGCGGCCAAGGCGCTCAGCAGTGCCGATGAGCTGTGGCCGCACATCTGGGGCAAGCTGCTGACAAATCTGGCCAATGGGCTCGACTCGATCCTGGGGCCCGGCATCGCCTACGGCGAGCTCAACGAAGCGCTCAGGACTGAGGCGAAGGCTGTCTATGCCGCAGCTGGGATCGAGCACGTCGGGTCGAGTCCGAAGGCCTTCGGGCTTGAGGACCGGATCGAGCTCGGCGAGGTCGCCGGTGTCGAGGAGTTCGCCTCCTCGTCGTGGCAGTCGCTGGCGCGTGGGACCGGTTCGATCGAAACGGACTACCTCGGCGGTGAGATCGTGCGCATCGGCAATACACTGGGGGTGCCGGTGGCCAAGAACGCGTTCGTCATGCGGTGGTGCCGAGCACTGGCGGCAGGCGATGACCTCGGCGGCCAGATCCCTGCCGACCCGCAGGAGCGCCTGGCGGTGCTCGCGGGCGTGCTGCTCGACTGACCTGGCAGCAGACGGCAGGCAGCAGACGACGGTCAGTACCGGCACCGGTCAGTGCCGACGGCCGGCGCGGTCGACTCTCGCTGGCGTCAGCCGCCGAGGGCGTTCTGGATCGGCCCTGAGACGAAGTAGACGACGAACAGCGCCGCGGTGACGAACATGAGCGGGTGGACCTCGCGGGCTTTGCCGCGCAGCACCTTGATGACGACGTAGCTGATGAAGCCTGCACCGATGCCGTTGGTGATCGAGTACGAGAACGGCATAAGGACAACGGTCATGAATGCCGGAATCGCAATCTCGACATCAGCCCAGTCGATGCGCAGCACCTGCTGCATCATGAGGAAGCCGACGAGCACGAGCGTCGGGGCGGCCGCCTCAGTGGGGATCACAGCGGCGAGCGGGGCGGCGATGATGGTGAGGAGGAACATCAGCCCGGCCATGACATTGGCCAGGCCGGTGCGTGCGCCCTCGCCCACGCCGACGGTCGACTCGATGAAACCGGAGTTCGACGACATCGAACCGAGGCCGCCGCCGATCGCGCCGAAGGCGTCGGCGACCATGATCCGCTTCGAATGCGGGATCTCGCCGCTGGAGTCGACGATGTCGCCTTCCTTCGAGATCGCAACCATCGTGCCGAGCAGGTCGAAGAAGTTCGCCAACAGCAGGGTGAAGACCGCCAGTGAGGCGGCGACGATGCCGATGTGCTGCCAGGATCCGAGCAGGTTGAAGCTGCCGAGCAGTGAGAAGTCCGGCAAGCTCAGCCACTCCTGGTTGAGCGTCGGCACGGTCAGTCCCCAGCCGTAGGGGTTGGCGACCTCGCCGTCGGCGCCGGCCTTCGGGCCGATCCCGAAGACCGCCTCGACGATGAGGGCGAGCGCGGTGGCGCCAAGGATCGAGTAGAGGATCGCGCCGCGCACGCGGGCTGACCACATGACGAACAGGCCCAGCAGGGCGATGAGGAAGATGAGCACCGGCCAGCCGAAGAGGAACCCGCCGGTGCCCAGTTCGAGGGCCGCGCCCTCCCCCTTGGACAGGAAGCCGGCGTTCATCATGCCGATGAGGGCGATAAACAGGCCGATGCCCACGCTGATGGCGGTCTTGAGCTGGCTGGGCACGGCGTTGAAGATCGCGGCGCGGAAGCCGGTGAGCACGAGGATGAGGAGGATGACACCTTCGATGACGACCAGGCCCATCGCATCAGCCCAGGTCATGCCCGGCAGCACGACGATACCGTAAGTCAGAAAGGCCGACAGTCCGAGTGAGGAGGACACCGCCATCGGGAAGTTGCCGACGAGGCCCATGAGGATCGTGAGGAGGCCGGAGACGAGCGAGGTAGCCGCGGCGACGGCCGGCAGGTTCGGTTCGGTTCCCCCGCCCAGGAAGTGACCGGTGGAGTCCATCGAGGCACCGATGATGAGCGGGTTGAGCACGACGATGTAGCTCATCGCGAAGAAGGTCGCGAAGCCGCCGCGAACCTCGCGGCCGATCGTCGAACCGCGTTCGGAGACGTGGAAGAAGCGATCGAGGGTGCCGTTGGTGCCGAAGAAGCCGCCTGCCGCGCCCGAGGCGGAGGTGTCCTGGTGCTGTGTGCTCACGGGGGTGCCGCGTGCCCTTTCGTGTGTGGTAATGGGGTCTGCCCGGCGGTCATGAGGGCGCACCTCGACGCGGACGATGTCCAAGTGTACGCCTCCGAACCGCCGAATGGCGCGGGGAGGTGGAGCGACAGACGAGGAGGCCACCGATGAATCCGGCGGATGCATCCTGGAGCTGAGGGAAGATAGCTGTCGCTGGATTTCGCGTGGGTGGTGATGAAAGAGCTCTGTCAGGAACTCATTCGGGTGCATCACAGCTATTCCGTAGGGTTCAACCGACGCCTTCGGGAAATCGCGGATGTTGAAATCACCAGCACATCAGCGTCACCGGTGCCAGCGCTGGCCAGGACATGACGGTCCTTCTCGTGGCAGGTCATCTGAGAAGCAAGCGACTCATCCGCAGAAACCTCGGCACCTTCGAAGGCAGCATCCATTTTCGGGCCACGAGAATCAGCTCTTACCGAGTCGAGTCCTCTCTTCTCGACCAGAGCTCTTTCCGTCTCCTTGAGGATCTCGACCGACCACAGCAGCTCATCGAGGATCCGCCGACGTTTCAACCAGGTCCTTTCTCGTCGGGCGAGACACGTCCAGTTGGGCATCGGCCTCAGTCGTCGTCAAGAACTTGCTGGTGCGATGAAGCGAAACCTGCTCATCCCGCAAGTGGGCATCAGTCACCTGCCCGAGGAGTGAACGGATCTCCTCAGGAAGCTCGATGGACGGTCCATCTCCGGCGGCCAGAGACACAGAATGTGTCGACGCCAGCTTGGTCGACAACGCCTCGTAGGCGTCCGATGCTTCGGCACTCATCTCTGTATGAGGAACGGTGGACATAGCTCCATTCCACACGAAAAACGAAAGCGAACAGAATCACCGCCCCACCCCACACCACTCACGCCCCGCCTGGCTGCTGCCAGTCGGGGCGTGAAGAGGCGGTCTGCTCAGCTGCGCCGGGACTCACCTCCGAAGCGTCAGCCTGTGCCTCACATGCCGGGCATGAAATCCGGCGGTTCCGGTAAATTGCGACCCTGCTGCTGGCGGGCCTGGTCAGCTGCCCGGCGGACCCGCTGCTGGGCGGACTGCTCGCGGGCGCGGCGGGCGCGATCAGCCTCCTCGCGTTCGCGGCGCTGGGCCTCGAGGCGCTGCTGATGGGAGTCACGATCGGAATCGGAGATAGCCCGCTCGGATTCGTGCGAGGTCAGCAGCGCATTGCGGATCTCGCTGGTGAGGTCCCCGAGCGCGCCGGGGTTGCTCGGCAGCATGAGGACGTTCGAGCGGCCGTTGCGGGCAACATCCTGCATGGTGTCGAAGTACTGGGTCATGAGCAGCAGCTGCTCGGCGGTCGATTCGATGCCGGCCCGGCGCAGCATCTCGTACTGCTCGGCGATGCCGGTGGCGATCGCCTTGCGCTGCCCGGCCACACCCTCACCCTGCAGTCGCTTGGACTCGGCCTCAGCCTCAGCCTGGGTGACGCGCTTGATCTTGTCGGCCTCGGCAAGTGCCTGCGCGGCGACCCGGTCGCGCTGGGCGGCGTTGATCGAGTTCATCGAATCGCGCACCCGCTGATCCGGGGAGATGTCGGTGACGAGAGTGTTGACGATGCGGAAGCCATAGCCGGCCATCTGCGCCGACAGCCGGTGCTCAACACTGGTGGCGATGTCGTCCTTGGATTCGAAAGCCGAATCCAGCGTCAGGGTCGACAGGGCGGAGCGGACGGTGTCGAAGACGTACGAGCGGATCTGCTCCTCCGGGTTCGCCAGCCGGTAGTAGGCGTCGACGACCTTGTCCTCGCTCACGAGGTACTGCACAGCCACCGGCACCATGACGAAGACGTTGTCCTTCGTCTTCGTCTCGATGTTGACCTCCAGCTGCTGGACGCGCAGGGAGATCGGCTTGGTCGTCGTCTCGATGAACGGGACCTTGGTGTTGAGGCCGGGCTTGGCGACCTTCTTGAATTTGCCGAACCGCTCGACAATGACGTTCTCCTGCGTGTGCACGGTGAAGAAGATGCTCGAGCGCAGGCCGCCGAACAGCAGAGCTGCCACTACGATGAGGATGACGATGACAACGCCGAGGGCGACGAGGATCCCGATGATCGCGCCGATGTCCATAAGTGCTCCAGTCCTGTTGGGTTGGGGGCGAGAGGTGTGACTCCCAGCCTATCGCCGGCGCCCACAGGCTCAGACGACGATCGTGTAACAGTTCCCGCACATCGGCACCATCTCCCCCTCCCCACGACCGAGGCGGGCGCACGGTGTCCACCGCACGCCCGCCTCGGGAACGGGTCACGCACCGACCGCACCCCCGTGCCGGCCGGTGCGGCTGGTCTCAGCCGTCGAAGGCGACGACGACGCGGCCGTCGATCTTGCCGTGGACCATCTCGTCGAAGACCTGGTTGATCTCGTCGAGCCGGCGCACGTGGTAGGTCGGGTGGATGTGGCCGCGGGCGTAGAAGTCGAGCGCTTCGGCCATGTCCTGGCGGGTGCCGACGATCGAGCCGCGGATCGTCAGGCCCTTGAGCACGATGTCGAAGATCGGCGCCGGGAAGTCCCCGGGCGGCAGTCCGTTGAACACGATGGTGCCGCCGCGGCGGGCCATGCCGATCGCCTGACCGAACGCGTCGGGGTGCACGGCGGTGACGAGCACGCCGTGGGTGCCGCCGGTGGCCTCGACGACCTCAGCGGCCGGGTCCCCGGTCATCGCGTTGACGACGACCTCGGCGCCGTGCTTCTTGGCCAGGGCGAGCTTGTCATCAGCGATGTCGACGGCGACCACGCGCATGCCCATCGCTACGGCGTACTGCACGGCGATGTGGCCGAGCCCGCCGATCCCGGAGATCGTGACCCACTGGCCGGGCTTGACTTCGGTCATCTTCAGGCCCTTGTACACGGTCACGCCGGCGCACAGGACGGGTGCGATCTCGTTGAGGTCCGCGCCTTCGGGGATGTGGGCGGCGTAGCGGGCGTCGACGAGCATGTACTCACCGAAGGAGCCGTTGACGGAGTAGCCGCCGTTCTGCTGCTTCTCGCACAGCGTCTCCCAGCCGGTGCGGCAGAACTCGCAGTCACCGCAGGCGCTCCACAGCCAGGCGTTGCCGACGATGTCGCCGACCTTGACGGTCGTGACCTCATCGCCGACGGCTTCGACGCGGCCGACGCCCTCGTGGCCGGGGATGAACGGCGGGCTCGGCTTGACCGGCCAGTCGCCGTGGGCGGCGTGCAGGTCGGTGTGGCACACGCCGGTGGAGATGAGCTTGACGAGTGCGTCGTGGGGTCCGGGGGTGGGGATGTCGGTGGCATCGCTGACGTTGAGGTCTGCGCCGAATTCGGTGACGACGGCGGCTTTCATGGTGCCCATGGTTCACTCCTCAGTTGATGGGGACGCGGCCGGCGTCTGGCCGCAGCGGGCGTTTGTCACATTACCGCTCGCGCATCTGCGGGCATACAGTTCGGACGCGGCATCCCGTCTGCTGGGATGCCGCGCCCGAGGTGGTGGGCACCGGCGGTGTCGGTGGTCGACGGTGTCGGTGACCGGTGGTGCCGGTGACCGGCAGCGTCGGTGGCCGCTGCTGAGGCGGCCGGCAGCTGGGTGTGGGCTCAGGCCTCAGCGAGGGCCTCGGGGCTTTCGGGCAGGATCTGCCCGCCGTCGACGACGATGCCCTGGCCGGTGATGTAGCGCGCGCCGTCGGAGCCGAGGAAGGCGACGGTGTGGCCGATATCGCTGGGCTCGCCGAGATAGCCCAGCGGCACAGCAGCGGCCATCTGCTTGAGGTAGGCCTCGCCCATGTCCTCAAGCCCCGGGGTGAGCACATTGCCCGGCAGCACCGCGTTGACGGTGATGCCGTCGGCTGCCAGTTCGATTGCAGCGGAGCGCACGAAGCCCATCTGGGCGGCCTTCGTCGCCCCGTAGTGCGACCAGGCGGGGAAGCCGGTGTAGTTGCCGGTGATCGAGGAGGTCACGACGATGCGCCCGGCCTGCGACTTCCGCAGGGCCGGCAGGGCGGCCTGGACGATGTGGATGGTGCCGAAGGTGTTGATCGCGAAGATCGATTCGATGTCCTCATCGGTCATCTCGTCGATACGGGCCTGCGGGTAGACCCCGGCGTTGGAGGACAGCAGGTCGAGTCTGCCGTGGTCGTCGACGAACGAGGCCATGACCTCTTCGCAGTTGTCGCGGGAGCGCACGTCGAGCACATAGGCGCTGAGTCCGTCGGCCTGTGCGTTCCTGACCTCCTCGTCGGTCACACCGGTGACGGCGACGGTGGCGCCGTGCTCAGCGAGTGTCTCGGCGATGCCGCGGCCGATGCCCAGCGTGCCTCCGGTGACGAGTGCAGTGCGTCCTGTGAGGAGTCCTGCCATGATGTTTCATCCGCCTTTCGGGTGGAGTGCGTGTCGGCAGTGACAAGTCTAGTGAGAGCGGCGGTCCTGCAGGCGGCAGTGGGCGATCACATCGGCCCAGCGCAGCTGTCCCCATTCGGCGCCGGTGGGCACGAGCCCGGCCAGTGCCCGGCCGAGCAGCTGCCGGTCGAGGTCGGCATCAAGGGTGTCGACGAAGACGATCGCCCGGGGGCGGGCGAGTCCGCCGAGCATCTCGCGCACGGAGCTCATCAGGTCGACGGCCAGCTGGCGGCTGGCGGGTTCGCTGGTGACGACGGCGGCCCACACACTGCGGCCGTGTTCGGGATCGTGCACGGCGACGGCCCGGGCGACGTCGACGAAGGGGTGGTCTTCGAGCAGCTGACCGACGGCGGTGAGCGAGACGAGCTGGCCGGACACGGAGATCGCCGGGTCGATGCGGCCTTGAAAGGTGAAGCCGCCGTCGGGTTCGACAAGGACGAGGTCGCCGCTGGCGAACCCGAGGTTCGGGCGGCGGGTGAAGGGCGCGCGGATCGTCTCCTCGGCGCCCGCTCCCGAGGCGGTGCTCACCATGCCGGGCAGAGGAGCGGTGACGATGAGCTCACCGGTGCAGCCGGGTTCGACCGGCTGGCCGTCGGCATCGGTGACGGCGATGACGCCACGGCCGAGCTGGCAGCTGCCGCCGTGGACGAAGGCGATACCGCTGAGCAGGATCTGGCCCCACCCGTCGACGACCTCGCAGCCGTTTTCGACGAACGCGCGCTCCATCCAGCGGCGCAGCTCGGGTTCGACCGGTTCGCCGGCGGTGACGACGCGGCACAGGGCGGCGACCCTGCCGGCAGCGGTGACGTCGTCGTGCCAGGAGCGCATCGTGCGCATGACCGACGGGGTGGTGACGAAGGTCGAGACGTCGTAGCGGTTCATGATCTCGAACGCTCGCTGGTGGTGGGGGACGTCGAGGGTGCCTTCGTAGACGACGATGGTGTCGCCGTGCAGCAGCGGGCCGATGAGGCCGTGCCACTGCGAAACCGCCCAGGAGACGTCGCCGGCGCACCAGAAGGTGCCGCCGGTGCGCACGGCACCGTGGAAGGCTGCCGCAGTGGCGAAGACGGCGGCCAGCGAATGCCAGGTCGTCAGGCTCGGCGCACCGGGGGCGGCGAGGTGGCCGGCACACAGGTGGGCGTCGATCGGTCGGCCGGTCGCGTCTGCCTCGGTTCTGGTGTCAGCACGGCGGGCGGCTGGGCGGGCGGCGTGGATGAGGTCATCGAACCAGTGGTCGCCGTGGAACCACGGCACGTTGAGGCCGGTGCGGCGAATGACGATGGTGTGCTCGACGCTCTCGGCTGAGGCGAGGGCGTCATCGGCGCGGACCTTGAGAGGGATGACCGTGCCGTGGCGCCAGGCCCCGTCCTGGGTGATGAGCAGGCTCGGCTGCAGCTGAGCGAGCCGGGTGGCCAGCGCCTCGGCCGGCAGGGAGATCGGCAGCATCGACCAGCGAGCGCCGATGTCGATGCAGGCGAGCAGCGCGAAGACGGTTTCGGGCAGCCAGCCGGTGTGGAGGGCTACGACGTCGCCGTCGGTGACCCCGAGGCCGCGCAGCGCGGTGACGACTGCAGCGACTTCTGCTGCGAGTTCGGCGTAGGTGTACGAGAGCCGTTCACCGGATTCGCCTTCCCAGTGCAGTGCGATCTTCGAGCCGCTGGCGGCTGTATGGCGGGTGACGAGGTTGTGCAGCGGGTCGATCCGGCCACCGGGGAACCACTGCCCGCCAAAGGGGCCGGGCAGCCAGACGCCGGTCGGCTCCGCAGTCCAGTCGAGGAGGTCGATGACCGGCTGCCAGTCGGCGGTGAGCGCGGCGGGGTCGACGCCGGTGAAGGTCGCAGGCTTCTCAGCCATTGCCGATGCTCCTTCCACACGAGACTGCGGTGCGCTCCAGGGCCGCGGCCGCTGTGTGCACATGAGCCTCATCGGCACCGGAGGGCACGTCGGCGGCCAGGGCTGCGACGACGGCACCCTCGGCGTCGCGCAACGGCACAGCGACTTCGTCGACGTGGTCGGCGACGACGGCAGGCAGGTGGATGTGATTCGCCTCCGCCCATTCGTCACGGTGAGCTTGCGCCAGCTTCATGATCTCAGGCGAGGCCGCGGACAGCACCTCAGCCCACACCTCGTGCGCGGCATGGGCGGCGAGCACCCGCCCGGCGGCGGTGTCAAGGGCCGGCAGTGCGCGCGGTGAGCGCCGGAAGGGCCCGCGGTCATCACCGTCGACCTGGTCGATGCACATGACCTCGCGGCCGGCGAGCACATAGACGCTGATCGTGGCGGCGAGCTGGTTGCGCAGCGCGACGACGAAGGGTGCGAGCGCGGCGAGGATCGCACTGCGCGCCAGGTAGTGCTTCGACAGGCGGGTGAGCTGCGGGCCGAGGCCGTAGCGGGAGGTCGCCGGGTCCTGCACGGCGTAGTCGGCCTGCACGAGTGAGCGCAGCAGCCGGTGCACGGTGGGCACCGACATGCCCGAGCGGGCGGCGAGGTCCGTCAGGTGGTGCAGCGGCGGGCCCTCGGCAAGCAGGTCGAGCAGCCTGACCGCATTGCGGATGGTGCCGAGGCCCCCACGGGCTGAGCCGTTGCCGCTGGTGCTGCCATTGGCTTCGTCGCCATTGCCCTCACCGGCCATGTGCGGCTCCCTTCCTGAGCTGAGGCACCGGCGGTCACCGCATGCCTGAGTGTCAGCTTGCCACATGCCGACGCGGCATGCAGAACCGGATGACTGAAAAGTTTTTCTCTTGCAAGTATTGATTTTCACATATTGAAAACCTATTGTCTATCTTGACAGTGACGCCGATCACAACGTCCTCGCTATCGCTTTCGCAACGACGCAAGGAGATCACGTGCGAACACGCGCCTACCGCCACTCCCTCAACGGGAGCACGATGCCGCCGGGCCAGCCGCTGCTGCAGGTCTCGGATCTCTCGCTGCGCTTCGGCGGTGTGCGCGCGCTCTCCGACGTCAGCTTCACCGTCACCTCCGGCACCATCCATGCCGTCATCGGCCCCAACGGCGCCGGGAAGTCCTCCCTGCTCAACTGCGTCTCCGGGCTGTACAAGCCGACCGAGGGCGAGATCGTGCTGCGCCACGTCGTCGGTGAGACCGGCCGCCGCCTCGGCGAGCACTCACCTGAGGAGCGCGAGCGCCTGGCAACCGACGCCAGCCCGCACGAATACGCCAGCCGGACGCTCACCCGCCTGTCGCCGAACCGGGTCGCCCGCCTCGGCGTCGCCCGAAGCTTCCAGAACATCGAGCTCTTCGAGCATCTGACCGTGCTGGAGAACATGATGCTCGGCCGGCACATCCACATGCGCCAGAACGTGTTCTCGGCGATGCTGTGGCTCGGCCCGGCGCGCCGCCAGGAGATCGAGCACCGCGAGATCGTCGAGGAGATCATCGACCTGCTGCAGCTGCAGGCATACCGCAAGAAGCCGGTCGGCACGCTCGCCTACGGCATCCAGAAGCGCGTCGAGCTCGGCCGGGCGCTGGCGCTGCAGCCGGCGCTGCTGTTGCTCGATGAGCCGATGGCCGGCATGAACGCCGAGGAGAAGGAGGACATGGCCCGCTACATCCTCGACGTCCACGAACTCGCCGGCGTCTCGATGGTCCTCATCGAACACGACATGAACGTCGTCATGGACATCTCCAACCGCGTCACCGTCCTCGATTTCGGACGCGTCATCGCCGACGGCACCCCCGCCGAGGTGATGGCCGATCCGCAGGTCATCGAGGCCTACCTGGGAACGGAGGCAGTCCGATGACCGCCGCACCGCCGACCGGCACTGCCAATCGCTCCGGCTTCACCGCCGACCGGCCGCCGCACAGCATCACCAAGACGATGCCGCAGTACCTCGATGCGCTCGCCGCCGCCCACCCCGAGCGGGTGGCGATGCAGGAGAAGCGCTACGGGATCTGGCAGCCGATGAGCTGGGCGCTCTACCGCGAGCGCGTTCGCGACTTCGCCCACGGGCTCGTGACCCTCGGCATCAGCCGCGGTGACATCGTCGCCGTGCTCGGCGACAACCGGCCCGAATGGCTCATCGCCGAACTGGCCTGCCAGTCTCTCGGCGCCAGCGTCGTCGGCATCTACCCGACCTCACTCGGCAGCGAGATCACCCACATCCTGCACACCGCCGGCGCGCGCGTCGTCGTCGCCGAGGATCAGGAGCAGGTCGACAAGCTGCTGGGCCTGCACGCCGAGCTCGGCACCGAGTCCATGCTCGAGCACATCGTGTTCTACGACCCGCACGGCCTGGAGCAGTACACCGACGAGATCCTGCTCGACTTCACCGATGTCGAAGACGCCGGCCGCGCGTGGGCTGCCGAGAATCCCGGCTGGCTCGATGAGCAGATCGCCGCCGGCCACCCCGACGACCTCGCCGTCATCTGCACCACCTCCGGCACCACCTCGAAGCCGAAGCTCGCCGAGCTCTCACACGCCAACCTGCTGTCGATGGCCGAGCACCTCACGAGCATCGACCCGATCGTCGCCAAGGACCGGTACGTCTCGATCCTGCCGTTCGCCTGGATCGGCGAGCAGATGCTCGCAGTGGCCTGCGGACTGTACTGCGGTCTGACGATTTCCTTCCCCGAAGACGCCACCACCCAGAAATCGGACCTGCGCGAGATCGGCCCCGATGTCATGTTCGCCCCGCCCCGGATCTGGGAGTCGATGCTCTCCGAGGTGCAGGTGCGCATCGACGAGGCCGGCCCGATCAAGCGTGCGATCTTCGGCTGGGGATACGACATCGCCGACCGGCTGGCGAGCAAGCGCACCTCCGGCAGGCGGCTGAGCGGCTGGGACAGGCTCATCGGCTCGATCGCCGATGCCGTGTCGACCCGGCCGGTGCGCGAACAGCTCGGGCTGACCCGCATCAAACGCTGCTATACCGGCGGCGCGCCGCTGGGCCCGGACGTATTCCAGTTCTTCCACGCCATCGGCGTCAACCTCAAGCAGATCTACGGGCAGACCGAGATCTGCGGCATCGCCGTCGTCCACCGCGACGACGGGGTCTCCTACACCTCGGTCGGCGAACCGCTGCCGGGCACCGAACTGCAGTTCGGCGACAAGCAGGAGATCATGCTGCGCTCGTCCTCGGTGTTCCGCGGCTACCACCTCAACGACGCCGCCACCGCTGAAACCGTCACCCCGCAGGGTTGGCTGCACACCGGTGACGCCGGCTACCTCGATGAGGCCGGCCACCTCGTCGTCGTCGACCGGCTCAAGGACGTCGTCACCGCCGCCGACGGCACGATGTACTCCCATGCATTCATCGAGAACAAGCTGAAGTTCTCCCCCTACATCGAGGAGTCCGTCGTCTTCGCCGGCACCGGGGTCACCGACCCCGAGGCGGTGGACGCCGAGCATCCGATGTGCGCGATCGTCACCCTCGACCCGGCGACCGTCTCGGCGTGGGCTGAACACCAGAAGCTGTCGTTCACGACGTACACCGACCTCGCCGCCAAGCCCGAGGTGTACGAGCTCATCGCCGAGGAGATCGCCCGGGCGAACGAGGACCTCACCGCAACCATCCGAATCCAGCGGTTCGTGCTGCTGCACAAGCAGTTCGATCCCGATGACGATGAGATCACCCGCACCCGCAAGGTCCGCCGCTCCGTCATCGCCGAACGCTACGGCTCGATCATCGAAGCGCTGGGCTCGGAGGTCGATGAAGTCACCATCTCCGCGGCGATCACCTACCAGGACGGCTCCGTCGTCGAACGGTCGATCCCGCTGCGGATCTTCGATCTTGAGTCCTACATCGTCCCCGCCGGCCGGGGGCGCAGAAAAGTCTGGAGTGGTCGACAGTGAGCACCTTCGTCACCCTTGTCATCTTCGGCCTCTCCGAGGGCGCCATCCTGGCGCTGGCTGCGCTGGGCTTCGTGCTCATCTACAAGGCCACCGGCGTCATCAACTTCGCCCAAGGCGAGTTCCTCCTCATGGGCGCCTATACCTTCTACACCGCCTGGGTCATCTTCCAGCTGCCGCTCATCGTCGCGCTCATCATCGGCATCGTCATCGCCGTGATCGTCGGCGGCATCGTGGAGCGGTTCATCCTGCGGCCGATGGTCGGGCAGAGCCACATCTCCGTCATTATGGTCACGATCGGATTGGCCGGGCTGCTCAGCGCGCTCGTGCAGATGTTCTACGGCACCCAGCCGCGGGCGATGCCCGCCCTGTTCCCCACGAACTCCGTGTCCGTGCTCGGCGGTGCCGTGCCGGCCAACCGGCTGTGGGTGCTGCTCATCGCCGCAATCGTGCTGACCCTGCTGACGCTGTTCTTCCAGAAGTCCAAGCACGGCATCGCGATGCGCGCCGTCGCTGATGACCAGCAGGCGGCGATGACCGTCGGCATCTCCGTGCGCCGCGTGTTCGCGATGTCGTGGGGCCTGGCGGCGATCAGCGCGCTCATCGCCGGCATCCTGCTCGCCGATGTCACCGCAGTGGAGATGAACATCGTCAGCTTCGGCCTGCTCGTCTTCCCCGTCGTCATCCTCGGCGGCCTCGACTCGGTGCCCGGCACCATCGTCGGCGGTCTGACCATCGGGCTGCTGACCGCCTTCGTCTCCGGCTACCTCGATCCCGGCCTGGCGGAGGTCATCCCGTACATCGTGCTCGTGCTCATCCTGCTCGTCCGGCCCTACGGCGTATTCGGCGAGAAGCGGATCGAAAGGGTCTGATCCATGTCTGCAGCTATCGAAACCGGCCGCCATCACCGGTCCTACACCTCGGAGATGCGGCTGTGGCACACTCGCCCGCAGATGATCCGGATGGCACTTGTCGCCGTCATCGCGATCCTGGTGCCCTTCGTCTTCGACAACTACTGGCTGTCCATCGCCAACACCGCCCTCATCGCCGCCGTCGGCGCGATCGGGCTCAACATCCTCGTCGGCTACACCGGGCAGATCTCACTGGGCCAGGGCGGCTTCCTCGCCGTCGGCGCCTTCACCTCGGTGATCCTCACCGACCGGCTCGGGATGCCAGCACCGATCTCCATCCTCTGCGCCGTCGTGCTCACCTCGGTCATCGGCGTCATCATCGGCCTGCCGGCACTCAGGCTCAAGGGCCTGTACCTGGCGATCGCGACACTGGCCTCGCAGATGCTCATCATCTTCATCGTCCGCCGCTGGAACTGGCTGACCGAAGGGCAGGGCTTCGTCGACGTCAACCGGCTGGAGGTCTTCGGGTTCCGGATCGAGCGCTCGAGCTTCGAGCAGCAGTGGTACGTCATCCTGCTCATCATCACGATCCTCGCAGCGATCACCGCCACCAATCTCTTCCGCACCGGTGTCGGGCGCTCCTTCATGGCCGTGCGCGACCAGGACATCGCCGCCTCGGCCATGGGGGTCAACCTCACCCGCACGAAGCTCACCGCCTTCGCGGTGTCCAATGCGTACGTCGGACTGGCCGGTGCGCTGCTGGCGCACTACACGGAGATCATCTCGTGGGAGAAGTTCACCATCGACGTCTCGATCCTGTACCTGGCGATGATCATCGTCGGCGGCATGGGCTCGATCGCCGGCTCCATCTACGGAGCGATCTTCATGTCCTTCCTGCCGGTCATGGTCCGCATGGTCGCCGATGCGCTCGGCGGTGTGCTGCCGATGCTGCAGCGCCAGCTGCCGGCCTTCGAGCATGCGATCTTCGGCCTGGTCATCATCGTCTTCCTCATCGCCGAACCGCGCGGACTCAACCGCATCTGGCAGCGCATCAAGGACTTCTTCGGCTTCTGGCCGTTCCGCTACTGACCGCACCGACCTGCTCACCGACCGCCCACTCAATCACTGACCACCCGCTCAACCACCAACCGAACCGACGTCCGCTCATCACCACCCGCTGCGCAGCAGCCGCACCACTGGACCGGTGCACAACCTCAGGAGGAATCATGAAACGCACCACCGTCACCTCGGGCATCGCCGTCTCGGCTGTGTCCCTGCTGCTGCTGAGCGCATGCGGCGGGGGCGGCTCAGCCAGTGCCGACTCCGACGAGCCGATCGTCATCGGCATGATCGCCGATCAGTCCGGCGCCACCGGCGACGTTGGCGCGCCGTACAACGAGGGCATGCTCGCCTACGTCGACTACATCAATGCCGAAGGCGGCATCGAGGGCCGGGAGATCCAGGCCGAATCGAATGACTACGCCTACGAGATCCCGAAGGCCGAGGAGCTCTACCGCCGCTATGTCAACGACGAAGCCGTCGCGATCCAGGGCTGGGGCACCGGCGACACCGAAGCGCTGCGCACTCGCGTAGCCAACGACGAGCTGCCGTTCATGTCCGGTTCCTTCGCCGAGGACCTCACCGACCCGGAGGAGTCGCCGTACAACTTCCTCGTCGCTCCGACCTACTCCGACCAGATGCGCGTGGCGCTCAACTGGATCTCCGAGGACGCCGGCGGGCAGGCAGGCGTGGCGGTGCTGCACCACGACTCCCCGTTCGGCACCTCACCGGTTGAGGACGGCCAGGCGTGGGTCGATGAGCAGGGCCTCGACATCGACTACAAGTCCTACGCGATGCCTGCCGGCACGACGAACTACGCCGGCCTGCTCAGCCAGATCAGCGACGCGAAGTACATCGTCATCCAGAATGTCTCCTCCCCTGCCGCGCAGCTGGCCAAGGACCTGCAGGCGCAGGGCGGGGACCAGAAGATCGTGTGCCTCAACTGGTGCGCCAACGAGCTCTTCATCACCTCGGCCGGGGACGCCGCTGACGGCCATGTCATGATCCAACCGATCGCCCCGCTCAACGCCGGCAAGCCCGGACACGAGCAGATCACCTCCTACCTGGAGGAGAAGGGCGAGGATCCCGAGTCGAAGATCACCAGCTACGTGCAGGGCTGGTACACGATGCACGTCATGGCCGAGGGCATCCGCCACACCATCAGCGAAGGCAACGACCTGACCGGAGCGAACATCCGCGAGTCGCTGGAGACGATGGGCGGCATCGACACCGGCGAGGTGATCGGCGACGGCACCGTCGAGTTCTCCGCCGATTCGCACCGCGGCTCCACCTCCTCGAACCTCTACGAGGTCAAGGACGGCAAGATGGAGGAGATCGAGTCGGGAGTCACCCCATGACCACCGACGAGCTG
>NZ_JALXKS010000046.1 GCF_025144725.1 Brevibacterium sp. p3-SID960 | reverse complement strand
CCGGCCGGGATTCCGCCAGGCCCTGCGCGAGGATCTCGACACCGCCAAGCGCCGCGACCCGGCTGCCCGCAACGACCTCGTCACGCTCATCAGCTACCCGGGTCTGCACGCCATCTGGGCGCATCGCGGCATCCACAAGCTGTGGCAGCACGAAGCCGGCAAGGTTCCGGCTCGCCTGCTGTCCCAGGCAGTGCGCACGCTCACCGGCGTGGAGATCCACCCTGGTGCCACGATCGGCCGGCGTTTCTTCATCGATCACGCCAACGGCGTCGTCATCGGCGAGACCGCCGAGATCGGTGACGATGTGATGCTCTATCACCAGGTCACTCTCGGCGGGGCGACGATGGAGAAGGTCAAGCGCCACCCGACCATCGGCGACAACGTCATGGTCGGCGCGGGTGCGAAGATCATCGGTCCGATCACCGTCGGCTCGGGCTCCTCGGTCGGAGCGAACGCCGTCGTCGTCAAGGACGTCCCGGAGGGCTCTACGGCCGTCGGCATCCCCGCCACGGTCCGGCAGCCCCGCGGCGGCCGCCAAGCAAATGAGTGGAAGCTCGAAGATCCCGCCCTGTGGATCTGATGGGGAAGCCGAATCGCCCCCTCGTCGGCTGAACGCACGCCTCCTGTCGGCCGGCTCACGCCCAGTGGCCTGAGCCGGCTCACAGGAACGCCGGAGTGCACTCACGACCATGAGCGCAAGACCGGGTGGCACCTGGGGTGACCACACTCGTCCATGGTGATCACACTCGCGCCCCTGCGCGCTTTCTCGTATTCAGCCTGGGTGATCCTGCTGCGCATCGGCCCGGGTTCAGTATCATCACCGCATTCGTCCCCGGGTGAACCGCCGACGGCCGGCCCGCGCCGGCCTCATGCCCACCCGGGACGCGATCGCCGGCTTTCACACTCCCCATCGCAGTCCCCGTCACACGCCCGAGGCGGGTGCGGCTCCTGCTCCGCGCTCATAGCGTGATCATTGCCACCGTGTGCGAGCTGCCCGACTTCGAACATCTCGCCGATGCTCTCGCCACAGCGTGTGCGAGGGAGAGATGCCTCAGCATGGAATGTCCGCCCTGGACAGGGTGTTACGATAGTTGTAATTGAAAGTTAAACCATTAGGGGCAGGCGAGCAGCGTGGAAATCGGCATCTTCTCGATCGGCGACGTCACACCGGACCCGCACACCGGCCAGGCGCCGAGCGAGCACCAGCGGGTCATGAACATGATCGAACTGGCGACCACTGCTGAACAGGCAGGACTCGACACCTTCGCCGTCGGCGAGCACCACAATCCGCCCTTCGTCGCCCCCGGCACCCCGCCGGTGCTGCTGGCCAATATCGCCGCGCGGACCACCACGCTGCGGCTGTCGACAGCGACCTCGCTCATCACCACCAACGACCCGGTCAACATGGCTGAGGACTACGCGATGGCCCAGCACCTGTCTGCCGGCCGGCTCTCGCTCATGATGGGCCGGGGCAACACCGGACCGGTCTACCCGTGGTTCGGCAAGGACATCCGCCAGGGCATCCCGCTGGCGGTGGAGAACTACAACCTCCTCCACCGGCTGTGGCGGGAGAAGAACGTCTCATGGCAGGGCAGGTTCCGCAGCCCGCTGGAGGGCTACACAGTCACCCCGTTCCCGCTCGACGACGTGCCGCCGTTCGTGTGGCACGGCTCGATCCGGTCCCCGGAGATCGCCGAACAGGCCGCCTACTACGGCGACGGCTTCTTCCACAACAACATCTTCTGGCCCGAATCCCACACCGCCCGAATGGTCAACCTCTACCGGCAGCGCTACGCCCACTACGGCCACGGCACCGCCGAACAGGCCTTCGTGGGTCTCGGCGGGCAGGTGTTCATGGATGAGAGATCACAGGAGGCCGTGAAGTTCTTCCGCCCGTACTTCGACAACGCACCGGTCTACGGCCACGGCCCGTCGCTGGAGGACTTCACCGCCCAGACACCGTTGACCGTCGGCTCCCCGCAACAGGTCATCGAACGCTATCTCGGCATGCGCGAATGGGCCGGGGACTTCCAGCGACTGCTCTTCCTCATCGACCACGCCGGCCTGCCCCATGACGTCGTGCTGCGCCAGGTCGAGATCCTCGGCACCGAGGTCGCCCCGGCCATCCGCCTCGAGATGGACGCCGCCCGCCCGGCCGATGTGCCCGACTCGCCGACCCACGACTGGCTCGTCGAACGCCGCCGCGCCGGCAACGATCCGGTGCCCGGCGGCCGACAGAACACCACCGCAGAGGAGGACGCCGATGCCTGAGATCCTCACTGTCGCCACCGGCCTGAGCGAGGACTCGACGACCTCGCGGCTGGCCGCCCGGCTCGCCGCCGCCACCGCCTCGGCGCTGGAGACCACCGCGCCCGAGGTGACGGTCACCGAGATCAATCTGCGCACCCTGGCCAAGGAGATGGTCACGATGACCGTCTCCGGGCTGCCCTCGCCGGCCCTGGAGGACGCCTTCGCCGCCGTGCAGCGCGCCGATGCGCTCATCACCGTCGCCCCGATCTACAAGAGTCAGCCGGTGGGGCTGCAGACGCTGTTCTTCCAGCTCATCGACGATGCCGCGCTCGCCGGCACCCCGGTGCTCATCGGCTCGACCGGTGGCACCGCCCGGCATTCGCTGGCGGCAGAGACGAGCCTGCGCCCGCTGCTGAGCTACCTCAAGGCGATCATCGTCCCGACCGCGGTCTTCGCCGCCACCGACGACTGGGGTGCGGACACCTCGGGCATGGGAGAGCGCGGCGGCCTGGCCGAACGGATCACGGCAGCCGGTGCCGAACTGGCAGGCCTCGTGCACGCGTTGCGCCCAGCGACGGCAGAGGAGACGGAAGAACAGCAGCACGCCGGCGACCGAAAGCAGCGCGCCGCGCAGATGTCGGCGCCGCCGGCGGTGCGCCGCGGACCGGTCGACGCACTCGACCCGAACGCCGTCACGCCGTTCGCCGAACTGCTCCGCAGCTGAGCCGCGCGCCCCTGTCTGCCGGGCGGGGAAGGATGACACAATGGCGGCATGAGCACGCAGACTGTCATGAGCGCCCAGAGCATCCGCACCATCGCCTTTCCCGACTCCGAGCTGCGCGACCGGGTCATTGCCCGGATCCCGGCTCATCAGCGCGCCAACGTCGACCTCGTCGTGTACTCCGCTGAGGAGAAGTCCGACAAGACCAGCCCGGACGACGTCGACGTCCTCATCCTGCCCTACACCGACTCCGGACCGACGATCGAGCTGATCCCGCAGCTGGAGAACCTCAAGACGGTGCTGCTGCAGACCACCGGCTATGACCCCGTCGCCCACCTCCTCGACGAGGGCTACACCGTCGCCACGGCCTCGGGCGTGCACACCGGCGGCACCGCCGAACTCGCCGTCGCCTTAGTGCTCGCCAAGCTGCGCGGCATCGACGCAGCCGTCCGCGACATGGCCTCGCGGACCTGGAACCACCGGCGCAGGCGTTCCCTGCAGGACCGCCGGGTGCTCATCGTCGGTGTCGGGGAGATCGGCGATGCGATCGCCGCCCGGTTAGAGCCCTTCGACATCGAGCTCACCCGCGTCGCGTCCCGCGCCCGCGCCGATGACCGTGGCCAGGTGCACGGGCCGGACGAGCTGCCGAAGCTGCTGCCGCACGCCGAGGTCGTCATCCTCATCACCCCGCTGACCGAGGCGACCCACCACCTCGTCGACGCCGCGTTCCTCGCCCAGCTGCCGGACAACGCACTCGTCGTCAACGTCTCCCGCGGAGCCGTCGTCGACACCGATGCGCTCGTTGAGGAGCTGCGCTCCGGCCGGCTGCAGGCCGCCCTCGATGTCGTCGATCCCGAGCCGCTGCCGGAGAACCACCCGCTGTGGGGCACCCCGAACACCCTGCTGACTCCCCACATCGGCGGGGACACGACCGCGTTCGAGCCGCGCATCGTGCAGATGCTCACCGAGCAGGTCCGCCGTATCAACGACGGGCAGCAGCCGCTCAACATCGTCTCCTGAGGCACCGGGGCAAAACGGCATGAAAGCCTTGCCCAAAACCTGCGGTGACCGGCGCCTCGGGCCCGGGTCCCGCAGGATCCCGGGTGCGCTGTCCGTCATGTGGGGCACCCGGTGGCGGAATCGAGGCGGCGACCTACACTGCCCTCATGAGCACAGTGAACGAGGAATCAGCAGTGGAGAACCCGCAGTCCGGCAGCGTCGCCGACGGCGTTGACATCAAGCCCCGCTCCCGCGACGTCACCGACGGCCTGGAGCGGGCTGCCGCCCGCGGCATGCTGCGCGCGGTCGGAATGGGCGATGAGGACTGGGCCAAACCGCAGATCGGCGTAGCCTCCTCATGGAACGAGATCACCCCGTGCAACCTGACCCTGGAGAAGCTCGCCGGCTTCGCCAAGGAAGGCGTGCACAACGCCGGCGGCTACCCGCTGGAGTTCGGCACCATCTCCGTCTCCGACGGCATCTCGATGGGCCATGAGGGCATGCACTATTCGCTCGTCTCACGTGAGGTCATCACCGACTCGGTCGAAACCGTCATGTCCGCCGAGCGGCTCGACGGTTCGGTGCTGCTGGCCGGCTGCGACAAGTCGATCCCCGGCATGCTCATGGGCGCCGCCCGGCTCGGCCTGTCGAGCGTGTTCCTCTACAACGGCTCGATCATGCCCGGCACCGCGAAGCTGTCTGATGGCACCGAACGCGAAGTCACCCTCATCGATGCCTTCGAAGCTGTCGGCGCCTGCCGCGCCGGGAAGATGACCGAAGCCGATGTCGACGCCATCGAACGAGCCGTGTGCCCCGGCGAGGGCGCCTGCGGTGGCATGTACACCGCCAACACGATGGCCTCAGCCGCCGAGGCGATGGGCATGTCCCTGCCCGGCTCAGCCGCCCCGCCGGCCATCCACCGCAACCGCACGCTCTTCGCCCGCGAATCCGGATCCGCCGTGGTCAACCTGCTGCGCCAGGGCATCACCACCCGCGACATCATCACTCGCGAATCGCTGCTCAACGCGATCGCGGTGACGATGGCCTTCGGCGGCTCGACCAACGCCGTTCTGCACCTCATGGCCATCGCCCACGAGGCCAAGGTCGACCTGAGCCTCGATGACTTCAACCGGATCGGCGACAAGGTCCCGCACCTGGGCAACGTCAAGCCCTTCGGCGACTACGTCATGAACGACGTGTTCAAGATCGGCGGGGTACCGGTGATCATGAAGGCCCTGCTCGACGCCGGCCTGCTCTACGGCGACTGCATGACCGTCACCGGCAAGACGGTTGCGGAGAACCTTGCGAAGATCAACCCGCCGGATCCCGACGGCAAGATCCTGCGCGCGCTGAACAACCCGATCCACGCCACCGGCGGGCTCACCGTGCTCAAAGGGTCGCTGGCACCGGAGCGTGCGGTCGTGAAGTCCGCCGGCTTCGACGCCGATGTCTTCGAAGGCACCGCCCGCGTCTTCGACCGCGAACAGCCGGCGATGGACGCGGTGCTGAACGGCGAGCTGAAGCCCGGCGACGTCGTCATCATCCGCTACGAGGGACCCAAGGGCGGGCCGGGCATGCGCGAGATGCTCGCCATCACCGGCGCGATCAAGGGTGCTGGCATCGGCAAGGACGTCCTGCTCATCACCGACGGCCGGTTCTCCGGCGGCTCGACCGGTCTGTGCATCGGCCACGTCGCCCCTGAGGCTGTTGACGGCGGGCCGATCGCCTTCGTCGAAGACGGCGATAGGATCACCGTCGACATCGCCGCCCGCAGCATCGACCTGCACGTCGAGGAGGACGAGATGGCCCGCCGCCGCGAGAACTGGCAGATGCCCGAGAACACGCGCCTGCACGGCGTGCTCGGCAAGTACGCCAAGCTCGTCCAGTCGGCCTCGGTCGGCGCCGTGACCACCTGATCGGGCCCTCCTGATCGACTCCGGCACCTGTGCCGGTGCCGCGCACCCGCTCCCGAGGCGGTGGCTGGAGCCCAGCCACCGCCTCGGGAGCGGTCGTTGAGCTGGCTGTCATCGACATACTCGACATGGGGAGACGAAAGTCGTAGAAGCTCTACGAAAGGCCAATGGTGGACCTGGTTGGGATGTGTCAATGTTGAAGGCAGGGCGTAGTTGCACACGGCCCGAACCACAATTATGAAAAATCGAAGAGGAAATGTTATGAAGGCACAGGATCGGCGCCTGAGTGGAAAGATGGACTGCTGCATATTCAATTAGGTTGGATCCTATGTTTGTGGTTGGCTGTCTTGCTTCATGGAATGTTTATCGCCCTGATTGGATTGTGGTCGTTCGCTTTTGTGATGATCGGAGCCGTGCTTGCGGCAACGGGGCCTACGGTGAAGCTGCAAGATTGCGCCTTATGGAATCGCTTTGATGTGCGGGAATCTCGCTCACTGTCGAATGTCGAAGAGGTGCGAGGATGAATCATGTACGCGTGAACGTGAAGACACACTGGATGAATGGCTGGTTCATCAGAATGTTTGCTTCTCCGGTGCTGTGCGTGAATGGCAAGCAGATTCCAGTGAGTTTCAGAGCGCCGACTGTGGTATCTGTCGAACAGCCCGTCGTTCGTATTGGCGCAGGTATCCGCTATTTCTCTCGGGGACCGGTATTAGGGTGTGAGCCCGAGCTCTGTCGTGTGGATGATTCGTCGGGTGGCGTGAACCTGGTATTCAAGAACGGCGTGTGGAATCATTCCCCATTTACGATCGTGTCCGTGAAGTGATGTGCGGCTAGTGCGGGGATAAGGGGCTCGTGCTGCTCAATCCTCATCGGGAGTGTCTGCCTCGCGATGGCGGGCGCGAGTAGTCACCACGTGATGGTCTGTGCGCCGGTGGCAGCGGCGCGAATCGGCAGGGCGGAGAAGCATCCGGCACCTGCGGCGGCCAGGAGGAGGACGGTGACGTAGCAGCCATAGATGGCAGCCTACATACCGACGACATCCGCGGAGCATGATGGTCGCTTCGTGTTCACCGTCGAACGACGGGTCGTTGAAGCCGGCGATGGTGTCGGCGCGGAGCAGTTCAGAGTGCAAGGCAGACGCTGGGGGAGTGGTCGCCGCATGGCTCGCCTGCATCGCCTTCGTCCTGGCGCTGACCCTGACTCCATCGCAGCCACCCACAGCTGGTCGGCACTGGCGGTCGCCATGAGCCTGTCGTTCCTCGTCGAAGTCGGCCAGTCCACGATGACGTCACCGGCTGCCGGTGGCCGGGCAGCGGCTAGATTGGTGGCATGGACACTTGCATCGCCGTCATCACCGGCGCCGGCAGCGGCATTGGCCGCGCGGTTACCCGCACGCTCATCGCCCGCGGCTGGCACGTCGCCGCCCTCGGTCGCCGCCGCGAGAAGCTGGAGGAGACCCTCGACGGTGCGCCCGGCTGCCTGGCCATCGAGGCAGATATCGCCGTTCCCGAGGCGGTGCGCGCGGCCTTCGCGCAGGTCGCAGAGACCTATGGCCGTCTCGATGTGCTCTTCAACAACGCCGGCATGTTCGGCCCGGCCGCCGACGTCGGAGCAGCGGACTGGGGTGAGGTTGCCCAGACGATCGACGTCAACGCCACCGGCGCGTTCTACTGCGCCAGTGCTGCCTTCGACCTTATGCGCGAACGCGGCGGGCGCATCATCAACAACGGCTCGATCTCAGCGCAGGTGCCGCGCCCGCACTCGGTGGCCTATGCGATGAGCAAGCATGCGGTGGCCGGGCTGACGAAGGCGATCATCATCGAGGGCCGGCCGCACCGGATCACCGCCACTCAGGTCGACATCGGCAATGCCGCCACTGAGATCCTCACCGCCATCGGCGCCGGTGACGGCGCTCTCCAGCCCGATGGGTCGAGGCGGGTTGAGCCTAGCTTCAATCCTGAGATCGCCGGGAGAATGATCGCCGGTATCGCTGAGCTGCCGCTGGAGGCGACGGTCGATCAGCTGACGCTGACCGCCTCGGGCATGCCGTTCCCCGGCCGCGGCTGAGCATTCCGCCTCGCTGAAGCGACTGTGACTGCGGCAGCCCACAGCCCGCCGAGGGCCAGCGGCGCGAAGGTGAGGATGGCGTGTCTGCGGGGTCATGGAGGAACACCATGGGCGAGTAGACATGCTGAAGTGCCTCTCAGCCGCGTTGCTGGCGGTTGGAATCCTGTCCACCGCCAGCGGTAGCGCCACAGTTGCTGACAGGGGTGCAGGCCCACGCTCGAGGTGCCCCATGAGATCGTACTGGCCGATGTCGCACCGGGTGGGATTGTAGAAGCGGTGGCGAATGTCCATTGCCTCAGGACGCTGCTTCAGAACGGCATTTCCCCAGGTGAGAACGCGATGTCAGTGCCTCAGCGTAGCGTTTGGGGTATGAAGAGGACACGTCGTGGAGAACCGCTCGATGCCATGGACATCGAGGGGCTCATCGTGGCGTTTTCCCAAGCCCCGACGCTCGTTGACGATGCCGAGGCCTTCGAGCGGATGAACCAGGCCGAGCGGCTCAAAGCCGCGATCACCGCCTATCAGGTGCGGGAGACCGATGCTGCGATCGACCGCCGTTTCGTCACCGAGAAGGCCACCGGGGTTCCTGCCCATCGCCGCTGTCGTGGGTTCGGAGCCGAGATCGCTCTCGCCCGGCAGGAATCTCCTTCCCGAGGGAGCCGGTTTGCGAAATTCGCCCAGGTGCTCATGCGCGAAATGCCGTGCACGTTCCGCGCGCTGGAAGCAAGGGAGATCTCCGAGGAGAAGGCGCGAGCTGTCTTCCGGGAGATTGCATGGCTGCCCTCGCATCTGCGCCACTCGATCGATGCTCAGCTGCAGGAGCTCTTCGTCGGCACCGGCCTCAAACGCCTGACTGGCGAAGCCCGCCGCATGGCACAGCACGCGGATCCCGCAGCCACGGTCGAACACATGGAGTACGAGGAGAAGCAGCGGCACATCACGGTCCGTCCGGCACCGGGGAACATGGCAGACCTGACCGCCTTCGTTCCGATGCCGCAAGCCGTGGCAGCGTATGCGGCCCTGCAGAAGGCCGCGTCGGTGATGGTCGGCACGGGCGAATCAGGGCAGCGCACGGGAGCACAGATGGCTGCCGACCTCTTCATCACCCGTCTGACGGGTCAGGAATCTGCGACCGATATCTCCGTCGAGATCCAGCTCATAATGACTGACGAGGCTCTCATCAGCGATGGCACGATCCCCGCCTGCCTGCCCGGTCATGGGCCTCTCTCTGCAGCCTTCGCGCGCCGGCTGCTGCAGAACACCTCGGGAGCGGTCTACCTGCGCCGTCTTTTCACGCAGCCGGACACCGGCCAGCTGGTGGCGATGGACTCCAAGCGCCGGACTTTCAACGACGGGCTGCGGCGGATGGTCATCTGCCGCGACGATGTCTGCCGGTCGCCGTGGTGTGATGCACCGATCCGCCATATCGACCATGCGACGCCTCATGCCACCGGTGGCGCGACGAGCTGGGCGAACGCCTCAGGACTGTGTGCAGCCTGCAATTACGCCAAGGAGAATCCCGGCTGGCGGCATACAGCCACCCCGGATGCGCTGACGGTGCGCACCCCGTCGGGTCAGGAGTACACGAGTCGTACCATCCCGATCACGTCTCCTCCGAAATCGCCGGTGGCCAAGAACCCGGAGACCACCGCATCACAGGCCAGAGGAGAGAAGCGCGGCCGCGATGGCCGTCATCGCGACGGACCGCGCACCAAAATACCGGCCTGCGACGACGCAAGCACCGGTGCCAGCGCCGGTGCCGGTGACAGTGCAGCTGCCGGTGCCGGTGCCAGTGAGGGAGAGACACGTGCCCAGCTGAGCACCATCGAGTCCTCCATGCTCAACCTCATCATCGACCTGCCGGCAGCGTGACAGACCGGCACTGGACCACAAGCGCGAGCCGGCAGTTGCTGCGATGAGCGGCTGCGGCTCACGCCAAGCTGTCCTGCCAGGCTGAGTACATGCGTCCGAATCGGCTGTCGCCGTGGATGAGCGCTGCTGGCGTGCCGTCTTCAACAACGCGGCCTGCGTCCATGACGAGCACCCGGTCGGCGATCTCAACCGTGGACAGGCGGTGGGCGATGATGATCGCGGTACGGCCTTCGAGCACGCGCGCCAATGCTTGTTGGATCAGGCGCTCGGAGGGGATATCGAGGTGCGCAGTCGCCTCATCGAGGACGATGACATCGGGATCGGCGAGGAACACACGGGCAAAGGACACCAGCTGCCGCTGCCCCGAACTCAACCGCCCGCCGCGCTTCTTCACGTCCGTGTCGTAGCCCTCCGGCAGGCTGCGCACATACGGATCCAGGCCCACCGCCTCGGCGGCGGCGAGGACCTGGGCGTCTGTGGCATCGGGGTTGCCGATGCGGATGTTGTCGGCGATCGTGCCGGAGAACAGATACGACTCCTGCGTCACCATGACAAGTGACTGCCGCAGCTGAGCATCGTCGATCCCGCGCACATCAACCCCGTCGAGGCGCACCGTACCGGTCGATGGGTCGTACATGCGGGTCAGCAGCTTCACCAGAGTCGATTTGCCGGCACCGGTTGCGCCGACCACAGCGACGATCTGCCCGGCGGGGATCTCCAGGTCGAAGGCCGGCAGCACCTCGGGGCCTTCGGAGTCGTAGGCGAAGCTGACATCATCGAAGGAGATCGACCGGCCGGTGCCGGTGTGCCGCTCAGGCAGCGGCTGCGGATCTGCCGGTGCATCGACATCAGGCTCGGCATCGAGGACTGCCGTGATCTTCTCCAGGGCAGCCGAGGCTGACTGGTAGAGGCTGAAGGACTGCACGAGCTCATCGAGCGGGCCATAGAACCGGCGCAGGTACAGCAGGAATGCTGCCAGCACACCGAGCTGGGTGTAGCCGCTGATGACGAGCCAGCCGCCGAGCAGGATGATCCCGGTCTGCGACAGGTTGCCGATGAGGCGGGTGCCGCCGGCGAATGTCGCCACGCCGTGCAGGGCATCGGTGTTGGCCTGCGCGTAGACGGCGTCCTCGCCGGTCAGCCGCGCAAGACCCGGGCGCTGCCGGCGGAAGGACTGGACAGCACGGATCCCGCCCATCGTCTCGACGAACTGGACGATGACCCGGGCGATCGAGGTGCGGGTGCGCCGGTACGCGGAGCGCTGCTGCCGGTGGGCGTAGACAGTGAGGAAGACGAGCGGGATGAACCCGGCGAACGCCACGAGCGCCAGCGGCACGTTCATGACCACGAGCGTCACCGCGATCGCCGACATTGTCAGCAGCGAGAGCACCATGCCGTTGAGGGCCTGTGAGACGAACTGCTGGACTGACTCCATGTCCGAGGTCTGACGGGAGACGAGCCGGCCGGAGGTCGAGCGTTCGTGATAGCGCAGGTCGAGACGCTGCACATGTGTGAACAGCCGGCCGCGCAGATCGAAGAGGATCTTCTGGCTCAGCCTGCCGTTGAGGCGGATACTCAGCCAGGTCGCTGCAGCATCGGCCACGCCGGTCAGCGCGACCGCGGCGATCGCGACGACCAGCGGGCTGGTGTCGCCGTCCAGCGCAGCCGGCAGCCCTTCGTCGATCGCGCGGGCGACGAAGAACGGGCCGGCTACGCTCATGATGCCGCCGCCGGTGATCGAGACGATGAGGACGACGGCCAGTGTCAGGTGGGGGCGGATGAGCGAGCCGAGCAGTCTGCGTGCCCGCCGGGAGATGTCCGGCGGCAGCTCTTCGATCTCCGGGTCATTGGCCCGGTCCGGTTGTGCGGGACTCATCGGCGCACCTCCTCAGTTTCGGCAGCGGCATGTGAGCTGGCACCCATGAGGTCGCGGTAGTGGCGGTTGCGGGCCAGCAGCTCGTCGTGGGTACCGGTGTCGGTGATCCGTCCGCCCTCGAGCACCGCCACCCGGTCGGCCAGAGCGGCGGTGGAGGGCCGGTGGGCGATGACGAGTGTCGTCGAATCGCCGAGCACTTGTCGCAGTGCCGTCTGCACGCGGTCCTCGGTGTCGACGTCGACAGCGGAGAGGGGGTCGTCGAGGACGAGCACCCGGGGCTTGCCGATGACGGCGCGCGCCAGTGCCAGCCGCTGGCGCTGACCGCCCGACAGCGACAGGCCCTGCTCGCCGACTTCGGTGTCGAGACCGTCGGGCAGCCGGCGTACGAAATCGGCTGCCGCTGCGATCTCAAGCGCGTCCCACACCTCGGCGTCGGGGTCATGGGCGTCTCCCGCGCCAGAAGTGCTGGTCACCGTTCCCGAGGTGCTGGTCGCCGTTCCCGAGGTGCTGGTCGCCGTTCCCGAGGTGGCGGTTCCCGCAGCGGGGAGTGCACGGCCATCGGCGTGCTTGAGACCCATGGCAACGTTCTCGCGCACGGTCGTGGAGAACAGCACCGGGTCTTCGAAGGCGACGGAGACGATGCGGCGCAGCTCGTTGATCCGGTAGTCGCGCAGATCGGTGCCGTCGAGGGTGATGGAGCCGGCTGTGACGTCCTGCAGGCGGGGCAGCAGTGCGGCCAGTGCTGTCTTTCCGGTGCCGGTTGCACCGACGAGGGCGAGTGTCTCACCTGGTGCGATGTTGAGGTCGATGTGTGTGAGGATCGGCTCCTCGGCGTCGGCGAAGCGGTATTCGACCGCGTCGAAGCGGATGTGTCCGGCGTAGCTGTAAGGCCGCGGGTCTTCGCTGATCTCGCCGTCGGGGTCGGTGATGTCGAAGGGAAGATCCATGACTTCCCAGTAGCGATTGGCGGCGGTGACCGACATGAGGAAGTCGGCGAGCAGGAAGCCGACCATCTCGATGGGCATGCGCAGGAACATCGTCACCGTCAGTGCGGCGATGACCTGTCCGACGGTCATCCACCCGCCGATCACACCCCAGGTGCCCACGGCCAGAATCGCCGTGAGTGCAAGCACCGGGATCATGATCGCAGCCCCGAACATCCACGAATCGACATAGGCCTTCGTCAGCTCGAAGCCGCGCAGGCGCTCCGACAGGACGTGGAACCGCTTCGCCGCCCAGGGAGAGCGGCCGAAGGCCTTGAGGATGCGGATGCCCTGAACGGCCTCTTCGACATCGGTGGCGATCTCGCCCATAGTGTCCTGGGCGCTGCGGGAGGCCAGCCGGTAGCGGCGCTCGAGCACCGCAATGGCGGTGACGGTCGGGACGGCGGCGGCGATGGCGATGATGCCGAAGTACGGGTGCAGGGACGCAAGGATGATGCCGCCGCCGAGCACGATGAGCGGGCTGGCGATGAGGAACTGCAGGCCGAAGGCGAAGAACCGCCGCAGCTGGGAGAGGTCGTTGACGGCGCGGGAGAGCAGCTGACCGGCCGGCCATGCGTCGTGAACGCCGACGGCAACGTACTGCAGCCGGTCGTAGAGACGCTCGCGCCACAGCACTTCCCAACGGGAGGTGATCGGCGCGATGAGCCGGCGGCGCAGCCACACAGCGGCCGCCTCGGCGATGCCGATGAGCAGGATGAGGGCCAGGGGCGCGAGCATGCCGGCGAAGTCACCGCGGGCGATCGGCCCGTCGACGATCCAGCCGGTGATCATCGGCACGAGCAGGGCGATGCCCATCGATCCGAGGGTGAGGACGAAGATGAAGAGGTAGACGCCCAGCCGCGCTCGCACGTCAGGCCAGAATCTCCACAGTGAGCGCATGATTCATCAGCCTAGTGGAGTTTCGGGCACCTGCACGGATGCGCAGCGGACTTCTTCACCCGCTCCGCCTGCTGGTGGCAGAATCACGCCGCGGCGCCGCACCCTGACTGCTCAGACGCGAACGCGCCGACGGCGGCGTCGGTTACGCTGGCTGGCATGAGCTCCGAGACCGCAGAAACGGTGCGCCTGCACGTGAAGCCGTGCACGCAGATCATCCCGTTCTGGCACATCGACACCCCGCCGGGCATCACTGCTGAGATCCGGGTGCGCGCCGCTGCCGAGGCGGCCGGCGCGTTCTCCGATTGGGTGACCGTGGCCTACTGGTCGAGTCAGGGGACCGGGGAGTCGACGTCGCTGACCGCCCAGCAGGTCCACGGTCTGCGCACCGACGCCGACACCGTCATCGTCGACACCGCCGCACTCGGCGGACCGGCCCGGGTCGTCGATCTGGCAGTCCGAGCCGTGCCTGCCGCGACGGCAGCTTCAGCACCTGTGACCGTGCACTGGATCGACGCCCTCACCCGCGGGCCAGCCCGGCCGGGTGCGGAGATCACCGCTTCGGCTCCGCGAGGCATCGACATCGAGCACCGGCTGCCGCAGATCAGCCAGCACGCCTGCGGGGTGCTCGACGGCTACGCGCAGGCCGACAGCTGGTGCTCACCGACGTCACTGACGATGGTGATGGAATGGCTGTCCGCAGGCGGCGCGCACGCCGGGCTGGACGCTTCCGGAGTGTCGTCTCCTGCCGGTGAGGACGCACCGGGCCGCGTCCACCCGACGATCCGCGGCGTCTGGGATCGCACGTACGGTGGTACCGGGAACTGGGCGTTCAACGTCGCCTGGGCGAACGGGCAGGGTTTCGACGCACGGCTCGACGCGCTGGCCAGCATGCGGGAAGCCGAGGAGGCGCTGGCGGCGGGGGAGGTGCTCATCGCCTCCGTGTCCTTCACCTCCGAGCAGCTGCCCCAGGCCGGCTACCCGACGGCTGGGCATCTGCTCATCATCACCGGTGTCACCTCCGCAGGCGATGTCCGCGTCCATGATCCCGGCCGGGCGATCGACGCCGGTGTGCGCGCGGTCTATCCGCGGGAGGCCTTCGAACGAGCGTGGCTGTCAGCCGAGGGCTCCGGCGGCCTCGTCTATCGGATTGCCCGGCGCTGAGCACCGGATGTGGCACGGCGCGTCGGGCGCGTGACTAGGCTGCTTCCGTCGTGCGCCGCAGCTGCACGACCACCTCGGCATGGGCTGTGTGGGGGAACATATCGAGCATCCGGGCTGCCGTCACCTGATAGCTGGGCATCTGCTTGAGATCCCGGGCGAGTGAGCGGGGATTGCAGCTGGAGTAGATGACATCGCAGATCCCCGAGCCCTCCAGCCAGCCGGCCAGCGCACCGATTCCGCGCCGCGGTGGATTCACCACGACGACGTCTGGCAGCACGTCCTGCTCACCGGCCCAGTCGGAAGCATCGGCGACGACGAAATCGGCGGTGAGTCCCGCCTCGGCGGCGGCTGCCTGCGCCGAGGCGATCGCCTCAGCGGAGACCTCGACCCCGGTGACCGCACGCCCCGGCGCGGCCAGGTGCAGAGCGAACCCGCCGACGCCGCAGTACAGATCCCAGATTCGCAGTGCGCCGTCACCACCGCCGGCGCCAGGTGACCCGGTGTCAGCCGCCCCAGTGCCACCTGGTCGGGAGTCAGCAGTGCCCAGACGGTGGCGGGCCTCGATCTCATCAGCCCACTCCGCAACCTGTTCGTACAGCTGCCCGGCCACTGCCGTGTTCGTCTGCACGAAGGAGCGCGGCAGCACCTGCAGCGACACCCTGCCCTGGCGCATCGGCAGGTGCCGGTCGCCGGCGATGTGGATCTCCTCGGCGCCTTCGAGCAGTGCCGAGTGCTGCGGGTGGATGTTCGCGCTCACCACCCGCACCCCGGGCACCGCTGCGGTGAGCACGCTCAGGTGCTCCCGGATCCGCTCCACCGGCTTGGGCGTGCGCAGCACGAAGCGCACCATGAGCTCACCGGCGTCATTGACGGTGATGATGAGGTGCTTGAGCTCCCCGCGGCGCCGTGCGACGTCATAGGGCGGGATCTGCGCGCGCCGGATGAGTGCAGGCACCGCGTCGAGCAGCCGGTGGATCGCCTGCGGATACAACGGGCAGTCACGCAGGTCGATGCCGGCGCCGGCATCGTCGAGGATCCCGAACACAGGGGCGTCGACAGTGCCGGAAACGACCATCTTCGCCTTGTTCCGAAAGCCGGCATCCGGGCCGGTGGCAGGCGGCAGCCAGCGGATACCGGTCGCCCCGCCCGAGGTGCTGGTCGGCGGCGTGCCCGAGGCGATCGCGGATTCCGGCACCGGGCAGTCTGCTGACACCGCGCCCGAGGCGGTGGTCGCCTGCGCCAGCAGACGCGCGATCTCAGCCTGCGAACGCCGCACCCGGACGTGGGAGGACAGCGGCAGGAGGGTGCAGGACCGGCATCGACCGGCATCGTAATGAGCGCATTCCATCACTGCAATCATAGTCGTCCCACCAGGCGGACGATATCGGTCGGCATTTGACATGCCCATCGCCGCCGGTAATCATGGGGGTCATGAACAACATTCTCGTCGTCCTTATTATGCAGCGCGCGGTTCACCCGTAAGCTGTCGCTTGACGACGATCCGCGCGCCCCATACCGAACCGGTACGGGGCGTTTTTTATGACCAGACCAAAGGAGTCTCCGTGGGATCCCACGCCCCGGCACCGCAACCGGCCCGACAGGCCGTTCCGCAGCCGCCGACGCCGAGCCCGGCGCCCCCCGCCCCGGCCAGGCGCAGCGACTATCACGAACCGGAGATGCTCACCGGCGCACAGGCAGTCGTGCGCACCCTTGAGCGCCTCGGCGTCGACACGGTCTTCGGGCTTCCCGGCGGCACCATCCTGCCGACCTACGATCCGCTGCTCGACTCCGAGAAGGTCAACCACGTGCTCGTCCGCCACGAGCAGGGCGCAGGACATGCCGCCGAAGGCTACGCCGCAGCCACCGGGAAGGTCGGCGTGTGCATCGCGACTTCCGGGCCCGGAGCCACGAACCTCGTGACGGCGATCGCCGATGCGCACATGGACTCCGTGCCGATCATGGCGATCACCGGCCAGCAGGCCTCGAACATGCTCGGCACCGACGCCTTCCAGGAGGCCGACATCGTCGGAATGACGATGCCGGTGACCAAACACAGCTTCCTCGTCACCCGAGCCGAGGACATCCCGCAGGCGATCGTGTCCGCCTACCTCATCGCCTCCACCGGACGCCCCGGACCGGTCCTTGTCGACATCACCAAGGACGCCCAGGCCAGCACAGCACCCTATGTCTGGCCGGAAGAGCCGCAGCTGCCGGGCTACCGCCCGGTGCTCAAGCCGCACGCCAAACAGATCCGCGAGGCAGGCCGGCTCATCGCAGGTGCCCGCAGGCCGGTGTTCTACATCGGCGGCGGAGTCATCCGCGCCGGAGCCGAAGAGGAGCTGCTTGCGCTGGCTGAGGCGACGAAGATCCCGGTCGTGACCACCCTCATGGCACGCGGGGCCTTCCCCGACACTCACAACCAGCATCTCGGGATGCCGGGCATGCACGGCACCGTCGCCGCAGTCGCGTCCTTCCAGAAGGCCGACCTGCTCATCGCCGTCGGCACCCGGTTCGACGACCGGGTCACCGGCGATCTGAGCTCCTTCGCCCCGCGCGCCAAGATCATCCACGCCGACATCGACCCAGCCGAGATCGGCAAGAACCGGTTCGCTGATGTGCCGATCGTCGGAGACGCCGCCGAGGTGCTGCGCCAGCTGCACATCGAGCTGCGCGAGCACCAGCCCGAGGTGCTCGAAACCGGGTACGAAGCCTGGTGGCAGGTTCTCAACTCGTGGAAGAGCACCTACCCGCTGGGATACGAGCACAACAGCGAAGGGCTGTGCGACCCCGAGTACGTCATCAAGCGGATCTCCGCGCTGACCGGACCCGAGGGCATCTACTGTGCCGGCGTCGGCCAGCACCAGATGTGGGCCAGCCAGTTCGTCACCTACGACCGCCCCCGCTCATGGCTCAACTCCGGCGGCCTGGGCACCATGGGCTACGCCGTGCCAGCAGCCATGGGTGCCAAAGTCGGCGAGCCGGAGCGGCAGGTGTGGGCGATCGACGGCGACGGCTGCTTTCAGATGACGAACCAGGAGCTGGCCACCTGCGTCATCAACAAGATCCCGATCAAAGTCGCAATCATCAACAACTCCTCACTGGGCATGGTCCGGCAGTGGCAGACGCTGTTCTACGACGGCCGCTACTCTCACTCCGAACTCAACACCGGCCACAACACCGCGCGAGTGCCCGACTTCGTCAAGCTCGCCGAAGCCTATGGCGCCCTCGGCCTGCGGGTCGAGCGAAACGAAGACGTCGACGCGGCCGTTGAGCAGGCACTTCAGGTCAACGACAGACCGGTCGTCATCGACTTCACCGTCCCGCCCGATGCGATGGTGTGGCCGATGGTCGCCGCCGGTGTCAGCAACGACGAGATCCAGTACGCCCGCGATCTGCGCCCGGACTTCAGCGCAGAGGAAGAGGAGGAAGGTCAGGCATGAGCCGTCACACCCTCTCTGTGCTCGTTGAGAACAAGCCGGGTGTCCTCACCCGCTTCACCGGACTCATCGCCCGGCGCGGCTTCAACATCCACTCACTGGCTGTCGGCACCACTGAACGTGAGGAGCTCTCGCGCATCACCGTCGTCGTCGACGTCGGCAGCGTCGCCCTCGAACAGGTGACCAAGCAGCTGAACAAGCTCGTCAACGTCATCAAGATCGTCGAGCTCGAACCCGAGGCCTCGGTCCGGCGCGCGCACATGATCTTCAAAGTCCGGGCCGACGCCGCCGCCCGGCCCCAGATCGCCAGTGCCGTCGAGATGTTCCGCGGGCACATCGTCGACGTCGGCCCGAACACCATCTGTGTGGAGGCCACCGGCGAGCGCAGCAAGCTCGATGCGCTGCGCCAGGTGCTCGAACCCTTCGGCATCAAGGAGATCGTGCAATCCGGCACGGTCGCCATCGGCCGGGGATCGAAGTCGATGACCGACCGGGCCCCGCGCGTGTGAGACCAGGTGCCCACCGCCTCGGGAACGGAACCACCGCCCGGGGCACGGGAGAACCGCCCGGGGCACGGGAGAACCGCCTCGGGCGCGGAAGCACTGCGAGACCATCTGACAGAATCCGGACACCCAGGCGGCCGTCTCAGGTTCCGGCACTACGATTGAGACAAGACCCGGCGGCGGGTGACCCGCCGCTGACCAGCTCCACCTGACACCTACACAAGGAGAAATCCCATGGCAGAGCGCTTCTACGACGACGACGCTGACCTATCCGTCATCCAGGGCAAGAAGGTCGCCGTCATCGGCTTCGGCTCGCAGGGCCACGCCCACGCACTGAGCCTGCGCGACTCCGGCGTCGATGTGCGCATCGGCCTGTCCGAAGGCTCGAAGAGCCGCGACAAGGCCAGCGCGCAGGGCCTGGAGGTCGGCACCCCTGCCGAGGTCGCGAAGTGGGCTGACGTCGTCGTCATCCTCACCCCCGACCAGGTCCAAGCCGACATCTACAACAGCGAGATCAAGGATCAGCTGAGCCCCGGCGACACGCTCGTCTTCGCCCACGGATTCAACATCCGCTTCGACTACATCACCCCGCCCGAGGGTGTTGACGTCATCATGGTCGCACCGAAGGGCCCAGGCCACGTCGTGCGCCGCGAGTTCGTCGACGGCCGCGGTGTGCCCGTGCTCGTCGCCGTGGAGAAGGACGAGTCCGGCAAGGCCTGGGACACCGTGCTCTCCTACGCCAAGGGCCTCGGTGGCCTGCGCGCCGGTGCCATCAAGACGACCTTCACCGAGGAGACCGAAACCGATCTGTTCGGTGAGCAGACTGTGCTCTGCGGCGGTGTCTCACACCTTGTGCAGTACGGCTTCGAGACCCTCACCGAGGCCGGCTACCAGCCGGAGATCGCCTACTTCGAGGTGCTGCACGAGCTCAAGCTCATCGTCGACCTCATGGTTGAAGGCGGCATCGCCAAGCAGCGCTGGTCGTGCTCGGACACCGCCGAGTACGGCGACTACGTCTCCGGCCCGCGGGTCATCACCCCGGAGGTCAAGGAGAACATGCAGGCCGTGCTCGCCGACATCCAGTCCGGCGCCTTCGCCCAGCGCTTCATGGACGACCAGAAGAACGGCGCCAAGGAGTTCAACGAGCTGCGCGCCAAGGAGGAGAAGCACCCGATCGAGTCGACCGGTCGGGAGCTGCGCAAGATGTTCGCGTGGCTCAAGGACACCGACGACGACTACACCGAAGGCACCGCCGCGCGCTGATCCAGCGGTGATGTCCGCGGCCGAAACCGGTGAGAGCCTCTGCCGGTTTCTGACGGTCGACAGCTGTGGCTCGGTCCGCATGGGCCGGGCCGCAGCTGTGTTGCGGCTCCCGAGGCAGCGGGTGGGTTCCGGGTGCAGCGGCTGGGTTCCGGGTGCAGCGGGTGGGTTCCGGGTGCAGCGGCTGGGTTCCGGGTGCAGCGGGTTGCTCCCGAGGCAGCGGCTGGGTTCCGGTCGCAGCGGGTGGCTTTCGGGTGCAGGAGGGTGAGATTCGGCTAGTGTTGTGTCGTGACTGATTACCGCTTCGAAACCTTCGAGCCCGTCGTCGACGACAAGGGTGTGCCAGACGGACAGACTGCTGCCTATCTGCAGATCGTCACCGCCGGGTTCCATGACCGCAAGCTCACTGACGAGGCGCTGGTCAAGAAGGCCCGCCGCACGATCGCCGACAAGCGGGTGCTCACGGCCGTCTACGCCGACCAGAACCTGCCGTATGCCTATGAGCCGGACACCCCGGTGGCGACGTTTGCGCATTTCGAGAAGAAGATGAATGTCGGCGGCGGCCGCCTCATCCCCACCCATCTCATCACCTGGGTGACGGTGCGACCGACACATCGCCGGCGCGGGCTGCTGCGCTCGCTCATGACCGCCAACCTCACCGAGGCGAAGGCAGCCGGCTACCCGCTGGCAGCGCTGACCGTGACCGAGGGCGGCATCTACACGCGGTTCGGGTTCGGCACCTCGACGTGGATGTCGACTGTCGAGATCGACACCTCCCCGGGCTTCAAGCTCGCCTGCGAACCCGACCGCCGCGTCGAGATGTGCCCGGCCTCGGTGCTGACCGAGCTCGCCCCCCAGATCTACGAGCGCTTCATGCAGCGCTCACCCGGTGCCATCGAGCGCCAGCAGGCCTATGTCGACATGGCCTCGGGCACCGTCAACCCTGAGACCGGGGAAGAGGACCGCGACGTGCGTGCGGCACTGCACTACGACGAGGACGGCAACCCCGACGGCTACGTCAGCTACAAGTTCAAGGGCTGGAAGACCGACCCGCCGACCGTGGAGGTCATCGACCTCATCGCGGTCTCGGATGCCGCCTACTCCTCGCTGTGGGCCTTCGTCGCCGCCATCGACCTCGTCGACCGCGTCGTCTACGATGAGGCCGCCCAGACGTCGCCGCTGCCGTGGCTGGTCGACAACCCGCGCCGGGTCAAGATCAAAGACCAGCACGACGCCGTATGGCTGCGCGTGCTCGACGTCGAGAAGGCCCTCGAAGCCCGCCCGTGGCCGGTCGCCGGTCAGCTGACGATCCGGGTGCGCGATGACATGAACCTCGCCGACGGCACGTTCTCCATCACCGCCTCCGGTGGATCGGCGACCGTCGAGGCGGTCTCGGCATCGCATGCTGTCGACCTCGAACTCGGCGTCGCCGAACTCGGCTCGATCTACTTAGGCGGCGCTGACCCGGTCATCCTCGCCCGGGCCGGCCGGATCACCGAGCACACCGAGGACGCCGCAGTGCGCGCCCGGGAGCTCTTCGCCCTCGAACGCGCCCCATACGGACCCAACGGATTCTGACCCACCCGGCAGACAGGTGGCCGCCACCTGGACTGAGGCGGCCACCGCCTCGGCCCCGGTGGGCACCGCCTCGGCCCCGGTGGGCACCGCCTCGGCGACGGTGAGCCGTTCTTATCAGGTGAGCCGTTCTTATCATCTGACCCCTTGCGAACGCCCGCGGACCGGGTCACTACGATAGGAAGCGCATGCCGTCGGCCCTGCGCGCACGCAGGCGCGGCAAACCGACTCATCTGGAACATCGCGACGCTTACGAGCCGGCGCCGCTGCAAGGAGGAAATATGACCAAGCCTGTGGTGCTCATCGCCGAGAATCTGTCGCCTGCCACCATCGACGCCCTGGGGCCTGATTTCGAAACGCGCGGCTGCAACGGAGCCGACCGCGCCGAGCTGCTCGCCGCGATCGCCGACGTCGACGCGATCCTCATCCGCTCGGCCACCCAGCTCGACGAGGAGGCCATCAGCGCCGCACCCAAGCTCAAGATCATCGCCCGCGCCGGTGTCGGCTTCGACAATGTCGACGTGCCTGCCGCCACCCGCGCCGGTGTCATGGTCGTCAACGCTCCCACTTCGAACATCACCTCCGCGGCCGAGCTGACGATGGCCCACATCCTCGCCTCGGCCCGCAACTTCGGCGCCGGCAACTCCTCGCTCAAGGCAGGGGAGTGGAAGCGTTCGAAGCTCACCGGCGTCGAGCTGTACGAGAAGACGCTCGGGATCATCGGCCTCGGCCGGATCGGCGGGCTGGTGGCCGAGCGCGCCCGGGCCTTCGGGATGAAGCTCGTCGGCTACGACCCGTACATCACGCAGGCCCGCGCCGCACAGATGGGCGTGACCGTCATGGAGCTCGATGAGCTCTTCGCCTGCTCCGACTTCATCACCGTGCACATGCCCAAGACCCCGGAGACCATCGGCATGATCGGCGCTGAGGCGTTCGAGAAGACGAAGCCGGGCGTGCGCATCGTCAACGTCGCCCGCGGCGGCATCGTCGACGAAGAGGCCCTCGCCGCGGCCGTCGCCGACGGCCGGGTCGCCGGCGCCGGCATCGACGTATGGGCGACTGAGCCGCCGGAGCACTCCGCACTCATGGAGCAGGACTGCGTCAACGTCACCCCCCACTTGGGCGCCTCGACTGTCGAGGCGCAGGAGAAGGCCGGTGTGGCCGTGGCCAAATCGGTGCGCCTGGCGCTCTCCGGTGAGCTCGTGCCCGATGCCGTCAACGTCGCAGGCGGGGCCATCGACCCCGACGTGCGACCGGGCATCCCGCTCGTCGAGCGCCTGGGCCGTGTCACCTCGGCGCTGGCCGACTCCTCGGTCACTCACCTGACCGTCAGCGTGCAGGGCGAGATCTCCTCCAAGGACGTCTCCGCCCTCAAGCTCGCCGCCCTCAAGGGCCTGTTCCGCGACGTCGTGTCCGTGCCGGTGTCCTACGTCAACGCCCCGATGCTCGCCGAGGAGCGCGGCGTGGGCGTCGAGCTGCGCACCAGTGAGGTCGTCGAGGGCTTCCGCAATGTCATCACGCTCACCGCTGCGACCTCGGCCGGCTCCAGGGTCTCGGTCTCCGGCACGCTCACCGGGCCCAAGCAGGTGCAGAAGCTCACCGGCATCAACGGGTTCGAGACGGAGATGCCGCTGGCCGATCACATGCTCATCTTCCAGTACGAGGATCGCCCAGGCATCATCGGCATGTTCGGTCAGGCGCTCGGCCGCAACGAAGTCAACATCGCCGGCATGCAGGTCTCGCCGAGCTCTACCGGCGACGAGGCGCTGGCCGTCATGTCCGTCGACCGCGCGATCCCGACCGAGACCGTCAACGCGCTCGCCGGCGCCGTCGACGCCTCCCAGTTCACCGCCGTCTGCCTCGAAGAGGACTGACACCCGACCGGCCGGTCACCGGCTGTCGG
>NZ_JALXKS010000045.1 GCF_025144725.1 Brevibacterium sp. p3-SID960 | reverse complement strand
GCTGAGCGTCTGACGAACCTCCCTCAGGGTCTGACGAACCTACCCCGGCGTCTGACGAACCTACCCCAGCGTCTGACGTGCTCAGCCAGGGGTCACCGCATCGGGCGCTCACAGGGGCGACAGCGGAGAGGTGCCGGAAGCAGAAGTCCCCGCGGTGGGGTCCCCGCGGGGGCGTTTCAAAGATCCAGCGGGAGTTCGCACCGCACCTGAAGAGCTCCGGCAGATCAGCGCTGGGACTGCGGAACCGTCCCGTTGCGCACAGCTTCGGGCCCACCGGCCTCACCCGCCGGGCCGTCGGACAATGGTCGAGAGGTCCGCCCCTCGCGCTGACATTCGGCTGCCTGCCGCCCGACCAGATGGGCCAGTGCTGGGACGAGGAACAGCAGCCCAACGGCCGGGACGATGATGCCGGAATCGTTGACGACGGCGCCGACGCCCAGCAGCACCGCCAGGGAGATCATGCCCATGCGCAGGTACGGGAACCGGGCGTAGAGCCGCGGCAGCGCTGGGATCCGGAACCGGCCCGGAGCGATCGCCGCCCAGAACACGCCAGCGATGATGAGCGGCAGCAGCAGCGTCATCCACGACTGGGTGAGGATGTCGATGTTCATGCCGATCTTGCGCATAAGCACCGCGCCGGCCTCACCGCTGATGATCGAGGCGAAGAAGCGGCCGAAGTGGGTGCGGTCATCAGCCGGGCGCAGCCAGTCGATGACCAACACGGCGATCATGATGCCGGCTGTTGTGCCGACGATGAGCGCCAGCCGTTTGATCGAGGCCCGGATCTCGGCAGCCGCCAGTGCCAGCACGCCCAGGCCGACGACGAGCGCCGGCACCGAACCGAACTTCGTGCCCAGCCCCGGGGTGGCCAGCAGCAGGCAGGCGAGCACCATCGTCACGAGGACGATGCTCAGCCGCACCCACCGGTTGGCGATGAGCGAACAGGCGGTGATGAGCGCGAAGACGAGCGCAGTGAGGAACAGCGCGAGAGCTGAGTTGCCGATCCCGTAGAACCGGGAGGCGATGAGCAGCGGCTCCCCGAGCAGCGTCGACATCTGCAGGTGCGAACCGGTGATGACATCACCGGCGAGGACGAACACCGTGGCGACGGCAACGAAGGTGAGCGGGCCGAGTGTGAAGCGCTTCCACGGCCCGAGCAGCCCGGCCAGCGTCAGTGCCAGCGCCCACCCGGCCAAGGCTGCGAGCATCGCGACATCCGGGCTCGTCGAACGCTCCCACGGGATGACATTGACGAGGTAGGTCGAGACCGGGATCGCGGCGAAGAACAGCCCGCCGGCGCGCAGCGGGTTGATGACCCGCGGCCAGGCGCGCCGGCCGACGAGCGTGGCAACCGCGAGCAGCGCGGCCATGAGCCCGGCGAAGACGGGATAGAACCACACCGACATCGCCGCCTGCGTGGCGACGGCGACCTGCCGGTCGAGCATGAGCTGGTAGCGATCCCCAGCGCTGGCCGGCGCCGAGGCGGCGGTGATTGGGGCGCCGGCGAGGTTCGCATCCGTCTGCGCGCCGGTCGCGCGCACGAGGGTCGGCATGATGTCCGTCGTCTGGATGAGGCCCGGCTGCTTGGTCGACGGGGAGGTGAGGATGCCCGGCTGCTCACCGGGCCGCTGGATCGCAGCGAACTGCATACTGGAGGATTCAGTCCAGCCGTCGGCGATCGAGGCGACCATGAGCAGCGGCTGCGCACCGCCTGCGGCGTGTTCGTCGTAGGCGGCGAGGATGTCTCCGAGGTGGTCGTCGAGTTCGGTGATCGAGTACCCGGGGGTGCGCACATTGCCCAGGTCGATGAGCACGAGCGGATGGTGCTCAGCTGCTGTGCGCACCTGGTCGCCGAGGTCGGCGTCGAGGCTCTCGTAGGAGCGCACCCGACCATCGGATTCGGCTGCGGCGATCGCTGCTCCTGGACCGATCGCATGAAGTTCGGGGACGGCTGCAGCCAGCGCACCGAGGTCGGCGTCATAGCGGTCATGGGCGACCTTCTCCTGGTAGACGTCCCAGTCAGCCGTCCAGCCTGACAGCGGCGGCTGCAGGGCCCGGCACTGGGCGGCAGACTCATCGGCCGCACGCCGCCCGGAGCTCACCGCCAGCCAGCCGTCGGCCGGGCAGCTCGTCGAGCGCACCGACCGCGGGGTCATCGTGCCGATCGACCCGTTCTCTACCAGTGACCACAGGTGCGGGGTCCGCCACCGATCGAGGTCCTCGTGCTCGAGGCCGGAGACGCCGACGAAGATGACCGGCTGGGACTGCGGCTGACCGGCAGTCTGGGTCGGCTGCGCCAGTGCACTCGGTGCCTGGGCTCCCGGCACTTGGGCACTCGGTGCCTGGGCTCTCGGCACTTGGGCACCCGGTGCCTGGGCACTCGGTGGCCCGGCGCCCTGTGCCTGCGCGGCGGCCGCGAATGGGCCGGCGAGTCCGAGGGCTGCGATGAGCACGGCGCTGAGCACTGCCAGAAGGGCTGGGCGCAGACGGATCATCGACCCTCCCCAGCCACACTGGCTCCAGCCGTCTCCTGCGATCCAGAATCCGCCTCGGGCATAGTCGCCGCCGTTGACGGCGTGCGACCGGCAGGGACATCGGCGCTGAGGGCGAGGAGGAACGGGACGAACATCATCGCCCCGGTGCCCGGTACGGCGACCCCGGAGTCGGTGATGACGAGGCCGACGAGCAGGCCGGTGCACACGGCGAGGAACCCGGCGTGGACGTAGCGATCCTCTAAGGCCTCGGGCAGCACGCCCTCGAAGCGGTGGGTCAGCGGCGCGGTGGCGGGGAACCGGCGCAGGTAGGCGAGGAAGATGAGGATGACGACGGCGGCCAGCGGCACGATGATCGCCATTCCGGGGTTGACGACGATGATGTTGAGGTTCGCACTCAGCTTGCGGGAGATGACTTCGAAGGCCTCACCGCTGAGCAGCTGGGCGAAGAAGTTGCCGAAGTGCGAGCGGGCTGCCGGCGCGCGCAGATAGTCGAGGGCGGCGACACCGAGGATGGCACCGAGCGAGACAGCCCCGATCCCAGCCAGCCGCAGAAGCGACAGGCGGGCGCGGAGGCTGAGCGCGATGAGCACCATGAGCCCGGCCAGGGTGGCGACGGTGCCGCCGAACTTCGCACCCCACGCCGGGTTGCCGAGCGTGCCGACGGCGATCGCGCCGAGACCTGCCAGGAACAGGGTCAGCGGCCCGCGCCGGTCAGTGCGTGCCGCCAGTGCCCGGGCACCGAAGGCCAGAGCCAGGAACAGGGCGACGATGAACAGGGCTGCGCCCTGGTTGCCGAGGCCGTAGAAGCGGCCGGCGACGATCGCGTTGTAGCCCATGAGCGAGTTGTACTGCAGCTGCGAGCCGAACAGCGCGACGTCGACGCCGAGCAGCACCGCCGTAACCGTGCAGATCGCGGCGACGCGTCCGGCGAAGGTGCGCCGCCAGGGACCTGCGAAGCCGGTGGCCAGCAGCAGCGCGGAACCGGCAGCGATCGCCAGGCCGAGGCCGAGGACCGGGTCGGCCATCCGCTCCCACGGCAGGAGGGCTGCGATGAACGAGCCCATCGGCACGGTGCCGAGGATGAGGCCGGCCCAGCCGAGGCCGGTGCGGATCCGCCCGGCGAGCACCGGCTGGGCGATTCCGGCCCAGCGCGCCCACCAGCGCTGCAGCGGAACCAGCAGCAGCAGGCCCACGGCGACGGTGAGGGCGTAGAAGGCGGTGGTCACCACGATCGAGAAGGTCTGGGCGCTGCGATGCACGGTCGCTGCCGCGGTCGCATCTCCGACGAGGGAGTCGATGCGCTCGGCTGCCGGTGCGCCGGCGTCGATGCGCCTGAGCTGGGCAGGATGCGGGGCCAGGTCGCTGTCGATGCCCGGGGCGGCGGCGAGCAGCAGTGCGGTGAGGTCGGTCAGCTGCAGCACCGGCTTGCGCGTCGAGGAGCTCTCCAGGGTCCCGGGAGGCTGAGCGTCGGTGGCGACCTCCGGGGTGGAGCGCAGCAGGGCGCGCAGCCGGGAGGGGCTGCCGCGGTCGCCGACCCCGGCGATGTGCACGGTCGTCGTCTTCAGGTCGAGGCCTGCGAGGTATCCGCCGATGTGCTCGTCGATCGCGGCGAGCTGCTCATCGTGCTCGCCGGCCGGGGCGTCGGCCGTCCAGCGCTCCGAGCCGATCGTGCCGGCGTCGATGAGGGTCAGTGGGCACAGTCCGGTCCCAGCGGTGTCGGCCTGCTGGGCGCGAGCCGAGCTGCCGGGCTTCGTGCCGGCCGGCTCCCACGTGTCGATGCGTCCGGTCTCATCGGCCGCCGCCCACGCAGCCCCCGGGCCGATCGCCTCGACGCACACGCGGGATTCCCGGGCGGCGTCAGCCAGCTGGCCGATCCCTGAGCTGTAGGAGTTCTGCGCATTGGCTGCCACGACGCGGTCGAAGTTCTCTACCGTGACGTCCTCACCGGTTCCCTCTGGGGCGCGCAGGTCCGGGCACGCCGAGCGGCGCTCCTGTGCGGCCCGCTCCTCGTCATCGCTGCTCAGGGTGTCGTCGGCCTCGGCAGCGGCCTGCTCACCGGTGACATGAGGGGAGATGTTGACCGCGTGCATGCGCGCCCCAGACCCGACGGCGAGCCAGCCGGCGGCCGGGCAGGTGACCGAGACCACGGAACGGACGGTGACATTGGCCATGTCGGCGCGCTCAGCGAATTTCCACAGGTGCGGGGTGCTTTCCGGGCTGATGTCGGACATCGACAGACCCGAGGCCCCGATGAAGACGACCGGGTGCTCCTCTCCCGAGACGTCGGCCGGGTGGCCGGCTGCGGCAGGTGCCGTGGCGGGCAGCATGAGGGCTGCGATGGCGCCCAGGCACACGAGAAGGCGCGTGAGGATGCTCACCGGAGCGGCACCGCGCGCGCGGGTGGGAGTTGAGGAAGCTGGCACCCGCCCAGCTTATCGGCTGGATCATGGCGCCTGCTGAGAGGCCTGCTGCCAGGCGGCGCGGGCCCGGTTTGCGCCCGGGGCGGTCCTGGTTTCCGGTCGGGTTGGACCCGGTTTGCGCCCGGGGCGGTCCTGGTTTCCGGTCGGGTTGGTCCCGGTTTGCGCCCGGGGCGGCGATTCCGGTAGATTAGCCTGTTGTTGTATACGTCTATACACGCTCCTCATGAAGCCTCATTCGCGTTGCAGGCACTGGGATGAGGGTCAGCTGTGTGGGAACGTATGCGCGCCAGACAAGCCGGACGCCGTTTCCTGGATCACGACCTGTGGAAATGGCGGCCATCGAGCTGTTCACTCAATAGACGAAGAAGAAGGCTACTTTTGCGTACGTACACCCCCAAGCCCGGCGATGTTCAGCGCCAGTGGCACGTCATCGACGCCACTGATGTCGTCCTCGGCCGTCTTGCCTCTCAGGCTGCCCGCCTGCTCCGCGGCAAGCACAAGGTGACCTTTGCACCGAATGTCGACTCGGGTGATTTCGTGATCATCATCAACGCCGACAAGGTCGCGCTCACCGGCGCCAAGCTGGAGCAGAAGCGCGCTTACCGCCACTCGGGCTACCCGGGCGGCCTCAAGAGCACGTCCTACTCCGAGCTGCTGGCCAAGGATCCGCAGCGCGCCGTCGAGAAGGCTGTTGCCGGCATGCTGCCGAAGAACCGCCTCGGTCGCGCCCAGATCAAGAAGCTGAAGGTCTACGCCGGTGGCGAGCACCCGCACGCCGCCCAGAACCCGCAGCAGTTCGAGATCAGCCAGGTTGCGCAGTAAGCACCAGGCATCCAAGACTTTAAGAGGAGAACCGTGGCTGATACCACCAGCACCCCTGACGTCGACGACGTCGAACTGACCGAATACTCCACCGAGACCCCGGCTTCGGCTGGTCTGGGCGAGTCCGTGGCCGGTGGCCGCGGACAGTCGCTGACCGCCCCGGGCTCCGGCGTCGGCCGCCGCAAGCAGGCCATCGCCCGCGTCCGCCTCGTCCCCGGCTCCGGCCAGTGGACGATCAACGGCCGCGACCTGGAGACCTACTTCCCGAACAAGCTGCACCAGCAGCTCGTCAACGAGCCGCTGCGCCTGCTCGACCTCGAGGGGCGCTTCGACGTCTTCGTGCGGATCTCCGGCGGCGGACCCTCCGGCCAGGCCGGTGCCGTGCGCCTGGGCATCGCCCGCTCCCTCAACCAGATCGACCGCGAGTCCAATCGCGCCGAACTGAAGAAGGCCGGCTTCCTCACCCGTGACGCCCGCGTCCCGGAGCGCAAGAAGGCCGGACTCAAGAAGGCCCGCAAGGCACCGCAGTTCTCGAAGCGCTGATGCGCTCAGCCGCTGTGCGGGCCCTATGCTGAACCTCGGACCCTCGCACCCGCCTTGCGCGGTGCGGGGGTCTGAGTGTTTGCGGCCAGGCCAACTGGGCCCACTGACCTGTCACATCACCTACAAGGACGACCATGTCACGACTTTTCGGCACTGACGGCGTGCGCGGACTCGCCAACGCCGACATCACCGCCACCCTCGCCCTGCAGATCGCCGAAGCCGGCGCCCGCGTGCTCGCCCGCCGCGGCAGCAACGGCCAGCATGCCGCCGTCGCCGGACCCTCCGGTGCCGGAGTCGCCGCCAACGGCCAGCGGCCCTTCGCCGTCATCGGCCGCGACACCCGTGCGTCCGGTGAGTTCCTCACCCACGCCGTCGCCTCCGGCATCGCCGCCGCCGGCGTCGACGTGCTGCTCGTCGGCGAACTGCCCACCCCCGGCGTCGCCCACGTGGTGAAGAGCACCGGCGCCGATTTCGGTGTCGTGCTCTCAGCCTCCCACAACCCGATGCCCGATAACGGCATCAAGTTCTTCGCCCGCGGCGGCACGAAGCTGCCCGACGCCCTCGAAGACGAGATCGAGGGTCTCATCGGCACCGACTGGGACCGGCCGACCGGCGACGCCGTCGGCCGGATCCGCAACTTCCCGTCCGCTGCCGACGAATACGTCGAATCGCTGGTCATGGGCGTGTTCAAGGGTCAGCAGCCTGCCGGTTCCGACCCAGATGCCCCGGTCGCACCGGTCACCGGTGCCCTGGAGATCATCGGGGCGCCGCTGGCCGGACTCACCGTCGTCGTCGACTGCGCCCACGGTGCCGCCTCGGTCGTCGGACCAGCCGCCCTGCGCCAAGCCGGCGCCCGCGTCATCGTCACTGCCGCCGACCCGGACGGCTACAACATCAACGACGGCGTCGGCTCCACCCACATCGATTCGCTCGTTGCTGCGGTCAAGGAGCATTCGGCCGACGCCGGTGTCGCTTTCGACGGCGATGCCGACCGCTGCCTGGCTGTCGACGCGCTCGGCCGCGAGGTCGACGGCGACCAGATCATGGGCATCCTGGCGCTCAGCCTCAAGGACGCCGGAAAGCTCGCCCACGACACGCTTGTCACCACCGTGATGTCGAACCTCGGCCTGCACCTGGCGATGGAACAGGCCGGGATCACGACGGTGCAGACGAAGGTCGGTGACCGCTATGTGCTCGAGCGCATGCTCGCCGATGGCTACGCCCTCGGCGGTGAGCAGTCAGGTCACGTGCTCATGCTCGACTACGGCACCACTGGCGACGGCGTGCAGACCGCCCTGCATCTGCTGGCCCGCATGGCGCAGACGAAGCGCTCGCTTGCCGACCTGGCTGCCGAGATCCCGCGGCTGCCGCAGGTGCTCGTCAACGTCAAGGGCGTGGACAAGACCCGGGCCGGCGACCCCGCCGTCGCATCCGAGGTCCAAGCGGTGGAGGCCGAGCTCGGCAAGACCGGTCGCGTGCTGCTGCGCGCCTCGGGCACCGAGCCGGTCATCCGCGTCATGGTCGAAGCGGAGACGCACGACTTCGCCCAGCAGCAGGCCGAGCGCCTAGCAGAGGTCGTCAAGCGCGAACTCGCGTTGTGATCGGCAGGCGGAGCTGACCGGCTTCGCCACGTGAGTCCTATCGACCGGTGGCCCTGAGCACGTATCTGTTCAGGGCCACAGTCGTCGATCCTTCGAGCGCAGCAAGCCGCGAACGGACTCCCCACATGCCTTCCCGCATCACGACCGCACGACTACATGACCCCACACGACGGCATGCCCCCACGCGAGAGTTTTCTCACCGGCGTCATCGAAGCGCTGGAACAGCTCAGCCTGCCCGACGACTGAGAATCACAAGCCGGCGCAGGCGTGACACTCGTGCTGAAGCAGCCTCAGGCGCGCACCGGTTCGGCCGGCGGGACGGCGTCGATGAGCTGACGGGTGTAGTCGGTCTGCGGGTCGCGCAGAATCTGCTCGGCGGTGCCGTACTCGACGACCTCACCGTCCTTCATCACCGCTACCGTGTCGCTGACCTGCTCGACGACAGCCAGGTCGTGGCCGATGAAGATGTAACCGAAGCCGTGCTCGTCCTGCAGCTCAGCGAGCAGATCGAGGACCTGCGCCTGGATCGAAACATCGAGTGAGGCAGTCGATTCATCGAGGATGAGCAGCTCGGGGTCGACGGCCAGGGCGCGGGCGATGCACACGCGCTGCCGCTGCCCGCCGGAGAGCTCATGCGGGTAGCGTTCGATGAACGACGCATCCAGACCGACCTGGTCGAGCAGCTCGGCGCAGCGCTGTCGGCGCTGCCGCCGCGGGAGGAGGTTGTGCGCCATGAGCGGTTCGGCGATCGAACGCTGCACGGTCATCCGCGGGTCGAGAGCGGCGAACGGATCCTGGAAGACCATTGCGATGCGCCGGCGCATCGTCTTGAGATCGGCCCCCGACAGCCTGAGCACCGGGTCCCCGCTCATCCGCGCCTCTCCCGAGGCCGGTTCGACGACACCGGTGAGCACGTTGGCGATCGTCGACTTGCCCGAACCGGATTCGCCGACGATGCCGAGCGTGCGGCCGCGGTAGACATCGAGGCTGACATCCTTGACGGCGGTGATGGTGCGTTTGCCGGTGGGGGAGGACACCTCGAAGTCCACCGTCAGATCCTCGATCCGCAGCAGCGGCTCACCCGTCTCCTCCCGGTCGGCGTGGGCATCTGCAGAGCCTGCCTTCTGCTGGGTGCGCAGCAGCGGGCGGGCAGCCAGCAGCGTCTTCGTGTACTCGTGCTGCGGACGTTCGAAGATGTCGGCGACGCTGCCGCGTTCGACGATCTCGCCTGCGCGCATGACGACGATGTCATCAGCGATCTGGCCGATCACCCCGAGGTCGTGGCTGATCCAGACGACGGCCATGTCCCGGGAGCGCTGGAGACCTGCGACAAGATCGATGATCGCGGCCTGCGTGGTGACATCGAGGGCGGTGGTCGGCTCATCGGCGATGAGCACGTCGGGCTCACATGCGAGAGCCACAGCGATCATGACGCGCTGCTTCTGACCCCCGGAGAGCTGATGCGGATAGTAGCCCAGCCGCAGCTCGGGATCGGGCAGCCCGAGTTCGGTCAGCAGCTGCAGTGAACGTTCGCGAGCCTCGGGGGCTGAGATACCGAGGTGCTTGATCGGGCCTTCGGCCAGCTGCGCTTCCAAGGTCATGAGAGGGTTGAGGCTTGTCGACGGGTCCTGGAAGACGAACCCGATGCGGCGGCCGTGGATGCTGCGCAGCAGCCCGGCAGGTGCGCCGACGATCTGCTCGCCGTCGAGTGTCGAGGAGCCGTGCACGTAGCCGCCGGGGGCTTCGAACAGGCCGGTGGCCGAGAGCACCGACAGTGACTTACCGGAACCGGATTCGCCGACGATGCCGAGTGTCTGACCGGTGGCCACCGCGAAGTCGACGCCGTGGACGATGTCGTTGCGGCCCACGCCGACGGTGAGATCCGAGACCTCCAGGACCGGCGCCTCGGGCGCGGGATCACGGCGGGCGCCCGCTGCCTCGGGAGCGGAAGCCTGATCAGCAGGGATGTCGCTCACTTCTTCCTCCGGTTCTGCATGATGGTGCGTTGGCGGGGGTCGAGGACGTCGCGCAGGCCGTCGCCGAGCAGATTGAAGGCCAGCACGACGACGAAGATCGCCAGACCGGGGAAGACCGCCATCCACCAGGCGTCGGCCATGAAGCCCTGCGCATCGAAGAGCATCTTGCCCCACGAGGGTTCCGGCGGCTGGACGCCGAGGCCGAGGAACGACAGGGCGGCTTCGGTCAGGATCGCGAATGCCAGTGACAGCGAGGTCTGCACGATGACGGGCCCGGAGATGTTCGGCAGCACATGGCTGAACACGATCCGACCGGATGACACGCCCATGGTGCGGGCGGCCTGGACGTAGGGCTCCTGGCGGACGGACAGGGTCGAGGCGCGCGCGACGCGGGCGAAGATCGGGATGTAGACGATGCCGATGGCGATCATGGCCGAGCCGATGCCCTGGCCGAGGATCGCGACGATCGCCAGGGCCAGCAGCAGAACTGGGAAGGAGAAGGCGACGTCGACGATGCGCATGAGGATCGAGTCGATGACCCCGCCGAGGTAGCCCGACAGCACACCGACGCCGACGCCGACGACGAGCGCGATGCCGACGGAGATGAGTGCGACCTTCAGCGAGGTGGCTGCGGCGATGACGACGCGGGAGAGGACGTCGCGGCCGAGTTCGTCGGTGCCGAACCAGTGGGCGCTGCTGGGTGCCTGCAGGGCGCGCGGGACGTCGATGTCGTTGGCACCGTACGGGGCGATCCACTGCCCGAAGAGCGCGAGGACGACGATGACGGCGAGCACGATGAGCCCGAACACGGCGGTCGGGTTCGTCATAAGCAGCGACAGTGTCGAGGCGCGGGTGTTCTTCTTCGCGCTCGTGTCGGTGGTGGTGGCTTGTTTGCCGGAGGCCGTCGTGGCACTGCCTGCGGCGTGGCTGCTCTGGGCGGCGGTGTCCGGTGTCTGCCGGGTCGGCTTGTCTGCACTCATGAGATCCGGATCCTCGGGTCGATGATGGCGTAGAGCACGTCGACGAGCAGGTTGATGGTGAGGAAGATGAACGCGATGAGGAGGATCGCGCCCTGCAGCAGCGGGTAGTCGCGGGCGGCGACGGCGTCGTAGATGAGCCGGCCGAGGCCCGGGTAGGCGAAGACGACCTCGACGACGATGACGCCACCGAGCAGGGTGGCCAGCTGGATGCCGGAGATCGTCAGCACCGGGATGAGGGCGTTGCGGCCGATGTGCTTGGTCAGCACCGTCCAGTGCTTCAGGCCCTTCGAGGTGGCGGTGCGCACGAAGGTGGCGTGTGAGACGTCGATGACGGCGGTGCGGATGAACCGGGTGAGGATGGCGGCGGAGACGACCCCGGCGGTGATCGCCGGCAGCACCATGTGCGTGGCCCAGCCGATCGGGTCTTCGGTCAGCGGTGTGTACCCGGATGAGGGCCAGCCGAAGCCGAGAGCGAAGACGCTGATGAGCATCATGCCCATCCAGAAGTCCGGGATGGACACGCCGAACTGGCTGATGACGCGGACGATCGAGTCGATGACGCCGCCTTCGCGCAGTCCGGCGATGGTGCCGAGCGGGATCGCGATGAGCAGCGCGACGAAGATGGCGCACAGGGCCAGGGAGATCGTGGCGGGCAGGCGTTCGAGCAGCAGCATCATGACCGGTTCGCCGTTGCGGAAGCTCACCCCCAGATCGCCGATCAGCGCGCTGCCGATGTAGGAGAAGAACTGGGCGATGAGCGGCTTGTCCAGCCCGGAGGCCTGCTGCAGGGCCTGGTAGGCCTCATCAGTGTAGCGGGTGCCCAGGGCGATGCGCACCGGGTCGCCGGGCACGAGCTGGATGAGGAAGAACACGACGACGATGACGCCGAGCAGGGTGACGAAGGTCAGCAGGATGCGGCGCAGGATGAACGTCAGCAACGGATGCCGGGTGAAGAAGCCCGCCTGCTGTGTCTGCTCGGCCTGGCTCGACTGGTTGTCTGCAGAACGCGGGGTGTCTGCAGATCGCGGGGTGTCTGCAGATCGGTCCGGCGCCTCGGGAGCGGTGCTGCTGCCGTGGGTGTTCGGATCGCTCATGCCCATCAGTCCTCTGTCAGCTTCGCATCGCGGAACCGGACGGCCCGATCCGAGCGGATCGTGTAGCCCTCCAGGCGCGAGGTGTGGGCCTGGATGACCGCCGGGTTGTACAGGTACAGGTAGGAGACGTCGTCGACGATGTGCTTGGCGGCCTGCTCGTAGAGTTCGTGCCGTTTGCCCTCGTCCATCTCGACGCGGCCGGCGTCGAGGAGCTCGTCGACCTCGGGGTTCGAGTAGCCCTGCGAGTTCGACGGGCCTTTGGAATGGTGCTGGGCGTAGTAATAGTCATCGGGGTCGATGTTGCCCAGCCAGCCGAGCATGAGCGCATCGAAGTCCCCTTGGCCCTGCCGGTCGAGCCAGGAGCCGAAGTCAAGGGTGGTGATCGATGCGGAGATGCCGACGTCGGAGAGGTTGTCGGCGATGACCTGGGCGGCGGTGACGGTCTCGGGGTACTCGTTGGTGACCATGAGCTCCATCGACAGGTCGGATACGCCGGCTTCGTCGAGCAGCTGCTGGGCCTTGTCGGTGTCGCGTTCGAAGGGCGCATAGTCATACGCCCATGGGCTCGATCCCGGGATGGCGGTCTGGTTGACCTCCGAGGTGCCGAACCCGGTGGCCTGGGCGATCGAGTCGCGGTCGACGGCGTAGGCGATCGCCTGGCGGACCTGGGGGTCGTCGAAGGGCTCCTTCGCCTCGTTCATCGCTACGTACCAGTAGTCGTTGGAGATGACCGATTCGATGTGCAGCGACTGGTCCTTGTCCAGCGTGCCGAACTGCTGCGGCGGGATCGAGTCGGTCCAATCGATCTCCCCGGAGCGCAGGGCGGCGACAGCCGTGTTGTGCTCGGTGATGTAGCGGAACTGCACGCCGGCGACCTCGGGTGCTCCGCCCCAATAGTCCTCGTTAGCCTTCAGCGTCACGGAGTCGCCGGGCCGGGCGGAGTCGACGGCGAAGGGGCCGGTGCCGATCGGTTCGGTGGTGATGTCACCGGATTCGGCGTTGTCCTCCTCGACGATCGCCACGCCCTTGAACCCGCCGAGCGCTGAGAGCAGGGTGGGGCTGGGGGCGTCGACGTCGATCTCGACAGTGTGGTCGTCGATGGCGCGCACGTCGGTGAGCATCGTGAGCTTCCAGGCGTTGGCGAGTTCGCCGTCGATGATGCGCCGGTAGGAGTAGACGACGTCGTCGGCGGTGAAGTCGGAGCCGTCGTGGAAGGTGACGCCCTCGCGCAGGTGGAACGTCCACGTCAGCTCGTCGTCGCTGACCTCCCAGGATTCCGCGAGCGCCGGCTGCATGTTGAACTCCTCATCGGGCTCGACGAGGGTGTCGTAGACGTTCTCGAGGACCTCGAAGGCGAAGTAGGAGGTCGTGGAGTGCGGGTCGAGCTGGTCGGGCTCACCGGAGATCGAGGCGACGATGACGTCGTCGGAATCAGCGGCGCCGAGGTCGACGCTCTGACGCGTGCAGCCGCTGATGACAGCGAGGATCGCGACCGCCGCCGAGGCGGTCGTCGCCTGAGCCAGGCGGCGCAGGCGTGGTGCACGTGCTGGGGATCTCGTCATAGTCGTCATCTCTTCATCGCCATCGATGCTGCTGTGCGTGCCTTCCATTATGGGCCCAGATGTGATGCATCTGCATGGAAGCTGAGCGAACGGTGGGGGATGAGACGTGATTGTTACAGGTGAGGCGGCAGGGCCGGAACGAGGTGCGCAGGTGGGACAAGTTGAAGTAGCTCTAAAATTGTTCTAGCCGCGAAACGTGCTATGAGACGGGTGTTCTGCCTGGTCAGCGAGCTGCCGCCGGGATCCGCCAGACAAGCACTAAAGTACTCTGACGCTGAGGTTTTATAGCTCGGCCTAGTTCAGCCGCCATGTCGCATGCGGGTCTTTTGGCTGCTCGCCGCGCCAGGTGACGATCTCGGCGTCGGGCATTCGAGTGAGATGTCGCAACACGGTGGGACGGGTCATCCCTACCAGTTCCGCAATCTGGCCCGTGCCCAATGGGCGTTGAGCCTGCCGCATTGCTTTGAAGATCTTCATTCCCGTAGGCCCCAGTGCTTCTTCAATGGAGCTGGGAAGTGAACTGCGTGCCAAGAGCGTCAGGCGGACTGATTGGGATGATTGAACGTACATCGGTTCGGACAGCCCGGTGCGTCGCATCTCCGCGAAAATCCGGCGGATGCCCTCTCCTAGCTCTTGTGATTCCGAGATCTGCGCAGACTCTGGCAATGCGCGCATTGCGGCTGATCGATTCGGGCGAGACAATGTCGGCCATGCCGGGGAACCTGCCCGGGCTTGTGATGTCGATTCGATTGGGAAAATCTCCACTCTGACATGGTCGCCGCTGATGCTATAGGAGCGATGGACCACGGCATTGACGAGGCTTTCCAGCCATGCGTCTCCGGGGATGATTGGGAGGCTCTCGAGTCGTCCAGAATCGCCGAGGGCGTGCCGGTGCGGGATCATTTGGGCAATTGCATCGGCAGCCTCGCTGATCTGTGACGGCAGTGAGCCTTCGCACCTGACGTCACTTCCGGATGCAACGGCGTGTGTACGTCCAGCGCCTCTTTCGTTCTGCAAGTACTTCAATACTCTGACATGGGCGCTCGGAAAGATGGTTTGTGGTCGGCGTGCAAAGAGCACGTACGCGGCTACCGAGATGCGGCCGTCTTTGGTGAGCAACTCACAAGCGTGCAGAGCCCGTTCGGAAGAGGACGACCCAAGCAGATCTTGACAGTCCCTAAGGTGGTCGGCATCGAGGTCTGAGATATCAGCTTCAGGTGCCCGAGTGCCGTCAAAGCTGGCGAAGCCACGATCCCACTCAAGTTCTTGGCGTTGCGCAAAGCTCAATCGTCGCGACTCGTCGCCGATACGCTGATAGCAATCACCTGATTGTGACTCATGCACATAGTCGCTGGGCCCACCCTAAAAATCAGGATCGGCCCCTCCGTTGTGCTGAGTTCGCGCACAGTGGCTCGCCCCGGCGGTTGTGTGAAGTCTGCGGCTGTCTGTCTGAGCTCGTTGTCGTTTCTGTCAGAATCGTTGTCGTTTCTGTCAGAATCTGCGCAGTGATGTCCGGACTCGGGAGAGCGCGCGAGCGTTATACCGTAGGGATATGGCACCCACCCCTCCTGATTCTGCGTCAGCGGATCAGCCCGGCCGCAATGGCCGTGCTCACGCTTCCGGCGCGCCCCGGCGCTTGCCCCTGCTCAACGTCGAGAGCCGGCCGGTGCGTGCCGGTGTCCTCGCCGCCGGCTCGACAGCGCTCGTCACACTGCTGGTGACCGGCGCCTCGGCTGCGGTGCAGGCAAGCCGGCCAGCCGGTGGACTCGCGTGGATCTTCGGCGAGCTGATGAGCTCATTCCTGCTGCTGGGCATGGTCGCGGCGCTGGCGAACTTCGCGATCGGCGCAGTGCGCTGGAAGAAGCCGATCGCCGATCTCAAGGGCACGCTCATCACCGCGCTGTTCCTAGCGCTGGCTTTCCCCGTCATCGTCTACATGGTCAGCGTCGTGTGGATGCCTTCGGCGCTGTACGTGTTCATCTCACTGCTGCTCATCTGCATTCCCGCCGGAATCCTCTTCGCGATCATCGCCCGGCTTCCGCTCGGCCCGCGCCAGCGGCACGTGCGCTGATCCGCTCCCGAGACGGCCGCTGACACTGCTGGCCGGCACGGGGTTCCCTCAACCAGTGCCGACCAGCAGTGCGTCTCGGACTCAGCGGCGTCGTCGGCTCAGGCCGACCGCCACTCCGCCGGCGCCGATGAGCAGTGCGGCCAGCCCGGCATAGCCGATGAGCTGCGCACCGGTTCGCGGCAGCGGATCACCGTGACGGTCCTTACGGTCCTTGCTCTGCGCGTCGTCATCGCGTTCGGAGTCGTCATCGCGTTCGGAGTCGTCGTCGCGTTCGGAGTCGTCGTCGCGGCCGGACTCGTCGTTGCGTTCGGAGTCGTCGCGCTCGTCCTCCGGACTGGTCGGGTCGTCTCCCGGTTCCTCACTCGGGTCCTCGGACGGCCCATCCGTCGGTTCCTCGGAAGGAGTCTCACTCGGATCCTCACTCGGGTCCTCGCTCGGCTGCTCAGACGGCTCGTCCGACGGGGTGTCAGTCGGCCCGTCCGTCGGCTCCTCGGTCGGGTCCGGGCTGGGCTGCTCGTCCTCGTCACCGGCGACGGTGATCTCCAGCGTGCCGACGCGTCCGTTGACGGTGACGTTCAGCTCAGCGGTGCCCGGTGCCAGGGCCGTCAGCTCACCGGTGCGCGGATTCACCCGCACCACCTCGGCGGCGGCTTCGACAGGGTCACCGGCAGCAGCTCCATCGGCATCGGCAGCGGCGGGCGCGTCACTGGTGTCGACGACGACATTCGCGCCGCCCCACTGGGAGGTGACCGGCCACTTGACGTCGAGGGTGCGGCCGTCTTGGTCGAAGCTCGCGCTCACCTGGTCGGTCTGGCCCGGGACCATTGCTGTCGGACCTTCAACGGAGATCTCGTCGACCCACGGGCGAGTCTCAGCAGCCATCCAGGCGGCACGGTCGGCCGGGCTCGGGTTCTCACCCAGCTGGCCCTTGCCGGGCTGCACGCCGAGCATCGTCCATCCGGTGAAGCCGCCCTGGCTGGGGGCACCGGCAGGGCTCTTGCCGGAGTTGCCGTTGATGAGGTAGCTGACGCCGTCGACTGCGGAGCCGTGGAACACACCGACGTGGGCGTTGACGACGGCCACCGACTTCCCGGTCTCGGAGCGGAACTCGCCGAGCAGCCGTTCGAGCTCCTTGGCCTCTCGCGGATCGTTGAGCTTGCTGTTCTGGGTGGGCAGCGGATCCTGCGGCGGGTGGTGGAAGAACAGCACCGCGCCGGTCAGGTCATCGCTTTCGGACAGCTCATCGAGTGAGCTCTCCAGCGACTGCAGCTGGTTGAGGCCTGCGTCTTTGAGCGATCCGGTCGCCGTGTTGTACGTCAACAGCTTCGTCCGGCCCAGGGTGCGTTCGGTCTGAGTGGCGCCGAAGGCCTCTTCGAAGTTCGCGATCTCCCCGCCCATGACCTCGTGGTTGCCGGGCACGTAGACGTAGGGGATCGCCGGATCCCATTCCTCATCGAGGATTGTCTGGGCGAGCTCGAAGTCCTCTGGACTGGCCTCATCGACGAAGTCACCGTTGATGACAAGCAGGTCCGGGCCGCTTTCGCGGATCTCCTTGAGCGTGCGGCGGGCGCCCTGGGCGTTCTGGCTGTCGGGGTCGGCGGCGACGAACTGCGAATCGCTCATCACCGCGATCTGCTGCGGTCGCTCGGTGGTGTCGCCATAGGCGAGCAGGCCAGGGTCGTGGACGACGGCATTCGGGGCGGCCTCGGCCGGCGGAGCCACGACGGCGGTGAGGTCAGCGACGGTGATGTCGCCGCTGTAGCTCTCGCCCGGGCGGGTCTCCATCATCCGGATGCGCCCGAAGCTCAGCGGCTGGGCCAGGCCCTCCGGCACGCTGAAGCGGATCCGCTTCCAGTCATCGAAGGTGATGTGCTCACCGTCGAGATTCGTCACGGTGCCGTCAGCGGCGGTGACCTGCAGGCGCGGCCACGCACCGGTGGCATCGCCCTTGACGTCCATCTCGAAGGCGAGAGTGGTGCCGTCGATCTCGACGGGTTCCTTGGCCACGAGGTAGTAGCCGCGGGTGGCGGTCGAGGTGGTGAAGTCGTACTGCAGGCGCATGCCGCGTGTGCCCTCCTCCCGGCCCTCGGCGGAGCCGAAGGAACCGGCGGCGCGGGCGGCATCGTCGGTGAAGAGGGTCTCATCTCCGAGATCGATGACAGTCTGCTCCTCGGTGCCGACGGTGACGGCTACCTGCGTGGAGACTTCCCCGACGGTGATCTCCACCGGGCCCGAGGCGGCACCGGCCTCAGCAGTGATCGCCAGTTCTGCGAGCCCGGCCGGTTCGACCGTGATGCCGTCTGGCGCGGTGACCTCGATGTCGGCGGTCTCGATCGGGGCGCGGTGGCCGTCGGCGTCGAAGCCGCTGACGGTCACGACTCCCTGCGGCTGATCCTCGGTGAGGTTGATGGCTCGTTCGCTCACGATGAGGCCGGCCGGTTCGCCGAGCACCCGCAGCTGCTGGGCGGCGGTATGCGGGCCGGCTGCATAGGTGACATCGGCGCGCCCGCGCGCGTCGCCGGTGACGACGGCCTGGTCGCCGGTGGATTCGGTCAGGGTGACGCTGCCGTTGGCGCTGAACTCGCCGTCAGTGGTGATGGGTTCGAGGTTGGCACCCAGGCCGGTGCCGGTCAGGGTGCGCTGGGTGCCGGTGAGCACGGCCCCAGCGTCGTCGAGGGCGGTGTTGATCTGCACATCGCTGAGCTGTTCGCGCGGGGCGCTGGAGTGGAAGACGAGGGCGTTGACGACTTCGCGCTCCTCACCATCGGAAGGGTTGTTGTGCACGATCGGGCGCTCGGTGCCGGCAGCCCGGGCGGCCATCGTCGTCGAACCGCCGCCGTCGAGGTTGAGGGCGTTGTGGGCACCCATATCGGCCAGCAGCTGGCCGGTCTCCATGAGTGTCATGCCGCGGGATTCGGCGCTGCGGCCGTCGACGGTGAGGACGAACAGCTCGCTGCCGTCCTTGCTGATTCCCACGGCGGTGCGCGGGTGCTCAGCGGTGGCGAGAGCGTGCGGGAGGTCCGGGACGGTGCCGTCGGTGAGGATCTGGTCGGAGCCAGCCAGGCCGAGGTCGAGGCTGCCGGGTGCACCGTCGACAGCGGGGCCGACGTCGATGGTGACAGTGTCGCCGACCTCCAGCTCAGCGACCGCCTCGGCGCCGGCGTCACGGCCGAGCAGCACCTGCCCGCCCTCGGGGGCGTCCATCTCGCCGGCGGTATCGGTCAGGCCGCTGGCCTCGACGACCTCGGAGTCGACGATGGTGGCCCGAGCGACCTGCTCGGCGACGGCATTGGGGCCGCCGACCGGCCGGTCGAGGGTGTAGTCGCCCCATTGGGAGGTGTAGACGCCGATGCTGTCGGGATCGAGGTCCGGGTTGTTGAGTCCGGCAAGCTCATGGGCCTTGCCGCCGAACTCCGCAGTGCCGGTGACCGACAGTTCGCGGATCGCAGCAGTGACGCCGTCGATGGTGAGTGCCGGCTTCGGCTGGCTGGTGCCGACCTGCATGCCGTCCTGGCCGACGACCGAGTAGATCGGGGCATCAGAGTAGTTGATGTCGAAGAAGGAGCCGTTGACCGCAGCGACAGCGGTGTCCTCACTCATGAGCTCAGTGACCGTCGCCCGCGAGGTGACATCACCGGGGTTGGCGACATCCATGCTCAGCGACGGGGTCGTGAGGTCTGCGGTGAGCACATTGGCATTCGTCCACCCCTTGTCCTCCAAGCGGGAGAAGTTCGTCAGGTCGAGGCCGGGTGCCACCCGTTCGGTGGTGGCGTCGCGCAGCACCGAGCCGTCGGCGCCGAGCTGATCGTCGGTCGGTGCTGCCGCAGCGGTGAGCTGGAAAGCTGAGGAGGGCAGGAGCGCCGGGGCGCACACGAGAAGCGCGGTGATGAGGGCCGCGAGGATGCGGCGCAGATGCGCGGAGTCGGTGTCAGGGAGAGAATGCTGCGGCAAGTCGGAGCGCACGGTGATCCTTCGAATCGATTGGCGGAGAAGTGCAGCGGCGGCACTGTCGAACCCGACTGTGCACAGCCGCAACCTCCAGCCTCGATCACCTGTGCATTTTCCGTGTGAACCCTCAAAGACGACTGAGTGAAGTTGTCGTAGCTGCCCGGTGGCCTGCGCTCATTCCTCGCGTCAGACCGCTCCTGACCTGCGCTTACTCCTGGCTGGCGATGGAGCTGCCCGCGCTGGCGGTCTCGGCGCTCATGTCTCATTCCTGGTCGGCGAACTGGGTGCGGTAGAGCTCCGCGTAGCGGCCGTCGGCTGCCAGCAGCTGGCTGTGCGTGCCGCGTTCGACGATCCGGCCGTCTTCGACGACGAGGATCGCATCGGCCCCGCGCACGGTGGACAGCCGGTGGGCGATGACAAGCGCGGTGCGCCCGCTCATCGCCTCCGACAGCGCATGCTGCACGTGGGCCTCCGAGGTCGAGTCGAGTGCGGAGGTGGCCTCGTCGAGCAGCACGACCGGTGGGGCGGCCAGCAGCAGGCGGGCGATCGTCAGCCGCTGGCGCTCGCCGCCGGAGAGCCGGTAGCCGCGCTCGCCGATGATCGTATCGAGGCCGTCGGGCAGTTCGGCGAGCACCGCATCGAGGCGGGCCCGGGAGGTCGCTGAGCGCAGCTCCTCCTCAGTTGCGTCCGGCTTGACGATGAGGAGGTTGTCGCGGATCGACTCGTGGAACAGGTGCCCGTCCTGGGTGACCATGCCGACAGCGGATTTGAGGTCGTCGAAGCTGAGATCGCGGACGTCGACGCCGCCGATGCGCACGCTGCCGGCGGTGGCGTCGTACAGGCGCGGGACGAGCGAGGCGATCGTCGACTTCCCGGCACCTGAGCTGCCGACCAGGGCGACCGTCTGCCCGGGTGAGATCTCGAAGCTGAGGTCATGCAGCACCTCGTGATCGGTGCGCTCATCGAGGATCGCGACCTCTTCGAGGCTGGCAAGGGACACCTCGGCGGCGGACGGATACGTGAACGAGACGTTCTCGAACTCCACCTGCAGGGGCCCGGCCGGCAGGGCGCGGGGGTGCGCGGTCTCGGCGATCATCGGCTTGAGGTCGAGGACTTCGAAGACGCGTTCGAAGCTCACGACAGCGCTCATGATGTCCATGCGGGCGTTGGCGAGCATGGTGAGCGGGCCGTAGAGGCGGGTGAGCAGCATCGCGAGGGTCACGACGGCGCCGGCGTTGAGGGTGCCGAGCACGGCCTGGACACCGCCGAGGCCGTAGACGAGGGCGAGTGCCAGAGCGGAGACGAGGGTGAGGGCGGTGACGAAGCTCGTCTGCAGCATCGCGGTCTTGACGCCGATGTCGCGCACCCGCGCTGCCCGGGCGGCGAACTGCTCGGATTCGCGGGTGGGGCTGCCGAAGAGCTTGACGAGGGTGGCGCCGCCGGCGGCGAAACGCTCGGTCATGCGGGTGGACATCGCGGCGTTGTAGTCAGCGGCCTCGTGCTGGAGGGCGGCGAGCCGGCCGGCGAACATGCGGGCGGGGATGAAGAAGATCGGCAGCAGCAGGATCGAGATGACGGTCACCTGCCAGGAGACCGTCACCATGACCGCGACGGTCAGCAGCACCGAGACGAAGTTCGACACGATGCCCGAAAGCGTGTTGGAGAAAGCGCGCTGGGCGCCGATGACGTCGGTGTTGAGGCGGGAGACGAGCGCGCCGGTGCGGGTGCGGTTGAAGAAGGCGATCGGCATCGTCTGCACATGGTCGAACACGGCGGTGCGCAGGTCGTAGATGAGCCCTTCGCCGGCACGGGCGGACAGGTAGCGACTGGCCAGGCCGAGTGCAGCATCGGCGAGGGCGAGGCCGGCCATGATGAGGGCGATCGTGATGATCGCGGAGATGTCCTGGGTGTCGGTGATGGCGTTGACGACGAGGCCGGCGAGCACCGGGGTGATGACGCCGATGGCGGAGATGACGACGGACAGGACGATGAAGCCGATGAGCAGGTGGCGGTGGCCGGCTGCGAAGCGCCAGATCCGCTTGAGGATGTCAGCGGAGAGCCCGCCGGAGCGTGAGCCCTGGCCGTGCAGGCGCTGCGACGCCATGGTGCGGTGCATGAGCGCCAGGGGAGAGGGTGTCGTCATGGAGTCTCCTCAAGGGTGCGGGCCGGGCAGGGGCGTGCGCTGGTGCCGGCGGGGTGCCGGGGCGGCACCCCAGTGGGTACAACTGCGGGGAGGCGCTCACGTGTTCCCGGCGGGGCTGCTCAGCTCAGAGCTTGCGCATCCGGATGCGGCGGATCGAGTGGTCGCGGGCCTTGCGCATGACGAGGTCGGCTCGGCCGCGTGAGGGCAGCACGTTCTCGGCGAGGTTCGGGGCGTTGATCGAATCCCAGATCTCGCCGGCCAGCGAGCGAGCCTCCTCGTCGCCGAGCGTGGAGAAGCGGTGGAAGTAGGAGTCGGGGTCGCGGAAGGCGCCGGCCTTGAGCTTCATGAACCGGCGGATGTACCAGTCGCGCACATCTGCGGTGTTGGCGTCGACGAAGACGGAGAAGTCGAAGTAGTCGCTGACGGACATGCCGACCCGGCCGTCGAAGCGCGGGCGCGGAGGCTGCAGGACGTTGAGTCCCTCGACGATGAGCACGTCGGGGGAGCGGACGGTGACCTGTGCTCCGGGGACGATGTCGTAGGTGTGGTGCGAGTAGATCGGGGCCCGCACCTCGGGAGCGCCTGACTTGACTGCCGAGAGGAACCGCAGCAGGGCGCGCCGGTCGTAGGACTCGGGGAAGCCTTTGCGGCCGGAGAGTCCGCGGCGTTCGAGTTCGGCGTTGGGGAAGAGGAATCCGTCGGTGGTGATGAGCTCCACGCGCGGGGTCGAGGGCCAGCGGGCGAGGAGCTCACGCAGCACGCGAGCGGTCGTCGACTTGCCGACGGCGACCGAGCCGGCGACGCCGATCACGAACGGGGTGCGCTTGGGTGCGGGATCCTTGCCGGTGTCGCGCAGCGGGGCGAGGAACTCGCGAGTGAGCTGGTGCTTCTGGCCGCGGGCGGCGACGTAGAGGTTGAGCAGGCGTGAGAGCGGCAGGTAGATCGTCTCGACCTCGGTCAGGTCGATGGTGTCGCCGAGGCCGCGCAGTCGGTTGACATCGGCAGCAGACAGCGGCAGTTCGGAGTTCTCGGCCAGCAGCGACCAAGAGGCGCGGTCGAATTCCCAGTACGGAGTGGCGGCGCTCTCAGCCTCACCGGCGCGCGCCGGTGTCAGGCCGGCGAGTTCGCGTTCGGCGTCGAGGGACGATCCGGCAGGGCTGGCTGCGGTCGAGGAGTTGTCGAACCGGGTGCTGCCGTCATCGTCAGGGGCATGGGTGCCTGAGATCATGCCGACATTGTCGCACGAGTACCACGGGGGCTGTGGGGCGGTTCCTCGGATGGACGGGTGCGAGGCTGGCAGATCTGCCAATACCGGCAGGGTGCCCTGTTAAACTCATGTGATGTTCTCCGGCAGGCAGCGGGTGTGCGAAGGGGTGAGGATGATCCGTCTGGCAGTCCTCGGGATGGTTGGAACGAGCACGACCGGTCCGGACAGCGCGCAGCGGCTGCGGGCGCACGCGCTGCCCGGTGCCGTGGATGCGATCACGCGGCTGCGTTCGGCTGGAATCGCCGTAGCTCTCATGACCGACCTGTCTGCGGATGTCGCTGAGCCGATGCTCGAGTCGCTGCGCTGGAATGTCGGTCCGGAGGGCTTCGTCGACGCGCTCATCACCCCTGAGGTGGCCGGGGCGATCGAGAAGGCGGCCGCCCCGGATGATTCCGTGGCCGCTGCTGCCCCGGAGGTCGCCGCAGCAATGGCCCAGACCCTGGTCGATGACCCGCATGAGGTCCTCGTCGCCGGCGCCACCGTGCCCGAGGTGCGGGCCGGCCAGGCAGCC
>NZ_JALXKS010000044.1 GCF_025144725.1 Brevibacterium sp. p3-SID960 | reverse complement strand
GCTGGCGTTTGGGTGTGGCGGTCTTCACGATCACCTCACTCGACTGGTACCCGATCTTCAGCCTCACCCGGTCGCCGGCGGTGACTCTGCCGCGGCAGGACATGGAGATCATCCGGCGCGAAGAGCCGGACTCCGCTGAGCGCTATGCCGTCATGCCCGGTGCTGTCATCGTGACAGCCGCCTGCGTCGCAGCTGACGGCTCAACCCATCAGACCCGGCTGGCCCTCGACTACGAGGCGCTGGCCGCTCTGGCCTCCTGGCTCGAATCAGCGCCGCCGGGTTTCAACCGCACCGTCGGCCGTTTCACCTAGGCGGCCTTCGCGTCCTAGACTGATATGTCCTGCGGGGCTCAGCTCCGCAGGACTCTTCTCTGCCACCGCACCATCCGCCCGAGGAGGACCACGCTCATGGAGATCCTGTCCGTCAACGGACCGCACCGGCTCACCGGCGGCGTGACGGTACGCGGGGCGAAGAACAGCGCGCTCAAGCTGATGGCCGCCACCCTCCTGGCCCCGGGCCGGTCGTTGATCTCCAATGTGCCGCGCATCCTCGACGTCTCGATCATGAGCGAACTGCTGCGCCGCCTCGGCTGCGAGATCGACTATGACCCCGAGGCCGGGGTCATCGACATCGACGTGCCGGAGGAGCCGGGCATCCAGGCCGACTACGAACTCGTGCGCGCCATGCGCGCCTCGATCTGCGTGCTCGGCCCGCTCACCGGGCGGATGCGCGCAGCCCATGTCGCGATGCCCGGCGGCGACGCGATCGGCTCACGCGGCCTCGACATGCACCAGGCCGGGCTCGAGGCGATGGGCGCCAGCGCACGTCTCGATCACGGCTATTTCATCGCCGAAGCCCCAGACGGCCTGGCCGGCGCCGAGATCCACCTGCCGTTTCCATCGGTGGGTGCGACCGAGAACCTCCTCATGGCCGCCACCCTGGCTGAGGGCACCACCATCATCGACAACGCGGCCAAGGAACCGGAGATCATCGACATCTGCCTCATGCTCCAGGCGATGGGCGCGCAGATCTCCGGCATCGGCACCAAGACTCTGACGATCGAGGGCGTCGAGCGCCTGCACCCGGTCGAGCACCGGGTTGTCGGCGACCGGATCGTCGCCGGCTCATGGGCCTTCGCCGCAGCCATCACCGGCGGAGATGTCACCGTGCGCGGCATCGATCCGCTGCTGCTGCCGCACGTCTTCGAGCATCTGCGCGCCGCCGGCGCCGAGGTGTCGGTCCTGTCCGGCAGCGCGGACACCGAGGGCCTGGTCGCCGGGGTCGCGGCGGCGAATGAGCAGGGAGCCCAGAACATGGGCTTCCGGGTCGTGGGCCCGAGCCGACCGCACAGCATTCGCGTGGCCACCCTGCCGTTCCCCGGCTTCCCGACCGACCTGCAGCCCTTCGCTGTGGCCCTCAATGCGATCGCCGACGGGGTCGGCCTGCTGACTGAGAATCTGTTCGAGGCCCGTTGGCGCTTCGTCCATGAGCTCGCGCGCCTCGGTGCTGAGATCACCGTCGACGGCAACCATGCGCTCGTGACTGGCGTCAGCTCGCTCTCCGGGGCGGAGGTGGAGGCCTCGGACATCCGTGCCGGGGCCGCACTCGTCATCGCCGGCCTGGCAGCCGAGGGCCGCACCGAAGTCTCTGGGGTCGATCACATCGACCGCGGCTATGAGGGATTCGTCGAACAGCTCCAGGCACTCGGCGCAGACGTCGAGCGGGTCGACAAGCCCGAGCCCTTCGACATCGAGTCCCTCGCCTGAGCGGCGGCTGTCAGCGGCCCACCGGCTGGGGGAGCAGCGCCGCCTAAGCGCTCAGAACAGCCGTGAGTCCGGGTCATCCATTCCGCGCAGCGCATCGTAGTCGAGGACCACACAGCGGATCCCGCGGTCTTCGGCCAGTGTGCGTGCCTGCGGCTTGATCTCCTGGGCGGCGAACACACCGGTGACCGGGGCGAGGAGCGGATCGCGGTTCATGAGCTCGAGATAGCGGGTGAGCTGCTCGACTCCGTCGATCTCCCCGCGGCGCTTGATCTCGACTGCCACGGAGCCACCGGCATCGTCCTTGGCGAGGATGTCGACCGGCCCGATGGCGGTCATGTACTCCCGGCGGACGGTCGAGAATCCCGATCCGAGGGTCTCGATGTGCTCGGCCAGCAGCTCCTGCAGGTGCGATTCGACGCCGTCCTTGACCAGACCTGGATCGACTCCGAGGTCAGCGGAGATCTCATCGCGGATCTCCGCGATGCTGATGATGAGATGGTCGCCGGTCTTCTGGTGGGTGACCGTCCAGATCGCGGTGATGCCGTGCTCGGCCTGCTCGGCGCTGGGTTCGCTGATCGTCGTGGTGCACGGTGGGCTCATCCAGTTGAGGGGCTTGTAGGAGCCGCCGTCGGAATGGACGAGGACGCTGCCATCGGCCTTGAGCATAAGCACCCGGTCTGCCATGGGCAGGTGCGCCGTCAGCCGGCCAGCATAGTCGACACTGCACTTCGCGATCACTAAACGCACGGCATTACTGTACGTGAGACAATGGCGGCATGCCACGTTCGTCGTCTTCGCGCCGCGCAAACAAGTGGGCCCGGCCGCACCGCGAGCTGGGAGCCAGCCTGAATTCCGTGCCGCGGGCCGCCGAGGGACCCGACGGCACATGGGTCGTCCAGCAGGTGCGCGGCAGCAGTTCCGGCAAGGTCTACACGTGCCCCGGCTGCCTGCAGGACCTGCCAGCCCACATCGACCACATCGTCGCCTGGCGCTCGGAGGAGGAGTTCGGCTTCAACACCGGTGTCGGTGCGCGCCGTCACTGGCACAGGACCTGCTTCCGCAGCCGGCCGCCGCGCTGAACGGCTCCGCACCTATACCACGACGAAGGCGGGGACTTCCAATCGGAAATCCCCGCCTTCAGCTGTCGATAGGCGTTCAGCGCAGGCGGTTCGAGTTTCGCGACTTGCGGTTGAGCGAACCGCGATTGCCGCTGCCGGCAGCCTTTGAGCCCGAGGCACCGCCGGACTTCGAAGCGTTCGACCGCTGGCCGGCATTCACCTGTGCGCCGCCCTGGGTGGGCTTGGCACCGGGCTTCGCGGCTCCGGCCTGCGAATTGCCGGACGAACCGTCAGGACGGGTCTTCATCTCCTGCGTCTCGTCCTCGCTGATGACCTCAGCTTCCTCGATATCCTCACCGTCGCCATCGGCGCTGCTGCCGTCACCGTCCGAGGACTTCACGTCCTTCGCCGGCGTCGCTGCCGCATCGTCCTTCGCATCCTCGGCGGCGGTGAGCTCGGCTAGCTCATCATCAGAGGCGATCTTCTCCGTGGGCAGGGCCGCAGCAGCCTCCTGATCGGACTTGTCCTCGGTGAAGTCGACATCGTCGAACAGGCCGGGCGCTGCGAACATCGACCGCAGCTGCTCGAGCTGGGCGGTGATCGTGCGGCGCTGCTTGGTCAGCAGGTCGACCTGGGCCTGGGCGGAGGAGACATTGCGCTTGGCCTCAGCGGCCGACTCCTCGATCGTCGCCTCGGCAGTCGAACGTGCCTCGGAGATGAGATCCTGGGCGCGCTTACGGCCGTCGGCGATGATCTTGTCGGCCTTCTCGACCGCCTCCTTGCGGGTGCGCTCGGCACGCTCGGCCGCAGCCTTCGCGTCATCGTCGGCCTTCTTCGCCCGGGCCTGGGCTTCCTCGGTCAGCTTCCGGTGCTCGGCGGCAGCGGTGTCGAAGCGCTCCTTCTCAGCCGTTTCGGCCTTCCGGCGCTTATCGGCCAGCTCGACATCGAGCTCATCGGCAGCCTTGCGGATCTCCTCATCCTTGGCCTTGGCAGCGGCGAGGATCTCGTCGGCCTCCTTCTTTGCCTTCGCCCGAATGTCAGCGGCATCCTTCTCGGCGTCAGCACGCAGCTGCGCGACCTCGCGCTTGAGCGACTCACGCGACTCCTCAGCCTCCGTCGACGCGGTCGAGGTCAGCTGCTCGGCTTCGCGCTCGGCAGCGGTCTGGATCTCCTCGGCGCGCGTCTCAGCAGCCTGGATCGTCTCCTCGGCGCGAAGCTCGGCAGCCGAGCTGATCGCCTCCGCCTCGGAGCGGGCGTTGTTGAGGGTGTCGTTGCTCTCGGTGTGCATGCGAGCGCGCTGGCTGGCGGCGTCGGCACGAGCCTTGTTGCGGATCGTCTCGGCATCGGCGGTGGCCTGGGCGAGGGTTTCGCGGGCCTGTGACTCGGCGATCTTGAGCAGGTGGTCGATCCGGGAGCCGGGAGGGCCAGCTGCCTCTGCCTTGTCGCTTGCGGCATCCTTGAGCTGCTGCTTGGCCTCGGAGAGCTCTCCGGCGATCTGCAGCTTCGCCCGGTCGGCGCTAATGACCTGAGACCGCGCATCGGACAGTGCCTTGCGCAGGGATTCGATCTCGGTCCGCAGCTGGCCGATGCGCGCATCGACTTCGTTCTTCTCGTAACCGCGCATCGCGGTCCGGAACTCTTCGGGAGGCGTCACAGTCTTCGACTCCGTTTCATTCATTGCGTGAGAATTTCGGGGGCTTACCACCCACTCTACTCGCCGTACGCGCCAACATCCGTCTGAGGCCGCCATCTGAGCGGTGCAGGTCACACCACTGAGGGAATTCACAGCCGGCTACCCGGGATTCTCAGCAGCTGGACCCTCGACTAGGCTGGGTCTGTATCACGATATGTGGACTGCGGAGCCGAGGCCAGGACTGCCAGGACGGCCGCATCCGTCGAAGGAGGAATCATGACCGAAGCTGTGATCGTTGCTGGTTCGCGCACCCCGCTGGGACGCATGAGCGGAGCCCTCGGATCGCTGACCGCCATGGATCTCGGTGCCGAGGCGATCTCCGGGGCGCTGCACCGCGCCGGCGTCGAGCCCGAAGCCGTCGAGTACGTCATCATGGGTCAGGTCCTGCAGGCAGGCTGCGGTCAGGGGCCGGCACGCCAGGCCGCCGTCAAAGCCGGAATACCGATGTCGGTGCCGGCCATCACCATCAACAAACTCTGCCTGTCAGGCCTCAACGCCATCACCCAGGCGGCCATGCTCGTGCGTGCCGGAGAGTACGAGGTCGTCGTCGCCGGCGGCCAGGAGTCGATGACCAATGCCCCGCACATGCTGGAGAAATCCCGCGCCGGCTACAAGTACGGCACCGTCAAGGTCCGCGACCACATGGACTACGACGGCCTGTGGGATGCCTTCACCGACCAGGCGATGGGCGGGCTGACCGAGGACGCGAACAAGGGCGAGCGCGAGTTCAGCCGCGAGCAGCAGGACGCCTTCGCCGCGCAGTCCCACCAGCGCGCGGCAGCGGCATGGGAAGCCGGCCGCTTCGACGATGAGGTCACCCCGGTGACGATCACCTCGCGCAAGGGTGAGACCGAAGTGAGCCGTGATGAGGGCGTGCGCCCGGACTCGACGGCTGAGTCGATGGCCAAGCTGCGCCCGGCCTTCAGCAGGGAAGGCACCATCACTGCCGGCAACGCCTCGCAGATCTCCGACGGTGCCTGCGCGGTCGTCGTGATGTCCAAGGAGCGCGCCGAGCGTGAGGGCCTGGAGATCCTCGCTGAGATCCGCGCCCACGCCTGGACCGCAGGCCCGGACTCGACCCTGCAGCACCAGCCCAGCCAGGCGATCAAGGTCGCTGCCGGACGCGAGGGCATCCCGGCTGACGGCTTCGACCTCTACGAGATCAACGAGGCCTTCGCCGCTGTCGGCCTGGCGAGTGCCAAAGACCTCGGCATCAGCGAGGACAAGGTCAACGTCAACGGCGGTGCGGTCGCCCTCGGCCACCCGATCGGCGCCTCCGGTGCACGCGTGGCCCTGACGCTTGCACTCGAACTCAAGCGCCGCGGCGGCGGCACCGGGGTCGCCGCACTGTGCGGCGGCGGGGGACAGGGCGATGCCCTCGTGCTCTCCGTGCCGAAGAACTGATCAGCTGACACTCAGAGGAGGAACCCATGCTTGTCGCATTCTCCGTCGCTCCCACCGGCGACGCCGAGACCGGTTCGATGCACGAGGCCGTCGCCGCTGCGGTGAAGGTCGTGCGCGAGTCCGGCCTGCCCAACCGCACCGACTCGATGTTCACAAGTATCGTCGATCTAGGACATGGGTCTTTCATCCGGCCCGCAGGACTCTGAGGAGGGAACCGCCATGTTGCTTGCATTCTCCGTCGCCCCGTCCGGAACCGGCCGCGAAGATGGATCAGTCCACGATGCTGTCGCTGCCGCAGTGAAGGTCGTCCGCGACTCCGGTTTGCCCAATAGGACGTCGAGCATGTTCACCGAGGTTGAAGGTACCTGGGACGAGGTCTTCGGCGTGGTGAAGCGTGCTACAGAGGCCGTTGAGCCATTCGGCTCGCGGGTCTCCCTTGTCATCAAGGCTGATATCCGCCCGGGCTACGAGGGCGAGCTGGACGCCAAGGTCGAACGGCTCGAACAGGCGATCTCGGAGTCGGACGAGTAGCTACCGCTCCTGCATCCGTCCGGGACGGTGATCCTCAGCTGGACGTGCTCTCGATGGGATGGGCCTCCTCGTCCCTCATGACGAGGAGGCCCCCGCCTTTTCCTCGGATTCCACGCCGAGCACAGCCCCCACGGAGACGCCAGTGGTTGCTGCGATCTCGCGGATGGACTCGCCCTTTTCCCGACGGGCGAGGATGACAGTGCGCTTGTCGTCGTCGATCACCCGCGGCTGGTCACCGTCCTTGCCGCGCTTCCGTGCTACCTCCAGCCCGTTCTTCGACTTGCTCCCACCACGCATTCGCTTAGTGCGGCGTCGGCGCTGTTGTAGAACTACGAGCTACCGCTTGCCCTCGAACGGGTCCACGACGCTATGGACACCGTGAGTCGGGCATGCGAAGGCGATTCTGACTCCTTGCCCTTCTCCGGCATCGAACGGCTCCGGCTCACAGTCCGCTCCGCACTCGGCGCAGGTGCGGTACTCCTCGTCTGCCTGCTCGAACAAGGCTCAGACCCCCGTCTTCGTCTGACGCTCATGCGTGGCCACCACCCCGTGCACGGCTCCCACAGAGATACCAGTGGCTGCTGCGATCTCGCGGATGGACTCGCGCTTCTCTCGACGGGCGAGGATAACTGTGCGCTTGTCGTCGTCGATCACACGGGGACGGCCACCGACCTTGCCCCGCTTCCTGGCCGCCTCCAGACCGTTCTTCGTCTTGCGGACGATGTCGCGCCGACGATCCTCGGCAAGGGCCAGCGCCAGGTCGAGGATGAGGCTGCGCTCGGTGTGCTCGCCGGCCGCGATCCCTTCCAGCACCTTGACCGCGATGCCGCGCTCGAACAAGTCGGTGAGGACGATCAGACCTTCCAACAGGTTGCGTCCGAGCCGGTCGACCTCCTGGACCGTGAGCATGTCGCCGTCCCTCATGTACTCGATCGCCTCGCGGAGCCCTGGACGGGAATCGACATCGAGCTTGCCGCTGACCTTCTCCTCGAAGACCTTCACGCAGATCGGGTCAAGGGCATCGTGCTGCCGAGACGTCTCCTGCTTCTTCGTGCTCACCCGCACCAGGCCGACCAGCGCCATGACACCCTCCCGTTCAACATACGTGTTCATTAACCGGCTCATCGCAAAAGAGGGTGTAGTAGCGGTCGGAAGCCTCCGGTATCCAGCAACGCTCTGACGACGTAGTGGCCGAGATTCCGGAACCCGAGTGCGGTGCCTCGTAGATGCTCGAGTCGACCGTTGATCGCCTCGGTTGGCCCGTTGCTCGTGCCGGGCCGGTCGAAGTACGCGAGCACATCGGCAGCTCGACGTTTGAGAGTCCGGCCAAGAGTGGTCAGCTCCGACAGCGCTGCACCGCACGCCTTTCCGGCGTGTACGCCTCCCACCCCGGAGCCTCACCGTGGATGAAGGAGACCCACGCGCTGTGCATGGTGTCCGCAAGAGCCTGCGGGGCGTCGGGGCCCGTCAGTCGCTCAGCTCCCGGTGTGCCCAGCGTGTTGAAGAAGAACGGGATGTCGACGGAGTGCGCGGCACCCAGCGCACCGTCGAGCGCGCGGGACGTCCACGCGAACTCGTACATGTGCGGGGGTGGACCGCCAGCCTCATGCTGCGCCTCGGCCAGCCGGATGGCGGGTATGCGGAACATCCAGTCGGTCTGGAGCGCGGACAGCGTTGCTCCCGGGGTCGGATCCTGCTCGTCCTGATAGAGACCGCGGACGCTCGCATCGGCGGGGAGCCCGTACGACTGCGCGACACGGTCGAGCACGCCGTCCTCGATGCGGTCGATCGCACCACCGGGAGCCAGGAACAGTCGGTTCTCCTCCGTCGTCGTCCCCACGAGGAGTCGCACCGATGAGGCACTCCCCTGCCGAATTGCGTCGAGTGGCGCCTGCGGCAGCACGCTCCCATCGATCGACGGACTGAACGGCATGCCGTTCAGCAGCACCTCGCGGACAGACGCCGGGTCCGAAGTTGATCGGAGTCGTGCGTCGAGGGCTTCCTCGGCCGCGAGCAGGTCGTCGACGGCGACAGCACTGAATGCCTCGCGGTCCAGCTCCACTCCCACAATGTCAGCCAGAGTCGTCGACACGGCACGCGCAGTGGTTCGCGACAGCGCGTGATGGGCGGCGCCGCTCTCCAGGATCGCGGCCTCGAACAGCCCTGTGGCCAGCGGGCTGCCCAGCAGAGCGCCGATACTCATGGCACCCGCAGACTGTCCGGCGACCGTGACACGCGAGGGATCATCGCCGAATGCCGAGATGTTCTCCTGCACCCACGCAAGAGCTGCGATCTGATCGCGGATACCGATGTTGGCGGTCTCGTCTCCCACGTCCAGGAAGCCGAGCGCACCCACGCGATAGTTGATGGTCACGCAGACGACGCCGTTGCGAGCGAAACAGGTGCCGTCGTAGGTCGGGATGGATCCCGAACCCCCTACGAACGCGCCGCCGTGGATCCACACGAGCACCGGCGCGCTGCCGGCAACGTCCGGCGTCCACACGTTGAGGTTGAGCTGTTCGTCGCCGGCGATACGAGCGTCTCCAAAGATGGCGTCGAGCGGAGCTCGGTAGGGATTCTGCGTGACGGTGGCCCCGTACGGGGTCGCGTCTCGCTCACCCTGCCACTGCTGAGGCAGCTGAGCTGGGAGGAACCGGTTGGCCGCCGTCAACGGTGCGGCATACGGGATGCCCAGGAAGCGCGTCACCCCGTCGACCTCCGAGCCCCGGATGGATCCGTACTTGGTTGTCAGGGTCTGGCTCATGAGGTCTCCTTCGACCATTGACTATTTACTCGTACGCCGCCACCTGGGCGTTGACGCTCCTTGCGATTCGCTACCTGAGCTCAAGGCTACGAACAGACATTGCATACGCCTGGCCACTGACGATCATGTTTCAAGCGCAGACCGCAGAACGTCGACAGTCGTCCCTCGACCGCGATGAAGTATCCGATGACAATTTGAGCACACTGGAAGAACCTCCGAATCGTCGCCGCCCGCAGCCGCTGGCGACTCAGTGACGTGTAGTTCTATGTAGCCACGCCCTAATCGCCCATACGCTTGCTCGAAGTCGAAGCCACAAAGGTCGCAATCAAGGGAATCACCGCGGGAGACGATGGAACCGACGACAGTGGAGTGGGTTCGGCTGTCGACTGCGCAGACCGTCTCTAACACATCAAGTGTTTCGCTCTTCCGATGACACGATGCATCCGCCTCGGCGTCAAGCACTGCCGAGTACTTTCGATACAGCTTGTCGGCATCGCCGACCGCCGCGGTGCCGGCTCGAATCCGCTCGCGGAGCTCATTCGCCACCCGCTTCATCACAAGCCGGTCCTCGACGAAACGCTCGACGACCGGGATCTCCGAAGCCGATGTCCGCAGGCCTTTCCCGTTCCTTGCCGGGTGAGACGAAATAAGGTTGTTGGTCTTTCGCCCGATGCTGTTTAGAGAACGGAAGTTCTCGGGGCGAACAGCAACCGGATAGAACGTCGCCATACGGAGCAGGTCGGAGAGCTCTTCGACACCGGAGGTGCCCTTATTGACTGGCTTCCAGTCGCGATTGTCCGCGAAGTCGGCGGCGAGGATCATCTCCTCGACCGTCCACACAAGCTGCGCCACCTGATCTCCTTCAGAGCTTGGCAATGCCACCGTGCGTGCGATCTGACATGTGGTCACGCCCACAAGATGACCGGGTTGGTTTGACCGCATCAAGCCGCCCCGGCCCCTCGAACATCGTAGCGCCGTAACCCACCGCACCAAGACATCCGCTTCGCCAACCGAGCCGAGCACCCCGACTCGCGTGCGTCGAAAATCGGGATAGCATGGGAGGAAGGAGTGTGGCAGATGGCACAGTGAATCACGCGACATCGACTCACACGGCCTTAGTACTTTCATTGCGGAGAGAGGTGCCATCTTGACAACCGGCCTTCCCGAGGATCGACTGATCGACTTCCTCGAACGCGAGTACGAGTCAACGCTCGAGTCGTACCGCGCTCGCCCGGACAACATCCGCGAGAACGCCGGGCAGGAACAGGCCATCATCCAAGGTGGTTACGCGAGAAAGCAGATTCAGGAACTCGTCCAGAATGCGGTCGACGCACTGCGAGGCTCTCCCGGACGCATCCACGTCATCCGCGATGAATCCACCTTGTACGTTGCGAACGAAGGGAAGTCTTTCGACCGTAGCGGTGTCCGCACGCTCCTTCATTCCAACATGTCCGATAAGCGGGACAACCAGATCGGCCGATTCGGCCTCGGCTTCAAGTCCGTCCTCGAGGTTTCCGACCGGCCGCAGATCTTCACGGGCCTCGGCGCTTTCGGTTTCGATGCGGAGCGCAGCAGGCGCGAACTCGAGGAGATCCAACCTGGACTCGCCGACTACCCGATCCTCAGACTCCCGTACCCACTCGATGTCGACGCCGAGAAAACGGACGATGCGATCCTAGCCGAGCTTCTCGGATGGGCGTCGACTGTCATCAGGGTCCCCCTGAGGGAGAGATACACGTGGCTCGACGACCAGATCGTCAAGTTCCCCCATCAGTTCATGTTGTTCTCGGAAGCAGTCAACGCTTTCACTGCAGAGGTACGGACCGAAACAACGTACCGCGAGACGTGGGTCTCCGAGCGCGCACAGCACGGGGACGGGTCGATCATCCAGTTGAGTAGCGGGACCGCGAACGAGTCGTGGGTGGTCGCCCACACCGTCTTCACTCCATCCGAACGAGCCCGTCGTGATGCCGGGTCTCTGCATTCGCGCGATTCGCTGACAGTCCACTGGGCTGTAAAGCGCGGCACCTCCGGACGTGCACGGGAGCGCGGCGAGATCTGGAACCACTTCCCCACCGGGACAGTCACCACCATGCCCGGAATCATCAACGCGTCGTTCAAGATGAACGACGACCGCATGACGCTCCTCCACGGGGACTACAACGCGGAGATCCTCCGCGACTGCGTTCCCCGGTTGGTGACCAGCGTCATCCCACACCTCTACACAGAGTCAGACCCGGGTGCGCATCTCGATCGCATGCCGGCTCGTGGCCTCGAAGACGCACCGTGGTTCCGAGAAAACCTCATCGAACCGGTCACTCGGGCGATCGCCTTCGCGTCGTCGGTCCCCGACCTCCAGGGGGATCTCGCCCCACTGAGCGAGCTCTCGACCCGACCCAAATCACTCGATGAGGAGCCTGACCTGGTGAGCTCGTGGACTCAGAGGGCTCGAGAACAGGGCATCCGGACCTGGGTCCACGAGTCTGCACTGGACAGCCGATTCAGATCGGCGCTGGTCGATCGACTTCTCGAGATCAATGGTCAGCAGCGGAAAACGACCACCGAATGGATCGAAGGCCTCTCAGCTGAGGCCACCCGTCAAGGATTCGAGGCCGCGATCGTGTTCGCGGATGAATTCATGGCCAAGGCAAGCTCGTTCGCCGGTGAGATCCAACAAGCTCGCATCGTCCCGATGGCGGACGGTCACGTCGCACGCCTTTCCGGTCCCAAGTACTTCATCGACTCAGCAGACGACCGCCAGGACATCTCTGACAAGCCAGAGATCATCGACCCTCGCATCGCGTCTGATGGCGACGTCATCAGTGCACTTCGCAGATTCGGAGCGGCACTTCTCGACAGCATTGGTCGTCTCAAGCAGGTATTGGAATCCGCACTCGCCGACGCCTCCGACCACGAGAGCGCCGAGACCTTCTGGCGGATGGCTTCGAAGGCCGATCCCGACGCGGTCATCAAACTCATGCAACGCACAGACCCAGGCATGAACGTCCCTGTGCGGAATGCAGCAGGTGGCTGGATTCCGCTACACAAGGCGTGGACTGCAGGGCGACTCCTCCAGGCTGAGCGCTATGACGACAAGCAGCTCATCATCGATGGCTCGAACCAGTTCCTCACTGCCGCGGTCTGCAGGAAGCTCGGCGTACCGTCCGCTCTTCCCCAACCCGAGTATGTCTCAGCCGACAAGGCCGACGGAGGATGGTTCGACACTGCGAAGGATGGGATCCTCAAAGAACTGAAACGATCTCACGGTCCTGAGACGTCCCTGACGCTCGGCTCGAACATCACAGTCCCCCAACGTCCCAGACTCTGGGAACTCGCGGAGGCCAGTTCCAAAACTCGCCATGCCATCACCATGGAACTGCTGGCGTCTCCCCAACGACCGATCAGGCTCAAAGGTGAGGCGACGTACAGGGTCGATGGCCAGTTCTACAAGCAGGCGGAGGAAGGCCGCTACGCGCCACCGGACATCCTCTGGATCAAGAAACACGGTGTCCTCGATACCTCTTACGGGCTGTATCCGGCGGGTGCTTGCACAGGGCGTATCGAAGGTATCCCTGACGAGCTCCTACCGACTCCTACTGCGATCGATGATGAACTTTTCTGGCTCCTCGGGCTGCCTACGGAACTGTCTACAGCACAGTGGAGGAACATCCTCTCCAACGCAGAATCAGAGCTCGACTCCTCGTTGCTCCCGGACCTTTACGGACACGCCGCCAAAGCCGGCGTCCGGGCTCCTGTCGATCTTCGCGGACTCCACGGGGCGATGGGCAATTACGCAACCGTTCCTGCAGAGGCTTGCGTCGTCACGACTGACGCTGACTCACAGGAACATCTCTTAGAGCACTCGTCCGCCGTCGTTCTCACACCGACGACCGTTGAACTCGCCGAGGTGCTCGAAGACAAGTGGAAGCTGAAGTACCTTCGTATCCACTTCACCACACGTATTGACGCAGATGCGCTGGAGCGCGAGGGAAAGCCCGAACGCATCCGAGACCGCTTCCCCTACCTCGCGGAACTGGAAAGCAAGGTAAGGAAGCGTAACCAATACGAGCTCCTTCCCTGCTCGTCACTCCGCTATGTGACAGAGAATGATTTCGACGACGTGATATCAGCGGTCGACCAAGCAGCGGTCTTCGACATCGAGAGCAAGCGCCTCTACTACCGCAAGTCACTCCGCTCGTCTGCACTGATCAAGCACATCCTCGAGTACGTCGGCTCCCCTCTCTCCGTCCGCGAAGCCGAGGAACGGATGAAGGAGACTGCAGCGCAGGAGAAGCTTCACGACTTCTGGGATGAGCTGAAGGAGAAGGAGTCAGACGAAGAGCGGGTCCGCCTCCTCCTCGGCGACGACGGCATCCGTTCACTCGTCCCCGACTCGGCTGTGGAGCTCCTGACAGCCGAAGGGGAGCCGGTCACACCGACTACCCTGTTCAGCCTCGCTCAGAACATCCACGGTTCCGATCTCTGGAGACAGATCCTCGGCCGACTCCCAGATGATGAGGGAAGCGCACGGGAGTGGGCGAAGGACGCCCGGACCCGGGATCTCACCGAACTCGGTTTCAGCGAAGACATGTTCCGTGTAGTCGAGCCAAAAAAGCCTGCGCGCGAAGAGTTTCCTGGCCCCGTTAGCCTCCCGAGATTGCACGCATTCCAGCGATCGACATCACGAAAGATCCTCAAGGTCCTCAAGGCGAAGCCCGGTAGCAACAAGGCGATCGTCCAGCTTCCCACAGGTGCAGGGAAGACCCGCGTCGCGGTCGAGAGCCTCATCACCCATGTCAGTAAGTCGAATGCGGAGAACAACCGCATCGTGTGGATCGCCCAGTCAGAGGAACTCTGTGAGCAGGCCGTCGAAGCATGGGGCTCTGGTTGGCAGGGCCTGGGGATCCCCGGCGAGCGCCTTGTCGTGAGCCGGTTGTGGGACGGCCGGAGTGTGGAAGAGGAATCGTCCGCACTCCACGTCGTGGTCGCGACGATCCAGACCCTCACCCGGATCGCGTCGGCTAAGGACGACACCACGACGGCGGTCAAGTACGCGTGGCTGAAGGACCCAGACGTCGTCGTCATCGACGAAGCTCACGGTGCTACGACGCCGAGCTACACGACCGTCCTAAGATGGTTCGGCCGCTCGACGACGCAGAAGGGCAAGCCGCTGCTCGGCCTCTCCGCGACCCCCTATCGCGGTACCAGCGAAGTCGAGACCCAGCGACTCGTCAGCCGCTTCGGAGGCACGCTGATCGAGCCGGATGAGTTCACTGCGGAATCTGCGCACACCTATCTCCAGGACCATCAGATCCTTGCCCACGTAGTACAAGAAGAGCTCGAGGGAACGACGCTGAAGCATCAGGGCGCACTCGGCAACGGGCGAGGAAGAAGTGGTGGTGGATCGTCAGCAGACGAGAGGCAGAACTTCCTCGAAAAGCGGATCGACCTCGACTCCGTCGCGTCCGACCTGCTCAGAAATCGGACGATCATCCAGCATCTGACGGCGAACCTCGATCACATCGAGCATGCGATCGTCTTCGCCGCGTCGGTCGAGCACGCCCAAGCACTCGCGGCGGTCCTCCAGACGAAGGGGATCGAGGCGGCAGCGATCTACGGAGGCACCGACCCCGCACGGCGCCGATCCCTGGTGCGACGGTTCCGCGATGGTGAGATCAAAGTCCTCACGAACTTCGACGTCTTGAGTCAAGGATTCGACGCACCGAAGGTCGACGCCATCTATCTCTGCCGACCCACGTTTTCTCCCAACAAGTACATCCAGATGATCGGGCGAGGGCTCCGCGGTCCGAAGAACGGTGGCTCCGACGAAGTCTTGATCGTCAACATCAGAGACAACCTGGACAACTTCGGAGATTCGCTCGCCTACACCGAGTTCGCCTACCTCTGGGACGAGCAGTCCGCCGAGGTAGCGGATGCGTGACGCACCCGACCTCGACGACAGCCAGCTTGCCGTCGCTGAAGCGGACGTAGACGAACGCTTGCTCGTCACCGCCGCCGCGGGCCAGGGCAAGACTGAGGTCGTTGTCAGCCGACTGGAGCACCTAGCCGATGAAGGCGTCTCCATCCTCGACGACGTCCTCGTCCTCACCTTCTCGCGCGCGGCCGTGGACGCAGCACGCCGACGGCTCACCGCTGCTGGACTGTCGCAGGCGCGCATCAGCACCTTTGATTCCTTCGCCTCGGCCGTCCTCGTCGAAGTCGGTGGGATCGAGACGACACATGGGTTCGAGCACAGGATCCGCCTCGCCACAGAAGCACTCCGTACCGGGGAGTTTGACGTCTCGTACCTCGAGCACGTGATCGTCGACGAAGCACAAGATCTTGTGGGGGACCGCGCTGAACTTGTGCTCGCGCTGATCGCGGCAGCCTCCGATGCAGGGTTCACGATTCTCGGCGACCCGCTCCAAGCGATTTACGACTTCCAGTTGGAGTCGAACACATCGCATTCCAAGCGCACCTCAGCCGGACTTCGTCAGATCCTGATCGACGAACATGGCGCAAGACCGACCGCGTTGACAGAGCACTACCGCGCGGAGTCGACCCGCATGCACGACCTCATCGCGGTCGGCGATGCACTGAGAGACATCAGTCCTACCGACGCAACCACAATCGATCAGGCATTCGACCTCCTCACCGCATTCCGCGAGAAATCTGGCGGTCGCCGGTACACCCGCCCCAGCCTCCAATCCCTCACCGGTCTGCTGTGTTGGGACACAGAGGACGACGAGACCACGGCAGTCCTCACTGCCACGAACTATGCGGCGCTTCGTGTCTCCGAAGAGCTCGACGAGCTCGGTATCCAGCACACGGTGCGTCCGCGTGCACAAGAGATCGGCATTGCCCCCTGGGTCGCGTCGACACTTCACTCACTGCAACCACGGAAGTACTCACGACCCGAGATCGAGGATGCACTCGCGTCAGGAGGATCTTCCGTTCCGTCAGACGGGTGGTCGCGACTTAAAGACGTCGAAGATGACCGTCGCGACCACACCACCCTCGACGTCGGCGCATTGAACAGGCGCTTGCGGTCCGGTGCGGTCCCATCGCCGCTTACTTCGCCCACCCAGCTTCCCGTCACGGTGAGTACCGTCCACAGGGCGAAGGGGCTCGAGTTTGACCACGTGATCGACATGGTGCCGAAGCCAGGTGACGAAGGTCCTGGTGCGCGTACGTGGCCGAACCTTAGAAGGTCCTACGTCGCCTCGAGCCGTGCACGTGAGTCGCTGTATCTCGTCGAGGCGCCCACGATCGAAAGAGGTTTCGCGAAGTTCGTCCAGGAACGTTGGGTCGAGCATGTGTGCACAAAAAACAGGCCACGCCCCGTTCGCATGGAGCTGCTCTACGCCGACGTCAACACCGAACTGCCACCTCGTTCAACAGCACTCGGAACGGTCGAGACTCTCCGGTATCTCGAGCAGAGCGTCGCACCGGGAGCTGCAGTCGACTTCGTCCTCGCGCCCCACTCGAAGCAATCATTGAAGCCGGACTACTTCATCGAAGACGAATCTGGCACTGTTCTCGGGCGGGTGTCGGAGGCGTTCACCGACGCACTGGCCGCACGCCTCATCTTCGGCAAACCACCGAACTGGCCTGAGCGCCTGACTGGAGCCCGTGTGAGTTCCGTGGAGACCGTCGCCGGCCTCCCCTCAGAGACCAATGGCCACGGGAGTCCAAGTGGGTTCTGGCTTGTTCCTCGATTGTCCGGCCTCATCCGACCGCATTGGGATCGCGAGAAGAAAGCAGGAAGATCATGACTGACACGTCGTCACCGACGCTTGAGGAGCGGTACGCGTTCCGTGATCGCATTGTTGACGCACTCACGACAGATCTCATGGGCCCCTCGGCGTTCGATGAGGTCCTCGATGAAGCACCCCTCAGCCGCTATGTCACCGGGATCCTCTGGCCGCCTGCGGAACCGAGCGCCGCGGCCAGTGATACAGAGAATTCTCCAGCGGGCCTCGACGATCCGACCAGCGCCGACGCGAGCGACCCTGAACCCGATCTTGGTGTTGCCGACTCTCGCCGTACCACGCCCTCGAGCATGGGGATCACCTTTACCGTCGACCCACAGCGCGCAAAGAGTATCGAGCTTCAAGCCACTGCTGCTCGTTACCTGCCAACGGGCTCTGCTAGTGCCGACGGGTCAACGAGTAATGTCTCGTGGACACGGGAAGAACCAGACATTCAGCCAGTGATTATCAACCTGGATACTCGTGAACGTCAGCGTCAGACGTCACCGTTGGTTGCCAATGGTCTCGACTTGTTCCTTCTCGTCCGCGACCCAGACACCTCGGGTTACGTCACTATCACCGCTGTAATAAGGAACACGACTCGGAAATCTGGTGCCAGCGGGCGAAAAGACGAGCACTCCTGGTTCCAGGTCGGCCTGGAGGCTACGACCTCGACGCCTGCCATCGTTGATCGGACCAAATCACGCCATCACCTGTCGGATGACCCGGACCTCACGTCGTCCGCTCTGCTCTACCGGGATCAGCGCTCTTTCGCGATCGGCCACGGGTGTTCAGCCGACTGGAACAGCACACACGACACGTTTGCGGCCTCGGTGCGGTCCACGTTTGTCCCTCGTTCTCGAGTGGCCCGTGCGCAGCCTGGCGACGCAGGAGCCGACCTGAGCCTCCACACGATGTCCTCGGGTAAGCGCACCGAGGTCCTTGCGCAACTCAACTCGTTGAGCGACGAGTACGAGGCCTGGATAAACCAGAAGAAGAAGGACGTTTCGGACGCCGACTCACCCTCGTGGGTGCCTGAAGATTTACGTGCGGTCGCCGCTTCCCACCTCGACGACGCAACGGTCGCCCTGCGACGGATGCGCAACGGAATCCGGCTCCTCGAAGAGGACGACGTCGCATTCGACGCATTCACTATGGCGAACAAGGCGATGCACATGCAGCGTGCACGGCAGGACTGGATTCGCCGAGGCGCCCAGGGCGAGTTCACGCTGTCTACACAATCGTGGCGCCCGTTCCAGCTTGCGTTTATCCTCATCAACCTGCCATCCACAACGGACCGTCAGTCGGACGAACGTGACATCGCGGATCTTCTCTGGTTCCCCGCTGGCGGAGGCAAGACTGAGGCGTATCTGGGATTGATCGCGTATCTCATCTTCCTTCGACGCATTCGGGACCCGCGTGTTGAAGGGACCGCAGTCCTCATGAGGTACACGCTGCGATTGCTCACTATCCAACAATTCGAGCGAGCCGCCATGTTGATCTGCTCGCTCGAGTCAGTGCGGCGTGAACGGCCCGACATCCTAGGCGATCGGACCTTCGGTATTGGGCTGTGGGTGGGTTCCGGCTCGACGCCGAACACCGTCGATGCGGCACGCGTCGCCCTCCGCAAACTCAGAAATGGCGACACTGTTGAGCAGGGCAATCCGATGCAGCTCCAAGCATGCCCCTGGTGCGGCGCTCGATTGGACGTGTCCGCCTACAGTGTCACCAAAGGTCCGGACTCGGTCACTATCCACTGCCCCAATGTCGAATGCGACTACCATGCGGGCAGCGGCATCCCCGCTCACGTCGTCGACGAGGACGTCTACAGAGTCCGACCTGAACTCGTAATCGGCACGGTAGACAAGTTTGCTCGAATGGCGTGGGACGGATCGATCAGCGCACTCTTCGGCCACACCGAAGCGACTGATATCGGACCGGACCTCATCATCCAGGATGAGCTGCACTTGATTTCCGGCCCGCTTGGGTCGACGGTCGGCCTTTTCGAGTCCGCTGTCGACATATCTGCAGGCAGAACGAATGAGTCGGGCCAGTTGGCGCGCCCCAAGCTCGTGGCCTCGACGGCGACGATCCGTCGTGCAGATGCCCAGATCAAAGCTGTGTTCAACCGAACTTCCCGGTTGTTCCCACCCCCGGGCATAAATCCAGACGAGTCTTTCTTCGCTCGACCTGCAGAAAGCAGCGAGCTGGGTGACCGCGAGTACATCGGAGTCATGGCACCGGGAACATCGCACGCCACCCTCCTCGTTCGGACCTACGCCTCACTTCTCCACACTGTCGCCGCGGCAAATGATGTCTCTGATGAGATCAAGGACCCGTATTGGACGCTGATCGGGTACTTCAACTCGCTTCGAGTCCTGGGGTCCGCTTACCTCCAGGTGCATGACGACGTGTCGTCCCGGCTGGACCTCCTCGCGTCTCGTGACGACTTGCCGGAACCCCGTCGAGTGAGAGCAGAGGAGCTCACCAGCCGTCGCCCGGGGAGCGAAATTCCTGTGACTCTCAAACAGCTTGAAGCTGGGCTGGGTTCCGAGGAAGATCCTCTGGACGTCGTCCTCGCTACAAACATGATCTCTGTCGGACTGGACGTCGATCGGTTGGGCCTAATGGCTGTCGCGGGACAGCCGCCGTCCAGCTCGGAGTACATCCAGGCGACGAGCCGTGTGGGCCGCAAATACCCAGGTCTCGTCGTCAATATCTTCAACAGTATGAAGTCTCGAGACAGGTCCCACTACGAGTCGTTCCGCGACTTCCACGGAAGTCTGTACCGAGCGGTCGAGGCGACAAGTGCAACACCTTTCGCCGCCCGTTCGCGCGATAGGGCACTCCACGCAGCTTTGGTCGCATCTCTCCGCATGGTGTCCGAGGAGTTCCGCGGGGAGGCAGGAGCGGCTGCGTTCCACAGCACTCATCGGGCAGTAGAACTGGTCCGTGACCAGATCCTCGCGCGAGTACACGCCGTGGCAACAGACGATAGCCACGACTACGCCGCGACGCAGAAGGACCTCGGGAATCTCATCGCCACATGGGAGCGAGCCGTGTCGGAGAAGGTTGTCGAGGTCTATCACGACCGCAAGGACCCCCACCGTGCCCTTCTCATCGATGCGACGATGGCTTTGACCACAGACGACATTGACATTGATTCCCGTTCACGCACACCGTGGCCGACTCCCCAGAGCATGCGTGACGTCGACGCGGAGACTCGCCTCGCACCCCTGCGGAGACAGAAAGTCCGCACCGATACCGAAAGCGAGGGCTGACATGGCTTCTCCGCAGATCCGCGCTCGGCGGTCGCAGCTGATCTCGACATACGGAGTGGGAAGTCTCTTCCCTGCTGAGAATTCGAGCTATCTCATCATGGGACTCCACCACTGGGACACTGCTGAGATGGTGTCGGTGCCCGAACCACGCTTGGCCCGTCAATTGAGGGTACGTGAGCTCAAAGCACCTCCCACGACGCCTGACGACCGTAACCGTCCGAGCGTGCCCGTCTGGCTGTTTCCCAGCATTCTTGTCTGTCCAGCGTGTGATGCCCTGGGGACCACGCAGCAGCTCCGATCTCGTCGGACTGAGACACGATGCGGCGTCTGCGGCGAGAAACGCGACCTCATCCCCTCCCGATTCGTCACTGCATGCAAGGGCGGTCATCTCGCCGACTTCCCGTACTTCGAGTGGGCTCATTCACGCAGTCCGGACCCGCAATGGTGGCGAACGTCCTACCCCGAAGGTGATCCTCGCAAGGCACCGGAGTCAGCGCACGTTCTCCGCTTGGAGTCGCGCGGCCGAACATCAGCGCTGTCTGATCTCTTGGTCGTATGCAGCTGTGGGGCCAGCAACGACCTCGAATACGCCTTCTCTCCCCAAGGAATGAAGCACTATCGATGCACCGGCGAACGTCCGTGGCTCGGCTTCGAGTACACGGAACGGGATTGCGCGCACAGTCGGGTGACGGTGCAGCGTGGTGCGTCAAACGTGTGGTTTGGTGCCTCAGCATCAGCTATCTCCATCCCGTCGCATGCAGAGAAGCTGGATGCGCTCGTCAGATCAGAGTTCTCGACGCTTCGCCACATCCCACGCGCGAGCCTTGAAGCCGCCGTGCAGGAGAACCATGATGTGACACTCGAGATTCTGCTGCAGAAGCACTCTTCCGACTATTCAGTGGCTGCTCTCGCACGCCAAGCGATCTTCGCTCTGTACCCGGATGAGGCACCACCTCAGTCGGAAGAAGAGTTCCGACTCGACGAGTTCCGTGCAATCGTCCATGGGTCGGAAGACTCTCCTGGCCGCCAGTTCGTCTCCGTGCCAGCGCCCGTCCCTGGAGAACACTCCTCGTGGATCACTGAGGTTCGGCGCGTGACCAGACTCCGGGAAGTGCGCGCCCTACATGGCTTCTCGCGTCTCGTAGCTCCAGAGCGCGAAGCGGAGCAGGGAGATGAAGACAATGTGGCGATTGCTCCGCTGCGACCAGACGACGACTCGTCGTCCTGGCTCCCCGCCGTCGAACTGCTGGGAGAGGGCCTGTTCCTCGCTATTGATCAGGCAGTCATCGCAGAGTGGGCGAACACTTCCTTTGCTCGAAGCAGGACCGCCTTACTCGAGCGCAATGCCCATGTGACACGCAGAGAAGGCGCCGTAGTTGGCGACGTCGACATCACTCGCCTCGCGCTTCATTCGCTGGCTCACTCCCTCATTGACCAACTGGCGTTGGACGCGGGATACCCAGCTTCGTCACTCCAAGAACGCCTATACGTGGGCCCAGAGATGGCCGGAGTCCTCGTCTACACCGCGTCATCTGACTCCGCCGGAAGCCTCGGCGGCGTCGCTGCCATGGCGGATCCGGACCGTCTCGGAAGCGCGATCAGTGAAGCAGAAGCACGTCTATCGTGGTGCTCTGCTGATCCCGTTTGCATCGAGTCGACAGGAAGCGGTGTGGCTGGATCCAATCTCGCCGCTTGCCACAATTGCATTCTCCTCCCTGAGACCAGCTGCGAGCATTTCAACACTGGCCTTGATCGGGGGACGGTTTTCGGCACGCCCGAAGAGCCCTATGCGGGGCTAATCGCTTTTGCGAGGGCACGAGCAGAGACCGTCGCACAGCCATCAGCCGCACCGCAAGGAACACCTCCTCCTGCGCTCATTACCGACAAGGGCTGGGGAGATCTGTGGTCGTCCCATCCGGAATTCCGCTCACTCATCGAGATCCTCGCCGAGGAAGACGCGGTACTTCCGGTGCGGGACAGCACGATCGGGGACGCCGCGGTCCGGTCAGAGTTGGTGTGGCCGGAAGCGAAGATCATGGTGACTGTCAGCGATGTAGACACCGCATCAGATGATTCCGACGGTTGGACGGTCTACACTGTCGACGAGTGGGACCCTGGCGAGCTCGCCGACCACATCCTCGACGAGCTGGAGAGCTGAGGTCTCAACTTTCGGGGATCCCCAGTCACCGGGATAGGATCCTTGTTCTATACGAGCGTGGAAAGGTGGAGTGTGATGACCGAGCGATTCCGTGTCATCGACCTCTTCGCCGGCGCTGGAGGCCTCACACAGGGATGGCACAACGCCGCCGTCAGCGAATCAGTCGACACTCACCTGACGGCGGCGGTGGAGTTCGACCGGTTCGCGGCTTCGACCTACGGTGCGAACTTCGGTCAGGAGGCGACTTTCGCGCTGCCCATCGAAAGCTGGCTGGAGTCAGCTGGCGAGATCGGCGCCGACGTGATCCTGGGCGGACCTCCATGCCAGGGCTTCTCTGCGCTGGGAAAGCGCGACATCGACGACCCTCGGAACACTCTTTGGCGCGCCTACGCGGAGACAATCGTCCGGGCGAATCCCACGTACTTCATCATCGAGAACGTGCCACCGTTCTTGAAGTCGGTCGAGTTCGAATCGCTCAAGACCACGACGGAGCCCGGCGGGCTACTGGCGGACTACAGACTTGAACCGTTCGTCGTGACTTCTGCTGACTACGGTGCCTTCCAGAACCGCCGTCGGGCCGTCGTCATCGGCAGTCACAAGTCTGTCGACCCTGTTGGGCTCCCCGCCACTACGCACCACGATCGATGGCTGACAGTTCGCGAGGCGTTCGAGGGAATCCCCGAGCGGTCCGTCGGCTACGAGCTTCCAGACTGGTCGACCCAGGCGGGCCTGCCAGGCCCGTTCCGGACGGACGAACTCCACTTCGGCCGCAACTACTCAGACCTCTCTCTCAAGCGCTTCGCTCACATCCCCAAGGGTGGGAACCGACACGACCTTCCTGACGACCTGCTGGCCAACTGCTGGCGGGGTAACCGTCGCGGTGCATCAGACGTTATGGGGAGGCTGCACTGGGACCGGCCGTCGGTGACGATCCGGACCGAGTTCTTCAAGCCAGAGAAGGGACGGTTCCTCCACCCAGAGCAGCCACGGGCCATCACCCATTTTGAAGCCGCCCGCCTTCAGGGATTTCCCGACGACTTCATGTGGGTGGGGAAGAAGACGGACATCGCCCGCCAGATTGGGAATGCAGTCCCTGTGCAGCTCGGGGAAGCACTGTCCCGTCACATCATCAAACATGCACTTGGCAGAGCGACAGCTTCAACGGCGATACGGACGGTCCCCGTCGACGCCGTGCTTACTCCCAACCCTGCGTTGTTCGAAATTGGAGACTTGGAACCATCTATTCGATGACCGTCCAAGTGTTGTGGGTCATGACGCCTTCAGCACCGCGTGGTGTGCGTGACGGATGTGCGCATCGTCGACTGACACGGAGATCACGGCTCCCGTCATCCCCGCCGCGCGCACAGCATCGATGAGCCGGACTGCGATCTCCCCGCGGTTGGCCACGAGAACAGTCGACTTGAGGACTCTCCACCATTTGGGGGGCTCATCGT
>NZ_JALXKS010000043.1 GCF_025144725.1 Brevibacterium sp. p3-SID960 | reverse complement strand
GGGGGGCGGACGGGTGCGGGGGTGGGGATCATTGCGGGCCTCCGTTCAACACGTCGAACACTTATCGAGAAGCGGCGTGTTGGTGGTGGCCCCGCGAAGGGGGGCGACTCCGAAGAGCCCTGCAAATTGGAAGCCTGCGCTTCACCTTCCACTCTACGCCGGACCTCCGACGAGCGGAACCCTGCCGCCCAGTAGTGGTGCACCTGCCCGGTAGTTGCTGGCCTGAGTGGAAGGGACACCGATCATGGCTTTCCTGGCTGATTACGCCGCCGATGAGCGCACGGCCCGCGTGATGCTGTCGATGATTGCCGAGCCGGCGGACGCGAACGTGGGGCACCTGCTGCACAGGGAGGGCGGGTTGGAGACGCTGCGGCTGCTTGATACCGACGGGCCGATGCCGGGCGTGCGGCCTGAGGAGGCGGCGATCCTTCAGCACCGCACCCGCCTGGTCTCCTCGGGTGTCGATTTCGATGCGGTGCTCCGGCGGACGCTCGACGGCAGGTATGAGCCGCTGGTGCCCGGGGACGCGCACTGGCCGGCGTCGGTCGCTGCGCTGGGTGACCGCGCCCCTTACGTGCTCTGGGCGAAGGGCGCGACTTCGTTCCTCGCGGCCCAGACGGAGGATCGGGTGACGATCACGGGATCGCGTGCGTCGACCGGCTACGGCGATCATGTCGCCGCCGAGGTCGCGCACGATGCGGCGATGGACGAGCAGATCGTGGTCTCCGGCGGCGCCTACGGCATCGACGGTGCCGCTCATCGCGCCGTGCTCGCAGATGCTGGGCACACGATCGCGGTGCTGGCCAGTGGCCTGGATCGTCCCTACCCTGCCGGGCATCGCGACCTGCTCGAACGGGTCGCCGATCTCGGCCTGGTGGTGAGCGAGATGCCGCCGGGATCGACGCCGACTCGGCACCGCTTCGCTGCCCGCGGACGGCTCCTCGCGGCCATGTCCTCGGCGACGGTGATCGTGGAGGCAGGGGCACGTTCGGGCGCGCTGAACGTGGCCCGCGAGGCGCACACCCTCGGCCGTGGGGTCGGGGCGGTGCCCGGCCCGATCACCAGTGCGGCGAGCACCGGCCCGCATGTGCTGCTCCAAGAAGGCACCGCCACTCTCGTCTCCGGCTCGCACGAGGTCTCCGCGCTGATGCACGACCGCCCAGCCGCGCCGACACGTAGCCAAGGGCTGCAGAACGGACCCGCCGTGGATGGCTCAGATCTCGACCAAGATCAGCCGCGCCGCTCCCTCTGACCTCGGCGGTTAAAGCGTGCGACCCTGCCGGGCCTCGACTGTGAGGTCCGGCTGCTCGTGTTCCGGGGTCTGCCGGCTTAGCTGCTTCGCGCGCTTGAGCGCGGTCTCGGCGCGGGCGGCGTCGATCTTCTGCGCATCCGACCCCGCTTCGGGGCCGAGCGGGGTGTCGTCAGTGATCTGATAGCGATCCCGGTAGGCGGCCACGATCCGCCCGCACTCCCGCCACCGCGACGCCGCCGCACCCTCCGGCGTCGGGCCGAGGGCGGCAGTCCACGGCTCGCCCTCATCGAGTGCGTGGGTGAGGAGGGTGCCGGCGCGTTGTTCGATGAGGGTTTCGCGTTCGGTGAGCGCTTGGTGCATCTCCGGGTCGGTGATCCCCGACGCGTGCGGGATGAGCCCGGCGATGAGCCGCGGCGCCTGCCGGATACGCCCCGACCCGGCAGGCCGCACGGTCGCGCGGGCGAGACGATGATGCAGGACGGAGGCGATGTCGTCGGCGTCCTCGAACCCCCTTGCCGCCACCAGTCGCGGCACAAGGCCGTCAAGGTCGTGGTGGTTGGCCTCAGCGCGACGCAGCTCGGCCGACAGCGCGCCGTAGGCGTCGGAGCCGAGCACGAGATCGACCTGCCCCTCGGTGAGGCCGGAGGTTTCGAGGAGGGTGGCCCAGCGGTCGTGCTGGCCGGCCTGGGCGATGGTGTCGTACTCCGCGGCGAGCTGCGCGATCGACTCCCACCGCTCTTGTTCGGCGGTGATGGTCTCGTGCGCGGACAGTTCCGCGCCGACGTGCTGGAGCACCCCGTACAGGACGGACCGGGCGGTGGCGTCGGGGTTGTCGGAGGGGTGCGGGGCGACATGGGCATCGTCGGCGGTGTCGGTGGCGACGTAGGCATGGTTCCCGTGCCGGCCTCGGGTCATCGCGACGTAGAAGTTCTCCCGCGTCGTCGTCGCCGTCACGACCGTGTGCGCGGTATCGACCGTGACGCCCTGGGCGCGATGCCCGGTGATCGCATAGCCGAGGTTCTGTAAACGCACCTACCTCTCACACGAGTAGGAAAGTGGGGCCGAGAGATGGGCCACAACGAGCAGAAACAGAGCACGGATGCGTTGCAGGCGGTGGTGTACGTCAGAATCAGCGACGACCCAGAGGGCAGCGAACGGGGCGTAGATCGGCAGGAAGCCGACTGTCGTGCCTATGCAGAAGCCCACGGGTGGGAAGTCGCAGCGGTGTTTCGTGAGAATGACACGTCGGCGTTCAAGCAGCGCACGATCACGCTCCCGTCGGGTGAGCGGGTGCGGCGGGTGATCCGCCCGCAGTTTCGCACCATGTTGAAACACCTCACCGACGGGCACGCGCAGGTGATGGTCGCCTACGACTTGGATCGCGCGGTGCGCGACCCGCGCGATTTGGAAGACCTCATTGATGCGAAGGTGCTGGGCGGGTTCACCGTGCGTTCCGTGACAGGCTCGCTCCGGCTGGACACGGACTCTGATGTGGCGATGGCCAGGGTGCTGGTGGCGATGGCGAACAAGTCGTCCGCTGACACCGCCCGACGTGTGGCGAGGGCGGCGAAGCAGCAGGCCATCGAAGGTGCCTGGCACGGCGGCAGGGTGCCATTCGGATACCGGGCAGAGGCAGGCGCGCTCGTGATCGATCCCGTGACCGGGCCGCTGGTGGTCGAGGCGTACCAGCGGGTGCTGGCCGGTGAATCCCTGTATCGCATTCGCAAGGACTGGAACGCACAAGGCATCCTCACCACTCACGGGTGTGCGTGGTCGGATCGGACACTCAAGATGGTGCTCTACAACCCCTCCAACAAGGGAGTGCGCGAGTACCGGCCTGTGATGCCGGACGGAAGTCGCGCGAAGACGTCGAAGATGCAAGTGCAGGCGGCGTGGCCCGCGATTGTGGATGAGGACACCTGGCAGCAAGTCTCCGATGTCCTTGACGCACGCAAGAAAGCCAGGAACTTTCACCAACCCGGTACGGGTGCGGCGGTGCGGATGTACCCGTTCTCGGGGCTAATTCGCTGCTCACTGTGCGGAACGTCGATGATTCACCGGGGCGGCGTGTACCAGTGCTTACAGCCGACCCCGGGCGGGTGCACCCGTTCGATTCGCTCTGCTGAAATCGCCAAGCTCGTCGAGGAAGCGGTGCTGGCGACGTTCGAGCAGATCACCCTCCACCCCAAGGTGCGCCGAACCTCTGGCAGTGACCTTGCGGCACGGGTTGGGCTCGCGGCGACGCTCGACCAAGATCGGGAGCGTCTGGCGCGGCTCGATGATGACTATTATGACGGGCTGATTGACAAAGCCATGTGGGTGCGGCAACGCGCACGGATCGCGGAACGGATCGAAGCCACCCGCCGCGAGTACACCGCGACCGCACCCGAGCACTCCGGGTTGAATATTGATGTCAGCACGGTCGCTGCTGAGTGGGAAGGGCGTACCCCAATGTGGCAGTACCAGGCGGCGAGTCTGATCTTGCAAGCGGTATTGGTGCACGCTCACCCCGCTGACATGATGACAGCTGTGCCTAAGCGCCGCAACGAGAGCACCGAGGCGTTCCATGTGCGCCGCGATGCGCACCGGGCGGCAGTGCTCGCGCGCCGGGTCGAATTCGTCTGGCGCGCGTAACCCCGGCGATTCGTGACCGGCCCCGCAGCTCTGAGCCGTTCAGGGTGCGGGGCCTTCGCGTTTCTCGGCGACGGGCGCGCGCATGGGGCGAGGTGTGGCGCAGAGCCCGCGCAGTTCGGCCAACACAACAGGATCGTCCACCATGGTGGCGAGACCCTGCGCGCAGCGGGAGGCAGCAGCGAGCCGTGCGCCAAGCGTGGTGTCAGATGACGAAGAAGAAGCGGTGGAGGTAGCAGCGGGGGTAACAGTACGAGTGCTCATACCGTTAGGTGCGGAAGCCCCACCCCCAAGTTAAGGCACGGTGCCTTTGTCGGGGTTGGCGGCGCGGATCATCTTCATCAGTGCCTCGTCGTCGCGCAGAGCGTCCAGTGTTTCGCCGTTCAGTAATCGCAGCAGCACCCCATCACCTATCGGAGTACCCATGTGCTTTGGGTCGGGGTGCCCGAGCACGATCCGCAACAGCGCAGACCACGACCGGGGCGGTATCTCGAGCAGCGTCGGGATCCCGCGGTCACGGCGCAGCACCTCGACCCCGCGCTGCCGGGAGGAGAGGTCGGCAAGCCGGTAAGCCACATGCTCGACGCACTCGGCGACCAGTGCAGCATCCCAGCCCGCCGACTCGAATAGTGCGACCGTGGCAGACAGCAGAGCGGCCACTCGCGCCTCATGCTCGCTCTCGTCCGGGTCGCCGTCGTAGTGTGTGAACGCGGGGTGATAGTCGGCCAGGCGCTCCCGCTCGGCGAACCGCACTGCATCGTGGAACCCGATGATCCTGGCGGTGTGGCGCACTTTGCTGGCTGATGTCAGCATCCCAGAGGCGCGAGTCTCCGCGTGACAGGTGATCTGCACAGCACGGGTCACCACAGCCCACGGGTGGCCCGCGTTGCGCGTCGAAGGCGCGAGCATCACCTCGAACGCAGCGGACGCCACCTCCCAGGCATCTAGCCCGTGCTTACGTGCGAGCGGCTGGTACTTGGTCGCTGTGTAGCGCATGAGTTCAGCTGCTTCACGGTCACCCCGCCACGCGCCCGGCCCGGCGCCGTGTAGCCGGGTGAGTAGGGAGCGTAGACCTTCTGGGCTCTCGAAACTGCTGCTGGCCGAGCCAGTCGTTCCCGCAGCATCGCTGGCAGCGGGTGAGGTGTGTTCGTCCACGGTGACGCCTCCCAAAAGGGAGGTGCGCCACTGGCACCCAGATCAGGGCGCGCATCGGTTTGCCCCGCACCTGCTGTTCGTCGGCAGGCGTACTGTTTTGCCACCTCTCAGGGCGGGCACGCGACCCGTGACCGGGCGGAACCGTCTGCGGGCGAGGTGCCCACGTTGGTTTCGCCCGATCATCGGGGAACGTGACTATTCGGTTTGTCGGGCTGCTCGTGGGAGGCGCGCGAGCGAAGCTCCGCCGATCACTGCGAGCACAGCGGCGGTCACAAGCATCGCTGTGGTGAATCCCCATTGCCCGGTACTAATGCCGGTCAAAAGGGGCCCGCCTGCGAGCCCTGCGGCGTAGGCGAGGTTGTAGAGCGCGAACGAGCCGCCGAGTGTGGGCGGGTTCGACTTGTACCCCTGTTCGCTGATGAGTGTCGTGGCCGGTGCCAGCAGCAGCGCCGAGGAGACCCCAAGGAGGGCCATGCCGATGCAGGTCTGCCACAGTTCGGTCGCGAACCCGGTCACCAAGAGTGCCGCGGCGACCGCGGCGATCCCGGCACCGACGAGCATCCGCGGTGATGTGGTCGCGACGAGTCGGCCGACGATGGGGTTGGCGATGATCGAGGCGAGAGCGGCGAGTCCGAAGAGCAACCCGACCGTCAGCGCGCTCGCGCCGAGATGCACGGGCAGAACGGGCTCGATGCCGGAGAGCACAGCCGCGCCGACCACGACGGCGAGAACGATGGAGAGTGACCCCGGCACTTTGAGTACCGCGAGTGGTCCCGCGGTGTCGTCGGTGACCCGGGGTGAGTCCTTGACGAACACGATCCGCAGTACCCCGTCCGCGAGGGCGACGGCGGCGGCGAACAGGAACGGGGAAGCGGTGCCCAAGTGCTCGACCAGGAACCCCGCCAACGGCGGGCCGATGAGCACACCAAGGGTGATGGTCGACAGTGCGATACCCATCGACTGCCCGCGTTTCTCCATCGGTGTGGTTGCCGCGATCAGCGAGAGCGCGGCGACCCAGGACATGCCGCCCGCGATCCCCTGAGCGAGGCGAGCGACGAGCAGCAGCCAGTATGGGCCTCCCGTGGCGAACAACAGCGTCGCCGCGGCGAGCCCGACCAGGCCGATCAGCAGGGGTGTGCGTGGCCCGTACCGGTCAACGATGCGACCGGCGAACAGTGTCGCAACGATCATTGCCGCCGCGTACGAGGAGAAGAGGATGCCGGTTGCTTCTGGCCCTGCAGCGACGACGGAGGGCAACAGCGGCAGCACGGGGACGGCGAGGCCGTGCACGAGCATGTCCGTGAATAACGCAGCGGACGATACGACCAGTGCGCGCGTGGGAGTCGTGCCCCCGGTGGGGGCAGTGTGTGGAGTTGTCATGGGGAACGAATGGTCTTTCTAGGAGAGCAACCCCCGAACCAGCGCGGTAACCGCGGCTTCACGGTGTGGGGGTTGTGGAAGGTCTTGTGGTCGGGTCACCGCGGTCACGGTGAGCCCTTGAAGCAGGACGAGCACGAGGCCCGCGGTCTGCGCGGGTGGCAGCGTGCTCGACGCTGAGATGTCGGTGGCGATGAGCTCGGTCAGGCGGGTGTGCCAGTCATCCAGACCCGCCCCCTTCTCGGAGGTGTCGTCGAAGGCCTGGGGTGCGACCAGCACCGTCGAGAACGCCAACGCGCGGAACAGCGGATCAACGCTCAACAAGCGCATGTACTCCGCGAGCAGACTCGACAGTCCAGCGGACACGTCCTGGGCAGGGTCTGCGGGGAATACGCGATCTGCGTACTCGCCCCATCCCCACGCGAGCGCATCGCGCAGCAGCGTGGCCTTGTCGCGGAAGTGATGGTGCAGCGCGCCACGGGTCACACCCGCCCGTTCCGAGATCGCCTCGAACGTTGCCCCCCTCCACCCCTTCTCTTCGAAGGCCATCAACGCCGCCTCACACAGCGACAGACGCGTTCTCTCCGCGTCCTCAACCGAACGTCTCATACATACAGGATAGCCCGTATGTAACTGATTCTCGCAATCCCTTCTCCACCGACGAGAAGTTATGCACGTATTTTACGGCGGGGCCGTAGTGCGCACCTCTCCTGCAAGGACGACCTTGTGGGAGGCGGTGAGCAGCGTGAAAGGCGGCGTGACCCTGTTCCGTGGCAGTGGTGCTGCCGCGCGCCGGTATGTCGAGGCCGACCGTTCCCGCGCGGACGAGTACTACCTCGGCGCGGACGACGCCGTGGCCGAGTACGCGATGATCGACGCGACCGGCGAGGTCACCGATGCCCGCTCCTTGTCGGCGGACGAGTACGAGGCCTGGGTGGACTGGATCAACCCGGCCACGGGCGAGCAGATGGGCACTCCGCGCAAGCCCGGCGAGGTGCGTAAGGGGTCGCCCTTGTTCGCGGAGATGACCGTGAACGCCCCCAAATCGCTGTCAGTCGCCGCAGCCCTCCACCCCGAAGTCTCCGAGGCACTGGATGCCGCGCAGCAGGACGCCCTGGCCGAGATTCGACGGTTCCTCGGCCAGCACTCCGTGACGTTGGCCGGGCCGCGCGGCGCGCAGGAGGTCGTGCCTATCGAACACATGCAGGTCGTCGGCATCCGACACAAGACCTCCCGAGCTGGCGACCCGCACCGGCATATCCATATGCAGATCGGAACTCGCATCTTCGCTGCTGGGAAGTGGCGGGCACTGTCCACGGCCGCGCTGTTCAAGCAGCAGGGCGCGATCCGCGCGATGGGCACTGCCGTGATCGCCGCGCACCCCGAGTTGGCGCGGACACTTGCAGAGCACGGCCTGACCCTCGATCCCGTATCGGGTGAGGTTGCGGAGTTGCAGCCGTTCAATCAGGTGATGTCGAAGCGCTCGGCGCAGATCAATCGCAATCTGCAACGCCTCGAAGCCGAATGGGAAGCCGCCCATCCCGGTGAGGAACCCGGCCCGGTGATGACGGCTCGGATGCAGGGCATCGCGTGGGCGCACCAGCGGCCCGGGAAGAAGCCCGCCGATCTGAAGAACGAGCAGTGGTGGCAGCAAGAACTCCGCGACGCCGGCTACGACCCCGCCACTCTCAACCAGGCCGAACCGCCTGCGCCGGCGTCGCTGGACGACCTCGCAGTGCAGGAGATTGCGTCACGGGCGCTGGATCGGTGCGCCGCGAGTTCGTCGGCGTGGACGCGGCACACCGTGCAAGAGCACGTCACCCGCATCACCACCGAGGCAGGCGTGCAAGCAGCACCGGAGGAGTTGCGGGAGTTCGTCGCGGCAGCGACTGACCTTGCGACCGGTGATTGCTTCTCGGTCCTGCCGCCAGGAGCGCCGACGCCTGAGCACGTCGCCTACCTGACCAGCGTCGGCGTGGTCGCCGCCGAGACCGCGCTCCGCGACCGGATCGCCACCGCCGTACCGGAGCGGGAGCCGGAGCCCTCTGACGTGACCCGCGCGGCGCAAGCAGCCGGACTCCACACTGGCCAGGCCGTGGCAGCCGCAGCCGTCGCTTCGACCGATCCGCTAGTGATCGTGGAGGGCGCAGCCGGTGCCGGGAAGACCACGATGCTCGGCGTCGCCATCGACGTCGCAGCCGAGCACGGCAGGCCCTCGCGGGTGGTTGCGCCGACGTTGCGGGCGGCGCAGGTCGCGCACGACGAACTCGACGTGCCCGCAACCAGCGTTGCAGCGCTCGTCTACGCGCATGGGTGGCGGTGGAATGAGGACGGCGTATGGACGCGCCTGAATCGGAGCGATACTGACCCCGAGACCGGGCGCAGGTTCACCGGCACGCCGCAAGAGGCAGTGCTGCGTCAGGGCGAGCGGGTGATCGTGGACGAGGCCGGAATGCTCGACCAAGACACCGCCCACGCCCTCCTGACCATCACACAAGAGGCAGGCGCGACCGTGGCGCTCGTCGGCGACCGCGCCCAACTCCCGGCTGTCGGCCGTGGCGGGGTGCTCGACATGGCCGCCCAGATCAGGGGCCGCACCTACGACATGAGCGAACTCCACCGCTTCACCGACCCCGACTACGCCGCCCTCACGCTGCGGATGCGCGACCTCGAGAACCCCGCCGACGTGTTCGACCGGCTCGCCGCGATGAACCTCGTCATCCTGCATGCCGACGAGGACGCGGCCCGTGAGCACATCACCGCCCACGCACGAGACGGGGAGGCGATCACTGTCGCCACGAACGACGAGGCGGCGGCATTGAACGAGCGCATCCGCGCCGGGCGCATCGAGTCCGGCGAGGTGGACGACGCGGTGACGGCGACCGGGAGCGACGGGCTGAGCATCGGGGCCGGTGACCTGATCCAGACGCGGAAGAACAGCAGCGACCTGGGCGTGGCGAACCGGCAGCAGTGGATCGTCCAGCACGTCGAAGACGACGGCACCGTCTACGCCCGCGAAGCCGCCAGCGGGCGCAAGAACCCCCACACCGTCGCGCTGCCTGTCGAGTATGTGGGCGAGCACGCGCACCTGTCCTACGCCGCGACCGCCTACGGCGTCCAAGGCGCGACCGTCAACACCTCGCACACGATCCTCTCGGAAGCGACGAGCGCGGCAGGCGTCTACGTCGGCATGACCCGAGGCCGCGAGCAGAACCAACTGCACATCGTCGCCGAGGACATGGCCGACGCCAAAGCACAGTTCATCGAGGCGACGGAACGCGACCCGGCAGACCGTGGCCTTGACCACGCCACACAACAGGCCATCGACGCCGTGCAAGGTCTCGTCAGTGATGGCCCCGTGCGCCTGGTCACCGAAGAACTTGCCCGACTCGACCGCGAAACCGAACGCGCACAACGGCAGGCGGCACGGTGGGAGCAGATCGCCGCACGCTTCGACGCCCAACGCGCCGCGCACCGGGCCGAGGACGATGAGCAGGCCAATGTGCTCCGCCGTGCCGAGGACGAAGCAGGCCGCATCCGCTCCGAGGTTGTCGAGCCGTTGACTGTGCAGGCTGAGGCAGATGGCGTGGCCTATCTCGCCGCTGTCGAGCGCGAGGCCGCTGCAAGTGGCCGACTCGCGACCGTTGGCAGGTTCGGCAGACGCAAGGCCCGCGCCGAGCACCGCGAGGCGAGCGAGCACATCCGGACAGTTCGGGCACAGGTGCGCGAGGCATGGGACGAGCCACCCCGCAGCAGCGAGCCGCTGCCAGAGTGGGCGGCACAGCAGGCGGAGCGTCGCGCCGAGGCCGACCCGCGCGTGATCGACGCCGCCCAGCACGTCGAGGCGGCACGAGGCGACCGTGACGAGATGCGGCAGCGGCACGAGCAGGAACGCGGGGCGCTGCTGGTTAGCGAGTACGGGGCCGACCAAGCCCGCCGCCTCCATCTCGGCATGCGTACCCCCAACCCGCGCCGTGCGGCGCGAGACGCCAAGACCCAGGCAGCCATGCTCCGCGCCGAGGCCGACGAACTCCGCGCCCTGCCCGTCAACGACGCGGCCCGGCTGATCGAGACCAAACGCACCGAGCAGGAGCGCGAGCGGCAACGAGTAGCCGAGCGGGAGCGGCAGATCAGCAACTTGTTCGAGCACGACCGGCACCGCAGTAGTCCGCGCCGCGACGGGTCGACACGGGGGCTGTAGGCGGGCAGTCCGGGTGTCCTTGCCCCGGCTGCCCGCCCGGTGGTGGTCAGGCGGTGAACTCACCGACGACCGTGTAGAGGCCCGGGGTTGCTTGGGCGAGAGCGGCGGTGCGCTTGGCGTACTCGGCGGCCTCGGGGTCGGACTGGGTGGCCTTGACGTCTTCTGCGCTTTCCCAGCGGGCGACGTTGATGACGCGGCTCTTGTCGAGGCTCGCCAGCAGGGTGACCGAGATGAACCCGGGCCGCTTGGACATGACTTTCTCGGTGCCCTCGGTCAGCAGGTCGATCACTTCTTGCTGCTTGGCCGGATCGACGTCGACCACGTTGATGAACGTGACGGGGTTGGACATGGTTTCCTCCTTCTTCGGTGTTCCGTGCCCAGTCGGGCGCGGTCGGCTCTCGGAGGCATCTCGTGGAGGTGTCTGCCGGGAGAGCCGCGAGAGGGCGCGGATCGCTCGCCCTGTGGTGTAGACGACGCAGCCCCGTGGAGTGTCAGATCGACGCTGCCGTCGCTGGGAGGCCTGACGTTCTCGCCGCCTACCTCGTCAACTCTTCGGACACCCATCACCCGGCGAGAGAGGAATGCCATTGCGCGGTTCAGGACGGAAAGGTGCGTTAGACACAGGGCGAGTGACGCGGTGGCTGGACGAGCGGACGAGCCTCACGCGGGGTCTTGAATCGTTGCGCAAGCGCGTGGTACCGGATCATTGGTCGTTGCTGTTCGGGCAAATCGCGGTGGCGAGTTTCGTGATCTGCTCCCTATCGGGTGTCTTCCTGATGTTCTTCTACGATCCGTCAACGACCCCGGTTGTCTATGACGGAGCCTATGAGGGGCTGCGCGGGGTCGAGATGTCACGAGCGCTGGAATCGACCGTGCATCTCTCGTTCGAGGTGCGCGGCGGGCTGCTGATGCGGCAGCTGCATCATTGGAGCGCTTCGGTAATGATCGCGGCGGTCATGCTGCATCTGCTCCGCATCTTCTTCACCGGAGCGTTCCGTAAGCCTCGGGAACTGACCTGGCTGCTGTGGTTCGGCATCCTCCTGGTCGGCATGGGCGCAGGCTTGACCGGCCATATCCTGCCCGACGATGCCCTGTCGGGCACGAGCCTGATGGTCATGGACGGACTGCTCAAAGGCATTCCGATCATCGGTACCTGGCTCTCAGCGCTGGTCTTTCAGGGCCGGTTCCCGACCGGCGCAGTCGATACGTTCTACCCGCTGCATGTGCTCATCATGCCCGCCATGATCGTCGTGTTCCTGCTGGTGATCGGTCTGCTGAATCTGCGGCAGGGGCCCGCCCAGTTCCGAGGACCAGGAAGAACCGAGCACAATGTGGTGGGTCGGCCGTTCATGGTGGCGCTGGTCAAGAGTGGCGGCCTGTTCTGCATCGTGTTCGGCGTGCTGACGCTGATGGCCGCGACCACGCAGGTGAACCCGGTCTGGACCTATGGGCCAGCAGACCCCTCGGTCGCCTCCGCAGGTGGTGGAGCGCTCTGGTACCTCGCGTTCCTCGACGGCGCACAGCGGTTGGTCCCACCAGGATGGGAGTTCGTCTTCCTCGACTCCACCTGGACGCCCGCGATCGTCGTTCCGCTTGCCGTGGGTGGTTTGTTCTTCCTGACGGCGATGATCTATCCGTTCATCGAGCGCTGGATCGTCGGAGACAACGCCGAGCATCATCTGCTCACCAGGCCACGCAACGCACCGACCCGCACCGGCATCGGCGTGGCCGGGATCGTATTCTACGGCGTGATGTGGATCGCGGGCGGCAGCGACACGATTGCCCTGCACTTCTCCCTCGGCAACGAAGCCCTGATCCACACCTTGCAAGTGGCGTTTTTCCTGGGGCCGGTACTCGGCTTCATTCTCACCAAGCGCATCTGCCTCGGGCTGCAACGCAAAGACCGCGAGATCGTCTTGCACGGCTTTGAAACGGGCAGGATCGTCCGTTCACCAGAGGGCGAGTACACCGAGGTCCACAGGCCCGTCGATGCCTACACGCGATGGAGGTTGATCGACTACGAAACCTTCGAACCCCTCACCCTCAGACCCGATGAGCAGGGCCGCATCCGATTCCGTGATCGCCTCCGCGTCCGCCTCTCCCGCTGGTTCTTCGAGGACCGCATCGTTCCGCCACAGCCAGACGAGGTAGCCGCTCTGGGGAGCGGGTCGTCTGACCCTCACGAAGCGGGCCGAGACCAAGCCGCCGAGAGGTCACCAACGGTGGACGATTCGTGAACCTTGATCGGTGCGCCTGACACTTCGGAGCGCTATCTCGTCTACTTCTCAATGAGAGATGATGCGATAGGAAAACAGATGCCCGGCCAACACGATGCGTCAGGAGGGAGGAACCATGTCTGACCCCGCGACGCCTGACCCCGCGGCCCCAGGGCACACTGAACCTCCCGAACTGGTTGATGCGATCCGCGAGCGAAGCGTCCTGATGGGCCTGAGTTATCGCCTCTTGGGTTCCCTCGCCGACGCCGAAGACGCCGTGCAGGAAACCTACATCCGCTGGTACCGCCTCAGCGAGCGCGAACGCCGCGCCGTGACCCACCCCCGAGCATGGCTGGTCAAGACTGCCAGCCGGATCGGTCTCGACATGCTCAAAACTGCTCGGGCGCGGCGAGAGAACTACGTCGGAGAGTGGTTGCCCGAACCCCTCCCCGCAGCGGGCAAGTGGAGCAGCCAGCAGGCAGAGGCGGTCATTGATCCCGCCGACCGTGTGACCCTCGACGACTCTGTTTCGATGGCGCTGCTCGTCGTGCTGGAAGCCATGACACCCGCCGAGCGCGTCGCGTTCATCCTCCACGATGTCTTCCGGTACACGTTCCCTGAGATCGCGGAGATCGTCGGACGCACACCCGCCGCCTGCAAGCAACTCGCCTCATCCGCCCGAAGGCGCGTGCGCGAAGAACAACGCACCCCCGTGCCAGTATCCGAGCACGCCGCAGCCGTGCAGTCGTTCAAGACCGCCTGGCAGACCGGCAACCTCGCAGCGCTCATCGACGTGCTCGACCCCGAAGCAACTGCCATCACGGACGGCGGCGGCCTTGTCTCGGCGGCGCTCGAACCTCTCCACGGGCCAGAAGCCGTCGCCCGGTTCCTGCTCGGCGTGTACGAACGACAGCCCGACCTCATCATCCGAGAAGAACTGGTCAACGGTGAACCCGGGCTCGTCGCAACCGACGCCCACGACCACACCCTCGCCGTCCTCGCACTCGCCGCGACCAACCACGGCAAGATCAAGCAGGTCTGGGCCATCCGCAACCCCCAGAAACTCGAAGTCTGGGCGTAGCGCCGGTCATGCCCCCCCCAATCAGGCCGCTGCGATAGACTGGAACTGCGCACAGGCGCACGTTCACAGGTGAGTGCGTTTGCAGTACCTCGGCTACCCCAGCTCGACCTGTTCGGCCACATACGCGGCTGGCAGCACCAGCGATCCGCCGAAGCGTCGCCCGGCCGGGCGGACGGTGATCGACCCGTCCCCGGCGACGGCGGTGATCGTCCAGCGGTCGCCGTTGCGCACCCAGTTCTTGCCGTTCTTCGACCGCAGGCGCCGGTCGTTCTCCCGTGTGATGACCCGGTCGCCCTTGGAGGCCTGGGTGCCGTCGTGCAGGGTGACCTCGCGGCCGGGGGTGATGATGCCGTCGAGGATGAGGTCGGCGCGGGCACGCTCGTTCAGCTGCGTGACGGTCTCGCGGGCCTCGGCGACGAGGATCGACGCCCGCCCCACCTGGAGGTCGGCCCGCCAGGCGGTGTAGGCGGCATCGACCATCGCGTCCTGCTCCCCGCCGCGCACCCGGTCGTGCTCGATGAGCGTGTCGATCGCCGGGGTACGGCCGTGCCGCAGGGCCAGCGAGTTGGCCTTCTCCCACGCCTGCGTGAACCGGTGCACGTCGGTGAGTTCGGGGGCGTCGTCGCGGTCGTGGACGAGCATCCCGAACGCCCCGCCCGCATCCACGGCCTGGAGTTGCGACCAGTCACCCACGAGCAGCACTTTCGCGCCGGCTTGTTCGGCGAGGCCGGTGATGCGATCGAGGGAGCCGGTGCCCGCCAGGGATGCCTCGTCGAGGATCACGAGCTGGTCCTTGGCGAACGTGGTCCCGTGCAGGAGGTGCATCTGCCACCAGCGGGCCGTGTTCTCCGTCTCGATCCCCAGTTCCTCGCCGAGCACCTGCGCCGCGTTCTCCGACGGCGCGAGCCCCACCACGCTGCCGGCGCCGTGCTGCTGCTCCCACGCCCGCTTCAACGCGCTCATCGCCGTCGTCTTCCCCGCACCTGCCGGCCCGACCAGCACGTCCACCACCCGGCCCGACACGGCGACCCGCTGGAGGGCGTCAGCCTGATCGGGGCCGAGCCGGCGGCCCTCCGCATCGGGTCTGCTGGTGATCTTCTCGACGGTGGCCAGCTCCACGGTCGGCCCGGTCGTCGCGTGCGAACGGTCGAGGAGGCGGTCTTCCGCCGCCAGCAGCTCTTTGGTCGAGTACAGGACCGCGCTGGGGTGGCGGAAGCGGCTCGACCCGTCCGGGCGGCGGAACAGCAACGGGCTCGACGACAGCTCCGGCGGCGTCAGCCTGAGCGACGCCTGTTCGGCCGCGTCGGTGACCAGTCCGGTGATCGCCTGCCGATCCTCCGCCGACGCGAACCGCACCCCCATGAGCTGCCGGCTCGCTTCGGCGTGGAGGTTCCAGCGCCGCCACGTCGACCGCTTCTCACCCACCACCGCGACGACCGACTGGCCGAGGCCAGTGATGGTGTCCAGGGGTACATCGTCGGCCCGCAACAGCGCCGCCTGCTCCCCGGCCGCGGTGAGGGTGCGCGCCCAGCCGGTCGCGTCCTCGCCCAAGACCTCGCCGGCGCGGTGACGCCAGTTCGCGGTGAGGGCAGCGAGCGACTGCACCCGCTTCTCCGGACGGGTCGCGAGCGTCGCCTGGGCGCGGAGCTTCAGGATCGTCTTCGCCGACGGCTCACGACCGTGCTTGGCTCGGCAGGCGTCGATCAGGCGGGTCTTCTCCTCCTCGATCTGACGGGACCGCGACGAGAACTCCGCCACCAGTTCGTCGGGCACCGGGGCAAGCTCCCACGCCGGGTTCCGATCCCGGCCCCGCTCCCTGGCCTCCCACTCGATCCCGAACATGCCCGTGATGCGGTCGGCGAGAGTCGCGTTATACAGCCCCGACAGCGCCACCACCGAAGCATGCACGGGCTGCCCGGCCAGGGTCCGCCACTTCTGGTCCTGCACGGTCAAGACTTTGTTGCTCACCACGACGTGGGTGTGCAACTGCGGATCGGAGCTGCGCGAGTCGTAGTGATCGAACGCCGTCGCCAGGACGCCGGCGACATCGACATGCGCGACCGCCCCCTCCGGCCCCGCCGCCCCGACGCGAGTGGTCGCAACCTCGCGTTCGAGGAACGCGATCACCTCCGCAACCGCCTGATGATGCGCGTCCGCAATCAGGGATTGCGTCCCCGCATCCGCAACACCCCACCACACCGACAGAGACTTCGGTACCGAGAACGTCAGGTCATAGCCCGCGACCGCACGCCGGGTGCCGCGCTCGGTTTCCTCCGCCTCGATCGCTGCGACCTGCTCCGCACGAGAGACCGGCCCAAGCTCCGGGTCGAGGCTGGCGACGCGCTTGTCGACCCGCTCCTGCGCGCTCGCATACTTCCGGTACGCCTCACCCAGCGGTTCGCCCGTGATCGGGTCGCGACCCATCCCCACCAGGAGCTGGAGCTGCGCTTCGGAGACCTGCCCGCCCGTGCCGAGCTCACCGTCACCGAGGTACGGCAGGCCCGACCCCATCCAGAAACCCGGAGGCGTTCCCTCCTCCGTGTAATACCTCGTCAACGGCGTCGAGAGATCACGATCGCCATCGCCCGCGGCGACAGTGCGCAGCAGATACTCGTAGCCGTCGCCGGCCGACATCACGCGCATTGAGACCGTCATGCAGACCAGGTGAACCCTGGCCCGCCGCCTTCTCATCTCTGAGTGGAAGGCTTGTGGGGTATTGCTGAGCTGCGGAGGCTTCCTCAGCGACGTGATAGAGCGGAGCGGCACCGTACCGATGTGCCGCTCCGCTCGTCGTATCGCTTCTACGACGTAACCTCGCACGCGACAGCCTCGGCTTGCTGGGGCGATCCTTTCCGGAGTCTGGCGAAGGCGATCCATGCGGTCAGCGCCAGTGCGAGCACGGCGGGGATGAGTGCCCAGGCCGCGAGGTCGGCCGCGTCAGTGCCGGCCGTCAGCAGGCTGCTACCGAGTGCGGAGCCGACCGCAGAGCCGAGGTACATGGCGGCCATCTGGAACGCGATGATCGGCATCGCCTGCCGTGGCCGATCCGCCGTGAGCGCCTGCTGCACCGTCGGCACGCTCGCCCAGCCCGCCGCGCCCCAGACGACGGCGGCGATCAGCCACGCGGCTGGCGAGGACAGCAGCCAGGCGGCCGCGAAGCTCAACCCGAGCAGCGCCGGCAGAAGGACCAGGAACGGCTTCGCACCGAACCTGTCCAGAGGCTTGCCGATGAGTGCGGAGCCGGTGACGCCGCCGATGCCCCACGCCCACACGAGTCCGAAGCCCCAGTCGGCCAGTCCGCGGGCCTCGGCCATCGGCAGCAGGTAGGTGTAGAGGCCGAGGCTAGCGATGCCGAGGAGGAACGCTGCGATGATCCCGACGCTGGTCTTGGCCGATCGCAGCACCGTGAATGCGGGTTCGCTGGCGGCGGCGTCGAGCTGCGGGAGGGTGCGGGAACGGACGGCGAGGGCGGCCATGCCGAGTACGCCGATGAGCACGACGAGGCCCATCGTCCACCGCCAGCCGGCGCTCTGACCGATGAGCATCCCGACCGGCACCCCGGCTACGGTTCCGGTGGAGAGGCCGAAGGTCACCATCGCCATCGCCCGGCCGCGCTCCTCGTCCTTGACCATCGCTGCGGCAGTGGCGGTGGCGACTGCGGTGAGGATGCCGGCACCGGCTCCGGCGACGACACGCGAGGCGAGGAAGACCTCGACCCCCGGCGCGATCGCCGTGATGAGGTTGCCGAGATTGAAGATACCGAGGGCGATCAGGATCGCTCGGGCGGTGTTGCCTCGGGTCAACCGACCCGACAGCAGCGGACCCGCGATGGCGTAGGCGCCGGTGAACGCGGTCACGCCCAGGCCGATCATCGCAACCGTGGTGGCGAGGGAGGTTGCAATCTGCGGGAGCACCCCCGCGAGAACGTAAGCGTCGATGCCCAGCGCAATCGCTGCGACGACCAGCGGCCAGACCTTGCGGATCATGCGTCCTCCTCTTCCTCGTCGGCGTGCTCATAGCCGGAGAGCACCGTGTTCAGCAGCCCAGGGAAGCGCTCTTCGAGATCGTGGGTGCGGAGTTGGATCATGCACTTGCGGCCCTCGGCGCGGACGAACACAACTCCGGACTCGCGCAGCAGGCTCGTGTGGTGGGTCAGGGTCGAGCGCGGCAGATCGGGACCGAGGTCAATGCTGTCGACCTCGCCCTGCTCAGCGAGCATCCGCACCATGTTCAACCGCAGCGGCTCGCTCAGGGCGAAGAGCACCCGCGGGATCGCGATGTCACAGGTGTCGGGATGTTCGTAGGTCCGGGGAGGCATCGGCCGTCTCCAATCGTTCGAGAATAGTCGCACATTAATCGTGCGAAGATTCTCGCACAGTCACGGGTGGCGGTTCAACCTCGGACCGCGGGAGCACCCGCAGCGCGGCACAACGAGAAGCACAGCCAACACCAGTGACGAGATCGCATTAGATGCGATTCGTCATCGTCGAGCGTCGCTTGAAAGACGTGTGGCGGCTCATGAAGCGGCGGGAGGAGGCGCTGCTGATCAGGCGGCAGCGGCGGGGACGAGCGGGCGATGACGGTGGTTGAGGGTCCGGGTCGGGGACGCTTCTGAGGCTGCGGTGCTCGGGATGCATCGGGCGGCCGGTGCACCTGGCAGGTGTTCAGCCCGGAGAGTCGGCGCACGCTCGGTCGCGTCGAGGTCCGGGGTTCACAAAGCCTGCGGAGCTCTCATGCGCGACGACCATTCCCATCGCGGCCGCCCTGTCCGGGTCGGGTCGCTGTTCTCCGGCTACGGCGGCCTGGACCTTGCCGTCGAGTACGCCACCGGCGGGGAGACGATCTGGTTCTCCGAGATCAACACCCCCCCCATCCGCGTCTTCGCCCACCACTGGCCAGGCATCCCGAACCTCGGCGACATCACATCCGTCGACTGGGCGGCGGTGCCACCGGTCGACATACTGATCGGTGGGTTCCCCCTGCCAAGACGTCTCGACCGTCGGCAAGGGCGCCGGCCTCGCACCCGGCACCCGCTCCGGGCTCTGGTCGCACATGGCGGCCGCGATCGACGCACTGCAACCCGAGCTCGTCGTCATCGAGAACGTCCGCGGCCTACTCTCCGCACCCGCAATCCGCGCTCTGGAAGGCGCAACCCCCGATGCACGCAACCCCGACGATGCAACCAACGAGCATGCAACCGCCGTTCGCAACCTGGAACCCGACCCGTGGCTGCTGGGAGACGAGCCAACGCGACCTCTTCGGGCGCACGGAGCCGTACTCGGGGATCTGGCCGACCTCCGGAGAAGTGCACGATGGATCGGCTTACCGGCGTCACTGGCCGGCGCACCGCATCACCGGTTCCGGGTCTTCATCACCGCCTACCGCGAAAGCGCTGTTCCGGACGCCTTTGGCCTCGGACTCCTCGCGCGGCGGCGAGACCCTGGACCAGGTACGGGCACGGCGGGGCACGATCGCCCTAAGCCATCAAGTGATCGACCTGGCCCTGCACGGGCCGCATGGCTCGCCCGCCAGCTGGAACGAGTCGGAGCCCCTGTTCGCCCTGATCGAGGACATCTTCACCGCTGGGGGCGATACGCCCACGCCATCGCCCGATGGGAACACATCACCGAACGAACCGCCCCTGACCCCGCGATCCTGAACGAGGAGAAAGGACCACGCCCGGCGCCCGAGTTCGTGGAATGGCTCATGGGCCTCCCGACGGGGTGGGTCACCGACCCCGAACACGGCCTGACCGCGAACCAACAGAACACTGCCCTCGGCAATGGCGTCCTGCCCCTCCAAGCAGTCGTCGAGCTTGCCGTGATCCCCGATATCGTCACCAAGGAGTCCGACTACACCCGAGCACTGTCCGCGTCGCAGGTCGCGTACACGATGGAGAGCCTGCTCAGCCCGGTCCTGGCGGCCGTCGCGTTGACGTTCATGGCGTTCAACTGGCTGTTCATCGGCACCTCGATCGGGTTCGCGCTCTCCGCCGCGCTGGTGCTCTCGACCCACATTCCCAATGCCACCCCGAGCGGGCACGTCGGCGCCTGGGCGCGGGTCACATCGGGAGTCAGGGTCTTCTTCGCCACGCCCCGGCTGCGCGGTGTGGTGGCCTTGAACCTGGTCGTCGCGGCAGCGGGATCGATCGTCGTCGTCAACACGGTCAACTACGTCCGCGACCACCTGGGCGGCTCGCAGGCCGACGTCGCGTGGATGCTGGCCGCCTCGGGCGGCGGCACGCTGCTGGTCGCGCTGTTCCTGCCACGCGTGCTCGACCGGATCGCCGAGCGGATTGTGATGATGACCGGCGCCCTGGTGCTTTTGGCCGGAGTGCTCGCCGCCGTCGCGATGACCGCCACCCAAGTCGCATCCTGGATGGTCACCGCACCGATCTGGGTGATCATCGGCGGCGGCATGGCGATGATCGTCACCCCGACCGGGCGCGTCATCCGCGGCTCGGTGGCGAAGCAGGACCTCCCCGCGGGATTCGCCGCACAGTTCTCCCTCTCGCACCTCGCCTGGCTCGTCACCTACCCGATCGCGGGCTGGATCGGCACCGCGTCCGGGTTCACGCTCGCCTGGTCCGTCCTCGCCGCCCTGGCAATCGCGGGGGCGATCGCGGCGCACCTGCTCTGGCCGCGCGAGCAGAAGGACAGCGAGGCCGCCCCGACCGGTGTCGCCGCCGCAGAGCCGGTGATCAGTGATCGGGCGGCGCGCGAGGAGACCGAAGCCGCCGAAGGCACCCTCGCGGCGTGCCAGTGCGCCTGCGTGCGCACCGTCTGAACTCCGTTTGACGCGAGGGGCTCATACGTGCTGTCGCGTCACCGGATCAGCCGCGGTTTCAGGGTGGTGCAGGCCGGGCATCAGCTCACGCATAGGGCCGGCGGCATTCACCCCTGTGAGCGCGACCAGCACCTCGTCGAGGTAGTGGGCTGTGATCAGCGGTTCCTCGGAGACGACGCGGTTGCGGTTGCCCAGGGCGGGGTGTCCAACACCGGTGAGGGTGTGGCCGTGGATGCGTGCGGAGAACGTCGAGCTCGGCAGGTACTGGCCGGGGTCGCCGGCGATACCGAGGTCGTGCAGCAGCGTGTTCGCGGCGTGGATGCCCTGGGCGGCCGAGTCGTCCCAGTGATCGATCCGGTAGGAGCCGTGGCCGGGATAGTGATGCACGGCGACGCCGCCGGCGGCGTAGATCCGTTGCCGCGGGGCGTGCATGGAGCGCAGGCGGGAATCTACGGGGATGCCGTCGGGCCCGGTCCAGGGTGCGGGGGCGGCGGGCAGAGTGCCGTGCGCGACGATCGCGAGGTCGCCCTCGACCCGGCTGCCGTCGTTGAGGGTGATGCTGATGCGGTCGGCGTGGGTGCGGATCGAGCGCACGGTGCGTTCCAGGTAGGCGGCGTGCTGGGGGCGGTGCAGGTCGCGTAGCCGCCGGGCGACGTGTGCGCCGATGGCGTTCGCTCCTGGGATCGCGGCGCGGGTGATGAGGGCGACGTCGTGGCCGGCGTCGGTGAGCAGCGAGGCGGTCTCGGAGGCGACGAGGCCGCCACCGAGCATGAGCACCCGGGCAGGCTGAGTGGTCGCGAGTAGATCGCGGACGCGGACGGCGTCGGCGGCCGAGTGCAGGGTGGTCAGTCTGCCGCCGCTGACGGCCTGGTCGCGGCCGATCACCTCCTCGTCGAGAGTGCGGGGCCGGCTGCCGGTGGCGATGAGGAGCGCGTCGTAGGCGTGTGTATCGCCGGAGTCCAGCCGCAAGCGCCGAGCCCTGGGGTCGAGGCCGCGCACCGTCTCCGACCGGAGGGCGGCCCCGGTGTCGGGCAGGGCCGCCTGGGCCGGTTCGAGCAGCCCGATCGCGATGCCCTTGTTGACCAACGTCCGGTTGAACGGCACCTCACCGTTCCGGACGTAGAGGTCGACGTCGACACCGGAAGCGTGCAGGGTTCTTGCGGCTGCGGTGCCAGCGGCGCCGGCCCCGATGATCGCGATGCTGGGCATCCTCATCAGGCTCCTTCCCCAATGGTGGTGGTGCTGGTGGTGGCGGCGAAGGCGGGCAGCAGGATCGCCTCGATGAACCACGGCGCGTCGTCGGCGTCGAGGCGCCCGGCACGCACTTCTTCGGCGGCACCGTTCATCACCACGTGCGTAGTAGTCAGCAGCCAGGACACCGGCAGATCGACCCGGAAGACACCCTCGCGCTGGCCGCGCAGCAGCAGAGCCCGCATCCGCCCCTCGGCCTTCTCGTGCAGCTCGCGGATGCGCGCCGCAGGCAGTTCTTTCAGCGCGGCCGCCAGCAGCGCCCGCGACTGGTCGACCAGCACCCAGCTGGAGGCCACCAGCCGCCGGAACGCCTCACCCGGATCACCATCCAAGGGCACCCCGCTGAGCACCTCTTCGCCGCGTTCGAGGCTGTCAACGAGGGCGGCCTCGATCAGCTCCGCACGGGTCGGGAAGTGCCCGTAGACGGTCACTCTGCCCATCCCGCCCTCGGCGGCGATGTCGCCGACCGACGCGTCGGGGTTCTTGCGGATCGCCGTCGCCGTCGCGGCCAGAATCCTTGCCCGGTTGCGCTGCGCATCCGCCCGCTGATTGGCCGCCCGGCCACCGCCGCCTGACGCACCGGTCGTCGTGCCGCGGGGCGTCGTCTTCTTCACCGTCATGATCCACCTCACAAGTCGTACTGGAATGTATGAGATAGTGTAGCTGTTACAACTCGTACACCGATGATCGAGTTCCGGCTCGGAGGGCGAGGCGGGACCGGCAGAGAGGAGATGACGACTATGTCCACGACACATATCCGCGGGGGTGCGCGATGAGCGACACCGCCGCGCCGCGTGCCGGCGCCAAGCAGTGGTGGGGGCTCGCCGTCCTGGTGATCCCCTCGACGCTGCTGTTCATGATGCTCACGATCCTGTTCCTCGCCGCCCCGAACCTGGCCGCGGACCTGAACCCGTCGAGCACGCAACTGCTGTGGATCCTCGACATCTACGGCTTCGTGATGGCCGGGTTCCTCGTCGCCATGGGGGTGCTCGGCGACCGGATCGGCAAGCGCCTGCTCATGGTGATCGGCGCGATCCTGTTCGCCGCCGTCTCGATCGCCGCGGCGCTGACGACGATCCCGGAACTGATGATCGCCTGGCGGGCCATCCTCGGGCTGGCCGCGGCAATGATGGTGCCGGCGACGATCGGGCTGATCTTCGTGCTCTTCGCCGACGCGAAGCAGCGCGGCGTCGCGATCGGCGTGTGGGCCGGCGGCATCTCCGCCGGTGTGGCGCTGGGCCCGCTGCTGTCCGGGCTGCTGCTGGAGGCCTTCGGCTGGCAGGCCACCTTCCTGGTCGCGGTGCCGATCATGGCGCTCGTCGCGATCGCCGCTCCGCTGCTGGTGCCCGAGCATCGTGACCCGTCGGCGCGGATCGACCTGTTCAGCGCCCTGCTGCTGGTCGGTGGTCTGCTGGCGATCATCTACGGCATCAAGCGCTTCGCCGCCCAGGAGCCGGCCGGTCCCTCGATCGGGCTGCTGGTCGCGGGCGCGCTGATCGGTCTGTGGTTCGTGATCCGGCAGCTGCGCGCCAAGCAGCCGCTGCTGGATGTGCGCCTGTTCGCCAACCGCACCGTGTCCGGGGCGCTGGCGGTGTTCCTGCTCTCGGCCGCAGCGCTCGGCGGGGTGTACTCGCTGTTCACCCAGTACCTCCAGCAGGTCCAGGAGCTCTCGCCGTTGCAGGCGGGCCTGTCGATCCTGCCCGCCGCGGCGGTGCTGATCGTCGTCTCGACGCTCTCCCCGGTGCTCGCGCGCAGGTTCCGGCCCGGCAACGTGATCGCGGTCGGCCTGCTCACCCAGGTCGTCGGCTACATCCTGTTCACCCAGCTCGACGCCGGCACGGGTCTGGCGCTGGTGATCGCGAGCTTCGTCATCACCTACCCCGGCGTGGCCCCCTCGATGGCGCTGACCACCGACCTCGTCGTCGGCTCCGTGCCGCCGGAGAAGACCGGCGGCGCCTCCGGCCTCGCCACCACCGCCAACGACCTGGGCATCTCGCTCGGTGTCGCGGTGATCGGCAGCGTCGGGATCGCCGCCTACCGCAACCAGATCGGCGATCTGCTGCCCGGCGGCCTGCCCGCCGATGCCGCCGCGGCGGCATCGGACAGCGTCGACGGCGCCATGGCCACAGCAACCCAGCTGCCCGGTGCGCTCGGAGAGCAGGTGGTGGCCGCCGCGCAGACCGCGTTCACCGGCGGGCTCAACACCGCGGCCATCGTCTCGGCGGTCATCGCCGGTCTCGCGGCGATCATCGCCGCCACGAGGCTGCGCCACGTCCGCCCGACCGGTGAAGCACAGCAGGCCGCCGAGGAGCAGGCCACACCTTGACCGATACCCCAAGGGGGTATTAGCCTGAATGGAAGTCGTACACGACTGAAGGAGTTAGAGATGGCGACCACGACCGAGTACCAGGTGACCGGGATGAGCTGCGGGCACTGCGAGACCGCGATCCGCGCCGAGGTGTCCGAGATCGCCGGAGTGACCGGCATCGAGGTCAGCGCTCAGACCGGGCGGCTGGCCGTGACCAGCGAGCAGCCGGTCGATGACGCCGCGGTGATCGCGGCGGTCGACGAGGCCGGCTACACCGCCGTGAGGAGCTGACATGAAGGCACCTGCACGGCTGG
>NZ_JALXKS010000042.1 GCF_025144725.1 Brevibacterium sp. p3-SID960 | reverse complement strand
CCAGCCGGCGTGAAGCCGGCAGCCCCGATCAACCCCGAATACCCGGCATCAGCCTCGCCGGGCGCGACGCCGCCCTGCTGATGCGAAGCTCTGCCCGGCGCGTAGGCGCCGATCACGGTCACCTGGCGGCAGGGGACAGCCGCTGATGGAATGGCTTCTCCTCGCCCTCGCCCTGCTGCTCATCCTCGGCACCGGCGCGTTCGTGGCAGCCGAGTTCTCCCTCCTCACCCTTGATAAGCACACCGTCGATGAGGCCGTCGCACGCGGCGAACCGGGATCGAAATACCTGCGCAAGGGTGTCACACATCTCTCCACACAGCTCTCTGCAGCCCAGGTCGGCATCACGATCACGACCCTGCTGACCGGCTATCTCATGGAGCCCTCACTCGGTGCGCTGCTGCGCGGGCCCCTGCATGCCCTCGGGTTGCCTGAGGGCGCCTCCGGCAGTGTCTCCCTGACGATCGCGCTGCTCATCTCGACCCTGCTGTCGATGGTCGTCGGTGAGCTCGTGCCGAAGAACATGGCGATCTCCTCACCGCTCAAGACCGGCAAGATCTTCGTGCCGCTGCAGTACTTCTTCTCCATCGCCTTCCGCCCGATCATCGCAGTCCTCAACGGCACGGCGAACAAGGCGCTGCTGGCGATGGGCATCGAACCGCAGGAGGAGGGCTCAGCTGGCCGCTCGGCCGATGAGCTCACGGCGCTCGTGCGGCACTCGGCCCAGGAGGGCACGATGAATGAGCAGACCGCCGATCTGCTCACCCGCACGCTCAGCTTCTCCGAACGCACCGCCGAAGACGTCATGACCCCACGCACCCGGATGGTGACCGTCAAACGTGAGACGACTGCTGCTGAGATCGTCGAACTCGCCCGCTCGACCGGATTCTCCCGGTTCCCCGTCACCGGCGAGTCCCGCGACGAGATCGAAGGCGTCGTGCACATCAAGCAGGCCGTGGCCGTACCGCTGGCCAACCGCGCCGATGCCTACGCCGCCGGCCTCATGACCGAGGTCGCCGAGTTCCCCGAGACCCTCGCCCTCGACCCGCTGCTCATGGAGCTGCGCTCGCGCGGCACCCAGATGGCCGTCGTCGTCGACGAATACGGCGGCACCGCCGGCGTCGTGACCTTGGAAGACGTCGTCGAGGAACTCGTCGGCGAGGTCGTCGACGAACACGACCGGCTCTCGGTGACCGTCCGGCCGGCCCGAGACGGCTCGTGGATCATCCCCGGCCGGCTGCGCCCCGACGAGGTCGCCGGCATCATCGGCGTTCAGATCCCCGAAGACCCCGACTACGAAACGGTGGCAGGCTTCGTGCTCATGGAGCTCGGCCGGATCCCCGACGTCGGCGACACCGTCCGCATCGAAGACGCCACCCTGACCGTCGAGCGCCTGCACGGCCGGCGCATCGAACGCCTGCGGCTGCGCCCGGACTACACCACCGTCGAATGGGATGAGAGCTCCTGGCCGGTCGGAGACTCGAGCGCAGGAGGTCAGCCATGAGTGACTGGCTGGGCCTCGTGTGGCTCGTCGTCCTGCTGCTGGGAAACGCCTTCTTCGTAGCCGCAGAGTTCGGCATCGTCTCGGCCAAGCGCTCGCAGATCGAGCCGAAGGCCGAAGAGGGATCGAAGGCAGCGAAGACCACGCTGTTCGCCATGGAACACGTCTCGCTCATGCTGGCGATCTGCCAGCTGGGCATTACCGTGTGCTCACTGCTGCTGGGCAACGTCGCAGAACCTGCGATCCACCACCTGCTCGTCGGCCCGATGAGCTTCCTCGGCGTGCCCGAGGCGCTCTCCGGGCCCATCGCCTTCATCATCGCGCTGTCGGTGGTGACGTACCTGCACGTCGTCGTCGGCGAGATGATCCCGAAGAACATCGCGCTCGCCGTCTCCCAGCAGGCGGCCATGCTGCTCGCCCCGCCGCTGGTGGTGCTGGCCCGCATCTTCGGCTTCGTCATCCGCCCGATGAACGCGTTCGCCAACCGGATCCTCAAGCTCATGGGGGTCGAACCGCGCGACGACGTCAACGCCGCCTACACGATCGAGGAAGTGCAGTCGATCGTCGCCGAGTCCCAGCGCGAGGGACTGCTGAGCGATGACACCGGGCTGCTCAAGGGCGCCCTGGAGTTCTCCGACAAGACCATCGGGGACGTCATGGTTCCGATGGACCGTGTCGTCACCGTGGCCGAGGATGTCACACCTGCGCATATCGAGCAGCTGGTCGCCCGCACCGGCTTCTCGCGCTACATCATCCTCGACAGCGACGGGGAGCCCGGCGGCTACATCCACGTCAAGGATGTGCTCTACGCCGACACGGAGGACGACTATGCCTCCGAGATCCCTGATAAGCGCTTCCGTTCGCTGGTGACGCTGCGCGCTGCCGACGAGATCGAGGACTCCCTCGATTCGATGCAGCAGGCAGGACACCACGTCGGCCGGGTGCTCGACGAGAACCATCGCACCGTCGGCATCCTGTTCCTCGAAGACGTCATCGAGGAACTCGTCGGCGAGGTGCACGATGTCATGCAGCGTGCTCCGCGGGTGCGCAGGGTCGACTGATTCTGCGGCGCCTGCACCGGAATCGAGTGAAATAGCAGAAGTGAAACAACAGTGGAGTCGCCAGTCGCCGACGTAAGGCCCGGGCGTGACTGAGACGAGGGACAACACAACAGTTCTGTTACATATCGACATGCGTGGCGATGCGCCGACGAAAGAATTTTCGCCGTATGTGCGCCTTGCATGAGACCGTGTACGCGCATGCGCGCTGTAATCGGGTGAATCGCCCGCACGGGTGATGCGCGGGTGGCGAGCGACATGACAACTCGTAACATTGTCGTTATAGTGCTGTGACATGTGGTCGATCGCCGTGACAACACGGCTGCGGCACAGAGGTGTGACAGCACCACGACAGATTTTGCAGTAGAGACAGTTGGGAGATGAGTAGTGGCACAGGAGCCGACACCATCGGTCGCCATGACTCGCCGCGAACGCCGGGAGCAGGAGAACGCGAACCGCACACGACGTGCATCCTTCCGCATCCCAGGCACCGACCCGAACCGCACCACCACCACCGCTGACAGCGCCCTGGCCTCACCGGCCACTCGCACGCGCAAGGTCGGAGCCGGTGCCGTGTCGTACCGCGGATCCGATGGCTCGCTCGTGCGCTCCTACAAGCGCCGCCGCCTGGCAACTGTCTCGGCCATGGCCTCGGTCTCCGTCGCCGGCAGCGCAATCGCCGCAATGCTGCTCATCGGCAACACCTCCACGCAGGACCAGGTCGCGGCCGGCAGCACCCTCGACGCTGCCGCGACGAACGTCGTCGGAGCCGAATCGGTCCAGACCAACGTCACCTCCGCCGGCAACGAGTCCGGCACCCAGAACTACGCCGGCGGCGTGCCGAGCGCCAAGAAGGACCGCGACGCCGAGGCCGCCTCGCGCTCCGTCACCCGGACCGTGCTGCCCGGATGCTCCGGAGAAGCACCCTCCGGTGACTACAGCAACGGCCAGGTGCCCGATGACTACCTGTGCGATGTCGGCATCGGCAAACACAAGCTGCGCGCCGACGCCGCTGTCGCCTTCGCTGAGATGAACGCCGCGTTCAAGGCCGAGACCGGCGAGGACATGGCCATCACCGACTCATACCGCACACTCGAATCCCAGGTCTCGGTCGCCGGCCGCAAGCCCGGCCTGGCCGCCCGCCCCGGCACCTCGATGCACGGATGGGGTGTTGCCCTCGACTTCGGCGGCGGTGCCGCCAGCGCCTCCGGCGAGCAGTACAACTGGCTCGTCAAGCACGGCAAGGAATACGGCTGGGAGAACCCCGCCTGGGCGAAGACCTCGAAGTACGAGCCGTGGCATTGGGAGTACGTCCCGGCGCGCGACAAGATCAAGGGTCAGTGACCCACTGGTACGATGCCGTTGCGCTGACAGACAGCGCCGCGGCACCGTGGCTCGGCTCACCAGCGGCCGGTGCGCGTGACAGCCCACAGGAGTGCTAGTATTGTCTAGTTGCCAGCCCGCGTAGCTCAGCGGATAGAGCGTCTGCCTCCGGAGCAGAAGGTCGTAGGTTCGAATCCTGTCGCGGGCACCACATCAGGCCCGTCACCTGGAAATCCAGGTGGCGGGCCTGCTTCGTCCCAGGTCGGTCAGCCGTCGGCGGGACGTGTCGCCCCGCTCACATCGATACCGATATGCGGGCCTCAAGTCGCTAAGCCACGGGCAAGGTAATACGCTAAGCACGTGACTCCCGAACAGCTCAGAGAAGCCATCCGCTCTGCCATCAGCCAGCTGAACATGCAGCACGGCTACGCCATCGAAGCACCCGCCCGGCTCGTCGTCGAGCGACCGAAGAACCGCGCCCACGGCGACTGGTCTTCGAACGTGGCACTGCAGACGGCGAAGAAGGCCGGGCTCAACCCGCGGGGCCTCGCCACCGAGATCGCCGCGGTGCTGGCAGCCGACGAGGGCATCGACAGCGCCGAGGTGGCCGGACCGGGATTCATCAACATCACCCTGGCCGCCGGTGCCGCCGGCGCGCTGGCCGCCGACATCATCGCCGCCGGAGACGACTACGGCCGCACGCAGACCCTGGACGGGCACATCATCAACATGGAGTTCGTCTCCGCCAATCCGACCGGCCCGCTGCACCTCGGCCACACCCGCTGGGCCGCTCTCGGCGATGCGATCGCCCGCGTGCTCGCCTCCGCCGGTGCGGATGTCACCGCCGAGTACTACATCAACGACGCCGGCACGCAGATGGATGTCTTCGCCGACTCCGTCGTCGCCCGCCTGCTCGGCCGCGAGGTGCCTGCCGGCGGCTACCCCGGCGGATACGTCACCGAGATCGCCCAAACGATCACCGCCTCGGACCCGGAGCTCGCCGCCGAGGTCAAAGCGACCGCGCAGGTGCCCGAATCGGATGCCGACGCTCCGGCACCGGCCGTCATCCCCGATGACGTGCGCGCCCGCCTGCGCGAACGTGCCTACGAGCTGCAGATGGCCGACATTCGCGACACCCTTGCCGACTTCGACGTCAGCTTCGACGTATGGTTCTCCGAAGCCAGCCTGCACAAATCCAACGCCGTCACCACGGCTGTCGGCCGACTGCGCGAACAGGGTCACGTCTACGACCACGACGGCGCCGTGTGGCTGCGCACCACCGAGTTCGGCGACGACAAGGACCGGGTGCTCATCCGCGCCGACGGCAACCCGACCTACTTCGCCGCCGATGCCGCCTACTATCTGGATAAGAAGGACCGCGGCTTCATCGAGAAGATCTACCTCCTCGGCGCCGACCACCACGGCTACGTCGGCCGGCTCAAGGCGATCTCGGCAGCTGCCGGTGATGACCCGGAGAAGAACATCGAGGTGCTCATCGGCCAGCTCATCAAGGTCAACGGCGCCAAGCTGTCCAAGCGCGCCGGCAACATCATCGAGCTGCGCGACATCATCGACTGGCTCGGCCGCGATGCCGTGCGCTACTCGCTGGCCCGCCAGCCGGCCGACTCGCCGCTGACCCTCGATCCCGAGGTGCTGCGCAGCGCCAGCAACGACAACCCGGTCTACTACGTCCAGTACGCGCACGCCCGCGCCCACTCCGTGGCCCGCAACGCCGCAGCCGCCGGCATCACCACCGAGGCCTTCGACGCCTCAACACTGACCGACGCGACTGAGGCGACGCTGCTGGCCTCTCTGGCCGACTTCCCGCGCGTGATCGCCCAGGCGGCCGAGCTGCGCGAACCGCACCGGGTCGCCCGCTACCTCGAAAGCCTCGCCGGCACCTTCCACAAGTGGTACGACAGCTGCCGCGTCACCCCGCGCGCCGGTGAGGACATCGAGGCTGTGCACTCCTCGCGCCTCGTCCTCGACCTCGCGACCGCCACCGTGCTGCGCAACGGCCTGCGCCTGCTCGGCGTCAGCGCCCCGGAGCGGATGTAATGCCCGCCCATATCGCCGGCATCCTGCATGCCACCCCGCCGCCGGTGTGGCTGCCGTACCCCGATGACGTCAACGCGCTCATGCCCTCGCTGTGGTCGCGGAGCGTCGACAAGACCGCCGACGGCGAGCTCACGGTCGCCGGCCACCGCGTCACCGAGCTCGCCGAGACGTACGGCTCACCGCTGTACGTCCTCGACGTCGCCGACCTCAAGCACCGGGCAGCCGACTTCGTCACCGCCTTCTCCGAGGCGTTCACAGCGATCGGCACCGAGGCGAAGGCCTACTACGCCGGCAAGTCCTTCCTGTGCACCGCTGTCGCCGAGTGGGTCGCTGGCGAAGGCATGGGCATCGACACCTGCAGCCTCGGCGAGCTCATGGTCGCCCACCGTGCCGGTGTCGACCCGCGCACTGTCGGGCTGCACGGCAACAACAAATCCGATGAAGAGATCGCCTTCGCCCTCGACTGGGGGATCGGCCGCATCGTCATCGACTCCTTCGACGAGATCCCGCGGGTCGCCGCTGCCGCCCGCGCCCGAGGTGTGCGCGCCCCGGTGATGCTGCGGGTCACCGTCGGCGTCGAAGCCCACACCCACGACTTCATCGCCACCGCACATGAGGACCAGAAGTTCGGCCTGTCTCTGCACAGCGGCGACGCCTTCGACGCCGCCGGGCGGATCGCCGCCAGCGAGGACCTCGACTTCCTCGGCCTGCACAGTCACATCGGCTCGCAGATCTTCGAGTCCTCCGGCTTCGACATCGCTGCCACCCGCATCATCGAACTGCGTGCCCGCATCCTGACCGAACTCGGCATCGATCTGCCCGAGGTCGACCTGGGCGGCGGCTTCGGCATCCGCTACACCTCGCAGGACACCCCGCTGACCTTCACCGAGATGGCCGGCCGGCTCGCCTCCGTCGTCGCCTCCGCTTGTGAGGCCACCGGCGCGACGCTGCCGGCGGTGTCCTTCGAGCCGGGCCGGGCGATCTCCGGGCCGTCGATCTTCACCCTCTACACCGTCGGCAGCACCAAAGTCGTCGAAACCGGGTCAGGGGAGCGGCTCTACGTCGCTGTCGACGGCGGCATGAGCGACAACGTCCGCACCGCCCTCTACGACGCCGACTACTCCTGCACCCTGGCCAACCGTGACTCCGCCAGCGAACCGGCAGTCGTGCGCGTCGTCGGCAAGCACTGCGAAAGCGGCGACATCATCGTCCGCGACGAATACCTGCCCAATGACGTCACCCGCGGCGACCTCATCGCCGTCCCGGACACCGGCGCCTACTGCCGGTCGCTGTCATCGAACTACAACCACGTCCCGCGCCCAGGTGTGCTTGCCGTCGACGGTGAGCAGCTCGGCTGGGTCGTCCGACCCGAATCCCATGCCGACATCCTCGCCTGGGACACCGGCTTCAGCCCGTCGGCCGCTGACGCAGACGTCCAGGCACCCGAGTCCACTGACGAGCTCGCGCCCCACGAAAGAAGGAGCACCACACGATGAAACCCCTCAAGGTTGCCATGCTCGGCTGCGGTGTCGTCGGCACCGAAGTCGCCACCCGCATCCTCGGCAACGCCGCCGACCTCGAAGCCCGCGTCGGCGCCCCGCTGGAGATCTCGGCCGTCGCCGTGCGCGACGCCGGCAAGGACCGCCCCGGCATCCCGTCCGAGCTGCTCACCACTGACACCGCTGCCGCCATCGAAGGAGCCGACATCGTCGTCGAGCTCATGGGCGGCCACGAACCGGCCCGCGAACTCATCCTCACCGCCCTGCGCTCCGGCGCCTCGGTCGTGACGGCGAACAAGGCGCTGCTGGCCAGCGACTACTCCGAGCTGCTCGCCGCCGCCGAAGACGCTGAAGTGCGCCTGGAGCACGAGGCCGCTGTCGCCGGTGCGATCCCGATCATCCGCCCGGTCGTCAACTCCCTCGCCGGTGACCGCATCACCCGCGTGCTCGGCATCGTCAACGGCACGACGAACTACATCCTCGACCAAATGGAGAAGGAGGGCTGGGACTTCGACCACGCCCTGGCCACCGCCCAGGAACTCGGGTACGCCGAAGCCGATCCGACTGCCGACATCGGCGGCCACGACGCAGCCGCCAAGGCCGCGATCCTCGCCTCTCTTGCCTTCCACACCCGCGTGAGCATCGACGACGTCCATGTCGAGGGCATCACCGGCGTCACCGCCGACATGGTCGAGACCGCCTCCGCGCAGGGCTTCACCATCAAGCTGCTGGCGATCTGCGAAACCATCGAAGACTCACCGGCCGGCCCCGGCGTCTCCGCGCGCGTCTATCCGGCGCTGCTGCCCAAGGACCACGCACTGGCCAGTGTCGGCGGGGCATTCAACGCCGTCTTCGTCGAAGCCGAGGCCGCTGGTTCGCTCATGTTCTACGGCCAGGGCGCAGGAGGAGCGCCGACCGCCTCGGCGGTGCTCGGCGACATCGTCTCGACCGCCCGCCGCAAGGTCCTCGGCGGCACCGGCCAGGCCCGCCGTTCGATCGGCAACCGGCTGCCGGTCCTGCCGATCTCCGCGATCCGCACCCGCTACCAGATCACCTTCGACGTCTTCGACCGCCCGGGCGTTCTCGCCCAGATCTCGCAGGTATTCGCCGAGGAGGGCACCTCGATCGAGCTCATGCAGCAGACCCAGCTCGAGCCCACCGACGACGACGCCCCGCAGCGCGCCAAGCTCGTCATCGCCACCCATTCGGGCACCGATGCCGCGCTGGCCAAAACGGTCGAGCGCGCCGTCGCCCTCGACGCCGTCAACGAGCTCAAGTCCGTCCTGCGCATCGAAGGCCACTGAGCCGGGCCCACCGGCACCGAACCATCCCGTGAAGGAGACCCCATGACCGCTGCCCACCGCCACCAGTGGCAGGGCGTCATCGAGGAGTACCGCGACTTCCTCGACATCGCCGCCGAATCCCGCGCCGTCACCCTCGGCGAGGGCGGCACCCCGCTCATCCACGCCGAGAAGCTCTCCGAGCGCACCGGCGCCGAGGTGTGGGTCAAGTACGAGGGCATGAACCCGACCGGGTCGTTCAAGGACCGCGGCATGACGATGGCGATCTCGAAGGCCCTCGCCTACGGCGCCGAGGCCGTCATCTGCGCCTCGACCGGCAACACCTCGGCCTCGGCAGCCGCGTATGCGACGAAGGCCGGGCTGACATGTGCAGTGCTCGTGCCGGCCGGCAAGATCGCGGTGGGCAAGATGAGCCAGGCAGTCGCCCACGGTGCCGAGCTGCTCGAAGTCGACGGCAACTTCGATGACTGCCTGACCCTGTGCCGCAAGCTCTCAGAGGCCTACCCGGTCCACCTCGTCAACTCGGTCAATCCCGACCGGATCGAAGGGCAGAAGACCGCCGCCTTCGAGATCGTCGACGCACTCGGCGACGCCCCGGACATCCACGTGCTGCCCGTCGGCAACGCCGGCAACATCACCGCCTACTGGAAGGGCTACCGCGAATACGCGGCAGCCGGACTGGCAACTGGAACCCCGCGCATGTGGGGCTTCCAGGCCGCCGGTGCCGCCCCGCTCGTCAAGGGCCATCCGGTCGATGCCCCGGAGACCGTCGCGACCGCCATCCGGATCGGCAACCCCGCATCGTGGGATCAGGCGATCGCCGCCCGCGACGAATCCGGCGGCGTCATCAGGGCCGTCACCGACGAGGAGATCCTGGCCGCCCACCGGCTGCTGTCCTCGACCGAGGGCATCTTCGTCGAACCCGGCTCGGCCGCCTCGATCGCAGGACTTCTGCAGCAGGCTGAGGCCGGTGAGATCCCGGTCGGTGCGCGCATCGTGTGCACCGTCACCGGACACGGTCTCAAGGACCCGCAGTGGGCGCTGCACACCGCTGACGGCTCCGACCTGACCCCCACCCGGGTGCCGGTCGATGCGGTCTCGGCCGCCCGCGAACTCGGACTCGAGGACGCATGATGACGAGCACCGCACCGGTCACCCCGCAGGCCGTCGTCGAGGTCGAGGTCACCGTGCCCGCCACCGCGGCCAACCTCGGGGCCGGCTACGACAGCTTCGGCATCGCTCTTGACATCCGCGACACGGTCCGCGCCCGCCTGCACGATAGGCCGGTCGATCACAGCGACTGCGTGCGCGTCACCGGTGAGGGTGCCAACGAGGTGCCGACCGGACAGGATCACCTCATCCTGCGGGTCATGCGCGAGGTGCTCGCCGCCCGCGGCGTCGAAACGGCCGACCGGATCAGCCTGGAGTGCGAGAACGTCATCTCCCACTCCCGCGGGATGGGGTCGTCGGCCGCAGCCGTCGTCGCCGGCATTGCGATTGCTGATGCCGCCAGCGCCTTCGCCGGACTGCCGGCACCCTCGCCTGAGGAGAAGCTGGCGTGGGCCACGCACTTCGAAGGCCACCCCGACAACGCCGCGCCGGCGATCTTCGGCGGGGTCACGGTCTCCTACACCGACAGCCACGGGCAGGCCCGCTCGGTCTCCGTGCCCGTCTCCGAGGACGTCTCAGCAGTGCTCATCGTCCCCGACGAACGACTCGACACCTCGGTGGCGCGCTCCCTGCTGCCCGAGACCGTCCCGCACGCAGATGCTGCTGCCAATGCGGCGATCGCCAGCCTGTTCGTCTATGCGATCGGCCATGACCCCGCGCTGCTGTTCGACGCCACCGTCGACCGGCTGCACCAGAACTACCGCCGCCCGGCGATGACCGCAGCGCTCGAGCGCGTCGACGCGCTGCGGGCTGCCGGCCTGGCCGCCGTTGTCTCCGGCGCCGGCCCGACCGTGCTTGTGCTCGGATCCGATGATGACCTTGCCGCCCGGGTGGGCGCGGTGCTCACCGGCGATGCCGCCCGCATCGTCCCGGCTGCCATCGCCGAAACCGGTGTCGAGGTCATGACGACCGACTGCCGGCTGCGCGCCTGACCTGTCCGCAGACCCAGCCGAACGTCCAGGACCGGGATGCACCGCCTCGGCGACGGCGACAAACCGGGTGGGATTCGCGCAACGGGCGTCAACGCGCTAGGCTAGAGGCGTTCCCCAGCATTCTTCGCGTCACCGGCACCTCCATGTGATCGTGCCCCGCGACTCAGGTGGGAACGCTCTTCGTACCGCGCCGTCTATGGCGTCCGAGGTACTTCATTTTGTGAATGCACGCAATCGTGCGTGTGGTCCGTCGCTGCAGCTCTGTGTTCATGCAGCTGCAGCCGAACGAGGGAGAAGGAACCTTCGTGTCAGAAAGCAATCTCACTGCTCTGCGTCTGCCCCAGCTTCAGGAAATGGCCGCGGGTCTCAACATCAAGGGATACCGTCGCCTGCGCAAGGGGGATCTCATCGCCGCTATCGAGAGCAGGACGTCGAGCTCGGCAGCAGCCAGCTCGGCACCCGCTGCCGCAGCTCCGGCTGCGCAGGAGCAGCCTGCGGCCGAGCCCGCACCCCAGTCAGATCAGCAGCAGGACGCTGCTGCCCAGGCGGCACCTGCCCGCCAGTTCCAGCCCGAACAGCCTGTCCAGCAGCAGGGTGACAAGCCCGGCCGCAACGAGCAGGCCGACGCGCAGCAGCGCGGCGGCCAGCGTGACGACGCCCAGCGGGACCAGGGCGAGTCGGCCGACGCCGAATCCTCCCAGGACGACGAGGGCGGCTCGCGCCGCCGCGGCGGACGCCGTGACCGGGGGGACCGCCAGAACCGCAGCGACAACCGCGGGGATCGTCAGGAGCGCGGCGACCGCAACGACGGCGGCGACCGCCAGAACCGCGGCGACCAGGACGGACGCGGCGACCGGAGCCGCGACGACAACCGCGGTGACCGCAATGATCGCCAGGATCGCGGCGATCGCCAGGATCGCAATGATCGCGGCGACAACCGCGGTGACCGTCAGGACCGCGGCGACCGGAATGATCGTGGACGCGGTGGCGACAACCGCGACAACCGCGGCAACGACAACCGTGGCGGACGCGACGACAATCGCGGCAATCGCGACGACAGCAACCGGCGCGGAAACCGCGGTCGCAACCGCGACCGCAAGCGCCGCGGACGCGGAGACGGCGACGACCAGGATCTGCGTCCCGATGACGTGCTCATCCCGGTCGGTGGCATCCTCGATGTCCACGACAACTACGCCTTCCTGCGCACGTCGGGCTACCTGCCCGGCCAGAACGACGTCTACGTCTCCGCTGGCATGGTCAAGAAGAACGGGCTGCGCAAGGGCGACGCCGTCGTCGGTGCGATCAAGCAGCCGCGCGAGGGCGATCAGCGTTCCAAGCGCCGCGAGAAGTTCGATGCGCTCGTCCGCCTCGACTCGGTCAACGGCCTGAGCATCGAGGACGCCAAGCGCCGCGTCGACTTCTCCAAGCTCACCCCGCTGTACCCGCAGGACCGCCTGCGCCTGGAGACCACCTCGAAGCTCATCTCCACCCGCGTCATCGACCTCGTCTCGCCGATCGGCAAGGGCCAGCGCGGCCTCATCGTCGCCCCGCCGAAGGCCGGCAAGACGACGGTTATGCAGCAGATCGCCAACGCGATCGCCGAGAACAACCCTGAGGTCCACCTCATGGTCGTCCTCGTCGACGAGCGCCCCGAGGAAGTCACCGACATGCAGCGTGCGGTCAAGGGCGAGGTCATAGCGTCGACCTTCGACCGCCCGGCCGATGACCACACGACGATCGCCGAACTCGCCATCGAGCGCGCCAAGCGCCTCGTCGAGATGGGCCAGGACGTCGTCGTGCTGCTCGACAACATCACCCGCCTCGGCCGCGCCTACAACCTCGCGCAGCCGGCCTCGGGCCGGATCCTCTCCGGCGGTGTCGATGCCAATGCGCTCTACCCGCCGAAGAAGTTCTTCGGCGCCGCACGCAACATCGAAGGCGGCGGCTCGCTCACCATCCTCGCCACCGCTCTCGTCGAGACCGGTTCGAAGATGGACGAAGTGATCTTCGAGGAGTTCAAGGGCACCGGCAACATGGAGCTGCGCCTGAGCCGCCACCTGGCCGACAAGCGCATCTTCCCGGCTGTCGACGTCAACTCCTCGGGCACCCGCCGCGAGGAGAACCTCATGAGCCCCGAAGAGCGCAAGGTCATGTGGAAGCTGCGCCGCGTGCTCTCCGGCCTGGAACAGCAGCAGGCACTCGAGCTGCTCATCTCGAAGATGAAGGAGACCGGCTCGAACGCCGAGTTCCTCTTCCAGGTGCAGAAGACCACGCCGCTGCCGAAGTCGGCGGCTGACGACAACTGACCGGTCGGCACGCCTGCATGAGTGAGACCGCCGACACGGCAGCCGATATCGACTCGCTGCGCCAGATGGTGCACATGCTCCGGGACGAGCATGCCCGCATCGAACAGGAGCTGGCCGATCCCGAAGTGCACGCCAACCCGGGCACTGCGCGCCGGCTGACCCGCCGGTACGCCGAGCTCGAGAAGGTCGTGTCCTGCTGGGGCGAGCTCATCGCCGCCCAGGCCGACCTGGAGGCCTGCCGCGAACTCGCGGCCGACGACCCCAGCTTCGCTCAGGAGATTCCCGCGCTCGAAGAGCAGCGCGGGCAGCTCCTGGACGTGCTGCGGGATCTGCTCGTGCCGCGCGATCCCGACGACGACCGCGATGCGCTCATCGAGATCAAGGCGGGGGAGGGCGGCGAGGAGTCCGCGCTGTTCGCCTCCGACCTGCTGCGGATGTACCAGCGGTGGGCCGACCGTCGCGGCTGGTCGACCGAGGTCATCGACACCACACCCTCCGACCTCGGCGGCTGCAAAGACGTCACCCTGGCCGTCAAAGCCAAGGACGAGGGCGCCTACGGGTGGCTGAAGTTCGAAGGCGGCGTCCACCGTGTCCAGCGTGTGCCGGTGACCGAATCACAGGGCCGCATCCACACCTCGGCTGCCGGTGTCATCGTCTTCCCCGACGTCGACGCACCCGACGAGGTGCAGATCAGCGATGCCGATCTGCGCATCGACGTCTACCGCTCCTCCGGGCCTGGAGGCCAGTCGGTCAACACCACCGACTCGGCGGTGCGCATCACCCACGTGCCCACCGGCATCGTCGCCAGCTGCCAGAACGAGAAGTCCCAGCTGCAGAACAAGGCCGCCGCGCTGCGCATCCTGCGCGCCCGGCTGCTGGCCGCCCAGGCCGCCGAAGCCGCCGCCGAGGCCGATGACCGCAGGCGCTCTCAGGTGCGCACCGTCGACCGGTCTGAGCGGATCCGCACGTACAACTTCCCGGAGAACCGGATCGCCGACCACCGCACCGGCTACAAGGCCCACAACCTCGACCAGGTGCTCGCCGGGGACCTCGACGCCGTCGTCGAATCCTGCCGCACACTCGACCGCGCCCAGCGTCTCGAGGAGGCGCAGTAAGCGTGAGTCCAGCCGCAGACTCGGCTGGTGCGCAGCCGGCAGATGCGCTCATCGCCGCCGCCCGCACCCGGCTGGCTGAGGCCGGCATCGACACCCCCGGCACTGACGCAAGGCTGCTGCTGGCCCACGTGCTCGGTCTGACCCACAAGGAGCTGTCGCTCAGGCTGCTGCGCGGTTTCGATGTGCCCACTGAGCAGGCGCGCGGCTTCGAGGACTGTCTGACCCGGCGTGCGGCACGCGAACCCCTCCAGCACATCACCGGCACCACCGGCTTCCGCCATCTCGACCTCCGCCTCGGGCCCGGGGTCTTCATCCCGCGCCCGGAGACCGAACTCCTCATCGACCCAGCCATCGCCCATGCCGCAGCCCTGCGCTGCGGCGACGAACACACCGGCAACGGGCAGGCGCGCGTGATCCGGATCCTCGACATGTGCGCCGGCACCGGCGCACTGGCCCTGGCTGCGGCCACCGAGATCCCCGGCAGTGAGGTCCACGCCGTCGAGCTGTCCGCCGAGGCCTGCCGGTGGGCTGAGCACAACATCGCCGCCATGGCCGATGCGGTCGCTGCCGCCGGCTCGACCGTCACCCTCCATGCCGGTGACGTCGCCGAGGTGGTGCCTGAGCTCGGGCCCTTCGACATCGTCGTGACGAACCCGCCGTATGTGCCCGAGGCCACCCAGCCCGACATCCCCGAAGTCACCGGTTATGACCCGGCCATCGCGCTGTACGGCGGGGGAGCGGACGGGATGGAGACACCGGCACGGATCATCGCGCTGGCTGCCGAGGCGCTGCGACCGGGCGGGCTGCTCGTCCTCGAACATGACGAGACGCAGGCTGCGGCGGTCAAGCGGGCCTGCGCTGCCGCCGGTCTGTCCGGTGCGGCCACGCACACCGACTACACTGGCAGAGACCGTTTCACCACCGCCGAATGCCTGGAAAGGCCGTGAATGTCGCGCACGTTCAGCATCGCAAACGATGAGATGAGAGACCTGGTCTTCAGCGAATGCGCCCGGGTCCTCGAATCCGATGGGCTCATCGTCATGCCGACCGACACCGTCTACGGCATCGCCGCCGACGCCTTCTCCGCCACCGGCGTCGAGAAGCTGCTCGCAGCCAAGGGCCGCGGTCGCGATATGCCCCCGCCGGTGCTCATCGGCCAGCGCGAAGTGCTCATGGCTCTGGCCGAGGTGCCGAACACCTCCGTCTTCGAACTCACCAAGCGCTTCTGGCCCGGGCCCCTGACGATCGTCTGCGGTGCCCAGGCGATGCTCGACTGGGACCTCGGCGACACCCACGGCACGGTCGCCGTGCGCATGCCCGATCACGAGGCGGCACTCGAACTGCTGCGCAAGACCGGCCCGCTGGCCGTCTCCTCAGCCAACACCCACGGTTCACCGGCCGCCTGCGATGCTGCCGAAGCCGAGGAGATGCTCGGCGAAAGCGTCGACATCTACATCGACGGGGGAGCGGCGCCCGGCATCGGCGCCTCGACGATCGTCGACCTCACCCGAACCCCGCCGCGCATCCTGCGCGAGGGCCCGATCACGGCAGCCGAACTGCGCGAGGTGCTGCCCGATCTGGAGGACAGCGCGGCCGCGGAGGAGAGCGCCGTCTCGGGCACGGAGGAGAGCTCCGCCTCGGGCACGGAGGAGACCACCGCCTCGGGCGGGGAAGCGGCTGACGAAACCACGCAGGAGTAATCCCGCGTGCGCGCCTATCTCTTCATCCTCCTCGTCGCAGCGACCGTGTCGTACCTCGTCACCCCGATGGTGCGGCGCATCGCCGAACGCGGACTCATCTTCGCGCCGCTGCGCGCCCGCGACGTCCACTCGGTGCCCACCCCGCGCTTAGGTGGGGTGGCGATCTACGCCGGCCTGCTCGTCGGGCTGCTGTTCGCCTCGCAGACGCCGTTCCTCGAAGAGCTGTTCGTCCAGCCCGGGGCGATCATCGGCATCGTCGGGGCGGCGACGATCCTGTGCGCTCTCGGCGTCATCGACGACATCTGGGACCTCAACTGGGTCACCAAACTCGCCGGCCAGACCCTGGCCGCCGGGTTCATGGCCTTCAACGGTGTGACCCTGCTGTCGATCCCCTTCAACTCCGTCATCATCGGCTCCCCACGGATGTCGATCATCCTCACCGTGCTCGTCGTGCTCATCACCATCAACGCCGTCAACTTCGTCGACGGTCTCGACGGACTGGCCGCCGGAATCGTGACGATCGGCGGCATCGCATTCTTCGTCTACTCCTACAGTCTTGCCGTCGACACCAGCTCCGACAGCTACGCCAACCTCGCCTCGCTGATCATCTCGCTGCTCGTCGGGGCCTGCCTGGGCTTCCTGCCGCACAACTTCAATCCGGCCCGGATCTTCATGGGCGACTCAGGCTCGATGCTCATCGGGCTGCTGCTGGCCGCCTCGACGATCCGGGTGACCGGCCAGGTCGACCCAGCGCTGCTGTCGGATCAGCGCGTCCTCGCCACCTATCTGCCGATCATCCTGCCGGTGGCGGTGATGTTCCTGCCGCTTCTCGACCTCGGCCTGGCAGTCCTGCGGCGCATGTCCGCTGGAAAGTCGCCGTTCTCTGCGGACGCCAAGCACCTGCACCACCGCATGCTCCGACTCGGGCACTCGCATGCCCGCGCGGTGCTCATCCTGTACCTGTGGACGGCGATCTTCGCCTTCGGCTCGGTGTCGTTCCTCATCGCCACCCCCGCCGTCAACGTGCCCATCATCCTCGGCAGCGTGGCGATCACGCTGTTCCTGACGTTCTACCCGCTGTATGCGCGCCTGCGCGCGAAGGAGGCCATCCGATGACCGACCCGAAGCCCGTCCCTCACGGGCGCCGCGAAACCGACGTCGACCGGCAGTGGAAGGCCATCTGGCGCACGCTGATCATCCGCGGAGCGATCCTCGTCGCCGCCGTCACCCTCCTCGGAGGGCTGCTCGGCATGCTCTTCGCAGGCCAGCAGGGCCTCAACGGAGCGCTGATCGGCGGGGGCCTGGCTGCGATCTTCCTGCTCGTCTCGCTTGTCATCATGTACATCGGCCGCAGCTGGAACCTCACCGCCATCGCCGGTGCGCTCGGCGTGGGCTTCCTGTTCAAGGCCTTCATCTTCATGATCGTCATCTGGCGGATCAAAGACGCGGCCTGGCTCGACGGGACGACGGCGTTCTTCACGATCGTCGCAGCAGTGCTCGGCACCTCGCTCATCGATGCGATCACCGTCACACGTGCACGGGTGCCGACCGTCGACCCCGAAGCGCGCTGACATCCAGCCGCAGTCACCGACCGTAATCTGACGATGCGCTGTTTTCGGGCCTCTGACCAGGCATGTCGTCGTGGTGGAAAGCCCGAGATCATGCGGATTGGAGCAGATGCAGGGATCGCCCAGCAATTTGTGGGTTTATTACTGCGATTGGTAGAGTACTCAAGGACCAGGTGCCAGTTCACCGGTCTCCATGATGTGACAATGCCGCTCCGCAACCGTGTGCCGGAGCGACTGGTCGGCCTGGTTCTTACCCGCCCGGGCCCGAAATTGGGAGAGTAACCGAAACGTGTCTATCTTCACCGCGGCGAATTCTGTGATTCTGGCAGCAGCGGACGGCGGGTTCCACCCGCCCACGATGCAGGAGTTCTTCCCGCCGGCGATCTTCTTCGAGGGCACGCCGTTCGAGTTCAACCGCGTGATGCTCGTGCGGGTCATCGCCGCCGCAGCACTGTGCATCCTCATGATCATCGCCGCCAAGCGCGCCAAGCTCGTTCCCTCCCGCGGCCAGTCGATGGCCGAACTCTCCCTTGACTTCGTGCGTAACAGCATCGCCGAGCAGACCATGGGCAAGGAGCGCGGCCGCAGGTTCCTGCCGCTCATCGCCACCATCTTCTTCATGGTCCTTGCGATGAACCTCACCGGCCTCATCCCGTTCCTCAACCTGGCCGGCACCTCGGTGGTGGGCGTGCCGCTGCTGTTGGCCGTCATCGTCTACTTCACGTACCACATCGAGGGCATCCGCTCACTCGGTGTCGGCGGCTATCTCAAGAATGCGCTCGTGCTGCCGAACGTCCCGCCGGTCATGCACGTACTGCTCGTCCCGATCGAGTTCCTCACCAAGTTCGTCATCCAGCCGTTCACGCTCACCCTCCGTCTGCTGGCCAACATGCTCGTCGGCCACTTGCTGCTCGTGCTGTGCTTCTCGGCGACCTGGTTCTTCTTCTTCGACGCAGCTTTGGGATTCAAATTCTTCGGATTCCTCACCCTCTTCGGCGGATTCTTCATGACCGCCCTCAAGCTGCTGGTCTCCGTCCTGCAGGCCTACATCTTCGCGCTGCTCGCAGCGGTCTACATCGACCAGGCCGCTTCCAAGCACTGATCTTCCCTGACCTGACCGCAAGACTTGTAACGAAAAACCGTTACGCGTACCGCCCGGTACACAACCGAAAGGAAACATCCAAAGTGGATATTCTCGCTGAAGTCAACGGCTCCATCGCCACTGTCGGCTACGGCCTCGCCGCGATCGGCCCGGGCATCGGCCTTGGCATCGTCATCGGCAAGACCATCGAGGGAACCGCACGTCAGCCTGAGCTCGCCAACGCTCTGCGCGGCAACATGTTCCTCGGCATCGCCCTGATCGAGGCCCTGGCTCTCATCGGCATCGCCACGCCCTTCTTCCTTTGATATCGAGGACTGACTCAATGACTCCGATGATTCTTGCGGCCGAGGGGACACCGAACCCCCTCCTCCCCGCTACCTATGACATCGTCTGGAGTGCGGTGATCTTCCTCATCATCCTTGTGGTGTTCTGGAAGTTTGTTCTGCCGACGTTCAACCGGGTCCTCGACGAACGAGCTGAGAAGATTCAGGGAGGCATCGAAAAGGCCGAACGCGTTCAGGCCGAAGCCGATGCCGCGCTCGCTGAATACCAGAAGCAGCTCGCCGACGGCCGTGCCGAGGCAGCGCGCATGCGCTCCGAAGCACAGGAAGACGGCGCTCAGATCATCGCCGAGATGAAGCAGCAGGCCAATGCAGAGGCTGAGCGCATCATCTCCCAGGCAAAAGCACAGATCGAAGCCGAGAAGCAGGCGGCCATGGTCGAACTGCGCGGAGATGTCGGCGGCTTGGCCACCGACCTCGCCTCGCGCATCGTCGGTGAGAGCCTCACCGACGACGCCCGTTCGGCCCAGGTGGTCGACCGCTTCATCGCAGATCTCGAAGCAAGCGCTCCGGCCCAGTCGGTTAAGGAGTCGTGATGTTGCAGTCGAGCAGGAACTCGCTCAACGATGTGCTGGACGCAGTCGACTCCCGGCTGCAGAATGCTGCCGGTGCTGCCGCAACCGAACTCGGTGACGGGCTGCTGTCGATCGTCTCCGCAATGGCCGACAGCGCTCAGCTGCGCCGACTCATGGCAGACGGCGCCATTGCCGAGGAGCGGAAGCACGGTGTGCTCGACACGCTGTTCTCCGGCCAGGTCGACGCGGCCGCACTCGACATCGCCAAGCGCGCCGCCACACTGCACTGGGCTCGCCCTCAGGACAGCGTGACCGCACTGGAGGATGCCGGCGTCACTGCGATCGCGGCACAGGCACAGGGCGAGGGACGCCTCGGCGAGGTCGAGGAGGAGCTGTTCCGCTTCACCCGCCTCATCGAGTCCGATCACGAGCTGGGCTGGGCCTTCGAGTCCGCAGCTCCGGCCGAGACGAAGCGCGCACTCGCAGCCAACCTGCTCGACGGCAAGTCCGCGACTGAGACCGTCAAGCTGGCAGCACAGGCTGCTGCGCACCCGCGCGGTGCCCGCGTGTCCGAGACGCTCGACCGCTACTCGGAAGTGCTGGCCCGCCGTCAGGCGCGCTCCGTCGCCGAGGTGACGGTCGCCAAGCCGATGAGCGATGAGCAGCAGGAGCGTTTGGCTGCGGCGCTGTCGGCCCACTACGGCCGCGAGCTGGTCCTCAACGTGCATGTGGACCCCGACGTCGTCGGTGGTGTGCGTGTGCAGGTCGGCGACGAAGTGATGAATTCGACGATCTCGAATCGTCTGTCCGACCTTCGCCGTTGCCTGGCAAGCTGATCAACCGCCCGCGCCACGGGCTACATACACACGTTCAGACAGCGGTCTGCAGAGAAGAACCGGGTCGCTGCGAGACAGATTTAAGGAAGCAGGGAAACCAGATGGCGGAACTGACAATTCGCCCGGATGAGATCCGGGACGCCTTGGGGAAGTTCGTTGAGTCGTACAATCCCGAAGGCGGAGACAAGACTGAGGTCGGAAAGGTCGTCACCGCAGGCGACGGCATCGCCAGCGTGTCCGGACTCCCCGGCACCATGGCCAACGAGCTGCTGCGCTTCGAAGACGGCACCCTCGGCCTCGCCCAGAACCTCGACGAGCGCGAGATCGGCGTCGTCATCCTCGGTGAGTTCGCCACCATCGCCGAAGAGCAGCCCGTCTACCGCACCGGCGAGGTCCTCTCGATCCCGGTCGGCGACGGCTTCCTCGGCCGTGTCGTCGACCCCCTCGGCGCCCCGATCGACGGACTCGGCGACATCGAGTCCGACACCCGCCGTGAGCTCGAGCTCCAGGCCGCCGGCGTCATGGCACGCCAGGAGGTTCGCGAGCCGCTGCAGACCGGCCTGAAGGCCATCGACGCGATGGTGCCTGTCGGCCGTGGCCAGCGCCAGCTCATCATCGGTGACCGCAAGACCGGCAAGACCGCACTTGCGCTCGACACCATCATCAACCAGAAGGCCAACTGGGAGTCCGGCGATCCGAAGAAGCAGGTCCGCTGCATCTACGTCGCCTGCGGTCAGAAGGGCTCGACCATCGCCTCGGTGCGTCGTTCGCTCGAAGAGGCCGGCGCCATGGAGTACACCACCATCGTCGCGTCGCCCGCCTCGGACCCGGCAGGCTTCAAGTACCTCGCCCCCTACTCCGGCTCGGCCATCGGCCAGCACTGGATGTACGAGGGCAAGCACGTCCTCATCGTCTTCGACGACCTGTCCAAGCAGGCAGAGGCCTACCGCGCGATCTCACTGCTGCTGCGCCGCCCGCCCGGCCGTGAGGCATACCCGGGTGACGTCTTCTACCTCCACTCCCGCCTGCTGGAGCGCTGCGCGAAGCTCTCCGACGAGCTCGGCGGCGGCTCGATGACCGGCCTGCCGATCATCGAGACGAAGGCCAACGACGTCGGCGCGTTCATCCCGACCAACGTCATCTCGATCACCGACGGCCAGATCTTCCTGCAGTCGGACCTGTTCAACTCGAACCAGCGTCCGGCCGTCGACGTCGGCGTGTCCGTCTCCCGTGTGGGCGGCGCCGCTCAGACGAAGGCGCTCAAGAGCGTCTCCGGCACCCTGAAGATCTCGCTGGCCCAGTACCGCTCGCTCGAAGCCTTCGCGATGTTCGCCTCGGACCTCGATGCCGCCACCAAGCGCCAGCTCGCCCGTGGTGCCCGCCTGATGGAGCTGCTCAAGCAGGGCCAGTTCGAGCCGATGCCGTTCGAGAAGCAGACCGTGTCGGTGTGGGCCGGCTCCGAAGGCTACCTCGACGACATTCCGGTCGACGATGTGCTGCGCTTCGAAAAGGAGTTCCACGACTACCTGGAGCGCAAGACCGGTGTCCTCGATGCGATCCGCGAGACGCAGAAGCTCGAAGACGACACCAAGGATGAGCTCACCACTGCCATCAAGGACTTCTCTGACGGCTTCCAGACCTCCGAAGACGGCGGCGTGCATGTCGGCTCCGAAGAGTTCGACTCCGCTGGTGAGGACGAGGTCCAGCAGGAGCAGATCGTCAAGCAGAAGCGCTGAGCGCGCTTTGGCCATGACGACCGCTAGCGAAAGGAAGTACTGATGGGAGCCCAGCAGAGGGTCTTCAAGGCGAAGATCAACTCCACCAAGTCCTTGAGGAAGATCTTCAAGGCTATGGAGCTCATCGCGGCATCCCGGATTCAGAAGGCCATCGGCCGGGTGAAGGCAGCCAGCCCGTACGCGAACGCACTCACGCGTGCGGTCTCGGCAGTCGCGACCCAGTCCAACGTCGACCACACGCTGACGACTGAGCCGGAGGAGATCCGGCGCGCAGCCGTCGTCGTGATCGGCCCGGACCGCGGGTTCGCCGGAGCGTACTCGGCCAACGTCATCCGCGAGGCCGAAGAGCTCATCCGGCTGCTGACCGAGAACGGCAAGGACGTCCACCTCTACTCGGTGGGCCGCAAGGCCGAGACGTACTACACGTTCCGCGACCGCGACCTGAAGAAGTCCTGGACCGGATTCTCCGAATCCCCGCAGGCCGAACACGCCCGCGAGATCGGCGAGGTCCTGCTCGAGGGCTTCCACACGGCGTTCGAAGAAGACGGCGTCGACGAGATCTACCTCGTCTACACCCGCTTCAAGTCCAGCGTGACCCAGGTGCCGGAGTATAGGCGCCTCATCCCGCTGGAGGTCGTGGAGGCAGAGGACGCTGTCGAGACCGACCAGGTCCCGCAGTCCGGCGGCCTGCCCGACCGGGACAAGGCCAAAGCCCATGACGAGGTCTTCCCGCTGTACGAGTTCGAGCCCGGCCCGGCAGAGGTCCTCGACGCACTGCTGCCGCGCTACATCGACTCGCGCATCCTCGCGGCGCTGCTCAATGCCGCTGCCTCCGAGCAGGCGGCACGTCAGCAGGCCATGAAGACCGCGACCGATAACGCAAACGAACTCATCAAGACCTACACCCGGCTGGCCAACACGGCTCGCCAGGCCGAGATCACCCAGGAAATCTCTGAGATCGTCGGCGGTGCGGATTCCCTCGCGGCATCCGGCGCCGACGACTGATCGGCCACAGAAGAGAGCAGAAGAGAAAGTAGACCATGACTGCCACAGTTACGGAAACCCCGCAGACGCAGGGCACCGCCGGCCGGATCTCCCGCGTCATCGGCCCTGTCGTGGACGTCGAGTTCCCGCTCGACTCCGTGCCAGCGATTTACAACGCTCTGACCACCGAGGTGACCCTCTCCGAGGGCACCCGCAAGATCACCCTCGAAGTCGAGCTCCAGCTCGGCAACGGCATCGTCCGCGCCATCTCGCTGCAGCCGACCGACGGCCTCGTGCGCGGCCAGGAGGTCATCGACACCGGTGCACCGATCTCGGTACCCGTCGGCGATGTCACCAAGGGCAAGGTCTTCAACGTCACCGGCGATGTCCTCAACGACTCGATGATCGATGAGCCCTACGAGATCACCGAGCGGTGGCCGATCCACCGCGAGGCACCGAACTTCGACCAGCTGGAGTCCAAGACCCAGATGTTCGAGACCGGCATCAAGGTCATCGACCTGCTGACCCCGTACGTGCAGGGCGGCAAGATCGGCCTGTTCGGCGGTGCCGGCGTCGGCAAGACCGTGCTCATCCAGGAGATGATCACCCGTGTCGCCCAGGATCACGGCGGTGTCTCCGTGTTCGCCGGCGTCGGTGAGCGCACTCGTGAGGGCAACGACCTCATCATGGAGATGGACGAGTCGGGCGTGCTCGATAAGACCGCACTGGTCTTCGGCCAGATGGACGAGCCCCCAGGCACCCGTCTGCGCATCGCTCTGACCGGCCTGACGATGGCGGAGTACTTCCGCGATGTCCAGCAGCAGGACGTGCTGCTGTTCATCGACAACATCTTCCGCTTCACCCAGGCAGGCTCCGAGGTCTCGACGCTGCTCGGCCGCATGCCCTCGGCCGTCGGCTACCAGCCGACCTTGGCCGACGAGATGGGCGTGCTGCAGGAGCGCATCACCTCGACCCGCGGTCACTCCATCACCTCGATGCAGGCGATCTACGTCCCGGCTGACGACTACACCGACCCGGCTCCGGCGACGACCTTCGCCCACCTCGATGCGACCACCGAGCTCAGCCGTGACATCGCCTCGCGCGGTCTGTACCCGGCTGTGGACCCGCTGGCCTCGTCCTCGCGCATCCTCGACCCGCTGTACGTGGGCCAGGATCACTACGACGTCGCCACCCAGGTCAAGCAGATTCTGCAGAAGAACAAGGAGCTGCAGGACATCATCGCGATCCTCGGTGTCGACGAGCTCTCCGAAGAGGACAAGCTCACCGTGCACCGCGCCCGCCGCATCGAGCAGTTCCTGTCCCAGAACACCTACACCGCTGTCCAGTTCACCGGTGTTGAGGGTTCGACCGTGTCGATCCAGGACACCGTCGAAGGCTTCCGCGGCATCTGCAACGGCGACTTCGACCACATCCCGGAACAGGCCTTCTTCAACGTCGGCCCGATCGACGATGTGCTGCGCAACTACGACAAGCTCCAGAAGGAGAACTGATCCCTCATGAGCCTGAATGTCACCGTCGTGGCCGCCGACCGGAGCATCTGGTCCGGTGAGGCCAAGCGCGTCGTCGCTCGTACGACCGAAGGTGAGATCGGCATCCTGTCCGGCCACGAGCCCGTTCTGGCGATCGTGGCCGGCGGGGAGGTGCGCATTGTGACGGCTGACGATCAGACCGTCCGGGCGCAGGCCGACGGCGGCTTCCTGTCCGTCGAGAACGACAGGGTGAACATCGTCGCCGACCAGGCCGAGCTCGTCTGAGACATCGCATACACTGGTCAACGTGAACCCATCGACCCTGCTGATCATTCTGCTCTCGTTGGCAGGGCTGGCTGTAGTCCTTGTCGTGCTGTTCCTGGTGCGACGACGGGCGATCACCAAGCTTCAGGGCGCGTTCGACTGCTCCATCAGCGTGGG
>NZ_JALXKS010000041.1 GCF_025144725.1 Brevibacterium sp. p3-SID960 | reverse complement strand
TGGGCTGTGTCAAGGATTGTGGACAGGTCCTTGGTGATTTCTGGTGTGTCAGGCCGTCCAGGGTAGGTCCTCGGCGGCGTCGGCCTGGGCGTCTGCCCACGCTCGGGCCGGGGTACGATATCCGAGGCTGGAGTGTGGTCTACGACGGTTGTAAAACACCTCGATGTACTCGGCCACGGCGAACCGCGCCCTGGCCCGCGTGTGGAACACCTGCTGGTGGTACATCTCGTTCTTCAAGGTCGCGAAGAACGTCTCGGCGGCGGCGTTGTCCCAGCACACCCCGGTTCGACCCATCGACTGCACGAACCCGTTCCGGGTGCAGTAGGTGACGAACTCGTCGGAGGTGTACTGGGACCCGTGATCGCTGTGGAACACCGCCCCGGGTGTTGCTTGCCCCTGGGTTCGGGCCATCTCCAGGGCGTCGACGACCAGGCTGGCGCGCATGTGGTCGGCGGTCTGCCACCCGATTACCTTGCGGGTGGCCAGGTCGATCACCGTGGCCAGGTACAACCACCCTTGCCCGGTGCGTAGGTAGGTGATGTCGCCGACCAGCGCCTCGCCCGGGCGGTAGCTTTCGGGAGCGAAGTCGCGGCCGAGCTTGTCGGCGAAGACCTGGGCTTTTTCGTCGGGGACGGTGGTGCGCTTGTGAGCCTTGCGCTGGATGGCCGCGAGCCCAAGTTCGCGCATCAGATCTGCCACCAGCCCGACCGAGGCAGGGTGCCCCTCGTCGTTCAGGATCGCGGCGATGCGCCGGCACCCGGCCGTGCCTCGTTGCTTTTCGAAGATTCGCTGAATCTCGCCCTTGAGGGCCTCTCGGCGGGCCTGGGTGGCCGTGACCTGCCCGGCGCGGGCGCGCCAGGCGTAAAACGACGAGCGGGCCACACCGAGCCGGGCGCACATCCACTCGATCGGAAAGCTCGCCTTCTCCGCCTCGAGCAGGGCTGACTTCTCACTCAGCCCTGCTCCCGGGCGAAGAAGGCCGCGGCTTTTTTAGGAACTCATTTTCCATCTTCAGCCGACGGTTCTGCTCCTCCAGTTCCGCCAACCGGCCATGGTCCGCCGGGCTCATCTCGGGGATTGGCTCCGGGTTGGACTGACGATGCTTCTGCACCCAGTTGCCCAAGGTCCCGGGGTTGATCGCCAACTCCTCGGCGACCTCGGCGATCGAGCGGTCACTCTGCAGGACCAGCTGCACTGCTTCGGCCTTGAACTGCGGACTGAACCTCCGCCTCGAACTCACTGCCATGTTCTCGATCCTCTCTCATTAGGAGGCCTGTCTAAGAACCTTGGTACACCCCACGTCGTTGACACGACATCATCGAGCACCACACCGGTGAGGGCAAGCTCTACTTGTGTGCGATCAAGGACGCCTGTTCACGCCGGATCATCGGCTACAGCATCGACAACAGGATGAAGGCCTCACTGGCCGTCAGGGCCCTGAATAATGCGATCGCCAACCGTCGACGGACCGGGGCTGATGTGGCCGGGTGCATTGTTCACAGCGACCGCGGGTCTCAATTTCGAGCGAAGAAATTTCTCCAGGCCCTGGAGCACCACGGCCTGGTCGGGTCCATGGGGCGGGTCGGTGCTGCCGGGGACAACGCGGCCATGGAGTCGTTCTACAGCCTGCTGCAGAACAACGTCCTCGACGCCCAGCCCTGGGCCACCCGAGAAGAACTCCGACTGCGAATCGTCAGATGGATTGAACGGATCTATCACCGAAGGAGGAAACAGCAGGGCCTGGGGAAGTTGACCCCGGTCGCCTACGAGGAGAAACTCATCACGCAGGCGCTGACGTTAGCGGCCTGAACAAGAAACCGAATCTGTCACCTGTTCCTGCATCAGCCCCGTTCGGGCCGAACCGATGTGCTTGACGATCTTGTACTGCCCGCCTGACTTGTCCACAATCTGCACAAGCGTGACTCCCGGTCTTCCAGGAACACGACGGACGAACGGACTCATAACCCTATTCTAGACGCCCTCGTAGTTACCCACGAACAATGAGCTCAGCTCGCTGACCAGCACAAACAGTTCGAGAAACGAAGAAATCACCCGAAGTTGTGGAAGTCAGGTTCGACGAGGCGGAACACCGATCGAGACGGCAAGTCTGTTCTGCGTGATGCCGAACCCCTTGATGAAGTCCGCCATGAGGACCTCGCCCGGGTGAATCGGCTCGACCACATCGGATTCAGTGGTAGTCGCCAAGTTTGACATTCTCGGCACCTCCGTCAACTCCCCGATCTCGCCGAGTGGGATCGCCTGTTTCTTATTCAGGCAACTTCGATGGTTTGAATCTGCTCGATTTCGGAGAAGATCTTGTCTTCTGCCACATCAAGGTCGTACTGAGTCTGCAGCCCAAGCCAGAACTGCGGGCTCATACCAAAGAACTTCGCCAACCGAAGTGCAGTGTCAGCAGTGATCGCACGCTTACTATGGACGATCTCGTTGATCCTGCGAGGCGGAACTCCGATGGAGACGGCAAGCTTGTGCTGTGTAATACCCATGTCTTGAAGAAAGCCCTCCATGAGGACTTCTCCGGGGTGAACCGGAGGGAGCTTGTCAGTGGTAGTCAACGACCTCAACCTCCTCTGGCCCAGCAACGGTCCACCGAAAGCAAATCCGCCACTGGTCGTTGATACGGATACTGTGCTGACCAGCGCGATCGCCTTTAAGTGCTTCGAGACGGTTACCCGGCGGAATCCGCAAATCTTCGAGACTCTGAGCGTAACCGAGCTGGCGCAGTTTCCTCAACGCCACTGAGTGGATTCCGGAATCGATTGAACGCACCCGCTCTCGATTCCAAAGTCGCTCGGTGTCCTTGTCGGCGAATGACCGGATCACAACTTAACCCTACCCGTCAATAACGCGCCGCGTCAATAACGCTACACGTTAAACCTGAACTCAACCACGTTCCGTAGCCGAATAACCTTTGGAGCCGCACCGTCAGTCAGCAGAGATGTGACACCGCAGCGCCTAGGCAAGAGGAGGCAGATGAGTATCGACGACATCGCGGACCACGTCGATGTCGACGCCGAAATACTGGTGCACCAGGATGTTGCGGAAATCCCGAATCTGAGGCCAGGCGATCTCAGGGTGCGCGCCGGTGATCTCATCGGGAAGATGGTTCACGGCTTCGCCGGACTGCGACTCACAGCGGCACCGCCTCGGCGAGCGTCGAAGCGGAGACCGGGCGCCTGAGCAACTGGGCAGGAAACACGTCGATGCCATCGCGCCCGAACAGCGCGCGACTCTCCTCGAGCAGACCAGACGCACGCATCAGGAGATTCCCCTCCGCAGGGTCCATCCCGACGAGGATGTCGATGTCCGATCCTGCAGACGCGGTGCCGCGCGCGACGGACCCGAACAGCTTCGGGTTGGTCGCGCCGTACCGATCGAGGAGCACCTGGAACTCGTCAAGACGCGCAACGAGAATCTCGCGTAGGGCAAGCGTCTCGGGCGTCATGACGGTCTCAGACATGCTTCCGGGGGTAACGGGCCCGGCAGCACGTCGACATGGAGCTTTGACATTGAAGCGGAACTCCACCGCGTTCTTAAGGGCCGACGACATTCTCCCGTCTCACCGCCGCACCAGGCTGCACTGACGCGCTGCCACCACTTACAGCCGGTCGTCTCGCCCGCCCGCCATGACGCACTCAACGAACGAGCGATAGAGCAGGCTTACACGCGTCTCGCCCTAAAAGACCGGGCGGCAGCGTCACGGAGGTTCCGAAGTAGCGGCTATCGCAGTGCACCTAAGGGTTTGGTGAGGGAACCAGCCATTCGGCAGCGGTACGGAACGTGGCCCTCAGTTGCGGGTGCTCCCGCACGATCTCTCGCTGCCGCTCCGCCGGCAACCCGAGCTCGTGCAAGACGTTGAGGATCACGACCGCGGTCGTCACCTCGACGACGGCGATCAGCTCCTCGATGGAATGGTTGGGCGTTCTGCCCTCGTGCGCGAGGTCATTGCGGGCGCGCGTCGTCCTCTTCGCCCAATGGTCGACGTCCGGTAAGAGCTGTGCGATCGCTTCCTGATCGGGTCGCGCGGCGAGGGCGTGGAGCCGATCACGGAGGGTCGGGTCGTTGCGGATCGCCCTCTTGAACCTGTTTCGGTGCTTATCGGGAACCTGCGCCAGCATCGCCTCACGCATCGCCGCGAACTCCGCCTTGGGGAAGGGTTTCTCGCCAACGCGGAGATTGCGGTGCAGAACCTCAGCAGCACCCACGGCCGTCAGCAGGTTGCTTTCAACAAAACGGGCCGGCGCGTATCGCAGGCCAAGGATCATGCTGGTCGCTGCCTCCAGGCGGCCATGAGCCTCGCACCAGCGTGGCAAGACCTCATCAAATGGGAGCGAATCGCACGTGAAGAACACGCGGTGGTGATCGACGGCTTTCTCGTCGTGTTTTCCAAGCGCAGCCGGTGAGTAGAGCACATCGGCACGTCGGCGCGGCAGCGGGCGGCCATCAGGGAAGTGCGACTCGGTCCCGGCAACTTCCAGTCGGAGCCAGATCACTCCGGCCGCGCGATGCATCGCCAAGGAGATCAGGTCCTGCACCAGACTCGCCTCCTGCAGAGCAGCACTCAGAGAGAATGGTTCGGCTGGCACGACGCGGATGGACACCGTGTCCCGGATACGTCCGGCGCTTCCTCCCTTGCGCTGGTCGAAGAATGGAAGCGTGTGCGTGTGCATAAGGCGATACTCAGTGTCGTCGACCACGACCGACTGCGCCTCGATCGGCTTCACCGAGATGCGCCCGGTCCCGTCGATCTTGCCGTTAGGAGCCCCGAGGGATCCTTCGAACACGGACGACGCCGCCCAGAGACCCAGGTCCTCGACCGAGACTTCGGCCATCGCAAACGTCTGGTCGTCCGCGCCGCTGACATGCGCACCGATGATGGCGACCGCAGCGGTCACTGTCTGCTTGCCGGGGCTCGCCACTCGCGCGCCGAATGATCTCTTGCTGTTTATCGGGACGGAGCCGAGGAGGGTGATCTCTCGCTGCTCGGCGACCCCATGGATCACGTCCCACGTCCTGGTGCCCTCGTGGTACACAGTCACCCCAGACTCAGGGTTCGACATGATCCGGTCCTCGAACGCGCCCGATTAGCGAGAGCGAGAGGCCCCCATCAGCGACGTAGCGGAGGACGCCCGGGACCTGGTCGTCAGGGGTGTCCGGCAGCCACCACAAACCCGCCCATTCACCGGTCCCGTCGAGGTTCAGTGGATCGTTGAACATCGTTCTCCCCCGCAGACCTCATTCCCAACTCGCCAACAGATGTCAGTTCGAAAACCTAGACTCCACCGAGTTCCTATACGTACAGCCATCATGTGCCACTCCTCTTCCTGGCTTGCGGCGAGAAGGAGCACCGGTTCCGCCGACGGGCCCCCTCGTCGAATCGCAGTTCGGCGTAACGTCAGAACATATCCGACTCATCAAGATCGACTTGCTGGAAAGTCGGCTGCCGCGCCTATTCCACTGGCTTGATGTTCGAAGCGGAGGCTGGACGCCGCGCGTCGACAGCTGAGAACCCAATGTGTTTGCCACTTGTTGTGGCGGCCACACTCACCTCGGCCGGCAGCTGTCGGAGCCGATCAACCGCACCCCTGTTGCTCCGATACTGCACCGCGATGAACCAACCGCGCGCGGCGTCGTCTGACGTCATGTAGCTGGGGAGCTGTTCCCGTAACCCGTTCCAGAACTTGCCGTTGTGCAACTTCTTGACCTCGATGATGAGGCGCGCGGTGGTTCCCGACGAGGCCTTGAAATCCACCGGCCCTCGCCCGAGCTCTACTTCACGATCGAGTTCCACGTTGAAGGACCGCATGTAGGGCTGGGCAACCCCGAGTAGGACGAGTTGCACGGCTTCTTCCGGCTTTTCCGTGCCGTCGTCGTTCCACAGCAGACTCCAGCCACGCTGGTGCTCGACGAAGTGCCGAAACTGTTCGATGACCTGCCCCATCAGTTCAACCAGATCATCATGCGTCGACACGGTGCGATCGGACAGTGGATGTTCGACGGCGTATCGCGACGGAGCTTGGTCCCACTGCACCACACCGAGCGGATCCGCCCCGAAGTCGTAGCTGAGAAGGTCCTTTCGGCTGGTCTGTTCACGAGCCCAGTCACGGACGCGCTCGGGATGTTGGCGGGCCCACGACGCAATCCTCGCCTTGCTGACAGCCTGGCCGACTGGAAGGTTCATCGACTGCCGGATGTCCTCGTTGAAGTGGGAGTCGAACCAGTCGTCCGCGTTGAGCGTGGGCAGCTTGTTCAGCAGGAACTCTGGCACCAAGATCACGGGTTGCCCAGAGGTGGGGTTGGTCGGCAGTTCGACCAGCTCGTCATGCCACCGTGCCAGCTCTAGTGTGACGCGCGTGTGTCGCACCTTGTGCCGCTCCAGAGGCACGCCATGGCGTCGCGTGACATCCTGGGTATAGCTGATCAGCCGCGCCTTGATGACGTTCGCCGTCGCATCAGAGATCCGGTCGGCTCCCATACCTTCGTTCAGGATGCCGATCTCTTCGATGTGCTCCGGTTGGGCAAGTCCGGCGGCGATCGCCACGGCAATGCCATCGGCCATCCGAGCCGCGTAGCTATCGCCCGACCCCGATCCCCGCGTCCCTGCCGCCGTGTAGCCAAGGCCGATCTCGAACGGCTCTGGGAAGGTCAGTAGTCTCCGTGCGGCCTTGGCAGAGACGGAGTTCTTGTCCGTTGCCTTTGCGACCAGCTCGTAGCAGCGGACGAAGTGGGCGATCAGCTCGTCGTGCGCGCCAGCCCAGTCACCACCCGCGGTGAGCAGCAGCAGCGGGTCGATGAAGAGCTTGGTGTCGATGGACAGGTGTGGGTCGAACCAGTCGTCTTCATCGGTTCGTTGGATGCCGAAGTGCTCCGAGAACCTCATCGGCTATCCTCCTCCCGCGCCCGCCGCAAGACAAGTTCCGTCGTGCGGACGAGAAGGACGGTCGCCTGCGCGGCGGCGAACGCGTCGACATCGTCGATGTCACCATGGGTGACCTTCTGGGCGAGATCCCATGTCTTGCGCATCACGGCACGTAGCTCGGCTCGGTCAGATCCGTCCGCTCGAGCATTCAGAAACAACTCGAACCATGCTCGTGCGTCGGCGCCCCGCGGCGCATCCTGCGTGTGCGGGACGAGCGAGGGATCGGCTATGAGCTTGCCCAGGTCGATAAGGATCTCGCGGCTGCGCCGTCCGACGTCCTGCCAGGTGTCCTTGTCACGAGCGCCTGTGTACTCGTCGATGAGCCCTCCGACCCGTGCGTCAATCCCGTCCCAGGTGGGGAGCGAGTCTCCCAGCTCAGGATCATGAACGGCCACACCGTTGACCCGCTCCTCCAGCCTCTCAAGAGCCTCGCGCTTCAACGTCGCAACGTGCACCCGGCGGGAAGCGTAGCTCGGTAGCTCCTGCGAGTAGTAGCCATGCCACTCCCACAGCGACCGCCAGGGAAACGGCGGAATCAGGCCCCGGCGCTTGAACTGCCCCACGATGATTCGATCGCGCCGTTGGTACTCCGCATCGAAGTCGTCGAAGAGCCCCTTCCCTGTCCCAGTCGCGACGATGACGTTGGCTTGCTGTTCCACTAAGTCCACGAGCTTGTCGATCGAGTACTCGGTGCCGTCCGTCATCGCCAGCCATCCTTGCCGACGAGTCGCAGCACCGGCCGCTGGTCGGTCTCCCCCAGCAGGTCGCGGACTTGTGCAGCGCTGATCTTCAACGCCTCAGCAAGCACGGGCACCGTAGCACCATGGTCTCCGGCAAGCTCTGCAGCCTTCTTCAGCACCGTAGGCACCTCCCCCGGGTACGCACGCGTCGGGTCAGCCGTCACGTCGTAGCCGGCCGCCAACCGCTGGTACGCGCGCCGCGCCGACGACTCGGTCGTCCGCCCCCGCTCGACCATCCGCCGAACCAAGGACGTCGGTGAGACCCCCCAGGTCCTGCTCAGCCTGTCGAGAGCAGCCAGGTCGAGCCGCGTCGGAAGGACTGCATCCATCGACGCGGCCGGGGTGAGGAGTTCAGCGGCGAACTCGTCGGCCTCCTTCTCGATCGCGGCGCTGTGTTCGCTGGAGTCGGCGTGCAACAACAGGTGACCGATCTCGTGCGCGATCGAGAACCGGTGCCGGAAGACGTTCTCGGTCCGGCGCGGACTCGTGATGATGATCGGACGGTCGACGATGACGACGGAGAACGCATCCACGGCCTCGATCTCGGCCAGTGGACGCACGGCGACGACGATGCCGTGCGACTCTGCGGTAGCGACCAGGTGCTTCACCGGACCATCGGGCAGTTCCCAGTGCTGGCGCAGGATCGCCGCAGCTTCAGAAGGTGAGCTCGCGGGCCTGGCCGCGGGGAGATCAACGGCAGGGAGCTGGACATGTCGTTCGAGCGCAAAGGTCAGTTCCCAGATCAGTGTCGCCGTGGCCAGCGCCTTCTGCCGGTCACTCACACGCGCCGACCGCAGGCTCCGGAAGTGGGCATTGACGGTGTCGATGCGTGCCAGCGGACGTCCGATGCTGAAGAAGTCCGGTCGGACGTCCAGCGCCGTTGCCAAACGCTCGAGAACGTCGGGACGGGGCGCATTCACATCGGCTTCGTACTGCCCGATCGCGGCGGCGGACACGCCGACTTCAGCAGCCAGATCCGTCTTAGTCACCGAACGCCGGACGCGGGCCTGGGTCAATCGCGCTGGCTCGAAGCGGCCAAGCGTGTGCCCGGAACCGGAGAAGTCGAACAAGCTCGGGGTGTCATCGCGCATCGGGATCCGCACCCTCCTGCTCCCGCAGCCGGACGGGCGGGACAACCGGGTTGCCGCTGTCGAAAGACTCTCCGACCGCGACTAGGTCGGAACCGACGAGTTCCGACTCCAACATGGAGGCTCGCCCGTGAAGTTGAACGCTGCCGGTGTTCTCGTCCAGCTCGGCCACAGCCCACTCGATCGACTGCAGTTGCCGAGGCGAGGACTGGACGATGACGAGAATCAACGGCATCACGTCCCGAGCAGCACGCACCACACGTTCGAGCTTGGGCTCATCCGGCTCTGCTGCCTCCGTCGTGAACGCACCGCCGAAGTCAGGTTCGAGGAGTGTGGGGTCGGGCAGTGGCACGTTGAAGGAGTTCTTCTTCGTCGGGCTCGATGCGAAAGCATCCTCATCCGCGGAATCCGGTTTACGCCAGACGTACAGGAGACAGTCATTAACGACAGGAAGCCGGTAGCCGGCCGGTACCAACTTATGCGACTGGAACCCGTGCTCGGCGAAAGCCTCATGGGTTTCGGCCAGTAGATCTCGCCACTGGGTACCGAAGTCCATCGAGTAGCGCGAACGCGACACCAGGTGCGACTCGGCGAAGCGGTCGTGCACCGACCGCACTACCTCGACGAGCACCTCCCGGACAGCGGGAGCGCGGGAGCCGAGAAACTCACTGGGCGAGCTTGACATCATGGGCCTCCTGAATCCGCGTCCAGAGCCGCGGGTTCGGCCAGGATCACAACTTCAGTATGACACACGATTCGCGCACGAACGCTTCAGTTGCACGCAGTGGCGTGTTGGTATCGTGGCCTCGAGTATGTCCAAAATCGGTACCCCCTCGAGACCACGGGAACGCAGACTCAGGTGCACACCCCTGCAGCGGGACGGCCATGCGTTCCCAGCTGCTCCGTTTGTACGCAAAGGGCAACCTGGCCGGCGCGAGAGATCGGCGGGCTGGTCGGCGCGGCGTCGGCCTGAGCCGCGATCGAGAGTGTTGGACTACGGCCAGCTCGAAGAAGATATTACCCGCCGGATGAAACGAACTTGCCCCAGAACAGACCATCTAAGGCCGCCTGCCCACGGCGCTCACGCTCCCATGTGGAGGGAATCGGTTACTACTGAAGCCCCGCAAACGCCTATGAAAATCACAGGTCCACAGCAGAAACGCTCCGCACATGATGGTAGATCGGAACTCACCCATCACTTATCAAGCCTGAAACTACAAAACCCCAGGTCAGATCTGCTTTTTAGACATTAAACCGAAACTCCACGACGTCACCGTCGGCCATGACATAGTCCTTGCCCTCCATGCGCACCTTGCCGGCCGCACGCGCTTCGGCCATCGAACCGAGCGCATCGAGGTCCTCGAAGGACACGATCTCAGCCTTGATGAAGCCCCTCTGGAAATCAGTGTGGATGACACCGGCGGCCTCGGGAGCGGTCCAGCCCTTGCGGATCGTCCAGGCCCGCGCCTCCTTCGGCCCGGCAGTCAGGTAGGTCTGCAGACCGAGGGTGTCGAATCCGACGCGGGCCAGCTGATCGAGCCCGGCCTCGTCCTGGCCGCTCATCTCCAGCATTTCAGCGGCTTCCTCGTCTTCGAGCTCAGCGAGCTCGGACTCGAACTTCGCGTCCAGGAAGATCGCCTCGACTGGCGCCACGAGCGCACGCATCTCGTCCTTCTTCGCCTCATCAGCCAGCACATCGTCATCGACGTTGAAGACATAGAGGAACGGCTTAGTCGTCATCAGCTGCAGCTCGCGCAGCGGAGCGGCGTCGAAGCCGCCGGCCTGCATCGCCTGGTACAGGGTGCGCCCCTCCTCCAGGATCCCCTGTGCCTCCTGCATCGCAGCCAGCACCTCGGGTTCGGCGCGCTTCTGCTTGACCTCCTTCTCGATCCGGGGCAGCGCCCGTTCGAGGGTCTGCAGGTCCGCGAGGATGAGTTCGGTGTTGATCGTGTCGATGTCATCGGCCGGGTTGACCTTGCCGTCGACGTGGACGACGTCGGAATCGCTGAACCCGCGGATCACCTGGCAGATCGCGTCGGCCTCGCGGATGTTGGCCAAAAACTGGTTGCCCAGCCCCTCCCCTTCCGAAGCGCCGCGGACGATGCCGGCGATGTCGACGAAATTCACCGTTGCCGGCAGGATCTTGCCAGATCCGAAGATCTCCGCCAGCCGGGTCAGCCGCTCGTCGGGCAGTTCGACGACGCCGATGTTCGGCTCGATCGTCGCGAACGGGTAGTTCGCTGCCAGCACCTGGTTCTTGGTCAATGCATTGAACATGGTCGACTTGCCGACATTGGGCAGTCCGACGATTCCGATAGTTAAAGCCACGATCCCCCAGTGTAGCCGCTCACCCGCGCCTCCCTGTCCCCGCCCGGACCGCACCCGCCGTTGCCCGTTCCCGAGGCGGCGGGCGACCCCCGCGGCCACGCAGCGTTGTCCGTGCGTCCTGGTTGACTGTGAGCATGGATGCCCTCACGACCGTCATCACCCTTCTCGTCCTCCTCATCGGTGCAGCAGCCGGCTTCTTCATCGGCATGGCAGTCGCCCGCTCTCGCACGGCGGCCGATCTCGCCCAGGCGCAGACGGCTGAGCGGCTGCATGCCGAACGCCTCCAGGCGCTGGAAGCCGACGCCGGGATGACGCACGAACTGGCTGCGCTCATGGGCCCGCTGGCTGCGCAGGTGAATCGGCTGCATGCCGATGTCACCGGCTTCGAACGCGAGCGCACCGACCAGTTCGCGCGTCTCGACGCTCGGCTCGGGCACATGAGCGAGGTCGATGCGCAGCTGCAGGCTTCGACGTCGAATCTCGTGGCCGCCCTCAACGCCTCGAGCACCCGCGGGTCGTGGGGTGAGCTGCAGCTCAAGCGTGTCGTTGAGGCCGCCGGGATGCTCGACCACGTCGACTTCGACGTGCAGGTGACCGTCCAGGGCCGCAGCGGCGAGCGGCTGCGCCCGGATATGGTCGTGCACCTGCCCGGTGACCGGCAGATCGTCGTCGACGCCAAGGCCCCGCTCGACCTCGGCCAGGACACCGGTTCTGGCAGCGGATCCGGTCCGGCCGGGCGGCTGCGCTCCCATGTGCGCACATTGGCGTCAAAGGCATACTGGAATGCGTTCGAGCAGACGCCTGACTTCGTTGTGTGCTTCGTGCCGAATGAGGGTGCGCTCTCGGCTGCGCTTAAGGAGGACCCGCGGCTGTTCGAGGAAGCCTTTGCCGCCAACGTCATCCCCGCCTCCCCGGCCACCCTCGTCGCACTGCTGCGCACAGTCGCTTTGGGCTGGCGGCAGTACGAGCTCGCCCGCTCAGCCCGTGAGCTGCTGGCCACCGCCCAGGAACTGCACGGGCGCATCGGCACGATGGCCGGCCATCTCGTGCAGCTGGGCAAATCGATGAACCGCAGTGTGGAGGACTACAACCGGTTCGTCGGCTCCGTCGAAAGCCGCCTGCTCGTCACCGCGCGGCGGCTGACCGACATGGGGGCAGGCTCGACCGAGATCCCCATCGCCGAACCGCTCGACGCACATGCCCGCAACCTCACCGCACCGGAGTTCCAGCAGCCGGCACACCGGCAGACACCGGATCAGCCCTCAGAGGGCAGACAGCCGGGCTCCGGTCAGCCCAGTACTCGTTCAGCGTCGTGAGCGGCGGACCGCCAGGACCGCGAGCAGCCCGGCAATGCAGAGGAACACCGCGCCTAAGCCGAGCCCGCCGACGCGCACCAGGCGGCCGGCTTCCATGCCGAACAGTTCGGGGACGGCCCCGGCGCCCTCCACCTCGGGGGCAGCCTCCAGCGTTTCCCCGGTCGTCTCCCATGACAGACGCACCCGCTGCGTGCCGGTATCCGCCTCGCCGCCGAAAGGCGGTTCGATGAGCACCGCAATGTAGTAGTCGCCTGCGATCGACGAGGCGTGCGCCTCCTCGAAGCTGACGAATGCGTTGCGCGGATTCACCGGGTAGCGGGTCGTGAGCGCCGTCGTCGCACCAGCATCGTCGATCGCGATGCTGGTCTCACCGTCGGAGCCACTGGCATCTGCCATATCGGAGCTCGGCGCACCCTCCTCACCGGGCCGTCGGATTGCCACCGACCGCAGATTCGGGTCGAGGACCGCAAGCGTCAGCCGGTGATCGGCCGGCCCTGAGGTGCGGGCGCGCACACTCAGCTGTTGGCCGGCTTCGACGGGGACGCGATAGAAGTGCCGCACCCCTGTGCGCACCTCGACGTCAGCGGCTGGGTCCCTGAAGCGTGTGGCCGCATTGACGGTGGTGCCGCCGGTGAACGTCTCAGTCTCCTCCAGCGATTCGGGAAGAAACTCAGCAGCCGGCGGGTCTTCAACGGGCACCGGGAGCTGCGACCATGCTGCCGGGGTCTGGCGCACAAACTGCAGCTCAAGCGGCAGCTGCGCCGGCAGCTCCTCATAGGTCTCATTCCACACCACTGAGACGATGAAGCTGCCCCCGCGGTGGAAGCAGGAGTCGTTGGGATTGTTGCCATCGAGCACCCCGGTGTTCGCGGAAACCATCACCGGTCCCGGATCACCGGAGGCGGCCCGGCCGGTGGCGCTGACCTCACAGGAGGCATCGGCCGGAGAGGCAATAGTGAGTTCAAGTGCGGCCGCGCCGATGGAGCCGTCCTCCGGATCGAGCGGGGTGATGAGGCTGGCGGAGAAGTAGCCGAGCTCGCCGTCATCGAGCGTGATCCGGTAGGTCTGCGGTGTCCGGCTCTGCCCGATCTCCACATCTTCGTAGTCGATGTCGTCAGCGTAGCTGCCCGGTTCGATCACCGCGGCGTCATCGACGCTGCTGCCCCCGCGCACCTCGGTCCCAGCCGCGGGCCGGCCGGCAGGCGGTGAATCGGCGGCGGCACCGGGCGTGCCGCCGGCTGTCAGGACGGTCAGCGAGAGCGCGGCGGTAAGAGCGATGGCGAGGCTGCAACTGGTGAACGCAGCCGACAGCCGACGCAGCGGCGTGATCGCAATCATCGCCTTCCCCTCTCCGTGCACGCGAGTTTCGGTGCCGTGCGCACCGGGCAGTATCGGTGTCGTGCGCACTGGGCGGTTTCCAGGTGCTCGTGTCTGCGGCTTCTGGCTACAGTAGGCACCATGAGTGACACTATCGCAGGCCGCTTCACGCTGCTCGACCCCGTCGCCAGCGGCGGTTCGGGCACGGTGTGGATCGCCCGCGATGAGCGCTTCGGAAACCTGTGTGCGGCCAAGGTGCTGCGCCAGCGCGATTCGGCTGATCTGCTGCGCTTCGTGCGCGAGAACACGGTGCGCCTCAACCATCCGCATGTGCTCGCCCCGTATGCGTGGGCGGCGGAGGACGCCCATGTCGTGATCGCGATGCCGCTGGTCACTGGCGGCGATCTGGCCGGTCTGCTGCGCTCGGGCCGCCGGTTCTCGGCAGCGGCCACCGCCGAGGCGCTACGCCAGATCCTCTCCGGGCTCACCGCGGTGCATGCCGCCGGCTGGATCCACCGGGACATCAAACCGGCCAACATCATGATCGACGCTGAACAGCCCGATGTGCACCTGCTCGTCGCTGACTTCGGCATCGCCGTCGACACCAACGCCCCGCGCCTGACCCATTCGGGCATCGTCCACGGTACGCCTGGCTTCGTCGCCCCGGAGATCATGATGGGCGGTGACATCTCTCCGGCCCAGGACGTGTGGGCGGCCGGGCAGATCGGCAAGCGAATGCTCGGTCTCGACGACGAGGCCGCCGCCGAGGCGGTGCGCACCTCCGCCGATCCGCTCGCCTCAGGACTGGTGCACCTGCTCGATGACCTCACGGCCGCCGACGCCCGTCAGCGCCCGACTCCGGAGACAGCTGCAGCAGCACTCAGTCGGCTCGGTCTGCGCGGGCCGTTCCACTTTGCCGACGGCACCCCGTGGCATCCGCAGCGCGTCATCAGCTCTAAGGTGCTGCCACAGGATCCGGCGCCGACGCTGGCGCTCGTCCCCCAGGCGGATCCGACGCGCGTCGATGACCGGCGTGCGGCCTCGGGCCCACCGGCGCCCAGCTCGCCGCCGGGCGGTGCGGCTCACGGTGGCGCGGGCGCGCATCCGCACACCGCGATCGATCCCCGGCGAGCGAGCACGCAGCAGCGCTCTTCAGGCAGGGGGCTGGCCGCCTCGGCGGCTGTGTTCGCGTTCATCGGCGCGCTGCTCATCCTCGTCGGGGTCTTCCTGCCCGACTATCTCGGCTGAGCCCGACTGCCTCAGCTGAGCCCGACTGCCTGGGTAGAGCTGCCCTGCCGGGCGGCTGAAACCTCAGACGATCTCGTGTTCGCGGTTAGCGCCGTCGCGCTTGTTCGAGGTCTTCTGGCCGGCGGCCTTGAGGTCCTTGCGCAGCTCGCGCGGCAGCGAGAACATCAGGTCTTCCTCCGCTGTGCGGACCTCTTCGACCTCGCCGTATCCGTATTCGGCCAGCAGCCGCACCACATCCTCGACCAGGGTCTCAGGCACCGAGGCGCCGGAGGTGACGCCGACCGTGGCGACGTCGTTGAACCATTCCTCGTCGACTTCACGGGCGAAGTCGACACGGTGAGCGGCCTTCGCGCCGTGCTCGAGGGCGACCTCGACAAGACGCACGGAGTTCGAGGAGTTCGCTGAGCCGACGACGATGACCAGGTCAGCGTCCGGGGCGATCTTCTTGACCGCGACCTGGCGGTTCTGGGTGGCGTAGCAGATGTCGTCGCTCGGAGGTGCGATGAGCTGCGGGAAGCGCTTCTTGAGGATGTCGACGGTCTCCATCGTCTCGTCCACGCTCAGTGTCGTCTGCGAGATCCACACCATCTTGTCCGATTCCGGGATGTCGAGAGTGCGGGCCTCCTCCGGGTCCTGGATGAGGGTGATGTGATCAGGTGCCTCGCCCATCGTGCCCTCGACCTCTTCGTGCCCGGCATGGCCGACGAGCAGGATCGAATAGCCGTCGCGGGCGAACCGGGTCGCCTCGCGGTGGACCTTGGTCACCAGCGGGCAGGTCGCGTCAATGGTGTCGAGGCTGCGTTCGGCGGCCTCAGCGTGGACCTGCGGGGACACGCCGTGGGCGGAGAACACGACACGCGCGCCCTCGGGCACCTCGGAGGTCTCATCGACGAAGACCGCACCGCGCTCAGCCAGCGTGTCGACGACGTGGCGGTTGTGCACGATCTCCTTGCGCACGTAGATCGGGGCGCCGTAGTGCTCGAGGGCGCGTTCGACGGCGATGACGGCGCGATCGACGCCGGCGCAGTAGCCGCGCGGGGCGGCCATCAGCACCTTCTTCTCGCCTGCCGGCTGGCGGATCTCAGACGGATCCTTGCGCACACGAGGAACGGACGGGACCGGGAGATTCACTGCAGTAGTCACGCCTCCCATGGTAGGCGGCTTGGCTGAACACCACCACAAAGGCCGCACTGCCCTTCACTGGCGGCGGTGTCCATGCCTCCCGTTAGACTGCACAGCAGTACATGGAAGGAGTCCCCCGCGTGGCACAGCGGATCAGCGGCACACCCGGCACCCTCGGCCAGAAGCCGATCGAGGAGCTGCCGCGCAAGGCTGCCGAGACGACCCCGGACAACCCGTGGCCGCTCAGCCTGCTCAGCCGCAACATCAAAAGCTACATCGACCGGATGTCAGCGGTGTGGATCGAAGCACAGGTCATCGAGTTCAACCGCCGCGGCAAGGCCAGCTACCTGACGCTGCGCGACACCGATGAGGAGATGTCGCTGCCGGTGCAGGTGTTCAGCAGCGTCCTCGACCGGGTCGACACCCCGCTGAGTGAGGGTTCGCGTGTCGTCGTCAACGTCAAGGCGGACTTCTGGCTCAAAGCCGGGCGGATGATGATGCGCGCCAACGACATCCGGCCCGTCGGGCTCGGAGAGCTGCTCGCCCGGCTGGAGAAGCTGCGCCGGACCCTGGCTGAGGAAGGGCTGTTCGACCCGGATCTCAAGCAGCCGCTGCCGTTCCTGCCGAACCGGATCGGGCTCATCACCGGCCGCAGCTCCGATGCGGAGAAGGACGTGGTGCGCAACGCCCACCTGCGCTGGCCGGCTGCCGAGTTCGAGATCCGCAACACCGCCGTGCAGGGACCGGATGCGGTCCCGCAGGTGCGTGCCGCACTGGCTGAGCTCGATGCTGATCCGGCTGTCGACGTCATCGTCATCGCCCGCGGCGGCGGCAGCCTGGAGGACCTGCTGCCGTTTTCGAACGAGTCGCTCATCCGCGCCGTGTTCGCCGCCCGCACCCCGATCGTCTCGGCGATCGGGCATGAGGCCGACCGGCCGATCCTCGACGACGTCGCCGATCTGCGCGCCTCCACCCCGACCGACGCTGCAAAGCGCCTGGTACCCGATATCCACGAAGAGCGCATGGACCTGCTCCAGGCGCGTGCCAGCCTCGACGGTGCGCTCGACCGGCTGCTGCGCAGCGAGCAGGCCGGCCTCGACAGTGTCCGCTCCCGGCCGGTCATGGCCCAGCCGATGACGATGGTGAGCGCCCGCGAGGAGGAGCTCACCGCCCTCATCATCCGCGCCCGGCAGGCACAGCGCAGCGCCCTGACCCAGGGGGTTGCCCAGATTGAGCACCTGCGCGCCCAGGTGCGCGCGCTGTCCCCGCTGAGCACCCTGGAGCGCGGCTACGCCGTCGTACAGACAGAAGACGGATCAGCCGCCCGCGACGCGGCAGAGCTCTCCACCGGTGACGGTGTCCACGTGCGCCTGGCCCGCGGCCGCTTCGACGCCGACGTCACCACCATCCACCCAGACGCACCCGGACCCGACACCCTCGACTGAGACGGCCCCGGTGGGGCAGACCGCTGCCCGACTGACTGACGAAGCATCCCGAAAGGACCGTAATGGCTGACAAGACCACGACCACCCCAGAGGCCGCCGCCGAACACCTCGAGGTGTCCGGGCTGTCCTATGAGCAGGCGCGCGAGGAGCTCGTCTCCACTGTGCGCTCGCTGGAGGCGGGGAACCTGCCGCTGGAGGAGTCGCTGCGGCTGTGGGAGCGCGGCGAAGCGCTGGCCGATCACTGCCAGGCGTGGCTCGACGGAGCCCGCAAGAAGCTGGAGCAGGCGCAGGCCGCCCGTGAGGAGAAGACCGAAGGATAGGCTCCGGACGCCAACGGGGGCGACTTCAGGCTGGCTGATCAGCCCTGCGGGCCGGACTGTTACGGGCCGGACTGTTCGACGGCCTGCTTGGCGAAGAACTCATAGGTCTGCGCATCGGCACGGCCGATGAGCACAGCGGTGCTGCCGTCGAGCTGACCGACCAGCGCCTGCTTGCCGTCTGGCCCGTCATAGGAGGTGAAGGTGACACCGTCGATGTCGTTGGTGCTGACCTCGACGAAGCCGTCGAGCTCCGATTCCACCCAGCGCTCGTCGCCGTCGGCCTGGCGCAGGGTCATCCAGCCGCGCTGCGGTCCGACGGAGGAGAGATACCAGGTGTCATAGGCAGGGGTGCCCATCGGCTTGAACATCGCCTCATTGGCCATCCAGCCCTCCGGCAGCTTCGGCACGATGACGGGGAACTCGGCGCGGGTCTTGACCGATTCGGCGATCGTCTCGTAATCGACCTCGCGTTCGAACTGGCCCTCCTTGGGCTCCGGCACGAAGGCCAAGCCGATGAGGACGACGACCAGACAGGCCCCGAGCGCAATGACCATATTGACCCAGTTCGACCTGAGTTTGAGAGCCCGGACGTTCTCGCCGCGGGGTGGTTGCGTCTGTTGCTGTGTCACTGCCTCACCTGATGTCGAACACGATTGTCAGCCGATCCATTGTCCCCCGGCCCGCACCCGGGCACAAAACCGCAGACAGCGCCTCACCCGCGCCATCCACACGCGGCCACTAATGGCACAATGAAGACATGACTGAGACCCCGTCTGAGAATCCGACAGAGGAAAAAGCCCACCACTCCGGAGGCCGCGCAGAGACCCCGCCGGTGGCTGTGACCGATGAATGGTCCCGCCGGCTGCAGCAGGACGAGGGCGGCCCCGACCGCAACCTCGCGCTCGAGCTCGTCCGCGTCACCGAGGCAGCTGCTCTCGCTGCCGCCCCGTGGGTGGGCCGCGGGGACAAGAACGCAGCCGACGGCGCAGCCGTGGCCGCGATGCGAAATGTCATCTCCACCGTCTCGATGACCGGCACCGTCGTCATCGGCGAGGGTGAGAAGGACGAAGCGCCGATGCTGTACAACGGCGAGCCCGTCGGCAGCGGACGGGGACCGCGCGTCGATGTCGCCGTCGACCCGATCGACGGCACCACCCTGACCGCCAAGGGCATGCCCAACGCCATCTCGGTCATGGCCGTCAGCGAAGACGGAGCCATGTACGACCCGTCTGCGGTGTTCTACATGGAGAAGCTCGTCACCGGCCCTGAGGCCGCTGACTTCGTCGACCTGCGCCTGCCGGTGGCCGAGAATATCCGCCGAGTTGCCAAGGCCAAGGGCAAAGGCAAGGACAACTCCTCGGTCACCGTCGTCATCCTCGACCGGCCCCGCCACGAGCACCTCATCGACGAGGTCCGCCAGGCTGGTGCGCGCATCCGCCTCATCAGCGACGGCGACGTCGCCGGTGCCATCGCCGCCTCCCGCCCAGGCACCGGCATCGATATGCTCATGGGCATCGGCGGCACCCCTGAAGGGATCATCACCGCGTGTGCGATCAAGGCGATGGGCGGTGTCATCCAGGGCCGCCTGTGGCCGCAGTCCGAACAGGAGCGGCAGAACGCCGTCGACGCCGGTCTCGACCCCGATGCGGTGCTCAACACCGATGAGCTCGTCACCGGTGACAACACCTACTTCGTGGCCACCGGCATCACCGAAGGCGACCTGCTCGACGGGGTGCGCTACACCGGCCAGCATGTGCTGACCCACTCACTGGTCATGCGCTCGCGCTCCGGCACCGTGCGCACGGTCAACGCCGAGCACAAGATGGCGAAGATGGACTCCTACGTCGAGGCCGCAGAAGAGGCCGCTCGCCGGGGGCTGGTCTGATGCCCGAAAGCGAATACAGCTCCCCAGCCGCCGCGTTCCTCCGGCTCATGGACGGCAACGAACGCTTCGTTGCCGGCACACCGCAGCACCCGAACCAGGACGCTGTGCGCCGTGAGGACCTCAAGACGGCCCAGGCGCCGTTCGCGACGCTGTTCGGCTGCGCGGACTCGCGCGTGGCCGCCGAGATGATCTTCGACGTCGGCCTCGGCGACATGTTCGTCGTGCGCACTGCCGGCCAGGTCACCGACTCGGTCACCCTCGGCAGCCTCGAGTACGGCGTCGAGGTGCTCGGCACACCGCTGCTCGTCGTGCTCGGCCACGACAACTGCGGGGCGATCACCGCCACGATCGAGTCCTTCGACTCCGGGCAGACCCCAGACGGGTTCATCTCCGATGTCGTCGCCCGCCTGCTGCCCGCCGTCGTCCACGCCCGCGCGGCCGGGCGCACCGACGTCAACAGCACAGTCGCGCAGAACACCGTCGACACCGTCAAGCGCCTCTACCAGCGCTCGGCGATCCTGCGCACCGCCGTCGAAGAGGGCCGGCTCGTCATGCTCGGCCTGACCTACCACCTCGCCGACGGCCGGGTGAAAGTCGTCAGCCGCATGGGATCCCATCCCCCGCGCATCCCGCGCGCCGACCCCGCCCACCCCAGCAACCAGTAACCAGTAACCGCCTGCATTCTGCATCTGACGCCATCCCGGCACCCACCGCCTCGGGAACGGCCGACCAGCCCCGCCCAGGGGCGCACATGAGACAAGGAGACACGATGGCACAAGAGTTCCGCATCGAACACGACACCATGGGCGAGGTCAAGGTTCCCGCCGACGCCCTCTACCGCGCCCAGACCCAGCGGGCAGTGGAGAACTTCCCGATCTCGGGCAAGACGCTCGAACGCCAGCACATCGCAGCACTGGCGCAGGTGAAGAAGGCCGCCGCACGCGCCAACGAGGAACTCGACGTCCTCGACGCGACCCGTTCCAAGGCCATCCAGGCTGCTGCGGATGAGGTCATCGCCGGCGAGCACGACGCCCACTTCCCCATCGATGTGTTCCAGACCGGTTCGGGCACCTCGTCGAACATGAACACCAACGAGGTGCTCGCCACCCTGGCGACGAAGGCCCTCGCAGGCGACGGGGTCGAGGTCCACCCCAACGACCACGTCAACGCCTCGCAGTCCTCCAACGACGTCTTCCCCACCTCCGTCCACGTCGCTGTGACCTCCGCTCTGGTCCACGAGCTCAAACCGGCGATGGAGAAGCTCGCCGCGAGCATCGAGGCCAAGGCCACAGAATTCAAGGACATCGTCAAGTCCGGGCGCACCCACCTGATGGATGCCACCCCGGTGACGCTCGGCCAGGAGTTCGGCGGCTACGCCGCGCAGGTCCGCTACGGCATCGAGCGCATCGAGGCCTCCCTGCCGCGCGTTGCCGAGGTCCCGCAGGGCGGCACCGCAGTAGGCACCGGCATCAACACCCCCGACGGGTTCTCCTCCCGCGTCGTCGAACTGCTCGCTGAGCAGACCGGTCTGCCGATCACCGAGGCGCGCAACCACTTCGAGGCCCAGGCCAACCGCGACGGACTCATCGAGGTCTCCGGACAGCTGCGCACGATCGCATACTCGTACATGAAGATCAACAACGACCTGCGGTGGATGGGCTCGGGTCCGAACACCGGCCTGGGCGAGCTGCACATCCCGGACCTGCAGCCCGGATCGTCGATCATGCCCGGCAAGGTCAACCCGGTCATCTGCGAGGCTGCGATCCAGGCGATGGCCCAGGTGATCGGCAATGACACGACCGTCGCGCTCTCGAGCACCAACGGCGCCTTCGAGCTCAACGTCGGCATCCCGGTGATGGCCGCCAACCTGCTCGAATCGATCCGCCTCATCGCCAACATCTCGACTGTCATGGCCGAGAAGATGATCGACGGGCTGACCGCCAACGAGGAGCGCTGCCGGTTCCTCGCCGAGGCCTCACCGTCGATCGTCACCCCGCTCAACAAGGTCATCGGCTATGAGGCTGCTGCCAAGATCGCCAAGCACGCCGTGGCCAACAAGATGACTGTCAAGGAGGCCACCATCGACCTCGGCTTCGTCAAGGACGGTTCGATCAGCGAAGAGGACCTCGACAAGGCTCTCGACGTCTCGACGATGATCGGCTCCTACACCTGAGCCGGGAACCCGCATCCACCTGACACCAGACGCGGGCCCGTCTCCCGCCGCAATCAGCGGTGGGAAACGGGCCCTTGCGTTCGGGTGTGCCGCCTAAGCGACGTAGGAGTCCTCCAGCACTCCGGTGACGAGGTCGGCGATCGCCGAGCGCTCAGCACGGGTGAGCGTGATGTGGCCGAAGAGCGGGTGTCCCTTGAGCTGCTCGATGACTGCGGCAATCCCGTCATGGCGGCCGACGCGCAGGTTGTCGCGCTGAGCGACATCGTGGGTGAGAACGACACGCGAGTTCTGCCCGATGCGTGAGAGCACGGTCAGCAGCACCGTGCGCTCCAGCGACTGGGCCTCATCGACGATGACGAACGCGTCGTGCAGCGACCGGCCGCGGATGTGCGTCAGCGGCAGAATCTCCAGCATGCCGCGGTCGATGACCTCGTCGATGACGTGCTTGGAGACGAGTGCCCCGAGCGTGTCGAAGACCGCCTCGGCCCAGGGATTCATCTTCTCCGCCTCGGCGCCGGGCAGGTAGCCGAGGTTCTGCCCACCGACGGCGTACAGCGGCCTGAAGACCATGATCTTCTTATGCGTGCGCTCCTCCATCACCGCCTGCAGGCCGGCCATGAGCGCCATCGCCGACTTGCCTGTCCCGGCCCGGCCGCCCAAGGAGACGATCCCGACATCGGGGTCGAGGAGCATGTCGAGGGCGATGCGCTGCTCAGCCGAGCGGCCGTGCAGGCCGAAGGCATCGCGGTCGCCGCGGACGAGTTTGACGGTGTTCGGTGCTGAGACCCGCCCGAGCCCGGATCCGCGCGGTGAGGAGATGACAAGCCCGGTGTTGACGATCTCGTCGGCGACCGCATCGGTGTGCACGAGGCCTGAGTCGAACAGCTCGTTCATCTGCGTTTCGTCGAGATCGAGCGTGCTCAGACCGGTGAACCCGGATTCGGTGGCCTGTTCGGCGAGGTACTCCTCGGTCTTGAGCCCGACCGCTGCGGCTTTGACGCGCATCGGCACGTCTTTGGTGATGACGATGACGTCATCGCCTTCGGCCTGCAGGTTCCGGGCGACGGCGAGGATGCGGGTGTCGTTCTCGGTGCGGTCGAAGCCCACCGGCATCGTCGAGGCGTCGATGTGGTTGAGTTCGACGCGGATCGATCCGCCATCCTCACCGATCGTCAGCGGCTCGTCGAGACGCCCGAAGTCCTCGCGCAGCTCATCGAGGATGCTGAGTGCGCGCCGGGCGGTGACACCGAGCTCGGGGTGGTGGCGCTTGGCTTCGAGCTCGCTGACGACGATGAGCGGAATCACCACCTCGTGCTCGGCGAACCGCATCATTGCGTGCGGGTCAGACAGCAGGACCGACGTGTCGAGCACGTACGTGTGGGTGTCGCTTATCGCGGCCATGGGGCTCCCCTATGCATCGTGTGCCGAAGTGCCCCAGCTCAATCCTTCCCCGACGAGTCGAACACTCCGGGTTGGTGTCAGCCAACTGGTTCCAATCTATGAACCCGAAATCGCCGTTGAGCGCTCCGACACTCCGACGTCTCATGATGCGGAGGTGAATCTCAGATGAATCCGCCTGCCGGGTGGCGCCACCGAGCCCGAGGCGGCGGCTGGCCCGGCGTGAGAGCTCAGCGCCCGAAGCGGCGGTTGCGGTTGCCGTAGGCGCGCACGGCGCGCAGGAAGTCGGTGCGGCGGAAGTCGGGCCAGTAGGCCTCGCAGAAGTAGAACTCCGAGTACGCCGACTGCCACATCATGAAGCCCGACAGCCGCTGTTCGCCTGAGGAGCGGATGATGAGGTCGGGGTCCGGCTGGCCCTTGGTGTAGAGGTGCTTGGAGATCTCCTCTTCGCTCAGCGCCTCGATGATCTCCTCGATGCTCTCCCCTGCTGCGGCGTGTTCGCGCAGCAGGCACTTGACGGCGTTGACGATCTCCTGCCGGCCACCGTAGCCGACGGCGACGTTGACGGTCATGCGCTTGTCGCGGCCCTCGGCGTTTGAGCGCTCCTGCGCGTCGGCCAGGCGGGTGCGCAGGAATTCGGGGATGGTGGCGAGGTCGCCGACGAGCTGGACGGATACGCTCGGCTTGCCGGCGATCTGATCGACGAGGTCGGAGATGATCTCGGTCAGCGCCGCGACCTCGTCGGCGGAGCGGGCGAGGTTCTCCTTCGAGAGCACGTAGAGAGTGACGACGTCGACGCCGAGCTCTTCGCACCAGCCGAGGAATTCGACGATCTTGCCTGCGCCCATCCGGTGTCCGTCAGCGGTGGTCTTGCCGAACTCCTTGGCCCAGCGTCGGTTGCCGTCGGTGATGACCCCGACGTGACGCGGGATCGCGGCAGCGTCATCGCCATGCTCGAGCTGCCGTTTGACCCGGCGGTCGTACAGGCGGTAGAGCCACCCGAGCGGGGATCCGGCCATCGACTCTCCTGAGGTGTTGCGTTGGGTCAGCTGCCCGCAGTCGGGGCAGCGCGGCGGTGTCTGACAGGCACTCCCGCGTGCCACCAGCATAACTGTCTGCCCGCGCCGCCCTCGCCTGCTCCCGCCCGGCGAATTCCCAACCGCGGGAACTACCATTGAGGCATGACGTCACGCCTTGCCGAACCTGACCAGCCGCGCCGCGATGCTCAGGCGCGCCGTCTTGCATCGAAGCGCACATCCCAGCCGAACAGTCTCGACCCGAGCCACCCGATGTCACGGGCCTACCGGCTCGCTCTGTCCCGTCGCGGCCGCGCGCTGCGCCACGAACTGGGGAAGCTCGCCGGCCAGGTGCGCCCGTCGTGGCGCGGCTGGATCCACGCAGGCGCCTTCCCGCTCGCCGTGCTCGGCGGCCTGACGCTGGTCATCATCTCCCCGACGATCGTCTCGCGCTTAGGCGGAGCGATCTTCGCGCTCACCGGCATGATGCTCTTCGGCACCTCAGCGGTCTACCATCGCGGCCGTTGGCGGATGCGCATCCGCCTGATCCTGCGCCGCATCGACCACGCCAACATCTTCCTCATCATCGCCGGCACCTACACGCCCTTGGCGATTCTGACCCTGGAGACCCGCCAATGGGTGCTCCTGCTGTCGATCATGTGGTCCGGTGCTCTCATCGGCGTGCTGTTCAGGGTGCTGTGGACGACGGCCCCGCGCTGGCTGTTTGTGCCGGTCTACATCGGCATCGGCGTCGCCGGCGTCGGCTACATCCCGGCGATCTGGGAGCACAACCTGGCCGTCGGCATCCTCATCGTCTCCGGCGGCCTGTGCTACATCGCCGGGGCGATCATCTACGCACTCAAGCGGCCGAACCCGCTGCCGCACATTTTCGGCTTCCACGAGATCTTCCACACCTTCACGGTACTCGGCTACGGCAGCCACCTGGCCGCCCTGCTCATCGCCGCGGTCAACGCCAGCCCCGAACTGCACAGCTGAACAGCCGCTGATGCGAGGTCACGCACCCGCTGCCGAAGGGCGGGTCCCGTTCCCGAGGTGCAGGTCCCGTTCCCGAGGTGCGGGTCCCGTTCCCGAGGTGCGGGTCCCGTTCCCGAGGTGGGCTCTGGCGCCGGGGGCACGGGCGGAGTTGAGGTCAGGGGCGTGACGTGTCCTCGCCGGGCATCTCTGCTCCCGGCTCTGCGGTGCCGGTGTCACCGGCGGCCGGCTCCTCGGTGACGAAGGAGTCATTGGCCTCTGCGGTATGGGTCTCCGGCTGGTAGCGGCGCTTCTGGTCCTTGGCCATCGGGATCGGGTACGCGTCCACGGCCCGGTCCTTGGCACGCACCCGGCGCACGCGGCGCAGCGCATCGCGGATGAGGAAGATCGTCACGACAGCCAGGGCGAAGACCGCCAGGAAGCCGATCGTGCCCGGGGTGACGATCGAGGGATCCGGGTACCGGACGTCCTCGGTCGGGGCGGGGCTGGCGGCCAGCAGCATAAGCATCAGGTGTTCTCCTTCTCAGCCGGGGACTGCCCGGCGTTGGGTGCCGCTGCGCGGGTTTCGACATAGGGCTCCAGCAGTCCCGCATCCGGGACCCGGCGGCCGTCGTCGCGGGTGACACCGGCGAACAGATCGGATTCGAGGAAGTCGCTGCCGCGCTCCAGGGGCTCGCGGCCGGTGTTGTCGATGGCTAACTCGAACTCCTCAGTCGGCCAGAACGTCTTGGCGATCTTCCGGGCTTCGGAGAAGAAGCCGCCCTTCGGGTCGATCTGGGTGGCGTGTGTCAGCAGCGCCCGATCTGAGCGCTCCAGCATCTGCCCGCACGCGATCCGCGCAGTCAGCCAGCTGGTGCGCTCCTGGTTGCGGGAGCGGTACCTCTCGAGCATGTCCGCAAACGGCGAGTCGTGGCCCTCTGCGGTCATCTTCTCGTGGATGGCCAGCCACTTCCGCGGTGAGAGGTCCATGTTGTAGTAGACCTTCTGCACCTGCCACAGCTCCCCGAGCTCGGGGTTGACCTGCGCGTCAGCGGCCTGTTCGACGGCGGTCATCGACACGATGTGGTTCTTGATGTGGTCCGGGTGCGGGTAGCCGCCGCGTTCGTCATAGGTGGTGAGCACATGCGGGCGGAAGCTGCGGATGAGGTGTACGAGCGGCCGAGCGGCGACGTCGGTGGGCACCTGGTAGAACGATCCGTGCGGGGTCTCGGTGGCGGGGTCGCCTTCGGGCAGACCCGAGTCGACGAACCCGATCCAGCGGTGCGCGGCGCCGAGCCCCTCGGC
>NZ_JALXKS010000040.1 GCF_025144725.1 Brevibacterium sp. p3-SID960 | reverse complement strand
ATCATGGACGGGTCGCCGTCCGAGGTCAGACGGCTGCACCAGTGGCCGCAGGAACCTCCTCGGCGGCGCGAACGCGCACTGCGTCACGGGCGGCGATGAGGTTCTCCAATGCCGGGCGGACCTCCTCGTACCGGCGGGTTTTGAGTCCGCAGTCAGGATTCACCCACAGGCGATGGCGCGGCACGTGGGTCAGGGCCGCCTCCAGCAGGCCAATGAGCTCATCGACCGAGGGCACCCGCGGGGAGTGGATATCGTAAACGCCCGGGCCGACGCTGCGGTCGAACTCGGTCGGGTCGAGGCTGGCGAGCAGCTCCATGCGCGAACGGGCGGCTTCGATGCTCGTGACATCGGCATCGAGGGCATCGATGGCGTCGATGACCTGCTCGAACTCCGAATAGCACAGATGCGTGTGGATCTGCGTGCCCGGCTCCACACCGATGCTGGCCAACCGGAACGCATCGACCGCCCATTCCAGATAGGCGTCCCGGGCATCGGCGCGCAGCGGCAGCAGCTCACGCAGAGCCGGCTCGTCGATCTGGATGATCCGGATGCCGGCGGCCTCCAGTTCGGCAACCTCGTCGGAGAGCGCCAGGCCGATCTGCTCAGCAGCAGTCGACAGCGGCACGTCATCGCGAACAAAGGACCACGACAGGATCGTCACCGGGCCGGTGAGCATCCCCTTGACCGGTTTGTCGGTCAGGCTGGCGGCAAAGGTCGACCACGGCACCGTGATCGGAGCCGGCCGGTGTACGTCGCCGAACAGGATCGGCGGGCGGGTGCAGCGGCTGCCGTAGGACTGCACCCAGCCGTGATCGGTGACCGCGAAGCCGGCCAGGTGCTCGGCGAAGTACTGCACCATGTCGTTGCGCTCGGGCTCACCGTGGACGATGACATCGAAGCCGAGCTCCTCCTGCAGGCGCACCACCTCGGCGATCTCGGCCTGCATCGTCGCCTGGTACTGCACCTCGGTGATGCGCTCATCGCGCAGCGCGGCCCGGGCTCGGCGCACGTCGGGCGTCTGCGGGAACGAGCCGATCGTCGTCGTCGGCAGCACCGGCAGGCCGAGTGCGCCCTGGGCTCGCCGGCGCTCTTCGAGGCTGCCACTGCGCACCCGGCGCTCACCGATGGCAGCTGTCCGGGCACGCACCTCGGGGTTGAGCACGCGGGCGGATTCTGCGCGGGTGCGCACCGCCCGGGCCGACCGGTCGAAGGCGGGCTTACGGACACCGGCCGGGTCGTCAGCACCGCTGCTGCGGGCCTCCAGTGCCGCCGCGAGCGCCTCGACCTCGGTGAGCTTCTCAGCGGCGAAGGACAGCCAGCCGGCCACATCGACCGGCAGCCGGGTCTCGGCGGCCACCGTGTAGGGGACATGCAGCAGCGAGGTCGAGGTCGAGACCGATACATCACGACCACCGTCCTGCAGCCCGGCGAGCACCTTGAGCTCGGCAGCCAGGTCGGCAGCCCAGATGTTTCGGCCGTCGACCACCCCTGCCACCAGCCGGGTGGTGCCGAAGTCCGCTGTCTGCAGGCGGGCCAGCCAACCGGGGTCCGCGGCCCGGGTGGCAGGCGAGACGTCGACGCCCAGCGCCTCGGGCCCGGCGGCCAGCAGGGTCTCAAGTCCTGCCCGCAGCGCACCATATGGCGCGGTGATGAGCACCTGCGGGCGCTCACCGGCTGACAGCAGACGGGCATGCGCGTCACCGGCGCAGGCGGCCAGCTCAGCATCGCTGATCGCGTCGAGGTCGGTGACCAGGATCGGCTCATCGAGCTGCACCCACTCGACCCCGGCGGCATGCAGGGCAGCCAGAAGTTCGGCGTAGACCTCGACGAGCTCATTGAGCCGCTCCAGCGGCGCCTGCTCTGCTCCAGCCGTCGGCTTCGACAGCGCCAGCAGGGTCACCGGACCCACCAGCACCGGGCGGATCCGATGCCCGGCCTCCCGCGCCTCGGCGACGAGGTCGAGGAGACGCTGCGGGCGGGCGGTGAAGGTGCGCTCATCGGCGACTTCGGGCACCAGGTAGTGGTAGTTCGTGTCGAACCACTTCGTCATCTCCAGCGGCGGGTGCTCTGCGGTGCCGCGGGCCAGAGCGAAGTACTCGCCCAGGTCGGTGCCGGACGGGTCCTCACCGACGATGCCGGTGGTGATGGCAGCGTCGAGGACCTGGTCGTAGGCGGAGAAGTCGCCGGGGATCGCATAGTCGGCGGTCAGGCCGAGCTCGCGCTGCCGCTCATAAGCGCCCACTCGCAGACTGTGGGCGGCATCGGCGTAAGAGGCTTCGTCGATGGTGCCGGCCCACAGCGCTTCGAGGGCGCGCTTGAGTTCGCGGCGCGGGCCGATGCGCGGCAGCCCGGTGGCGGTCGCAGGCGGGAACGAACACTTCGGTGAGGCGGTCACGGGAAGTCCTTTCGGTCGGCGGCCAGCCGGGAGAGGGTGGCTGGTCGCAGGCGGGAGAGCAGCTCGGTGATGGTCGTCGGGTCGTTGAAGGTGTAGAAGTGCAGGCCCGGCACCCCGGCGGCGATGAGCTCGTCGACGAAATCGGCGGTGAGGTCCAGGCCGATGTCGTACTCCTCGGCTGGGCTGCGGGCTGCGGCCAGCGCCTGGGAGATGCGCGGCGGTGGCGTGAGCCCGGAGAGCCGACACATCCGCTGCAGGCGCGCGGTGCCGGTGATCGGCATGATCCCGGGGATGATCGGCAGGGTGACGCCGGCCAGCCGTGCACGGTCGGCGACAGCAGTGATGAGGGCGGGGTCGAAGAACAGCTGCGTGATGGCGAAGTCGGCGCCGTTGCGCTGCTTGGCGGCCAACACGTCGATGTCTTCCGCCGGGTGCCGTGACTCGGGATGCCCGCTCGGGTAGGCCGCCACCCCGATCGCCAGCCGGCCGCCGCACAGCCGGGCGACTTGGCCGCGCTCGACCTCCCGCAGCAGTGCCACGAGCGCATCGGCGTGCGCGAGGTGCCCGCGCGGGGGAGCCGATTGCCCGGCTGCCAGGTCTCCGCGGACGGCGAGGAACCCGCGCACCCCGGCGTCGATGAACCGCTCGATCCACTCGGTCAGCTCCCTACGCGGGGCTGCGGTGCACGTCAGGTGGGCCAGCGGACGCAGCCGGGTGGTTGCGGCCAGCTGCTCGATGAAGGCCGCCGTCCCCGCCGACCAGCCGGTGCCCACCGCCGAGGTGACGGCGAGGTAGTCGGGGTCGTAGGAGGCCAGCAGCTCCAGCAGCGCACCGGAGCGCTGCTGCTGGGCGGCACTGCGCGGGGGCATGGCTTCGAAGGACAGCGCCAACCGGGTCCCGGACGTCCCTGCGGGGACACCGGCCTCGGGTGCGGTGGCCGGCGAGCAGGCATCGAGGGGTGCTGAGGCGGAGATCGTGCTCACTGGGTACCCGGCGCGGCAGTCAGTAGATCGGGGTGGTGGAGTGCGGCGACGTCGGGGTGGGAGCGCAGCCGAGAGGCCAGGGCGTTCTCCCCGTAGACGGCATGCAGCGTGTCGCGCTCATCAGCGCTCACCCCGCGCGCCGATGGGGCCAGTTCGGCAGGCAGGGTCACCTCGGGCAGGCTGGCGCGCAGGGCGGGGTTGTAGAAGAACGGCACCGAGATCCGGTCCGCACCCGGTGCGGTCGGCAGCACGCGGTGGACGGTGGCGCGCAGATAGCCGCCGGTGGCGACCTCGAGCAGCTTGCCGATGTTGACGACGAAGGTGTTCTCGATCGGTTCGACGTCGATCCACCGGTCCTCATGCAGCACCTGCAGCCCGGTGGTCCCCGGTTGCGGGTACAACAGGGTGAGCACCCCGCCGTCGCGGTGCGCGCCGACGCCCTGGGTGATGTCCTCGGGGGCCGTGTCCGAGGCGGCGGTCGGCTCGGGTGCCGGGTAGCGGATGATCTTGATGAAGGATTCGGGGTCTTCGGCGAAGGCCGGTGCGAAGAAGTCAGCCGGCTGGCCGAGGCTCAGCGCCCATTCGGACAGCAGCCGGGCTGCGACCGCGCTCAGCTGGGTGTGCCAGGCGTCGGTGACGGCCCTCAGCTCCGGCAGGGCGTCCGGGTAGAGGTTCGGGCCGGTGAGCCGGTCGTAGGCGTGCAGCGGTTCGGCGACCGGTGCGCGGTGTGGGCCGATGTCGATCTGCTCGCGCCAGTCGACCAGGCCCTGGGTGCGCTCGCCGCCGGTGCGGGTGTAGCCGCGGAAGTGCGGGGAGCGGGTGTTCTCGATGGCGAGCTTGTCCGCCTCGGGCAGGGCGAAGAAACGCTCAGCGGTCTCAAGCAGGGCGGTGAAGTCTGCGGCGGGGATGCCGTGGCCGGTGAGGTAGAAGAACCCGATCGAGTGGGTGACCTCGCGCAGCTGGCGGCGGAAGTCAGCGGCCAGCTGCGGATCGTCGGCGCGGGACAGGTCGAGGATGGGCAGGCGGGTCAGCGGCATGATGGCTCCTAGGTCTGTGGGAGGACAGATGTGGAACTCACGCTAGACCCGGGCGGTGGCCGGAGCCGGTGGGGATGTCACGGCAGGCCTTATATCGTCATAAACATGCCATGCAGCGTCATGAATGCGACTTCCCGCGTCATCTGCCGACGCACAGCTGGTCAGTCGCGCACGATGCGCTGCTCGCGGGCGGCAGCGATCGCTGCGGTGCGGTTGGAGACGCCGAGCTTGGAGTAGATGTGGTTGAGGTGAGTCTTGACGGTCGCCTCAGAGATGAACAGCTCGCGGGCGATCTCGCGGTTCGAGGTCCCGGTGGCCAGCAGCTGCAATATCTCGATCTCCCGGTTCGACAGCGAGATGCCCGGGCTGCGCATCCGGTCGAAGAGCCGGGCGGCGATCTCCGGTGCCAGGGCGGTGCGCCCGGCAGCGGCTTCGGTGACGGCCTGCCGGATCTTCTCCGGATCGGCGTCCTTGAGCATGTAGCCTGAGGCACCGGCTTCGATTGCTGCGACGATGTCGGAGTCGGAGTCGTAGGTGGTGAGGATGAGCACCGGCGGGTCCGGGCGGGACTCCTTGAGTCTGCGGGTCGCGGTCACCCCGTCCATCCCGGCCATCTGCAGGTCCATGAGCACGACGTCGAGCGGTTCGCCCAACGTCTCGGCCCGCTCGACTGACTTGATGGCCTGCATGCCGTCGGAGGCCTCGGCGGCGACTTCGAACTCGGCGAAGCCGTTGAGCATGGCGATGAGCCCGGTGCGCACCACCGGGTGGTCATCGACGATGAGCAGGCGGATCTCCGTCATGCGGCTGTCTCCAGCGGCTCGGGTGGGTGATCGCTGCCGGGGGGCAGCGGCAGGCTGACGCCGACGACGGTGCCCTTGCCGGGAGCTGATTCGACGGTGACGTGCCCGCCGGCCTGGCTGAGGCGCTCACGCAGCAGGCGCAGCCCGTAACCGGAGTCGGCACCGACACCGTCGGCCGGGTCTGCCTGCAGCACCGCGTCGGGGTCGAAACCGCTGCCGTTGTCGAAGACGTCGATGGTGACGGTGTCGTCGAAGAACGCCAGCGTCACCCGGGCTGCCGAGGCGTGTGCGTGGGTGGCGACGTTCGACAGCAGCGACTGCACAGATCGCACGAGTGCCGCCTCGGTCGCGGCTGAAACCGGGACCGGGTCACCCTCGGCGGCGAACGTGCACCTCAGGTCCTGCCCAGCAGCCTGGACGCGCTCCTGCGTGTCGGCGCACAGCTGCGGCAGGCGCTCGAGCAGCCGGGTGGTGCGCTGCTGGCGCGGTGCCTGTCCGGCAGCCAGATCGCGGACGAAGGCGCGGGCCTCGGCGAGGTTCTCAGCGGCGGTGCGTTCGATGATGTCGATGTAGTCCACGGCGGCCTCAGACCTGCCTCCGACCTGCGCATCTCGGGCGGCGCGGGAGACGAGGACGATGCTGGAGAGGCCCTGCGCCAGGGTGTCGTGGATCTCCTGGGCGAGCCGCTCACGTTCGGCCAGCTGGCCGGCCTCATGCTGGGCGGCGGCGAGTTCGCTGCGAGTGCTGATGAGCTCGGCGACCGCGCGGCGCTGATGCTCGCTTTCAGTGTACAGAGCCTGGTACACCAGCGACATGATGATCGCCACTCCGGCGCCGAGCAGCGGGCCGACGATGAGTGCCGGCTGCAGCTGACCGGTGTGGGCCCATTGGATGACACCGACCGAGCAGGCGAGCACGATGACCGCGAAGATCGCATGCCGGGTACGGAGGATGTGCAGATGCAGGAAGAACAGGGGGAAGGCCAGCCACGTGAAGTGCTCGCTCAGCGAGACGAGGCACAGCCACTGGACGGTGACAGCGGCCAGCCACAGCATCGCCATGCGCTGCGGCAGCCCGGCGAGCCGGCCGTCGATGCCGACGTGTTCGCTGTGGTGCTTCTCGCGCAACGTGCCGTAGACGTAGGTCCCGGCCAGAATCACCGACAGCGGCAGGACGATCCAGCCGATGCCGTGCACGCCGATCTCGATGAGCGTCCGGATGATGCCGATGCCCAAAAGGAGGGCGAACCCGGCATGCAGGGTTACGCGCATGGCGCTCAGCACCAGCGGAACACGGCTGTCGGGTTCGGGCATAGTCCAACTCTAGCTCTGCGGCTCGGACCCGGGCATCAATCGAATGGTTGAGGCAGAGTCCCACCGTCCTCCCGATGTGCGCATGCGCGCAAGACGCGATGGTGGAGATATGTTCCTAGCATTCCGCGAGATCAGATTCGCCAAGGGCCGCTTCGCCCTCATGGCCGCAGTCGTCGCGCTCATCAGCGTGCTGCTCATCATGCTCTCCGGGCTCACCGCCGGCCTGGCCCGCCAGTCCACCTCGGCAATCGCCGAGCTGCCGGCCTCGATGGTGGCCTTCGGATCGGGCAGCGAGGATGAGGGGGCCGACGACCCGTCCTACACCCAGTCCCGCGTCACCGCCGAGCAGGTGGAGGCGTGGCAGTCGACGGCAGGTGTGTCCGGTGCCGAACCGCTGGGCATCGTGCAGTCCCGGCTCGAACTCGACACCTCCACCCAGGCTGCCGGCTTCGCCGCCGAACCCGGATCGGGCATCGGCCCGAAGGCGCTGCGTGCTGAGACCATCGTGCTGAGCGAGGAGCTCGCGACTGAGCTCTCCGCTGAGACCGGTGACATCGTCACTTTCGGCGGCACCGAGCTCGAGGTTGCCGGCACGATCCCCGACCAGTGGTACTCCCACACCCCGGTCGCCTGGATCGACCTGGCGACCTGGAAGTCCATCACCCATATCTCCGACCCCGAGGTGGCCGGCACCGTGGTGCTCGCCACCGTCACCGACACCTCGGTCGCGGCCGCCGGTGACCGCGCCGCCGGAACCGACGTCGATGACGTCCAGGCCGACGCCGACGACAGGGCCAACACCGTGTCGATGACACCGAAGGAGAGCTTCTCCGCGCTGGCCTCATACAGCTCGGAGAACGGCTCACTGACCCTCATCCAGGCGTTCCTCTACGGCATCTCCGCCCTCGTGGTCGCCGCGTTCCTCAGCGTGTGGACGATCCAGCGGACCCGCGAGATCGCCGTCGTCAAGGCACTCGGCGGCTCCACCCGCTATGTGCTCGGCGACGCCCTCGGCCAGGCGCTCATCGTGCTCGGCATCGGCGTCATCGCCGGCGGCATCATCGGCATCGCAGCGGGCCTGGCTCTGTCCTCGGTCGCACCGTTCACCGTCAGCCCGGCGACCACGCTGCTGCCGATGGCAGGCGTGGTCGGCATCGGCCTCATCGCCGCCGCCTTCGCCGTCCGCCGTGTCACCCGCGTCGACCCGCTTCTCGCACTGGGAGGAAACTGATGACCACCATCCGGCAGAACACGCACGCCCAGATCACCTCGAGCAGCGCGCCGGCGCTTGAGCTGGAGCACGTCACCCTCACCTACCCGGATGGCACCGGAACGGTCACCGCGCTCGATGACGTCAGCCTGACCCTGGCCCCGGGCACTGTCACCGCGGTCGTCGGCCCCTCGGGTTCGGGCAAGTCGAGTCTGCTGGCTGTCGGTTCGACACTTGTGAGCCCGACCTCCGGCGTGGTGCGCATCGACGGCACCGACGTTGCAGGCCTCAGCGAGTCAGACCGCAGCCGACTGCGCCGGGAGAAGATCGGCATCGTCTTCCAGCAGCCGAACCTGCTTCAATCGCTGACCGCCTGTGAGCAGCTCATCATCGCAGACAGGCTGCGGGGCGAAGGCGGCGACGGCACCCGCGCGCGGGCTCAGGCCCTGCTCGAGCGTGTCGGCTTAGCCGATGCCACCGGGCGTCGGCCTCACCAGCTCTCCGGCGGCCAACGGCAGCGCGTCAACATCGCCCGCGCGCTCATGGGCGACCCGAGTGTGCTGCTCGTCGATGAGCCGACCGCTGCTCTCGACCACGACCGGTCGGAGGCGATCATGGACCTGCTGTGTCAGGTGACGAAGGAGTTCAGCGTCGCCACCGTCATCGTCACCCACGACACCGAGTTCCTGCCGAAGACCGATGCCGTGGCCACGATGCGCGACGGCAAGCTCGCGGAGCCGGAGTACGCTGCCGCTGCAGCGGGCTGATCTGGTCGGCATCGCAGCCTGAGGCGGCCCCGGCAGTGATCCAGCGGCAACAGCCCGACCGGGCTGAAGCGGAGCGATCTGTCAGCCGAGCTGCCGGATGACCCGGGCCGGAACCCCGGCTGCGAGTGCACCGGCGGGGACATCCTCAGTGACGACGGCGCCGGCGCCGATCACGGCATCGTCCCCGATCGTCACGCCCGGGCAGATGGTCACTCCGCCGCCGAGCCATACGTTGTCGCCGATCGAGATCGGCTCAGCTGATTCGCGCCCGGTCCGCCGCGCGCCGGACTCCAGCGGATGGATCGGGGTGAGGAGCTGGACGTTCGGCCCGATCTGGCAGTCGGCACCGATCCTGATCGGCGCAACGTCCAGGGCGGTCAGCTGCGCGCCGATGTACGTGCGCTCGCCGATGCTGATGTTGCTGCCGTAGTCGATGGTGAACGGCGGGCGTACCTCGACGTCAGCACCGACGGTGCCGAATACAGCCTCCAGGCGCGTGCGCACGAGGCGCGGATCGACCTCGGTGCCGGAATAGAACGCCTCCGCGTAGGCGTGCGCCCGCCCGGTCGCTGCCCGGTGACTGCTGGCCAATGCCGGGTTGTCGGCTGCGATGTACCAACCGGTGGCAGCCGGCAGCACCGCCTCAGCTGCCTGAGACGAGGCGACCGCCACCTCGGGTGCGGACCCGCCAGCGGGGGAGGAGGCAGAATCGGCGGTCTGGTTGCGGGTCTCGGTCGCCGACTGGGCAGCGGCATCGACATCACCGCTGGTGAGTTCCGCCAACTCGGCCATATCGCCGACGACGATGAGCTTGAACCGGGCACGGGACATACCGACGTACATCATCTCCCTGGCCCGCTGCGGGTCGCGGAAACCGTTGGCGCACAGCACGACGACCTCGCGGTCGAGGCCCTTGAAGCCGAGCACGTGACCGTAGAAGGCGTCCGTGCCGGCGAAGAACGCATCCCAGTAGGCGTCGAAGCCCTCGATTGCGACGACCTCGCGCTGCACCGGATGCCTCGGACCCGTCGTCAGCAGTGCGATCTGGTTCAGCTCCCAGTCCCCCGAGTCGGCGATCCGGGCGAGCACATCGTCGGCGGTCTCGAGCGCCGCGTCTGTGGGCACGTCGACGAACTCGACGTGTTCACCGCCGTGCAGTCGCACGATCTGGGGTTCGGAGGCGAGCCCGGCGATCGACTCGACGATCGTGTCGGCATTGCGCAGGTTTTCACCCAGATAGAACGGGTTCATGGTGATCGGTGCCGCGCCGTCCCGGTCGAAGATACGCTGATGTTCGTCGGTGAAGGCGTAGAGAATGCCGGTCGCCGGTGCGCGCAGGCACGACTCGACAGCCTGCCACCAGATGTCAGAGAAATCCTGGCCCTCGTCGACGATGATCGCATCGAACAGGTCGGCAGGATCACGCTCACCGGCGAGTTCGCGCAGCCGCTGAGGCAATGCGACCTCCCAGTAGTGCGAGTCGTCATCGGCGCCCGGCTGCGCACCCCACTGCAGCGGCAGGTCATGGAACAGCCCCACATATGCCGGGCGCTCAGGCGGCTCCCACTGGGCGATCGTGAGCTGCATGAACCGGGCCAGGCCACGCGAATAGCACATCACCGCCACACGCAGCCCCTCCCGTGTGAGCTGGCGCGCCTTGAGCAGCGCCAGGTGGGTCTTGCCCGAGCCGGGGCCTCCGCTGAGCTCAGCCCGCGTCTGGTAGCGCAGCACCGACAGGATCCGCTCCTGTTCGGCCGTCAGCGCATTCGAGCGGCTGTCGAGTTCAGCCGCACGTAGCCGGGAGGTCTCAGCAGCCTGATGAGTCTGGCGCAACTGGCGAGACAGCAGCTCCAGCTGCTGGGCAGACAGCGGCGCAGTCTCGCTGTAGTAGGTGCGCAGGGCGGCTTCGATGCGCGCGCCGATGCTGCCGAGATCCTGCCCGTCGATGAGCAGATCGCGCGGGGCATCGGGCACACTCGTCCAGTCCCGCAGGCTGCTGAACGGCAGGCTGGCCATCTGCACCATCCGACCTGCACCGGTGCTCAGCCGGTTGCGCAGCCACCGGCCGAGCGCGTGCTTGGCACGCATCGCCTGCTCCAGCGGCGACATCGACAGCCGGGCAGACCCGTGCCGACCGGCGGTGTACCACCGGCCCTCGCGCATCGACACCTGCCCGCCTTTGACCTCGAGTACGACGATGCCCAGACCTGGCCACAGGATGAGCATGTCGATCTCGACGTCGAGATCTGCGGCGGTGATCCGCTGCCCGCAGATGACCGTGACCTCCTCCGGCAGCTGCTCGCGCAGGCGACGCAGCACCACCGCCTCGGCAGTGGAGGCATCATGCGGCTCACCGAGCACACGCGGGCCGGTGCCGTTCGTCTGGGTCGGAGGGTGGAGGCCAGAGGCGATTTCGGACACGCGCGGTCTCTCTGCTGGGACGATCTGCTCACCGTGAGGCCGGCAGCGCCCGCCGGCCGCGGCACTCGTCCTGAGCGTAACCCGTTCGACATCCAGCAGCAACCCGAGACAGCGCAGCGCCCCTGCTCATCACGAGTAGGGGCGCTGGTGTCCTCACCCGAGACTCACCTCGGGAGCGGGAGATCAGAAGTTGTGTGGATCCTTGGCGCGCGGGTTGCCGAACTCGTCGACGCCCTCTTCCTCAGCATCAGCGTCGACGTCCTCGACCTTGGCTGCCGGGACCGGAGTCTCGGAAACCTCGGTGACCGGGGTCTGGCGGGATGCCGGGGTGGTGCCCACGGGGCGCGCGTCGGCTGGACGGTTGCCCTCCAGCGGCGTCGACCAGGGGTCCTCGACCGGCTGGGCCTTACGCCACACGAAGTACGCGACGCCGGCCAGACCGACGAGCACGAGCATCCACAGGAACACCTTGGTGCCGGTGCCCATGCCCGAGTGCGCGGTGCGCTTCTCGATGTCCTTGCCGGCCTTCTTCAGCGTCTTCTTGGCCTTCTTCACGGCCTTCTTGTCGCCGGTCAGCTTGGCGGCGAGCTCCTCGATGGCCTTCGGGGTCTGTGCTGAAGCCAGGGCTCCGGCAGCACCGGCGGCCAGGGCACCAGCGCGCTCGGTGGCCTCGGGCGCCCAGTCATCGGCCACACGCTTCTTGGCGGCCGCAAGCGTCTTGCGGCTGTCGGTGCTGAGCGAATCGAACTGGTCGGCCACCTGGTCAGCGACGACGCCGAACTGCTTGCGGCCGTCCTTGCTCATCTTCTCCAAGCGGGGGCGGAGATCCTTCTCGAAATGGTTCACATCTGGTCGCACTTGGTCAGCAGCCTCCTTGAGCTTCTTCGACACTCGACGCAGCTTCGGCGCATTCTTCGCCGCACCGCCGCCGACAAAGGCGTTGGCCTTCTCCAGTGCCGGTCCGGAGGCTTCGATGGCCTGTGCAGATCCTGCGCGCACCGCATCACCGACCGCGACGGCAACATCGCTGACTTCATGGAGCAGCCGCTGGGACCTGGGCTGGGTCTTCTTCTTGAACATCTCACCCTCCGGAATCGGTGGATTCATTCTGTGACTTCAACGTTACCCCGAGTCTAGAGGCTGAGCTAATCTGAGCAGCGCCCGGGTGGGTGTCTGAACGCTGACAATTCGCCTAGGATTCCCACCGGTGATGATGGGTGCTCCGTTCCCGAGGCGGTGGGCGAGTGCGCGCGTTCGTGACAGAATGACGGGTATGAGTATCGCAACGCAGCAGGCAGTCCTGCACACGAACAAGGGCGACATCGTCATCGATCTCTTCGGCAACCACGCCCCGAAGACCGTGGCGAACTTCGTCGAGCTCGCCGAGGGCAAGCGCGAGTTCACCGACCCGCAGTCCGGTCAACAGGTCACCCGTCCGTTCTACGATGGACTCGGCTTCCACCGCATCATCAAGCAGTTCATGATCCAGGGCGGCTGCCCGCTGGGCACCGGCACCGGCGGCCCCGGCTACGTCTTCGATGACGAGATCCATCCCGAACTGCAGTTCAGCAAGCCCTACCTGCTGGCCATGGCCAATGCCGGTCAGCAGATGGGCCGCGGCACCAACGGCTCGCAGTTCTTCATCTCGACCATGGAGACCCCGTGGCTCAACGGAAAGCACACGATCTTCGGTGAGGTCGCAGACGCGGAGTCGAAGAAGGTCGTCGACGCCATCGAGGCCGTCCCGACCGGTCAGGCCGACCGCCCGACCGAGCCGGTCGTCATCGAATCCGTCGAGATCCGCTGATCCCAGTTCGCCTCTCACCGGCCCCTGATCCTCTGTGGACCAGGGGCCGGTCTGGTTCACTGCCGTCCATAGGATGTGGTCATGTCAGTTCCACCGTCTGAACCGCCGCAGCCCGGCGCGCCTCGGCCCGGCGTCCCTCGGCCGGGCGCGCCTCGGCCTGGCGGCAGCGCGCAGGGTCCCGTCCAGCCGGAGCCACCGCAGGGTATGCCGGACCGGAGGTCGGGGAGGATGACGGCGACACCGGTGACGTACGGCCTCATCGGGGCATGCGTGATCGTGTGGCTGCTGCAGCTGCTGACCGGTGACTGGATCCCGCGGATGTTCGGCTTCGCCGCCTACTGGGCGGTCTCCGAGCCCTACACCGCGCTCACGACAGCCTTCATCCACGCCGGCAGCATGCACATCATGTTCAACATGGTCGGGCTGTACTTCTTCGGCACGTTCCTGGAGCGATACACCGGCTCGGGGTGGTTTGCGCTGCTGTATCTCTTCAGTGCATTCGGCGGTTCGCTGGCGGTGTTCGCCCTCGCCCTTGCCGACGGCAGTCCGCAGGCCCTGCTCACGGTGCACATCGGCGCCTCGGGAGCGCTGTTCGGCCTCGTCGGCTTCGTGGCCACCCCCACCCGTCGACTCGACCGGAACCTCACCGGGGTGTTCGGGTTCGTCGCGATCAACGCGGTGCTCATCTGGCTGGTGCCCAACATCTCCTGGCAGGCACACCTCGGCGGCTTCGTCACCGGCTTCGTCTTCGGCTGCGTGTACTTCTTCGCCCCGCAGCGTCTGCGCGCGCTCAGTCTGCTGATCCTGACAGCGGTGGTGAGCGCAGCCGGGCTCGCGGCACTGATCTGGGTGCCGGTGACGGTCTAGGTGTCCTCGGAGACCATCGGGTCACCGGGCCCCAAGAGCTTGATCGCCAGGTGAAGGATGAAGTGGGTCACCGGCCCGATCACGAAGGCGAAGACGATCGTGGCGATGAACAGGGTGCCGCCGAGCAGCCAGCCGATGAGCATGACAGCGATCTCGATGGAGGCGCGGACCACGGTGACCGACCCGCCGGTCTTGAGGACGAGGCCGGTCATGAGCCCGTCGCGCGGGCCCGGCCCGAAGTTCGGAATGATGTAGAGCACCGTGGCCACGGCGTTGATGAGGATGGCGAACGCGACGAAGACGATGCGCAGCCACAGCTGTTCCGGTGCCGGGACGATGAACAGGGTCAGGTCGATGAACAGACCCACAAGCAGCGCATTCGACAGGGTGCCCAGACCCGGGCGCTGCTTGAGCGGGATCCACAGCAGCAGCAGGAGGAACGACAGGATCACGACGACGAGGCCGATCGAGATGCCGGTCAGCTTCGACAGGCCCTCGTGCAGCACGTCCCAGGGCATATTGCCCAGCGTCGACCGCAGCATGAGCCCGGCGGAGAACCCGTAGAGGAACAGCCCGACGTACAGTGCCGCCAGGCGGATGGGCAGAGGGTGGTGAGCTAGAAGACGGAAGTATCCGGCCGGTTTCGCCATTCCCTTAGCGCCATCGTGTCGACATCAGGAGCCCGGCGACGAGGATCGAGAAGCCTGCGACGAGGTTCCAGTTGCCCCAGGCCTCAACAGGCCAGGCGCCCTGAGAGAGGTAGAAGACGACGAGCCAGGCGAGGCCGAGCAGCAGGATGCCGACCATGACGGGCACGAACCAGCGCGGGTTCGGCTTGGTCACCGTCGAGGTGGTGCCGTCGTAGGTCGAGGTGGTGCGGCCGGTCGACCGGGACGTGGACCGGGAGGTCGAGCGGCTGGTACGCGCCTTGCTGCGCTTGGCGGGGTTGCCGGAGCGGGCGGCCTTGCCGGACTTCTCGTCCTCCGCATCGTCGACGTCGACGTCGGCCTTCTTCGCCGACTTCTTGCCGGCAGCAGTCGCGCCGGCCGATTTGGCAGCGGCCGGCTTCTTCTTCGCTGTGGTGTTCTTCGCGGGCGCCGTGTCCTTTTCGTCTGCAGTGTCGACGTCGGTGGTCTTCGCGGGGTCGTCGATGTCGAGAGTCTCGTCGTTCAGAGTCTCCTCGGCTGTCGTCTCAGCGGCCTTGGGGCTCTCCGTGAGGCGCGAGGTGCGGTGCGCTTTGCGGTTACGGCTCGACTTGGACACGTTTCTCCTCCGGTGGACAGACCAGTCCCGGCAATGGGCCTGCGAATGCTGTCCCTGGGTGCATGTGGGGGTTGGACAACACCCAAAGTCTACTCGAGGAGCACTTCTGTGCACATCGCCGCAAAGCCCGCAGCTGTACGGGGCATTCGATCAGAGGACGCGACCGTCGTCGGTGATGACCGACCCGAGGCGGGCGGCGCTGCTGCGGGCGGCATTGCGCCGCCTGCGCGCCTCCGGGTGGAACGTCACCGGGGTGGCGTCGAGCACCCGGTTGACCATGACGGTGAGGAACCGGCCAGGGGAGAGCCAGTCGGCGACGACATCGTCGCGGACGCGGGCTTCAGGCAGGCGTTCGATGATCGCGTCGAGGTCGGTCCCGGGTGCCATCTGAGCGGTGTCATCGAACAGGGTGCCGCTGGCGCCCGGGTCGGTGCAGTCGAAGATGATGATGCTCGTGGCGTGGTAGGCGTCGTCTTCCTGGCCGAGCTTGCCGACGAGGTCGAAGAGCCAGTCGGCCGTCGCCGGTGCGATGTCGAGGATGTCGGAGCGCAGTCCGAGCACGAAGCCGAGTGCGGCCAGCGGATGGCGCAGCCGCAGGTTCTTCGCATCGCCGTAGGACTCCTCGACGCGGTTGGCGGCATTCTTGCCGTAGGAGGAGTCCATCCGCTTGGTGGAGATGAGCAGCTCGGGCCCGGTCGCCCAGTCGGTCATCATGACGTCGACCTGTTTGAGATAGTGCTTGCCGAGGATGTTCGCGCTCGCCGCTGTCGCACCGGGAATAGCGGTGCGCTGTGCCAGGCGGGCGGTGAGGGCTGCCCGCTCGGCTGCCGGCAGGCCGGCGAGCAGTTTGGCGATCGGGGTCGGCAGGATCCGCGGGTGGGTCGCTCGCGGCCAGACGGCATCGGGGTCGAAGCCGGCGCGGCGCAGCTCATAGGACAGCCACACGTCGAGCGCCAGGGCCGGCACACCCGTCTGGCTGCCGGCCCGCAGCAGCAGCGGCACGCCGAGCAGACGTTCGAGGGTCGGGATGTCGGGTGAGAAGCGCAGCCTGCCGTCATCGGTTGCCGTCCACGGATCCGCATGCTCGCCATCGGGTGCGGCCTGAGCGATGATGTAGTCGAAGAGCAGCCAGGCGCGTTCCTTCGCACTCGTCTCAGCGGCCACTGGCGCCCCTGACGGTCCGCCGGCGTACCAACTCATCCCTGGCGTGCCGCACCTCGGCGAGTTCTGTTGCGCTCAGGTGCCCGGGTTCGCGCAGCAGCACGGTGTCGATGAGTTCGGACGCTTCGTTCAGCTTGCCGGCCCGCAGCATCCGGGCGACCCGCAGGCGGATCCCGCCGAGCGCCTCGGCGGCGGAGGCGATGAGCGCAGGTGAGGGAACTGCCCAGCGGTCGGCTTCCTTCGGCTCGAGTTTGAGGATGCCCCCGCCGTAGCTGCGGCCGACGATCTCCGCATGCAGCGTCGTCACGGCGTTGAGGCTGGCCAGCGGCAGCAGCTCACCGCCGAGCTCACGGTGCTCTTCGCGCAGGTACACCCCGTGCACGGAGTTGAGGTGACGGACGCGGGCACTGTTCGTCGTCAGTCGTGGAGTGTCGGCGTTCATGCAGGTCAGCAGCAGATCGGCAGGTTCCAGCAACGGCACCCGGTACCAGCTGCGGCGCACCCGGCACTTGTAGGCCTCGTGCACGCCGGTGCGCTCGCCGGCCTCGATGTAGGCGGCCGCGGCCGATGAGAGCGGTTCACGCGGGTAGAACAGCTGCGTTGCCCTGCCCTCGTCTGCCAGCCGGCGCAGATGCGCCGGCGTGAGTGCGAGCCCGCGCAGATGCGAGCTGCCGGGCGGGGAGACGCGCATGAGGTCCCGGGAGGTGAGCCCGAGTTCAGCGGCACGGGAGGCGGAGAGGGTGAAGTACTTGTTGTTGCCGGTCACCGCGCCCAGCGTCGTATCGCCCCAGGTCTCCAGATCGCAGAACTGCCCGGCCTCCATCTGCGCCTGCAGGGCAGAGGTCGCTGCGGGGCTGACGAGGCTGTCGATCCACTTGGCGGCTGGGTCGACCGGCGTCCACTGCTGACCGGGTGCCAGGGCGTTGAGCTCAGAGGCCGTGCGTGCCTGCCGGATGGTCGCATGGGCGCTTGGGCCTTCCTGGTAGCCGTCGGCCAGGAGGAGGACGACTTCCGTTTCGGCTCCGGGGAAGACCTGCTCTTCGAAGAGGACGAGTTCGACGCTGCGGAAGTTCTCGAACAGGAAGGTGCGCACCGGTGCTGCGTAGTTGACGGTCAGCAGCTCGGCCGGCAGCACGAGGCCTAGCCGGCCGCCGGGCCGCAGGAACAGAGCGGAGTGGATGGTGAAGGCTGCCCAGCTGGAGGCCAGCCCGGACAGCGCGACCCCGCCGCGAAGCGCGGCCTCGCGGGCGCGAGCCCGACTTTCGCCGGTGAATCCCTGATAGCGGATGAACGGCGGATTGCCGATCACGGTGTCGTAGTCACCGGTCGGCGACAGGTCGAAGAAGTCGCTGACCTCGATCTCGGCTCGGCCTCCGGCAGCAGTGACGCGGGCGCGGCCGATCTCCGCGCTCTCGGGATGGATCTCCACCCCGTGAACGGGCCGGGCGCTGGTTCGTGCCGGATCGAGGGCCGTCAGCCGTCGGTGGGCCGAGAGCAGGAATGCGGCATCGCCGGCAGAGGGCTCGAGGACCCGATCATCTGCATAGCGCACGGCCCAAGCGGCGATGAACTCGGTGATGTCGGCAGGCGTGAAGAACGCGCCCCGGGCCTTGCGCAGGGCGGGAGTGTCAGCTTGCGAGGCTGCGGGCATGGACGTCACCTCTCCATTATCGATCATCACACGCAGAGAACCCGAGCCAGCGCCGTGGGCTGCACGCCGTTGGGTTCGCTTCCCAGTCCACACCTCGGCACTGACATCGATGCCGGGGCGCTGTCGCATGTTGTCACGGTGCGGTTGTCACTTGGCCGCCTGTCGGAGTGCTGGGTACATTGGAAGGCACAGACGACGAAGCGCCGGCCGGCGGTGCAGAGGGCGGAGCACAGCAGAAGTGAAGAGACTCTTCGGGCACCCGATGGTGTTCATCGTGCTGCTCATCTGCGGTCTGCTCATGGCCACCTCGGCCCAAACGTCTGATGGCACAAGGCTGCGGACCGAGGCCTCGACGCTGCCTGATATCGTCAAGGAGCGCTCCGACCAGGGCCGCAAGCTCGAGGAGAGCGTGGCCGAGCAGCGCCGCACCGTCGAGGAGCTGCAGCGCCGCTCCGGCTCCGACGAAGCCGATGACGCGCAGAAGTTCGCCGATGCGCTCGCCGCCGAAGCCCGAGCAGCCGAACTCACCGGGGAGGGCGTGACCGTCACGCTCGATGACGCGCCGCGGGAATCGATGAACCTGCCGGGCGTGTCCGTCAACGACCTCGTCATCCACCAGCAGGACCTCGAAGGCGTGATGAACGCGCTGTGGGCCGGCGGTGCAGAGGGCATGTCCGTCCAGGGCCAGCGCATCGTTGCGACCTCCTCGGTCCAGTGCGTCGGCAACACTCTCCGAGTCAGCTCCCAGGTGTACTCCCCGCCGTATGTCATCGAAGCCGTCGGCGACCCCGACGCGCTGCGCCGGGCACTCAGCGACTCTCCAGCTGTGCAGGTCTATCAGCAGTACGCCGAGCGCTTAGGATTAGGGTGGAAAGTCGAGACCGGAACGCTGACCCTCGATGCGTATGAGGGCGCGTTCGACCTCTCCCAAGCAAAGGTGAAGCAGTAGTGGATCAACCGATGTCGCGCCGTGAGCGCATCGCGCAGGAGCGCGCTGCCGCAGCTCGGCAGACCGGCGATGGCGCCGGTGACAGCGGAACCGCAGCCGCCTCCGGCACTGCAGGGGCACCGACGAGCGGGGTAACCCCCACCGGCCCGCGGCCTGTCATCAAATCCGCCTCTCGCCACTCCGAGTACAGCTACGGCACCCCGAGCGTCGCCTCGGCGCAGGCCTACGGGGCTAATGCTCCGCAGACCGAACCGATGCCGACTGCCAATCGGCACGCTGACTTCGACACCGTCGTCTTCGGCGATGAGCCGTCGCACAACCGCACAGCCCACAAGCCCAAGCCCGAACGCGAGCCGCTGGGCCCGGTGCGCGGCACCATCCGCGCATTCGGCGAGCTGTGCATCACCGCCGGTCTCATCCTCATCCTGTTCGTCGTCTGGCAGCTGTGGTGGACCGACATCGCGGCCAACGAGGACAACCGCAACCTGGCCAACGAGCTGACCACGCAGTGGCAGGACAATCCGCGCAACGAGCTGCCCGACGATCCCGACACGCCCTACGTCGGCGATCCGGCCGATCTCAACTCTGCCTTCGGCATCATGTACATTCCGCGCTTCGGCGAGGACTACTATCGCACCATCGCCGAGGGCGTCTCACTCGAGCCGGTGCTCAACCGGATGGGTCTGGGACGCTACCCGACTGCCGCGATGCCCGGGGAGGTCGGCAACTTCGCGATGGCCGGCCACCGCGTGACCTACGGCAAGCCGCTCAACCTCATCGCCGAGATCCGCCCCGGCGACGAGGCGATCGTGCAGACGGCCGACGGCTACTACACCTACACCTTCGTCAACTTCGACATCGTGCTGCCCGACCAGACCGAGGTGCTCGCCCCCGTACCGGACATGCCGGACTACAAGGGCAAGGACCGGATCATGACGCTCACGGCCTGCAACCCGATGTTCTCGGCCCGGGAGCGCTACATCGGCTACTTCGAGCTCTCCGACTGGCGGCACGCCAGCGAGGGCCCGCCGGACTCCATCAAGGACTCCTCGGCGTACGAGAAGGCAGGAGGTGCGACGGACTGATGTACGAACTCATCTGGCGGATCCTGCCCGGCAACTGGTTCTCCAAGCTCATTCTGTCCCTCGGCCTCATCGCCGGGGCCTGCTACCTGCTCATGCAGTTCGTCTTCCCCGTCGTCGCCCCGTACATGCCGTTCAACGATGCGACGATCGAGGAGGAGGGCGACCACGCCCCAGCCGACCCCGGAGAGGGTGGCGAACCCGGTGTCGAACAGCCCGGGCAGGGGGGCTGATGAACCGCATCCTCGTCATCGACAACTACGACAGCTTCGTCTATACCCTCGTGAGCTATGTCCGCGAGCTCGGCGCGCAGACGACGGTGATCCGCAACGACGATCTCACCGCGCCCGAGGTGGCGGGCGCCCTGGCAGATTACGACGGGGTGCTCATCTCCCCGGGTCCGGGAGCCCCAGCCGATGCGGGAGTCTGCCCGCAGGTCATCGCCCACTGCGCTGAGGCCGGGCTGCCGGTGCTCGGTGTATGCTTGGGCCACCAGGCAATGGGCGAGGTCTTCGGCGCGACAGTGTCGCATTCGCCGGTGCTCATGCACGGCAAGACCTCGCAGATCACCCACACCGGCACCGGCCTGTTCGCCGGATGTCCGAGCCCCCTGACGGTCACCCGGTATCACTCCCTGGCGATCGTTGACGAGACTCTGCCCGCAGACGTCTTCACGGTCACCGCGCAGACCGCCGACGGGGTCATCATGGGCATCGAGCACCGCAGCGCACCGGTGTTCGGGGTGCAGTTCCATCCCGAGTCGGTGCTGACCGAATACGGGTACCAGATGATCGGCAACTTCCTCGCCGCCTGCGGGATGCCTCAAGCGGCTGCGGCCGCCCGGGATCGTGCACCGCAGCTGTCGGCCCGCAGCTGAGCTCGGTTCCACCCGCAGCTGAGCCGAGCCCACCACGCACTGGGCGGGGACCACCACGCATTGGGGTGAGTCCGGAATGCGCTGAGCTGTGAATGCACCGACCGGCCGAGGGATTCCCGGCCGGTCAGTCGTCTCGCACAGCTCAGCTGGTGAAGCCGAAGCGTCCGCGCATGCGGTTCAGGGCGTCGTCTGCGGCTTCGTCGAGCCGGTTGCCCGGGTCGAAGGTGTTGTCCGGCCACGGCCATTCGATGCCACCGCCGTCGCCATCGTCATCGTCCTCGGTCGGTGTCGGCGACGGAGTCGGGGTCTCGGTCGGCTCCGGCGGGGCCTTGGCGATCGTGACGGTGATGGTGGCGTGCTGCTCGACCTCCTCACCGGCATCAGTGCTCTGCTTGAAGACCTTGCCCTCTTCGTGATCGGCGGTCTCCTCTTCCCTGACGTCGCACTCCAGCTGGTAGTCGTCGCTCTTGAGTGCGTCGCAGGCCTCCTGCTCGGTCTTGCCGAGCACATCGGGCACATCGATCCGTCCGGTCGAGAGCACCAAGTCGACGTTGGAGTCCTTGTCGACCTCGGTGCCGGCTTCCGGGCGCGTCTCGATGACCGTGCCGGCTTCGACATCCGGTGAGTTCTCGTCGATGTTGTTGCCGGCCTTGAGGTCGGCATCGTTGATGCGCTGGCGGGCCAGCGACTCGGTCTCCCCGGACACATCGGGGACGGAGACCACGTCGGGGCCGGTGGAGACGTAGACCTTGATGGTGTCGCCGTGTTTGACCTGGGAGCCGGCCGGAGGATCGGTCTTGACGACATTGCCCTCCTTGATCTCATCATCGGCGATCGGCTCACGATCAGGTGTGAGGTTCTGGTTGATGAGGTAGCCGTCGGCATCATCGGCTGAGCGGTCGCGCAGATCCGCCAGCTCGAAGGTCACCGGCTCCCGTTCCTTGGTGGCGTTGTAGACCCACAGACCGAGCCCGGCGAGCACGACGGCGACAAGCGCAGCACCGATCCACATCCAGGTCTTGCGTTTGCGCTCCTTCTCCTCATCGACACCGTCCTCGTCCTCTGGCACGGTGGCGACGGCGTTCGTCATCGGCGCGGTGTTCATCGCCTGGGTCGGCACACCGGTGGCGTAGGCCGGCTGCGGAGTGCCGATGCCGGCTGCGGCCGCCCCTAGCCCGGCACCGGCCAGAGCCGCCGGTGGCTGGAACATCTGGGTGGCGTCATCGGCATCGCCGTCGAGCGAAGTCGGTCGGCCGTCGCGCACGGCAAGCACGTCCTCGCGGAAGGTGAAGGCATCCTGGTAGCGGATGTCGCGGTCCTTCTCCAGGGCGTGCATGAGCAGCCGGTCGAGAGCAGGCGGCACCTCGGGATTGAACTCCGAGGGAGCCTTCGGTCGTTCGCCGACGTGCTGGTAGGCGACCGCGAGCTGCGAATCGCCCTGGAACGGCGGCCGGCCGGCGACGAGTTCGTACAGCAGGCAGGCGGTGGAGTACAGGTCGGAGCGGGCGTCGACGATCTCGCCGCGCGCCTGCTCGGGTGAGAGGTACTGGGCGGTGCCGACGACCGACTGGGTCTGGGTCAGGCTGCCGGTGTCCTCCAGGGCGCGGGCGATGCCGAAGTCCATCACCTTGATGTCGCCCTCAGGGGTGAGCATGACGTTGGCGGGTTTGATGTCGCGGTGGACGATGCCGTTGCGGTGGCTGTACTCCAGCGGGCCGAGCACACCTGCGGTGACGTCGAGGGCCTCGCGGATCGTCAGGCTGCCATGGGTGGAGATGACCTCGCGCAGCGTGTGCCCCTCGACGTACTCCATGACGATGAAGGGCACCTGCACGGTCGAGCCGCCGGATTCGGAGAAGACCTCCTCACCGGAGTCGTAGACGGCGACGATGCCGGGGTGGTTGAGACCCGCGGCCGCCTGCGCTTCACGCTTGAGGCGGGCGTGGAACGACGGGTCACGGGCAAGGTCAGAGCGCAGCAGCTTGATGGCAACACGACGGCCCAGGCGGGTGTCGAGGCCCTCATGGACCTCGGCCATGCCGCCACGTCCCAGCAGCCGATGCACTTCGTATCGGCCGGAGAGTATCCGCGGTTCGCTCATGCTGTTCCTTCTCGTCTGTCAGTTTCCGCCGCGGCCGGAGTTCTGTCCCGGTCCGCTGCCGTTGTTGCCACCGCCGTTGCCGTTGCCACCGCCGTTGCCGTTGCCACCGCCGTTGCCGTTGCCACCGCCGTTGCCGTTGCCGTTGTTGCCACCGCCGTTGCCGTTGTTGCCACCGGCGTTGCCGTTGCCACCGCCATCATCGCCGCCGTCGCCACCATCATCACCGCCGTCGTCCGGTGGCTGGGTGGGCTCAGGTTCGGGTTCCTGCGTCGGCTGCGGGTTGCGCGTGGGCTCACCTTCCCGCGTCGGCTCCGGGGCGCGGGTCGGCTCCTGGCGCTGCGGTCCTTCCGACACTTCGATCGTGACGGTGTCACCAGGGGCAAAAGTGTAGCCGTTGCTGCCCTCGCGGACATCGACGACCGTGCCGGCAGGCTCGTTCGAGGTCACCATCGTCGACTTGACCTTCAGTCCCAGCTGCTCGAGGTTCGAGGTCGCCGAGGCTTCGGAGAGGCCGATGTAGTCGCTGGGCTTGATGGTGATCTCCTCTTGCGTCGGCGTGGCCGTCGCCGTCGGAGCAGGATCCGGTTCATTGTCCTTGGGGCCGAAGAACAGCCAGCCGATCCAGGCGAGACCGGCAAGCAGCAGGATCACCAGGATCGTGATGATGACCGCCGGGGCCTTCGACTTCTTCCGGTCCTCCTCGGCCTCCGTGTCCTCGGCCAGCTGGCCATCGGACCCGTACGGGGCGACGGCAGCCGCACCAGTGGGGCTGCCCGGCTGATAGGCGCGGGTCTGCTGGGTGGCCGGCATGACGCGAGTCGAGGGATCCTCAGGCTGGCTGAACACGCGGGTGACCGCCTCGGAAGCGGTTGCGGCAGCCGCCCCAGCCGCGAGCATCTGCGGCACCGCCGCCTCGGCTGCGGGCACATCGCCGTTCATAAGGGCACGCGCTGCAGTCGCGAGAGCGGCACCGGAGGCCGGGCGCTTCTCCGGCTGCTTCGACAGCAGCGAGTCGACCAGCCGGCGGACCGGTTCGGAGACCGTCTCCGGCAGCGGCGGGTGCTGGCGGTTGACCTGCGCGATGGCGATCTCGACCTGCGAATCCCCGGTGAACGGGCGATTGCCGGCCAGCGCCTCGTAGGCGATGATGCCGAGCGAATACAGGTCCGACTTCGGTGTCGAACCCTTGCCCGTCGCCTGCTCGGGAGCCAGATACTGGGCGGTGCCCATCACCTGGCCGGTCTTCGTCAGCGGTGCCTGGTCAGCGACCCGGGCGATGCCGAAGTCGGTGATCTTGACCCGGAAATCCGGGGTGATGAGCAGGTTGCCGGGTTTGACGTCGCGGTGGACGACCCCGGACATGTGCGCAGCATGCAGCGCCTGCGCGGCCTGCGCGATGATCGAGAGCGTATCGGCCTCGCTCATCGGGCCGCGGTCGAGCAGGGCGGCCAGCGACTCACCGGGCACGAACTCCATCACGAGGTACGGTGAGCCGTTCTCCTCGCCGTAGTCGTAGACACCGGCGATGCCGGGATCGGAGACGGCGCCCATCGAGCGCGCCTCGGCACGGAAGCGGGCGAGGAATCCCTGATCGGACAGGTACTCGTCCTTCATGATCTTCGCTGCGACCTCGCGTTCGAGGACGGTGTCGCGTCCGCGCCACACTTCGCCCATGCCGCCGACGGCGATCCGGCTGGTGAGTTCGTAACGGCCGCCGAGCAGCGTGCCTGGTTCTGGCCTCATGAATCCATCACCGCTTCCATGACTGATTTTGCGATCGGGCCGGCGACGCGTCCACCGGAGGCCTCATTGCCGGCATTGCCGCCGCTTTCGACGACGACTGCCACGGCGACCTGCGGGTCGTCTGCCGGGGCGAAGGAGGTGAACCATGCGTGTGGTGCCCTGCCCTTCGCGTGCTGTGCCGTGCCGGTCTTCGCTGCGACATCGACACCGGGGATCTTCGCGGCTGTGCCGGTTCCCCCGTCGACGACGTTGACCATCATGTCCGTCAGCTGACCGGCGGTGTCGCTGCTGATCGGGTTGGAGAAGGTCCGCGGCCGGGGCTCCTCGATGAGATCGAGGGTGCGGGCGTTGCGGATCTGGGAGATGAGCTGGGGCTGCATGAGCTCTCCGTCGTTGGCGATCGCCGAGGCGACCATCGCCATCTGGATGGGGGTGGCGCGCACTTCGAACTGGCCGAGGGACGACTGGGCGAGCTGCGGTTCGTTGACATCGGAGGGGAACGATGAGGCGGTGACCGCCAGCGGCATGTCGAAGCTCTCCCCGAAGCCGAACTTCTTCGCCTGCTCATTCATCGCATCAGCACCCAGGTCCATGCCCAGCTGTGCGAAGGTCGTGTTGCACGACTTCGTCAGCGCATGGTCGAGGCTGGCGGTGCTGCCGTTGCCGCAGGAGGCGCCGCCGGCGTTGCGGATCGTCGCCGAGGTCTGCGGCAGGTCGAGCACGGTCGGCGAGGGCAGCTCGGAGTCCTTGGTGTACTGCCCGGATTCGAGCGCGGCAGCAGCGGTGACGAGCTTGAAGGTCGAGCCCGGCGGGTAGAGGTTGCCGCCGATCGCCCGGTTGTAGGCCGGGTTGGCGTCGTTGTCGATGAGCGAATTGTACGCATCCAGGGCGGCATCCCGGTTGTGCGTGGCCAGCGCGTTGGGGTCCCAGCCCGGCGTCGAGACCATGGCGAGGACCTTGCCGGTCTTCGGGTCGAGGGCGACAGCGGCACCGCGCTGGCCGCTCAGGCCGTCCCAGGCGGCCTTCTGCGCCTTCGGGTTGATGGTGAGTTCAACGGCGGCGCCGGCCGGCTGCTGGCCGGTGAGCAGATTGGAGACCTTGTCGTAGAACAGCGCGTCGTCGGTGCCCGACAGCAGCCCGTTCTCGGTGCGCTCGATCCCGGAGGTGCCCGAGGTGATGGAGAAGTAGCCGGTGAGGCTGGCGTACATCTCTGCAGACATCCCCTCGGCACCGTAGCTGCGCTGGAACTTATACGGGTCGTCGACGGGCTCGGAATAGGCGATCGGGGTGCCGTCGACGAGGATCGGCCCGCGGTCGCGGGAGAGCTCGTCGAGCAGCGTCCGGTTGTTCAGCGGATTGTCCTTCAGCGACTGCGCGGCGAAGTACTGCACGTAGCTCGTCGAGCCGAACAGCAGCGCGAACATCACGAAGCCGACGACGGCCAGGTGCTTGAGCGGGTTCTTCACTGGCTCTCACCTCCGCGCTGGAAGTTCGTCGTCGGGGTGTCATCGGCGTCGATTCCCGCGCCCGAGGCGGGGGTGGGGTGCTGCTCGCCGGTCGCGTACACCTCGGGAGGGGTCACCGGTGCGTCATCGGGACGGCGGACCTTGCGCTTGGAGCGCAGCCGGCCGAGCGTCGAAGCGAGAGCCGATTCGTGGGCCTCCTCCTCGTCGCCGGGCTTCTGGATGGTGAGCACGCCGGTCTGGAACTCCTCGGCCGGGCGGCGGGCGTTGTCGCTCATGCGCAGCATCAGGCCGATGATGATCCAGTTCGCGATGAGCGAGGAGCCGCCGTAGGCCAGGAACGGAGTGGTCAGGCCGGTGAGCGGGATGAGCCGGGTGACGCCGCCGATGACGATGAAGCACTGCAGGGCGATGGTGAAGGACAGGCCGGTGGCCAGCAGGGTGCCGAAGCCGTCGCGCAGCTGCTGGGCGATCTTCATGCCGCGTTCGAAGAGGACCACGTAGAGCAGCAGGATCGCGAACATGCCGACGAGCCCGAGCTCCTCGCCGAGGGAGGCGTAGATGAAGTCGGATTCGGCATAGGGCACGATGTGGGGCCGGCCGTTGCCCAGGCCCGCGCCGGTCAGTCCGCCCTTGGCCATGCCGAACAGGCCCTGTACGAGCTGGTAGGACCCGCCGATCTCACGGTTGTACATGTCCGGATTGAGCGCATCGAGCCAGCCGTCGAGGCGCTGCTGGACGTGGCTGAAGATGCGCGAGGCGATGAGCGCACCGGCGGTGAACATGCCCAGGCCGAGGAAGATCCAGGCCTTCTTGCCGGTGCCGACGTAGAGGACGGCGACGAAGAGGCCGAAGAACAGCAGCGAGGTGCCGAGGTCGCGCTGCAGGACGAGGATGCCGACGCTGGCGACCCAGGCGATGATGATCGGCCCGAGGTCGCGTGGGCGCGGGAATTGCATGCCGAGGAATTTGGGTCCGGCGAGCACGAGCTGGTCGCGGAAGCTGACGAGGTAACCGGCGAAGAAGATCGCCAGGCAGATCTTGGCGATCTCACCGGGCTGGAAGGACATGCCGCCGATGCCGATCCAGATGCGGGCGCCGTTGATGGTCTTGCCGAGGCCGGGCACGAGCGGCAGCATGAGCAGCACGAGGGCGGCTAAGCCGGTGAGGTAGGTGTAGCGGCGCAGCATCCGGTGATCGCGCAGGAACGCGATGACGAGGGCGCACAGGATGATCCCGAGGGTCATCCAGATGAGCTGGGAGACGGCGGCATTCGATTCGCGTCCGGCGGCGGTCTTGGCGACGTCGATGCGGTAGATCATCGCCAGGCCGAGGCCGTTGAGCAGCACGGCCAGCGGCACGAGGACGGGGTCGGCGTAGCGGGCCCGCCACCACACGATGAGGTGCAGGGCGAGGGCGAGGGCTGCCAGCCAGCCGGCGTACTGGTAGACGTTGGCCGGCACGGTCTGTTCACTGCCGAGGCCCACGAGTGCGTAGGCGCCGGCGGAGATGACGACGGCCAGCGCGGTCAGCAGCAGCTCGGAGATCCGCAGGGCCTGCGGGCTCCGGTGCCGCTGGGGCGTCGTCGCGGCCGGGGAGAGTGCGGGAGCGTCAGGTGCGTAGCTCATGCTCACCCGCCCGTGTCCGAGGGCCGTTCGGGCACGCCCTGGCCCTGCTGGTCGGTGCTGTCGGGGTTCGGTTCGCCGGTGTTCTCCGGCGGCGGTGCCGGGTCCGTTGAGGTATCGGCGGCGCCGGCGCTCATCTTCTTCGCGGCGTTCTGCTCGGCCTCATCGCGCAGGTTGCCGACGAGTCTGTCGGCATCGGCGCGTGAGCTGGCCGGAATGGTCTGCTCGATGCGGCGCTGCGAGTACGCCGAGAGGTCATCGACGCGCACCTCGGTGGTCTCGTCGAGTTCGGAGAGTTCGATCGGCCCGAGCTTCTGGGCGATGCCGCGGTAGACAGCGACATTGCCGGCGTCGGCGGCGACGTAGTACTGCCCGCGGATGAAGGTGTAGCCGACGACGCCAGCGAGCACGAGTGCTGCGAGCACGGCGATGGTGACGATGATGCCGAGCAGCGGGCGGCGCCTGGGTCTCTCATCATCGTCCCAGTCCTCGTCGTGACGGGCGATGTCCTCGTCGTGGCGGGCGATCTCCTGGGTCTCAGCGACGGTCGCGGTGCGCGTGCCGCGACCGCGGGCAGCCGAACCGAGATCCCCGGCGGCCGTGGCCCCGCCGGGGCC
>NZ_JALXKS010000004.1 GCF_025144725.1 Brevibacterium sp. p3-SID960 | reverse complement strand
CCCTGGCCTCCTCACCCCACCCCGGCCACAACCTGGATGCCGTGCTCGCTGACGGCCGCAACCGCCGGCAGGCGATCCGCGAAGCGCTGTCGACCCTGGCAGCGCTGAGCCTGACAGCCCGCCCAGCCCGTTCGAGCCTTATGGCCGCCACAGGTGCGCACACGGCCTCCGCGCCCGAGGCGCCGGCTGGCTCCGTGCCCACCGTCCCCGACCTGGGCGACCGGGTGATCGCCGACCAGCTCGTCGTCCTGCTCCTCGACTGCGCACCGGAATACGGCGCCAACCCAGCGGTCACCGAGAAGGCCCGCGACATCGCCGTGCAGTTGCGCCGGGAGCTCGCCTGACCTGCCGAGCGTGACGACAGCCCTGCCTGCCGTCAGCGATGGTGACGTGACAGACTGACTCCATGACTCGCGTGATTGTCATCGGAGCAGGGATCATCGGCTTGGCCACCGCCTACCAGCTCGCCCAGCGCGGCGCGGAGGTCACCGTCCTCGACCGCTCAGGTGTGGCCGCCGGTGCCAGCTGGGGCAACGCCGGATGGGTGTGCCCTGGCCTCGCCACACCCCTGGCCGCACCCGGTGGTTGGCGGCATGGCATCGACGCCGTGACGAAGCCGCACGCCCCGCTCACCTTCTCCCGCGTCACCCCAGCACTCACCGTGTTCCTGGCGAAGTTCGCCTCGCACATGACCGAACGCCGTTTCCACGCCGCATTGCGCGACAACGCCGGCTTCGCCCGGCAGGCGCTGCCGGCCTTCGACCGGCTCGCTGAAGCCGGACTCGAAAGCCCGGTCCACCGAGCCGACTACACGATCGGGGCGGAGGACAACGACACGATCGTGAGGTTCGATCTCGAACTCGACGCCATCGCTGAGCTCGGCATCGACGTCGGCAGCTACCGCATCGACCCGGCCACTGAGCCGTACTTCTCCGAGCGCATCACCGCAGCCCTGAGTGTCACCGGCCAGGCCTACATCGACCCAGGGGAGTACTGCCGGGCGCTGGCCGGACTCGCCGAGCGGGCCGGCGTGCAGATCATCACCGACGCCGAGGTGGTCGCGGGCCATGCAGGCCGCGACTCCGTCAGCGTCGTCGACCGCGCTGGTCGTGCCTTCACCGCCGATGAGCTCGTGGTTGCCGCCGGCGCGTGGTCTGATGACGTGTTGAGAACCGTCTGCGGGAGAGGCGCAGCCACGGGCCAGGCCAGCGGCCGCGGCTATTCATTCACCGTCGACGCCGACCCGTCGCACCTGCCTGATGGTCCGGTCTATCTGCCTGCCCAGCGCGTCGTCCTCACCCCCTACCAGGACGCGATCCGCGTGGCCGGCACGATGGAGTTCGCCGACCCCGACGCTCCACCTCGCCCTGGCCGCATCGAGGCGATCATCGCCCAGATCTCGCCGCTGCTGGACGGCATCGACCTGACCGACACCCGTGACCATTGGGTGGGCCCACGCCCGGTCAGCACCGATGGCCGGCCCGTCACCCGCCGCATCGGCAACCGCGTCACCGCCGCCACCGGCCACGGCATGTGGGGCGTGGTCTTCGGCCCGATCACCGGGGAGGTCGTCGCCGAGCAGCTGCTCGGGTCCTGACGGTTAAGCTCTGTCGATTCCACACGAAAAGCACATGATTGAACCGATCCGCGTGCATTTCGTGCAGACTCGACGGGTCCGGATTCCTCACGAAATGCACACACCGTCACCTGCTGCCCCGCAAAGCAGCGGGGCCGGCCAGCTGTCTCCACCTGACCGGCCCGAAAGCTCAGCATCCGCACGGCTCAGCGCGGAACGTCGATGCAGTAGCTGCGCACGTCCTTGATCTTGGCCGTCTTCGACGTGCTCGCGAATCGGAATGCGTGGCTGAACCCGATCCGCCCCTTCTCCGTGTCGAGGAATCCGTCGCAGGACGCCAATCGACCGTGGGTGATGATCGATGTCACCTCCAGATGTGTCGCCGCATCTGACGGACACACGTGCAGGGCTGCATCCTCACCGTTGTGCTCGGTTGTGCCGACGAGTGTCCAGGTGGCATCGTCTGTCAGCCATTCCGCCAGCGCCTCGGCGTCGCCTTTCGCCCAGTTCGTGACGACATCAGTGACAACGCCGATGCGCGGCGCGTTGCCGCAGTCGGTCGGGAGCGTGGTCTTCATCGATCTCGCAGTCCTTCCGAGAGGTGACCTTCGACGTTACACCAGCGCCCGCCGCAGCGTATCGAGCCCGACCGAGCCCACGGCCAGTGCCCTGGCGTGGAAGTCCTTGAGGCTGAACGACGCGCCGGCCTGTGCCTTCGCCTCGTCGCGGATCTCCTCCCACAGCCGCTGACCGATCTTGTAGCTCGGCGCCTGACCCGGCCAGCCGAGGTAGCGGTTGAGCTCGAAGGCGAGGAAGCTGCGGTCCATGGCGACATTGTCGGTGAGGAACTGCCAGGCCTTCTTCGCATCCCACGTGCCGCCACCCACCGACTCAGGCGCATCCAGCTTAAGATGCACACCCAGGTCGACGCATACGCGGGCGGCACGCAGCCGCTGCGAGTCGAGCATGCCCATGTAGTCACCGGGGTCGTCGAGGAACCCGAGGTCGGCCATGAGCCGTTCGGCGTAGAGCGCCCAGCCCTCACCGTGTCCGGAGACCCAGCAGGCGTGCCGGCGCCAGTCGTTGAGCTGCTCCTTGAGATACGTCGCCTGCCCGATCTGCAGGTGATGGCCCGGCACACCCTCGTGATAGACGGTCGTCTTCTCCTGCCATGTTGAGAAGGTCTGCGTGCCGGCAGGCACCGACCACCACATGCGGCCAGGCCGTGAGAAGTCATCTGTCGGACCGGTGTAGTAGATCCCGCCGGTCCCATCGGGCAGCACCATGCACTCGATCGTGTGCAGCGGCTCGGGGATCTCGAAGTGCTCCTTCGACAGCTCGCGGGTTGCCTCATCAGCGGTGGCCTGCATCCACTCGCGCAGCGCATCAAGCCCGTGCAGCTGCCGGGAGGGATCCTCATCAAGCGCCTTCATCGCCGCGAACACGTCATCACCGGGGGAGACCTGGGCTGCGATCTTCTCCTGTTCGGAGTGGATCTGCGCCAGCTGGTCGAGACCCCACTGGTAGGTCTCCTCGAAGTCGATGTCTGCACCCAGGAACGTCCGGCTGTGCAGTTCGTACTCCTCGCGGCCGCACGCATCGTCGCTGCCGGCGTGCGGGGCGATCTCTGTGCGCAGGAACTGTGCGAGCTCGCCGTAGGCTGATCGTGCCTGCTCGGCACCTTCCTGCAGGGCGGCAGCAAGTGCTTCTGGGACCGAGGCGCCGGTGATAAGGGCATCGAAGTGCCCGCCGGGTTTGGCGGTCTCCTCAGCCTGCTTGGCGGCTTCGGTCACCTGGCGGATCGCAGCGACCCGGCCCTGTTCGCGACCGGCGGTCAGTGACTCGCGGTAGCCGTCGAGCGCCTCGGGCACCGACGAGAGCTTCGCGGCGATGTGCTCCCAGTCTCCTTCCGAGCCGGTGGGCATGAGGTCGAAAACGTCGCGGATCTGCTGGACGGGGGAGGTGATGACGTTGATATCGCCTAGGTGATAGCCGCGTTCGACGGTCTGGATGTCGAGCTCCAGGCGCTCGTGCATCGCATCAATGGTCACCCGGTCGGTGTCGTCGAGGGTCTCGGCGGCGGCCACGGCCTGGTCGAGGGCGGACAGGGTGTTCCTGGCGAGGTCCGCGCGGCGCTGGGCACCGGCGGGGGAGTAGTCATCGAGTTCGTCGATCCGGCCGTCGACTCCCAGCGAGACGCGGAACGAGGGGCTCATATCGAGCAGGCGGGCAACATAGTCATTCGCGACGGCGTCGATGCCGCTGGTGGGGCGTGAAAGCTCTGTCATGGCCACCACCTTAACGCCCAAATCGGCCGCCGCCAGGTCAAGCTCCCCACAAGATCCGCCGCTGCTGAGGCGGTGATCGTGTCCGTATGGCGGGTGTCATGTGAATGACGCACCGAACGCTTGTTAGAGTCCTTTTACATCAGCTTCGAAGGAGATGCTCATGGTTTGCCCTCCACCGTTGGTGGCGGCCTCACCAGCGCAGGGCTCGTCGTCCTCGCCGGCTGCGCGCCTGGGGCACTTCCGTACGTCGTGGTGCTCAGTCTGGCGATCGCTGTTCTCGGTGTTCCCGCAGATCGTCACCTGGCTGCCCGAGGTGCTCTACAGTGATTAGGCCGCCGAGCAGGAGTGCGGGCGCAGGCGGCAGATGAGACAGCAGTGATGGAAGGGAGGGAGGCGCGTGGCAGAGCCGAGGCTCTGGTCGAAGGACTTCACCGTCGCGATCATCGCCGCCGTGTTCCTGTCCTTCGTCTTCTATCTGCTCATCACCACGATGGCCGGCTACGCCGTCATCCGCTTCGCCGCCTCCGACTCCGCCGCCGGTCTGGCCTCCAGCTCGTTCGTCCTCGGCGCGGTCGCCGCCCGCATGTTCGTCGGCACCATGCTCGACACCCTCGGTCGTTACCGGGTGCTCATCACCGCCTTCACCCTCTCCGCTGTGGCCGGTGCCCTGTATCTGCCGGCTGACTCGCTGCCGCTGCTGCTGGCGGTCCGGTTCATCCACGGCGCGGTGTTCGGCGCCGGGCACACCGCCATCATGGCTGCTGTCCAGGACATCATCCCGCCGTCTCGCCGTGCAGAGGGCACCGGCTACTTCGGCACCTCGACGACCCTGGCGGCAGCGCTCGGCCCACTGATCGCGATCATCGTCGTACGCGACTACGGCTACCACTGGCTGTTCATCACCTCCCTGGCCTTCACGGTGCTCGGGTTGGTCGTGATCCTGTTCCTGCGCGTACCCGAACGCGCCGCCCATGAGCGCGAGCTGCTGAGCTGGCGCAGCTTCCACCCGGTGCGCCTGTTCGACCCCTCGGGCCTGCTCATCGGCTCGGCAGTGCTCACCGCCGGTGTCGCCTACTCCTCGGTCATGACCTTCCTGACCACCTACACGACGAGCATCTGCATCGCCGATGCCGCCCCTGCGTTCTTCCTCGCCTTCGCCGGCTCCTCACTCATCGCCCGGCTCACCCTCGGCCGCATCCAGGACAGCTACGGTGACAACATCGTCGTCTACCCGCTGTACGCCTCGTTCTTCACCGCGATGGTGCTCATCGCCGTCGTCCCCCAGATGTGGACGATCATTCTCGCCGGCGTGCTCGGCGGGGTGGGCTTCGGCACGCTCATGTCCTCAACCCAGGCGATCACCATCCGCCGCGCCGGGCCCACCCGCGTGGGTGTGGCGACCTCGACGTACTTCTTCATGATCGACATCGGCTTCGGGCTGGGACCGGTCGCCCTCGGTGCGCTCATCGCAGCGACCTCGTTCACTACGATGTACGCTGTCGCTGCGCTGCTGGTGGGCGTCAGCGGAGTGCTCTACTGGCTGGTCCACGGACGGTTCGCCGCGCCCGAGGCGGGGGGAGTGCGTCCATGACAGCGCACCCTGGCGCTGGGGCGAGTGCCGCCGCACCGCAGCCGCTGTGGACCGGTCAGTTCCTGCTGGCCTTCGGGATCAACTTCGTCCTCTCCATCTCCTTCTATGTGCTCATCACCTCGATGGCCGGTTACGCCGTCACCGAATTCGGCGCCGGCTCCTCGGTCGCCGGACTGACGGCCAGCGCCTTCATCATCGGTGCGACCGTGGCGCGCATCATCGCCGGGAAGTACCTTGACTTCGTCGGCCGGAGGATCTCGACGATCGCCGCGCTCGTGTTATTCGTGATGTCCGCTGTGGCGTACGTATTCGCCGATCAGATCTGGGTGGTCATCGTCATCCGGCTCATCCATGGGGCGGCTTTCGGCTGGGGGTCGAACACCATCACGGCGGTTGCCCAGTGGCTCATCCCGCAGTCGCGGCGGTCTGAGGGGACGGGTTATTTCGGCACTTCGACGACTCTGTCGGCCGGTCTGGGGCCGTTCCTTGCCGTGTGGCTGTCGGGGGCATACGGGTACACGGCCGTGTTCATCATGTGTGCCGGGTTCTCTGTCGTCGGCGTGGTCTTCAGCCTGCTGCTGCGCCCAGCTGAGCGGGCGGTGACGCCGGAGGAACGGGCGCTGAAGTGGCGGCTGAGCCTGGGTACGATCATCGACTACCGCAGTGTGCGAATTGCAACCGTCATGCTGCTGGCCGGGCTGTCGTATTCAGTTGTGCTGGCCTTCCTCCAGACCTTCGCGAACGAAGAGGACTTCGGTTCGGCGGCCAGCGTGTTCTTCATGGTGTTCTCGGTCGCGATGCTGCTCGGCCGGCTGTTCGTCGGACGGCTGCAGGACGCCTACGGCGACAATGTCGTCGTCTCCCCGCTCATCGTCAGCTTCACTCTCAGCCTCGTCGGTATCGGTCTGGCTCCGGCTGGCTGGGTCCTCATCACCGCTGCGATCCCGGCCGGGCTGGGCTTCGGTTCGCTCTTTCCCAGTATCCAGGCCATCGCCGTCACCCTGGCCGGGCCCGCCCGGGCAGCGCTGGCGGTCTCGACGTTCTTCATCTTCCTCGACGTCGGCACCGGGCTGGGGCCGGTCATGCTCGGAGCGCTCACCCCGGCCATCGGGCTGCGCGGAGTCTACCTCGTCGCTGCAGGGCTGATGGTCGTAGCCCTTGTGCTGTACTGGCTGTTCCACGGGCGTCGCCAGCGCACATAGGCCAGCGGCCGTGGGCTAACAGGGCCCGATTCGACGCTGACGAGAACTTCTGTGATGACCGCACTGTCTGAAGGCCGTCGAAGGCAGAGTCGCGCACCACTTTGCCACTGAGTCTCTCACCAGCACATATGACAGATTCTTAGCAACTTCGACCCCGAAACTGTGAAGAATGTCATAGAATTCTGTATGGCTGATCCCGGGCATCGATGATCCGGGCGTGCTCAACGAAGAGAAAGTCACCCATGAAGAACACCTTGCATCGTCTTGGCGCCGGCACGGCCGTCGCCGCCCTTCTAGCCTCCGCCAGTGCCGGCGCGGCCTTCGCCGCTCCCGCCGGTGACGTGCTGCTGCTGACAGTTCCGGCCGATGACGTCGAGGCGGCCTCTGAGACGCTCGGCGATCTCGACATCGTCAGCGCTGAAGGCGACAATGTCATCGTCCTCGGCGATCAGGACCTCGCCGACGAACTGGAGAAGACCGGAGCCTCGGTCACCGTCGAAAACTACGCCGACTCCCTGGGCACCCGCCCTGCCAGCGCACAGCCGGCCGCACCCGCCCCGGTGCCGGCCAAGCTCAATGCCGCTGACTACGACACGTTCTTCAACGGCTATCGCACCACCAGTGCCTATGCGCAGTTCGCCAAGGACCTCGCATCCCAGTACCCAGAGCTCGTCCAGCACGTCGACTACGGAGACACCTTCCTCAAGCAGCAGGGCCAGGGCGGGCACGACCTCGTCGCGGTGCGCATCACCGCCGACGTCGCCGACCAGCCCGAGTACGCCGACGGGCAGGACGGCAAGCCGCGGTTCTTCCTCGGCGCGCAGACGCACTCGCGTGAGATCATCACCAGCGAGATGGCCTGGCGCTTCGCCACCGAGCTCATCGACGGCTACGGCACCGACGCGCAGATCACCTCGCTGCTCGACTCGACCGAGGTGTGGGTGAGCTTCCAGCACAATCCCGACAGCATCGACGTCGTGGAGCAGGCCTTCGCAGATGGCGTCGACACGACACCGGCCGGTGACGGCAATCCGAACTCCGCCTCAAAGGCCTGGCAGCGCAAGAACCAGAACACCGCAGGGTTCGAAGACACCGGTGGGCCCTGGTCACGCAGCCAGCCCGGCATCGACCTCAACCGGAACTGGCCCTACGGCTGGGGCGGCGCGTCAACGAGCTCCGATCCGAGCAGCGTCCTCTACAAGGGAACCGCACCGGCGTCCGAACCCGAGGTGGCAGCGCTCAAGGACCTGCTCGAAGATCTCTACGGCACCTACGACGTTGAGACGACGACCGCTGCGCCGGATGAGCGGGCCGGCACCTATATTCACCTGCATTCGTATTCTGACCTCATCCTCTATCCGTATGGTTTCGACAACACGGCAAACGTCCCCAACGCCGACGCTCTGATCGCCGGTGCCTTCCGGCAGTCGTTCGGCAACGACTATGCCACCGGTGCGCCCGGTGACGTGCTGTACAACGCCTCGGGCGGTGACTTCGACTACGCCTACGGCAAACTCGGCGTACCCGGCTACGTCTACGAGATCGGCACCGCTCGCGAAGGCGGTTTCTTCCCCGGTTTCCAGCGCGCCGATGACTACTGGCAGAAGGTCCAGCCTGGTCTGCGCTTCGCCGCTGAGGCCGCCTACGAGCCCTACACCGCCTCGCTTGGCGGTGTCGTGTCCGAACTGACAGCTGAGCGTCAGGACGACGGGTCCATCATCGTCACCGGCACAGCAACCGATGACGCCTATGGCCAGGACGCAGGGTCGGCTGCGCGCCGGCCGGCAGTCACACAGATCGACGATGTCGAGATCCAGGCCGCGGTCGACCGCACCGCCCTTGATGCCGGGGAGTCCACCGGTCCAGGCGAGGCTGCCGTTCCCGAGGCGGGGGAGACCGTCGACTTCGAGGCCACCATTGCTAAGGAAGGCTCGGAACAGGCCAGGTTCGTCTTCGCGCGGGCGCGGAACGGCTCCGGCGAGTACGGTCCGTGGCAGGCGGTCTTCGTCGATCCCGTAGAGGAGGATGAAGCACCAGAGCCGACCGACGAACCGTCGCCGGATCCTGAGCCCACCGCGGACCCGACCGCCGACCCGACCGCAACTCCGACAGGCGAGCCATCCGCCGATCCCAGCGAGGACTCGACGAGTGGGCCCACTGACGCACCGCGCGACGATGACGGCAAGCGCGACGATAACGGCAAGCGCGACGACGACGATGCGTCACGCGATCAGGATCGCGACGACCGATCCCAGCTGCCGCGCACCGGCGCCGGACTCTGGCCGCTGGCCGCAGGCGCAGCGCTGCTCGCCGCCGGAGGACTCGGCGTGTGGGCCTCGCGGAGGCGGAGCTGACACACACCGGCACCCACAGCTGACATGTAATCGGCACGTGGACTGAGCTGGCAGACAGAGACGCACGGGAGGGTGTGAAGAAGGCGAATCGTCTTCCTCACACCCTCCCGTGGCGTGTCTGTCCTTCCACCAGCATGGCACGCCGTCTGATGGCGCCGGGTGCCGAGGATTTTGCGCCCGCATCAGTTGCGAGGTAAAGTGAACCATCGCTTGACAGGTCAACTGATCGTGTGGATGGGGAGGCGAGGATGGATCGGCCACTGGGTCTGATGATCTGGCTGCGGATGGCTCGATTCGTTCAGCGCAGCAACTGCATCTCCAATGAGTACCTCTCACAGGCCGGAGTGACCATTGCGCAGTTCGAGGCGTTGAGCCACGTGCGCGCCTACCAGCCGGTGACGCAGACCGATCTCGCTAAAGGTTTGACCGTCAGCGTCGGCGGTGTCTCACGGATGCTCAGCCGACTCGAAGAAGCCGGGCTCATCGAACGCACCCAGGAGTGGAAGACGAAGTACATCTCCCTCACTAAGGCAGGTGAGGCGCTGCTGAGCTCGGTCTACCCCGGGCAGGTGGCGCTGCAGGCTTCGATGTTCGACGACGTGCTCGACGCCGATGAACAACGACAGCTCTATGCGCTGATGCGCAAAGTTCACCGCAACAGCCTGCACAAGCAGACCCCGGTCGGATTCGACCCAGCCGAGGCGGCAGCGTCCGGCTCCACGCACAGCACCACGGAGAAGACGCAATGACCGACGACACTAGCACCAACGCCACCACTTTGATGCACGATGCAGCCAGTGCTGCAGACACGATGGCCGAGTACGGCATCAACCCGAACGAAGGTCTCCAGTTCGGCATGTACTCCCTCGGTGACCACTTGCCCAACCCGTGGGCAGAGGGCCGACGCATCAGCGCCGGTGAGCGCGTACGTGAGTTCGTCGCCTACGCAAAGGCCGCCGAGCAGGCCGGCTTCGATGTGTTCAGCCTGGGGGAGAGCCACCAGGAGTTCTTCGCCTCGCAGGCCCACGCCGTCATCCTCGGCGCGATCGCGCAGGCGACCGAGACGATCAAGGTCTCCAGCTCCTCGACAATCCTCAGCACCTCGGACCCGGTTAGGGTCTACGAGAACTTCGCCACCATCGACCTGCTCTCTGAAGGTCGCGCTGAGATCGTCGCCGGCCGCGCCTCACGGGTGGGCCTGTTCGAACTGCTCGGCTACGATCTGAAGGACTACGAGGAGCTGTTCGAAGAGAAATTCGATCTGCTGCGCCAGATCAACCGCGAACGGGTCGTCAACTGGTCAGGTCAGTTCCGTGCCGACCTCAGGGACGCCGAGGTGCTGCCGCGGCCGCAGGCAGGTTCGATGCCGATCTGGCGTGCCGTCGGTGGTACACCCGCCAGCGCCGTCAAGGCCGGCCTTTCCGGCGCCCCGATGGTGATGGCCCACCTCGGCGGGCCGATCGCAGCGTTCCAGCAGACGATCGACTCCTACCGAGCCGCAGCCGAGCACAACGGCTACGACCCGGCCACCCTCCCGGTGGCCACCGCCGGATTCTTCTACGTCGCGGACACCTCACAGCAAGCGCTGCAGGAGTTCTACCCACATGTGAACGAAGGGATGTTCCGCACCAATGGGCGTGGGATGGCCAAGCAGCTGTTCGCACAGAGCACCGACCCGCGCAGCATCATGAACATCGGCAGCCCACAGCAGGTCATCGAGAAGATCCTCTACCAGCACGAAGCGTACGGACATCAGCGCTTCCTCGGGCAGATCGACTTCGGTGGCGTGCCCTTCGACCGCGTGATGCGGAATCTGGAGGTCATCGGCACCGAGATCATCCCGGCAGTCAAGAAGCACACCGCACGACAGGAGGCCGCCCAGGCATGAAGATCGTTGGACTCTCAGGCTCGACCGTCGGTGCGACCACGCGCACGGCGATGAACTACGCGCTGGCCGCGATCGGCCGGCTTGACCCGGAGATCGAAACGCAGCTCATCGACCTCGCCGACTATGACGTGCAGTTCTCCGACGGCCGTGACTACATCGAATACACAGGCGACACCCGCACCCTTGCTGAGGCGCTCATGAGTGCGGATGCGATCATCATCGGCAGCCCGATCTTCCAGGCTTCCATCCCGGGAGCGTTGAAGAACGTCTTCGATCTGCTGCCGGTCAGCGCCTTCGAGGAGAAGGTGGTCGGCATCATCATGACGGCCGGGTCGCCGAAGCACTACCTGGTAGCCGAACACCAGCTGCGTCCCATCCTGACGTATATGAAGGCACAAGTCGTGCAGAGCTACGTGTTCGTCGAAGCCATGGACGTCTACCGCGGTGAGATCATCAGCGGCGACGTCACCTTGCGCATCGACCGCCTCGTCGAAGACACCGCCGAGCAGACTCGCGTGGCCTCCCAGATGCGCGCCGAACGCGAAGCCGCCTATGCGTTCTAGCGCGAAGTGCCTCGCACAGACGACCTGTCGCGTTGAACGATGAGCGGCGTATCGAAGAATGAAGGGAACGATGATGCACCAGCCTGAGGATGTCGTACGGTGCTGGGAAGCCGCCTGGAACAGCGCCGACGCCGAGGCGCTGGCCGGGCTGTTCGCCGAAGATGCGGAGTTCGTCAACGTGGTCGGGCTGTGGTGGCATGATCGCGACCGGATCCGTGAGGCGCACGCTTACGGCTTCTCGACGATCTTCCCCGGTTCGACGATCACGATGGGGAGACCTCGGGTGCGGATGATCGGTGATCGCGCTGCCACTGTGCACAGCCAGTGGCGGCTGTGCGGCCAGGTCTCGCCTGGCGGTGAGCCGGCAGATGAGCGCGAAGGCATCTTCACCTTCGTGCTCGAACGCCGCGAGGACGGGTGGATCACTGTGGCTGCGCAGAACACCGATATCGTGCGCGGAGCTGAGACCCATATCAGCACGGGCGGAACGCGTGAGAGCATCTCGTACCGTTGACTGGCCTGCGCAGTCTGAACTACGGACTCAGATGGTGAAGCGGCTCGTCACTACTATCTAGGTCTGATCAATCCAGACGCAGCGCCCGCTTCTGTCCATTTGAACGTTGATTGAGCGGATTTACGTTAAGACTCGTCATTACCTACCTGCCTGTTGAAGCCTTTGAAGACTATTAATGCTCGCTTCAACTGAACTGTTTAAGGATGACGATTATTGGTTGAATAACTTCTGGCGACGTCCCGTCGACTGCGCCTTCATCGAAACAGTGGGGGCTCAGCGAAACTGACTTAGGCTGCTACCAGACTATTGATCTGAGACGTTTCCTCGGCGTTTGTCCGATAGGGACTTCAAATCCGGTAGGTCGGTTGAACCATTACGTTCTTCAGTGTCGTCAAGTACGACGCGTCCTATTACCTCATACTTCTGAGGAGCGAATCTCTTTGCGTAGAGAGCGAAACCAATTCCAGCGACTCCGAATATCTAGGCCTAAGTGGCTACTGACAAAGCTGTGCGCGAAAAAGCTGAAAATTCCAACGAGTGAAGCTTCGAAGACGACGTAGGCCAGGGTCGTTAGAGCACCGGCTCCCATGCCGACAAGACGTCCGAGGCCGTGGGAGACGAATCCGTAGAACGCCCCTGTAGCGGTGATGTGCTTTGCCATAGCGGAGTAACCGAGCGCGAAAAGGCTGAGAACTATTGTGGCTACAAGGTACCCGGCTGGCGCGAAGGCTCCGTTACCGAACCCGACAGCAATTGGTACGTTTCCGACCATCGCGGTAATTGGTGTGGCTGTCGCTACGGCCATGAACATGACCCCCATGAGTCCAACAGTTCCAGGCCTCAGCCGCTGAATCTCTGCGGAGGTTTTGCTGTTTTCGAAGGAGCCGCCATTTGACGAAGTGGATTGAGCTGGCATAAGTACCTCCCTGCACGAGGTGTGCGACGTGAGCGGCATCACATCATGCAAGCCGATAGTTCCATCGGCCTGCACCGTTGGTAAGACCGTGGTCCAGTTCGGTAGGACCTATTGACAGCAACGGTTTGACCAGGAACACTGGTTAACATCTGGATCTACACCGACTGCGATAGGCACGCGATGCACGAGTACGGACTCTTTAGCTTCGACTCCAAGGATGAGTTCCTTGAGAAGTCGATGCAGTTCTGGAACCCGGACAAGACACAGTTTTGGCAGGATTCGGGAGTGGACCTGGTCATCGATCGGCGTGAAGGGTATCTGCTCTGGGATATGAATGGGCGACGCCTGATTGACGTGCACCTCAACGGAGGAACCTACAATCTAGGACACCGGAATCCTGAAGTGCTGAGCTCCGTGCGCGATGCGATGGGGCATTTCGACATGGGCAATCATCACTTCCCAGCCCTCGCTAGAACAGCGTTGGCCGAGAAGCTTGTCGCTACGGCACCGCCCTCATTGACCAAAGTTGCGTACGCCTCTGGCGGGGGCGAAGCGATAGACATTGCGTTGAAGAGTGCCAGGCATGCCACGCAGCGACGCAAGATCGTTTCAATCGTCAAGGCCTATCACGGACACACCGGACTGGCCTTGGCAACCGGTGACGATCGGTTCTCGAAGCTATTTCTTTCCGATCAGGATAGCGAGTTCCCCCACGTCCCCTTCAACGATTTGGACGCGATGGAGCAGGCATTGCGCGGCCGGGACGTCGCAGCAGTCATCATGGAGACCATCCCGGCGACTTACGGCTTCCCGCTGCCGGACCCCGGGTATCTTGAGGGAGTCAAGAGCTTGTGCGAAAAGTATGGCTCCCTGTACATTGCTGACGAAGTGCAGACCGGTTTGATGCGTACAGGAGAGCTCTGGGGCATTACTAAGCACGGCGTCGAGCCGGATATCCTGGTGACAGGAAAGGGCATTTCCGGTGGTGTGTATCCGATCGCATGCGTTCTGCTCAGCGATAAAGCAGGCGATTGGCTGGAAGTGGATGGTTTCGGCCACATTTCTACCTTTGGTGGTGCGGAGCTAGGTTGCTTTGCTGCTCTCAAGACTCTGGAGATTACTACTCGGCCCGAGGTCCGGTCGATGGTTCATTATTGCGCCGACCTCGTGGGCTCTGTACTCCGCCAGGTTCAGCAGAATCACCCAAATTGGTTCACCGGAATTCGCCAGAACGGCGTTATCTTCGGGCTGGAGTTTAATCATCCAGAAGGAGCAAAGTTCGTGATGCGTGAACTTTACGAACTTGGTGTCTGGGCAATCTTTTCCACTCTGGACCCTCGAGTTCTGCAATACAAGCCGGGAATCCTCATGACTCCGGATCTAACCGAAGAACTCCTTGACCGGACTGCGCTCGCGATTGAACGCGCAGAGCAGTCGGTCGGTTCCAACTCGTGGAAGGCTGCCTAATGATGAGCTTAGACGTGACCCAATCGTTGGCCAGCGACCGCCAGAGCCCGCAGGTGAAAGCTTTCTCTGAAATCAGTCAAGCGGGCCATGCGCTGGAACGAGCTACATGGGCAGCGCGGGAATTCGGCACCTATTCGGCTACAGACATCAATCGAATCGTCTCTGCAGTAGCTGACGCTGCTTCCCGCCACGCAGAGGAATTCGCAAGCGCCACTGTTGACGAAACCGGTTTCGGTGTCGTCGAACATAAAATTCAGAAAAATCTTGCATGCTCAACTGGGTTGCTTGACGAATACGCTGGCGCCGACTTTGTGACGCCGCGAGTGGACAGCGAGAAAAAGGTGCTGGAGATTCCACGCCCGGCAGGTGTCATCTTTGCGCTCGCGCCTTCTACTAATCCCGTGGCCACCGTCTACTTCAAGGTGCTGCTTTCATTGATGACGCGGAACGCAGTCCTCATCAGTCCGCATCCAATGGCAAAAGTAGTTAGCAATCGGGCTGCAGAGATCTTGGCAGAAGCTGCTGTCGGGGCTGGAGCGCCGGATGGTGTGATTCAATCGCTTCCGGAACCCTCCCTTCCGCTCATCGAAGCGGTGATGAAGGACGAACGTACCAAGCTCATCCTTGCAACCGGGGGAACTGCGATGGTGCGGTCCGCGTATAGCTCATCGAATCCTGCGCTTGGTGTGGGTCCGGGTAACGTCCCGGTATTCGTCGATTCGACCGCCGACGTTCGCGCCGCTGCAGCCCATATCGTCGACAGTAAGAAGTTTGACAACTCTGTTCTTTGCACAAACGAATCAGTTCTCATCGCAGAGGATTCAATTGCTGACAGCTTGGTACGGGAAATGTCTCGTCTTGGGGCCCACTTTCTTACGGTTGAGGAATCTAAGAAACTCGCTGACGTCATGTACCCGACCGGCCGCCTCAATTCCGAAGTCGTGGGAAAAGACGCACACGTGATTGCCGGAATGGCGGGGATCAATAGTGGCCCAAAAACCAAAGTCCTGGTCGCACCGATCTCCGCACCGGTGCCGGAAGAGGTCATGACGCATGAGAAACTTGCCCCAGTGCTCGGCTTCCTGCGCGTGACGGATGCTGAACGTGGAATCAGCGCGGCAAGAGCGATTGTAAGGATCGCAGGTGCCGGCCATTCGGCCGCAATCCACTCGACGAACAGCAGAACGATAATGGCGTACGGAGCTGCAGTTCCGGTGCTTCGGATGACCGTGAACGCAGGCAACAGCACTGGCAGTGCCGGACTCGGAACAAGTCTTGCGACCAGTATGACGATTGGCACCGGGTTCGTCGGCCGTAGTGGGGTCGGTGAGAACTTGCAACCGTCACACCTTGTCAACTGGACAAAGGTCGCACACTCCACATTGAGTCAGGACCCAATGCCCAATTATTCGGGGCTCGATCCCTGGAGGTCGCACGATCAGCCAGTTCCCGAGTATCCGGTGGCGTCCAATGCCCAGCGAGACTATAGCGTTGCTGCTCCCACATCTGTCGCCGACGGTGTCATCTCCAAGCTCGGAGCGTCCGCAGACGGAGACCGGATCTCAGCTGTCAGCGATGCTGCGCTCAGGGCCGAAATCCGGCGCCTCGTGGCTCAGGAACTCGCCAACATGAGTAAGGGATGACTATGCCGGAACTTCGTTCGTTTATTTTCATTGATCGGCTGCAGCCGCAGACGATGTGCTATCTGGGGACGTGGATCAAAGGATCCTTACCTACCGCCCACGCGGCCGCACAAATCGTCGAAGTTGCGCCGGGTCTTGACATCGAGCCGCTGACTGACGCGGCATTGAAACACGCGGAGGTCAAAGCGGGAATCCTTGTTGTCGAGCGTCAATTCGGGTACCTGGAGTTCCACGGTGAAACTGGACCGGTACAGGCCGCAGCCGATTCGGTGCTAGACGCGTTGGGAACTACTGCGGCAGCAGCTACTCGCCCCACGATCCTGGCCAGCAAGATCGTGTCTAGCATTGATCACCAGCACGCCTACCTAATCAACCGCAATCGCAAAGGTTCGATGGCGCTGGCTGGAGAATCGCTGTTTGTGCTTGAGGTGCAACCGGCCTCGTATGCGATTTTGGCCACCAACGAGGCCGAGAAGTCGGCCGACATAAAAGTCGTTGATTATCGAATGATCGGCGCGACGGGGCGAGTTTACCTGGCTGGAGAAGAGGCGGACGTTCGTACGGCCGCTGATGCAGCCGAGGACATCTTAAGGAATCTCGGATGAGTATTACGCCTGAACTGCGGCAAATGGTCGTTGAGATCGTACGTGAATCAGTGCGCGACGCAGTCGCTTCGCAGAACCAGACAAGCGTACTCCAGCAGTTGCCAGCTTCGGATGTTCGCGGTCGCGAGGCGAGCTCGGGCACTCTGCTCCTTGCAAGCACGAACGACGACAGGAAGCGAATCGAGAGCGTGCGGATCAAGGACGACCATGACCTGGCGCTGTTCACCCGCAAGCTTCTGGACATGTTTGAGAACCCAAAGCTGCGTGCCGACCTACGAAACGGATGGCTGCGATTCTCGTTGATCGGGGCGTCCATTCCAAGAACCACTTTGGAGGGTAACGGTGGAGCTGACAGGGCCTCCGCCTCGACACTCCGCGTGGAGAAGGGCGCGGTCACAGAAAGGGATGTCAAAGCCGCCGCCGAGGCCGGGATGAATCTACTGCTGGGAAAGAAAGCTGTTGTAACTCCACTAGCTAGAGAACGTGCACGCGTTGCCGGAGTATCCATTGAGAAGGAGCAAGCATGATTCGCGGAACGGTGACAGGCAATGTCTGGTCCACGAAGCAAATCGAAGGAATGCCGCGCGGCGCATTTCTCGAGATCGAGATTGAGGGCAGTTCTTCGTCGATCATAGCGTTCGACGTCTTGGGATCAGGGTTGGGTGAGAACGTACTAATCGCAACCGGGTCCGTCGCCGCAGCGTGGTTTCCGGGTACTCCGCCGCCGATCGATGCTCTAATTATCGGTTCGGTAGATGAAGAAACCGTACGAACTGTTAAGCGAGATCCACAGGCCAAGAAAACATGCGCAAAGAAATAGAGTTTTGGAACACCCTGCTCACATTTAATAACACAAAAGGAGAGAGCAATGGCTAGCAACGCAATCGGAATGATCGAAACTAAGGGATTCGTAGCGGCCCTGGCGGCCGCAGATGCCATGGTCAAGGCAGCCAACGTGAGCATAACCGACCGTCAGGAAGCCGGTGATGGCCTCGTGGCAGTCATCATTAGCGGTGAAGTCGGTGCAGTCAAAGCGGCTACCGAAGCGGGTGCAGAGACGGCGTCGCAGGTGGGTGAACTTGTCAGTGTCCATGTTATCCCGCGTCCTCACAATGAACTCACTCAGCATTTCGACGTGGGAGGAAAGTAACGGGCCGGCGAGATGATTTTCTCGATGGAACGGTACGAATTGGAGGTATTTAAATGAGTTCCGGCAGCTCCCAATCGACGGAATTGCGTGTATACCTGCCCGTGGAAGATCTGCAACCGCAGTTCGCGGCGTATCTAGGTACACCCACGCGCGCCCGCGGATATCCTCCATTTGCCGGCGATCACGCTCTGATCATCGAAGTGGCACCAGCCCTTGCGATCGAGAGGGTGATTGATCTGGCGCTGCGAAAAGTACCCTCCGTCGAACCGGGGATCCTGTTCGTCGAACGGCAGTTCGGGGTTCTCGAAATCCACTCTGAGAATCCGGACGACGTGCGCGCTGCCGGCCAAGCGATTCTAGAGGGCACCGGGACTCAATCGAATCACCAGCTCAAACCTAAAATCCTATATCACGACGTGATCGAGAGTATCAGCGACCAGCATGCCGTGATTCTCAATCGGAATCGCCAAGGGTCGATGGTGCTACCCGGGGAGAGCCTTCTCGTCTATGAAGTAACTCCCGCCCTGTTCGCCGCCGTGGCTGCGAATGAGGCAGAACGCAGCTCACCGAATATCTCAGTGGTCGATGTCCAAATGATTGGAGCTTCGGGGCGCTTGTATCTAAGCGGAGCAACTGAAGACGTTCAGGTGGCGCGCAATCAAATTTCTGCAGTTTTGAACGAGGTTGAAGGCCGTGAGCATTGAGTTACCCAGCAATACGCCCCAGTACCAAACTGAAGAGGAAGCTCGCCGAGACGATGTAGTCTCAGCCGAGGCCCTACAGCATTACGGGCTCTCAGCTCAAGTCGAACACGAGCTGATTTCTTTGTCGGAGAACGCGACGTACCTGGTGAACGATCCGGGGACCGGGCGCACGGGCGTGTTGCGCGTTCATCGTCAGGACTACCATCCGTTGCGAGCGATTCAATCGGAGCTAGATTGGATAACCGCCGTCCGTAGAGACACGGACGTGGCAACGAACATCGTGATTCCCACTGAAGCCGGCGACCGCGTGTACGTCACGAACATAGACGGTGTGGAACGGTACGCTGTGATGTTCGAGGTTATGCCCGGTATTGAGCCCGATCACACGGTTCTGCACGCGACAAGTTTTGAGACCTTAGGCAAGATCACTGGTCAACTGCACCAGCATGCCAAGACCTGGGAACCCCCCGCGGGCTTTCAGCGATTCTCGTGGGACTGGGAGCACACACTAGGTAAGACGCCGAGGTGGGGAAAGTGGGAAGACGGCTTTTCAGTCACACCCGACGATGTTGAAATGTTCGGTAAAGCGGCAGAGCTGATCCGTCAACGCCTGGAAGCCTTTGGCAAGGGCCCTAACCGGTTCGGGCTGACACATGCGGATCTGCGTCTGGCTAACCTGCTCGTAGAAGGTGAGTCGGTCAACGTCATCGATTTCGACGATTGCGGGTACGCCTGGTATCTCTATGATTTTGGCGCGGCGGTGTCGTTCATCGAGGATGATCCTCGAGTACCCGAATGGCAGTCCGCGTGGGTTGAAGGCTATCGGTCAGTTGCCGAACTCTCTGCTGAAGACGAAGAAATGCTAGCCACTTTCGTACTACTGCGCCGCCTATTGCTCGTCGCTTGGATGGGCTCGCACTCCCACAGTCGAGAATGCCAAGAACAGGGCGACAGTTTTACCGTGAATACCCGACCTCTGGTCAGAAGATACTTGGAGTCCAATGGCTCCAGCATTAATTGACGACAACGATGTCGTCTGGTTATAGAATGAAATGAGGATTCGTGTTCGCATCAATTTCCGGTCGATCGGTGATCGTGACCGGCGGTACGCGTGGTATTGGCAAGGGCATCGCAAAGTGCTTTCTCCGTGCGGGATGTAACGTTCTCGTCACTGGACGTGACGAATCGGTAGGCGAAGCTGCTGTGGAAGAGCTTTCGAGCCTCGGTGGTGAGGTCCTCTTCCTTCACGCCGACGTGAGCAGGAAGGAGGACTGCCACCAGATGGCCGATTATGCTATCAAGCAATTCGGTGGCATCGACGTGCTCTGTGCTAACGCCGGAATCTTCCCAACGAGCAAGCTTGCAGAAATGAGCGAGGACGACTTAGACAGAGTCATGTCTGTCAACTTCTCTGGCACAGTGTATTCCGTTATCGCTTGTAAGGACGCACTTGAGAAGTCTGGCCGAGGTCGAGTGATCCTGACCTCATCCATCACAGGTGTGGTCACAGGTTTTCCGGGCTGGTCGCACTACGGGGCCAGTAAAGCTGCTCAGTTGGGGTTCATGCGCACGGCAGCAATGGAGCTTGCCCCAAGCGGTGTAACGGTCAACGCGGTCTTGCCAGGCAACATAGCGACCGAGGGGTTGGACGGCCTTGGAGAAGGTTACCTGCGGCAGATGACCGAAGCTATTCCTCAGGGACGTCTCGGCGACGTCGAAGATATCGGTAACGCGTCCCTCTTCTTCGCGGCCGATGAAGCGGCCTACATTACCGGCCAGGCGTTGATCATCGACGGAGGCCAAATTTTGCCCGAATCCATGGAGGCGCTTCAGGAGATGTGAGTCGGGGCGTTAGAATATGGTCACGGCTACATCGACAGTATAAGTGCTCGTATGCCTTATGAGGCCTCCACTTGGGAACGGACGGAAGAAGCTTGACCGGAGAGAAATCAGCAGTCGAATCTCTAAGGCGAAGTCTGATCGAGGAAATTGACTCAGGGTCTTTAGCCCCCGGAGTAAAACTCGGTAACGAACGTGATCTGGCTGTTACTCATGGAGTGAGCAGGGGTACGCTCAGGCAAGCCCTCACTCTCTTAGAGCAAGCCGGTCTTGTTCGCAGGGTTCCAGGGCGCGGGGGCGGGACCTTTGTCAGCCACGCGAAAGTCGAGAGGGACATTTCTGTCTCTTCGTCCGTCCCGAGCGTTTTAGCGAGCCAAGGATATACTTCGGATACCAAGGTTATTTCGACCCGCATTGCTTTGCCGAAACCGGGCATTCGAAGTGATTTACAACTGGGGGACGGAGATCTCGTTGTCGAAATCAGACGTATTCGTTTAGCCAATCGCACTCCGATCTCACTCGAGCAAGCTGTGTTCCCGGAATCACGCTTCCCTGGTTTGCTCGAGCAACCGCTGGGTGGCTCATTGTATGAGCTTCTCGATAATATTTATGAGACCCAGCCGTGTGAAACTGAAGAAAGAGTGGAGGTTGTATCTGCGACTGATGAAGAGGCGTCGTTTCTCACGGTCGAGGCTCAAGCTCCGTTGATACTGATTCGGAGGGTCAGCTACGACACCAACGGCCGACCGTTTGAAGCCTCCAAAGACTTGTTTCGCGGCGACCGTACTCGTATACGGATGAGGGCGCCTGGTGGAGGGATTCGTACGCGAGCGGTCCAAGACGGAGACATTTTAGAGTTTCGGAGTACTAACCGGGCATCTGTGGTCTAGCTCTGGAAACAGTCGCCTCGTACATGTAGGTGTTAAGTGAGCCGAGCAGGTTTGCCCTTTGAGCGCGGGAAGACGTATCAGCTTCTCTGATCCGAACTCCACCGGAAGATCGAGGGTGCTTGGTTTTGTGAGCTGCAGACTGTCTTCGAGATGCTAGAGCTACACTTCAGCGGTCCCGATCTACCGGTCGTAGTCGCAACTCCACGCGTCACGTGCACCTAGGGTTCTGCTGCGGAAGTTTCACTGTCTGTCACCCGAATACTCGTCGTTGTCGTTGGCATGTGCACATCCATTCGAAGACGTCTGGAGTGGTAGAGGTATTGGCCGATCAGCCGGATGAACTCGTCTGCGCGTTCGCTCTCTCCAGTGAGCACGCCAGTGAGCTTGCCGAATGCGCCTTCGTTGAGTACTGCCGCGTCCGTGAGCGTTTCGCGCAGCTCCGGCGAGGCCATGAACTGGTCAAGGGCGTTGTGATCGATCTGTTCGGCGATGCGGGTGTCTTCCTCGGCCATGCCCGCTGCAGCACGGACGAAGCCCTCGATCTGTGGGTCGGCGAACTCGGACCCGAACAATTCGTTGATCTTCGATACCACTTCCGAGAGCAGCACCTGCTGTGGATCTTGGCGGGACACGTGCGATCCCAGACCCGTGATGCCCTGCAGTCCCGGAGTCTCCTGGTCACCGGATAACGCAATATCGGCTCTGCCCTGGTCGATCTGTCGGACACGGCGCATCTCCAAGCCCGACACGTCTGCGTCTGGTTCCGCGCCATCGGTCGGCAGCAGACGCACCAGCTGGCGCAGGAACTCTGCGAGCTTCTCCAAGTCGCTTGTGCCATAGTCGACGACCTGCGACATGAAGTCATACAGCCTGACGTAGGAACCGCAGTCCTTACGGAACGTGCGCAGCTCGTCGAGCGCTTCGCTGTCGTCGGCTGCTTGCGCGTCGTTCCAGCGGGCGACGAACTCGTTGCGCGCTGGGGTCACGGCCGCCGCCAGCGCGGCATGCGACTGCCTCTGAGCCCACCAATCCTCGGCGTAGCGTTCGACGTCTTGTGGCGTGTAGATCCGAGCTTGAGCGAGCTTTGTGGCCAGCTGGTGCACGAGGTTGGGGTCGGTCTCTTTCTCTACGTGCGCTTCGAGGTAGTACGTCAGGAACGCTTCGTGGATGTCATCAGGATCGTTGACGAAGTCGAGCACGAACGTCCGGTCCTTCACCTCGCCTGACGGCGCACGGTACGTGCGGTTCAGACGCGAGAGCGTCTGCACAGCATGCACGTCAGGCAGCTTCTTGTCCACGTACATTGCGCACAACAGCGGCTGATCGAAACCGGTCTGAAACTTGTCGGCAACGATCATCAGCCGGTACTCCGGGCGACGGAACTCCCGCGCCAGGTCGGAGGCGACATCAGGGTTCATTGATGCCTCGGTGGCGTCCTTGATGCCGTAGTCCTCATCGCTTAAGCTGCCGCTGAACGCAACGATCGACTGATACGCGTACCCGCGCTGTTTGAGGTACTTGTCGGTCTCGATCTTGTACCGCAGCGCAGCCTGGCGGGAGTCGGTGACAACCATCGCCTTCGCGTGACCGTCCACGAGGTGCGCGACGTTGGCCCGGAAATGCTCGACGATGATCTCAACCTTCTGACCGATGTTCGTCGGATGCAGGTTCGCGAACCGCATGATCTTCCGCGTCGCTGTTTTCGGATCCACGAGCCGATCGTCATCATTTGGGCCGATGCCCGTGACAATGCCGGCCCTGCCCTGCTGCTCAATCTCGAACGCCGTCCGGTATGTCTGATACCCGCGCAGCACATCGAGGATGAAACCCTCCTCGATCGCCTGCCGCATCGGATACACATCGAACGAGACCGGCAAGCCATCATCACCTGGGCGGCCGAACAGCTGTTTCGTCTTCGCCTTGGGTGTGGCCGTGAACGCCAGTAGCGACACATTCCGCGCCCCAGCCCGCGCGGCCGTCTCCGCGGCGATCTGGCGCTCACGAGCCGCATCAGACTCGACAAGCTGATTGACCACGTCCTGACCATCGACGACGTCGTCGTTGAGCTCGCCACCCTCGGTGAGCACTGCTTTTAGCTCCGCCGCCGTTTTACCCGACTGAGAGGTATGAGCCTCATCGATGATCACCGCGAAGTTCTTCGCGCCCAGTTTCGTCTCCAACAGGCCCTTCACAAACGGAAACGTCTGCAACGTCACGACAATGATCAGCGACGATCCAGTCAGCGCATCCAGAAGCGCCCGCGACTTCGAACCACCAGACCGGCGCACTGCCGCCGAATCGATCACCGCGACACTGCCGCCAGTGTCATCTACCTGCTCGACTGCCTGCTGCAGCTGAGCATCCAGCACTCGGCGATCCGAGACGATGATGACCTTGTCGAACACTTTCTTGTTCGACCCGTCGTGCAAGCGGGCCAGGCGATGCGCGGTCCAGGCAATCGTGTTTGTCTTCCCCGACCCAGCCGAGTGCTCGATCAGATACCGCCGGCCCTGACCCTCCTCACTGATCGTGTCAACGAGCTTCTTCACCGCACGCCACTGGTGATACCGCGGGAACATCAACGCAAACGAGCGCTTGATCTTCCCTGTCACCGGATCTTCGTCCACGTCGGTCTTCAAAAACATCTGCGAGCCAAGAATTGACAGGAAGTTGTCGCGTTGCAACACCTCCTCCCACAGGTACGACGTGGCAGGCCCGGTGGGATTCGCTGGATTGCCTGCGGCACCTGTGTCATCGTGACCGCGGTTGAACGGCAGAAAGTACGTCTTCTGGCCAGCAAGTCTCGTCGTCATGTGCACCTGGTCGTCATCGACTGCGAAGTGCACCAGCGCCCGCGAACCGAACCCGAGCAGCGGCTGACCGGCCGGGTCACGATCCTTCCGATATTGCGTGACGGCCGTGCGCCACTGCTGTTTGAAGAACGACTTCAACTCACAGGTAGCGACCGGCAGACCGTTGACGAAGAAGACAAGATCGATCGAGCGCTTATCGCCCCTCTTTGGTGAGAAATGCACCTGCCGAGCCACACGCAGTCGCACCTTCTGATACTGCTCGGTTACAGTCCTGTTCAACGTCGTCGCAGGCTTGAACTGGCACATCCTGAAATGCGCCGTAGCCCCGCGCGTGTGGGAGAACTTCCGACGTAACACATTCAGCGTCCCACCACCCGATCTCATCTGGGTCTCCAGCCGAGTCACGAGTGTCGACAATAGCGCTTCACGATCCGCCTGCTCGGCACCCGTGCCGACGCGCACGACCTTCGCATACTCATCTGGCTGCGTCTCGCTCAACCACCAGAACACATCCTCAGGCCAGAGTGCCCGCTCCGCGTCATAACCGTCATCATCCCGGCTGTATAACCACCCGTGCGCGCTGAGGTATTCGGCGATCTCGACCTCGAGTGCTTCCTCGCGGGTACCGTCTGGTGACGCCATTGTCCTCATCCAGCCTTTCCTGCTGTACGAACATCGAACTGCCCCGTGACAGCTGCAGTGATCAACGCCGAACGGCGCTCCTTCGCCAAAGCAATATGCTCCTCGGTTTTAGCAATGAGAGTGTCGATACGGGAGGTCTGTTCGTCGAGATCGTTCACAATCGCTCGTTGCTTATTTAAAGAAAGCACAGGCACACGGAACGCTCTCAACCCGTCCATATCAAGTGATGGAACGGGGCCCGGGAGCACATGCCTCTTGAAATCAAAGGTGAGCATGACATAGCGCGCAAAACCTGGATCGAAGCCCGTTCTCGGCACGAGCGCGGACATGTTGTTGTCAACACAGCTATCAACGGGCAACGTCGCCACACGACCCAGGAGCAAAGCGGCGCCGACTTTTGCAAACGCGACCGAGCCGCTGGGAATAACAGACGCGCTGAGTGCCTGTGCTGTGTCACGACTCACGCTATTCTCCGGGAGGTCAAGCATGCCACTCTGACGGCCAGTCTTCAAATCTTTGACCTTATAGAACGGAAGCTCCTTACCAACCTGACCTTGTTCACGAACGGGAAACCCGCTTCCTGAAACCAGCCTAGCCAGATGCCGAACCGACGTTCGCCGAGCATCGACGCTAGTGAGTCGGTTCTCTATCGCAGCACGTCGCCGCTCTCGTAGCAGCCGGATGAACTCTTCCTGCTTCGCCACGAGCGCGTCGATCTGGGCCGTTTCCCGGTCCAGGTAGTCGGCGATGGCACGCTGCTCGTCGAGAGCCGGAGCCCAGATCTCGAACTTGGATACCTTGTCGGCGGTAAAGTGTGGCAGGGTTGCGGTGCTTGTTGCCAGTTCGATGCGACCATCAGATAGCGCTCCCTGGAGCGAATAGTCGAGGAACCGGCCATCAGATCGAGCGGCGACTGGTCGTAGCCGAATTATCGAATTCTGAAACCCCCAACCTGCCAGATCCTCACGAATAACGGCAGACCTTCCGTACCCCGCACCACCTTCAACAACTACTACATCGCCTCGCAGGAGATTCAACGTTCGCAATTCGAATTGGCTAAACCACATCCGCTGGTCAGGGAGGTCTATTATTCGACCATGAGGTTGGACATGTGCTGCACGCAGATATGGAGCGGAAGTATCAACCAATTGGCTCGGTTCTGACTGAATCATTTTGCCAAGGGTGACATTGGCCAACCGCTTGATCGGAAGCGTTAGTGTCATCCCTCCACCTCACGCAAGAGTTCCATGATCTCGCCGACGACGCGTTCAAGGTCGGCGTCGATCTCTTCGAGCGGTCGGGGCGGTTCATAGGTGTAGAAGTGGCGGGTGAACGGGATCTCGTAGCCGGTCCTCGTCTTGTCCCAGGCGATCCACGCGTCGGCGACGTGCGGTTTCACCTCGGCGTCGAAGTACGCTTGTACGGTCTCGCGCTGGGCTTCATGGGTCTTAGGGTGATTGCCCCAGCCGAACGGGACGTTCTCAGTGTCGCGTAGCGCGGGGTCAGGCTCGATGTTGCCCTTGTTCTTGCCCGACGGCACGCGGCAGTAGTCGGCGGTGTCGTCGTGGGCGCCGATGGTCAGCAACAGCTTCTTGCGCTGTGCTGGCGTGAGCTGCACGCCGCGGTCGTGGAGGTGCTGGCCGAGATCTTCGTCGAACTTCTCTCGGTTGAGATAGGGCATGCTGCCGAACGTTTCGAGCGCCTCGCCCAGGCCGTCGACTTTGGCCAGGGTCGTCTGCTCCGCCACGGCGCTGATGGCTTCGGGCGTGGCCTGGAACCGCAGCTGTAGCGGTCGTTCGACCGTGATCGTCCAGTAGGCAAAGTCGCGCTTGTGGAACGTCTTCGTCGGGACTTCGACGTCGTCCTCGCTTAGGGTGCCCGTGAAAGCCCGCACGATCGCGTCGCGGTGCGCGTCAGGGATCGCGAGCCTCTTCGAACCAATGGACTTGCGTAGCTTCGTGCCGAGCTCTGTCGCGTCGATCAGCTGGACGGTGTCCTTTCGGCCCACAGGTTTCGCGTTCGACAGGATCCACAGGTAGGTCGCAATGCCGGTGTTGTAGAACATGTCGTTCGGCAGCGCGACGATCGCATCGACGAGGTCGTTCTCAAACATGTGGCCGCGGATATTCGAAGGCCCCGAGCCGGCGCCTCCGTTGAACAGCGGCGAACCGTTCAAGACGATGCCGGCCTTGCCGCCACGTCCTGTCTCGTCGACGTCGCGCATCTTCGAGGCCACATGCAGAAGGAAGAGCATCGCCGCATCACCCACGGAAGGAAGCCCGGGCGCAAAACGTCCGTGGCCACCGCGGGTGTGCTCTGCCTTGACTTCTGACTCGACTGCCTTCCAGTCGGTTCCAAACGGTGGGTTCGAGAGGACATAGTCGAATTTGAGGTCCTCGAAGCGGTCCACCACGAGCGTGTCGCCCTGCCGCACGTTGGACGGGTCCTGCCCAGTAATCAGCAGGTCGGCCTTGCAGATCGCGTAAGTGCGTGTGTTGATCTCCTGTCCGAACAGCGCCGTCGACGCATCCGGGCTGAAGCTGCGCAAGTGCTCATCGGCCACACTGAGCATTCCGCCGGTGCCGACTGTCGGGTCGTAGATCGACCGAACAGTTCCACGGCCCCGAAGGGCATCCGCGTCATCGGCATAGACGAGATCGACCAGGAGCCTGACGACATCGCGAGGAGTGTAGAACTGACCTGCACCCTCGTTCGCCGACTCGGCAAAGCGGTAGATGAGGTTCTCGAACAGATCACCCATGTCGGCATTCGATACCGCAGCCGGTGACAGGTCGATGCTCTCGAAGTGCCGGGTTACCTGCCACAGCCGGTTCCGGCTATCGAGCGTGCGAATGACGTTCTCGAAGTCAAAGGACTTGAACACGTCGAGGTTCGTCGAGAATCCTCCGACGTAGTCGATGAGGTTCTCCGCGAGGTTGTCAGGGTCCTCAAGCGCCTTCTTCAATGTGTAGTCACTCGTAGTCCAGAACGACAGTCCAGGGTTTTCGGCCGTCCGCGTCTTCAGCTTCAAGTGGGTGCGCCGCTGTTGCTCCCCCTCGTAGCGGGCGACGATTTCTGACATCACCTCGCGATACGGAGCCATGACACATTCCAGGCGGCGCAGCACTGTGAACGGGAGGATGACGGAGCCGTACTCGGCTTCAGAATACGGTCCGCGCAGAGTGTCAGCGACACTCCAGACAAAGCCTGACAGAACTGACACGATCGAGATTTCTCCTGGTAGACGAGACAAGCTGGAGCCTTCTCACAATCCTAACGGCACAGCGATCCACAACTCCGTGCGGAAGGACGACAGAGTCGTGGAACGCAGGAGGCTCCCGCAGCGCCACGCCAAATGGGCCTCGAATACGGCAACTCGCGCTAGACCCTCGACCTCGGAGGCTGACGCAAGAGCCCTTGCGACCATTTCACGGACCTGTGTCGGCGTTGAGGCTGTGCTCACTGTGTGTGCAGGGCTTATGTGGTGAGCGGGACAGCGAGCTGGAAGGGTTGGTCCGTTGTCCCGAGAACTTCGCGGTGGACGTCACCATCGGTCGAGCACGCGGTTCGAACTGCGAGGACAATGCCGGTATTGATGGCCTCCTGCACCATCGATGGTGCCTTATCTGTTTCGGATCCCGATCCAGGTGCCGCCGGTACATGAATGAATCCGGCGCGCACCGCTCCACCGGAGGAAAATGAGTCGTTGAACCTTGCAGCGTATTCCGCCGCCGCATACGCCACAGCGTTGCACACATACGTACCAGCCGTGTTCGACAGACTCGCCGGAATCCCCTCATCCTTGAGCGCCTGCACGATTGCCTTGTTCGGCAGCGTCAAGAAGTGTGCGGCCGGACCGCCCTTGACCACCGGCTCGTCGATCGGCTGGGCGCCCGAGTTGTCGGGAATCGGAGCATCCATGACGTTAATCGCCACGCGCTCCGGCGTGATCTCCGTCCGCCCGGCCGCCAGCCCCAAGCTGATGACGGTATGCGGCTGATGCTCATCCATGAGCTCACGAATCCGCGCTGTCGCAGCCTCAAACTCCACCGGCAGCACCTCGGTGACAACCCCCGGGCACTCGCGGGCAACCGCCTCGGCGGCGGCGATCGTCGGATTGGTCTCGTGCTCGCCGAACGGCTCGAAAGCCGTTACGAGCACACCCTCGTCCGGCAATTGGTCGTGTGCCATCAACGCCGCCGCCAGCTCGCCGGCATCGGCCGGCGCATCTTTCGCCTGGGATCAGCGAACCCACCGGCCTTCTTGACCGGCTCCTCGGCGGCGGCAGCGGCGAGCTGACGCACAGCCACCAGCGCTGCCGCCACAGCGGCACGAGCCAGCCTGCGCTCCTCGTCAGCCGAGAGGGCCGCGCCGTTGGGCCGCTTGTCGACGGTGACCTCGATGCCGTCGAGATCCGCGTCGCTGGTTATGATCGGCTTCTCTGCCTGCTCGTCACTCACAGCGGGATGTTCCCGTGCTTGCGGGCCGGCGGATCGACATGCTTGTTCTTCAGCGCGCGCAGCCCGCGGATGATCCGCTCGCGGGTCTCACTCGGCTTGATGACCGCGTCGATGTAACCCTCCTCGGCGGCCTTGTACGGATTCAGCAGCGCATCCTCGTAGTCCTGGATGAGTTCATTGCGCAGCGCATCGACATCCTCACCGGCCTCACCTGCAGCCTTGAGCTTGCGGCGGTAGACGATGTTCGCAGCCCCCTGGGCGCCCATCACGGCGATCTGGGCGCTCGGCCAGGCGAGGTTGAGATCAGCACCCAGCTGCTTGGAGCCCATGACGCAGTACGCGCCGCCGTAGGCCTTGCGGGTGATGACCGTAATAAGCGGCACGGTCGCCTCACCGTAGGCGTAGATGAGCTTCGCGCCGCGGCGGATGATGCCGCCGAGCTCCTGGTCGGTGCCGGGCAGGAACCCGGGCACGTCGACGAAGGTGAGGATCGGGATGTTGAAGGCATCGCACAGGCGCACAAACCGGGCGGCCTTCTCTGAGGCGTCGATGTCAAGCGTGCCAGCCAGCTGCATCGGCTGATTGGCGATGACACCGACCGTGGTGCCCTCGACGCGGCCGAACCCGGTGCACACATTCGGGGCGAACAGCTCCGAGATCTCCAGGAACTCACCCTCATCGAGCACCCGGGTGACGACATCGAGGATGTCATACGGCTGCGAGGGCGAATCCGGCATCAGCTCATCAAGCGCTAGATCCTCATCATCGATGGTCAGATCGGCCGGGGCGTCGAAGTCCTGGGCATCGTCGAGGTTGTTCTGCGGCAGGAAGGACAGCAAGTCGCACACGAAGTTCAGCGCATCGGTCTCATCGGCGGCCAGGTAGTGGGCGTTGCCGGACACCGAGTTGTGGGTCCGTCCACCGCCGAGCTCCTCATGGCCGACGTCCTCACCGGTGACGGTCTTGATGACGTCCGGGCCGGTGATGTACATGTGGCTGGTCCCATCGACCATGATCGTGACATCAGTCAGCGCAGGGGAGTAGACCGCACCACCGGCAGACGGGCCCATGATGAGCGAGATCTGCGGGATGACACCAGACGATGCGACGTTCCACTTGAAGATCTCAGCGAACAGCGCAATTGAGCCCACACCTTCCTGAATGCGGGCACCACCGGAGTCGTTGATGCCGATGATCGGGCAGCCGAGCTTGAGCGCGAGCTTCTGCACCTTGACGATCTTGCGGCCATTCGCCTCAGCCAGCGATCCGCCGAGCACCGTGAAGTCGTGGGCGAACACGGCCACCGTGCGTCCGTCGATCGTGCCGAGACCGCAGACCACCCCATCGCCGTCAGGCCGGTTCTTCTCCATCCCGAACTGCGTGTTGTGGTGGCGGACGAACTCGTCGATCTCCTGGAACGACCCGTCATCGAGCAGCTGGTCGATGCGCTCGCGGGCAGTCTGCTTGCCTCGCTTGTGCTGATTGGCAACGGCACGCTCGTTTCCGGCATGCGCGGCCTGACGACGGGATTCGAACGCGGCGATGCGTTCGGCGGTGGTACGCGGCACAGTGCTTTCGGTCATGGCACTAATGTACCGCCCGCCTCCTGCGTTGTGCGAAGCCGCCAAAAGCCATACAGTGATCTGGTGCACACCGTTCCTTCCCGCCCTTCTTTTGATATCCCTGCCCTGCGATCCGCGCTCGCCCGCGCCGAGGTCACCGTCCCGCGCATCGAGTGGCCAGCCGCCTGCCCATCGACCAACGATGCGCTCGTCGAGGCGATCGCCGCCGCTCCCGAGGAGTGGGCTGACTATGCCGTGTACGGCACCGATCATCAGATCGCCGGCCACGGCCGGCTCGGCCGCACCTGGACCGTCCCGGCTGCTGCCAGCCTGACGTTCTCGACCGTCATGCGGGTGCCCGTGGGGTTCGATTTAGCGGCTCTGGGCTGGCTGCCGCTCATCGCGGGCTGGGCCGTCGCCGAGGCGGTGGGAACCGCCGGTGTGAAAGCGCAGGTGAAATGGCCCAATGACGTACTCGTTGACGGGAAGAAGATCTGCGGGATCCTTACCCGCGCCACCCAGCTGCCTGCGACCGACGAGGCCGAGATGGCCGTGATCCTCGGCATTGGCATCAACGTCGACATGACCGCAGACGAACTTCCGGTCGAGACTGCCACCTCGCTGACGCTGGCCGGCGGGTCGATCTCCCGGGAGGTGCTGCTGGCCGAGGTGCTGCGCCGTGTGCACCAGGCGACCCCGTTCCTGCTGGGCTCCTCAACCGCCGAGGCGTTCTCCCAGTCCGTGGCCGCCGACGAGATCCGCAACCGCATGGCCACCCTCGGCATGGACGTGCGCGCCGAGCTGCCCGGCGACACCCAGGTGCGCGGGCGCGCCGTCGGTGTTGATGCCGGCGGCAACCTCATCATCGACACCGGCACCGGCCGCGAGGTGGTCAGCGCCGGCGACGTCACCCACCTGAGGCCGGCCCGATGACCGAAACGCCCAACGCCGACGAGAACCTCGCCTCTGAGGAACTCGGCGACGAGGCGCTCGACGCTGTCGCCGCAGCCGCTCAGGAGGCCTTCTCTGACCGCCTGGCCGGATCCCGGCCGGTACCGGAGACCGTCGACGAATCGATCGTCGACGAGCGGGAGAAGGCCGAGATCGAGGACACGATCTACCAGCTGCGCTCAGCAGCCCAGAAGCTCGAGGAGAGTCTGCTCGGCGGCAAGCGCGTGCTCACCCGCAAGGAGGTCGCTCAACTCGCCGGCGTCTCCACGGTCGCTGCCCGTAAGTTCTGGCGTGCCCTCGGTATGGCACGTGTGCCCGAAGGTCAGACCGCCTTCACCGTCGAGGACGCCAAGGCGCTGCGCGAGATCGCCTCGGTCGTCGACACCGGTGTGCTCGATGAGGCGACAGTGCTTTCGCTTGCCCGCGCCATCGGCCAGACGAGCGACCGGCTTGTCGTGTGGCAGATGGAGACGCTCGTCGAGTACCTGTCCGATACCCGCGGCCTGGAGGAGACTGAGGCCCGCCAGCAGGCGATCGAACTGTTCGAAAGCAGCATCAAGCCGCTCGAACGAGTCCTCGTCTACGCATGGCGGCGCAATCTCGCCGGCGCACTCGGCCGCATGAACGTCAACGTCGCCGAAGGCCTGGCGATCGAGAACCGGCAAGGCTGGTATGACTCCCAGATGCCCTTGGCCCGTGCCGTCGGCTTCGTCGACCTCGTCTCCTACACCCGGCTGTCACAGCAGCTGGAGCCCAAACAGCTGGCATCACTGGTGAAACGCTTCCAGGACATCGTCTTCAACGTCGTGGCCACCGGCAACGGCCGGGTCATCAAGACCGTCGGCGATGAAGTCTTCTTCGTCGCCGAAACCCCACAGGCAGGTGCCGAGATCGCGCTGACGATCCGCGACCTCATCATCGACGACAAAGAGCTGCCCCAGGCCCGCCTCGGTCTCACCTGGGGGCGTGTGCTCTCACGCCTGGGCGATGTCTTCGGCTCGACGGTCAACCTCGCCGCGCGCCTCACCGCGATCGGCGAACCCGGCACCGTGGCCACCGACTGGGAGACCGCCCGCATCCTCGAACGCTCAGGGGAGTACGTCTTCTCCAACCGCCAGACGATCAACCTGCAGGGCCTCGGCGAGATCTCGATGTTCCAGATGGACCGGGGCACGGCTGAAAGCCTCGATCTGTCGATGGATGGGGACGAGTAGCAGCTCATCAGTGGCTGTGAAGGACGTCTGAGTCTGCGTTGATCCTCTGAACGGGGCGACGTTTGATTCGCTTCCATGTCTTTCTGCTGGCGTTCTGGGAGCGGACCCGAAAGCTTTCAGTCGCGCCGAGATTGCCGCCGGGGAACTGCATGACCACCTGAAGTTCTGCAGGTGGCGTGATGGCGGGACAGGAGTCGGGTGCAGAAGCTAGCCCACCGCAGAGCTAAGGCGTGCTCGTCGCACGGGTGCTACATTCAAGTTATGAGCGTCGCTGAGCCTGAACCGGAAAGCCTTTCGCAACGCGAGCTGCGCAACGAGTCCAGCCGTGTCCTGCGCGAAGTGAGCGAAGGGCGCTCTTTCGTGCTGACGAATCGCGGAGTCCCGGTCGGTCGTGTCATCCCTTTGGATGCGCCTGTGCCCGGGCTTGAGATCACCCGTCCTGCCAAGCGCATCGGCGGCTGGTCGGATCTCGGCATCAAGCGCAGGGGCAGCGAACGATCTGTGCAGGAGCTCATTGATGAGCAGCGTGAGGATCGGGTGTGAACCTCAAAGTCGTCTACGTCGATACCTCCGCGCTGGCAGCCCTTCTGAAGCCTGAGCCGGAAAGCGAGTCTCTGGAGCGCTGGCTCGACGACACTTCGGCGGCGTTGGTCTCCAGTGACTTGCTCGAGACTGAACTCCGTCGTGTCGCCGTCCGCGACGGACTGAGCCAAACTGATGTGACAGCGCTGCTCGACGGAGTGGCTCTCGCTGCGCTCGACCGGGCAGTCTTTCGCAACGCTGGGTTCCTGCCGATGGAGATGCTGCGGACTCTTGACGCGTTGCACCTTGAGGCCGCAATTCGCCTCGATGCCGACGCCATGCTGACGTACGACCAACGCCTTGCGCTTGCGGCCGAAGCTGCCGGACTGACAGTCATCGCGCCCGGCCGCTGAGCCGCTCAGAACAGCGCGCCGCCCGCATCGTCCTCGTCACTGGCGACGATGACGACAGGGGAATCGTCGTCATCACGAGCCTGAGCGATCTCGTGCTTGCGGCGTTCGAGCTCCTCAGCGCTCAGCCCACCGGGTGCGGTCTCCTCACTGCCCTCAACCTCGGGAGCGGCAGAACCAGCGTCCGCACCATAGGCATGCGGAACGGTGCCGATCGCATCGACCTTCGACTCCAGCGGCTGGCCGGAGCCATCTCGCCTACCCAGCTCGGCCGGCAGCTTGCGGGCACCGCCGCCGGTGGCCGCGCCCTGCGGTTCGGGCCCGGCGAAAGCAGCGACGAGCTCGGTCTCACCTTTGAGGAAGCGATGCGCACGCACACCGGCGGTCGCGCGGCCCTTGGTGGGGAACTCGGCGAGATCGGTGACCTTGACGCTCAGTGCGGTCTCGCCGTAGAAGTTCTCGCCGGTCGCGATTGTCACGACACGGTTCTCCGCCTCGGGGTCGATGAGGCTGAAGGCGATGACCGAGGCGTCGGCGGCGACCTTCATGCCGGTCACGCCGCCGGCGTTCCAGCCCTGAGCGCGCAGCAGGTCGGTGCCGAATGTCAGCAGCTGGGCGTTGGAGGTGATGAGCACCGCGCGGGCGGCGTCGATGTCGGGCAGCTGACCGGCACCGATCACCGTGTCACCTGACTTGAGGTTGATGACATCCCAGGCGTCCTTGCCCTTGGCCGGTTCGGCTCCGGCGACGCGTTTGATGACGCCGCGCTCGGTCGCGAGGACGAAGTCCTTGGTGATGTCGATGAGCCCGAGCACCTTCTCGCCGGAGTCGAGGGTGACGAACTCGCCGACCTTCACACCTCCGGCCAGGCCCGGGCGGGTGGCCTGCGGCGGCAGGGCCGGCAGGGCGACAACGTCGACGGTCACCAGGCGGCCCTTCGAGGTGATCGCGCCGATGATCCCGCGGGTGGTCGAGGCGATTTGCGAGACGAGCGCGTCATGGGCCAGGCGCTTGCCGCCGGTCGGCAGAGCCGAACGGTCAGAGGTGCGGGCGATGCGGCCCGAGGTCGAGAGCAGCACCCACGTCGGCGAGTCGGCGACCTGCAGCTCCGGTGAGCCCTTCTTCCGGCCGCGTGCAGTGATCTGCTGATGCGAGCCTTCAACGAGGACGGTGCGGCGCGGGGAGTCGATCTGGTCGGCGACTTCGCCGAGCTCCTCAGAGACGACCTGACGCAGCTTCGCTTCATCGTCGAGGATCGACTGCAGGTAGTCGATGCGCTTCTTCAGCTCATCCTGCTCCGCCTCAAGTTCGAGTCGGGAGAACTTCGTCAGCCGACGCAGCTGCAGGTCGAGGATATAGGTCGCCTGCACCTCGGAGAGGTCGAAGACGCTCATCAGCCGGGTGCGGGCGACCTGCGCATCATCTGAGGACCGGATGAGTTCGATGACCTCGTCGATGTCGAGGATCGCGGTCAGCAGTCCCTCGACGAGGTGGAGGCGGTCCTTGGCCTTGCCGAGCTGGAAGACCGTGCGCCGGCGGGCGACATCGATGCGGTGGTCGACGTAGACCTCCAGCAGCGCCTTGAGACCAAGCGTGCGCGGCTGCCCGTCGACGAGGCAGACGTTGTTGATGCCGAAGGAGTCCTCCAGCGGGGTGAGCCGGTAGAGCTCTTCGAGCACCGCCTCGGGGTTGAAGCCGTTCTTGATGCCGATGACCAGGCGCAGGCCGTGCTTGCGGTCGGAGAAGTCGTCGATCGAGGCGATACCGGCCAGCTTCTTGTTCCCGACGACGTCCTTGACCTTCTCGATGACCTTCTCCGGGCCGACGAGGTAGGGCAGTTCGGTGACGATGATGCCCTTGCGGCGGGCCGTGATGTTCTCGATCTTCACCGTCGCCCGGGTGCGGAAGGACCCGCGGCCGGTCTCGTAGGCCTCACGCACCCCCGACAGCCCGATGATCCGCCCACCGGAGGGGAGGTCCGGGCCGGGGACGTACTTCATGAGCTCTGAGAGCTCCGCCTCGGGGTTGTCGATGAGGTGCTGGGCTGCGGCGATGACCTCGCCGGGGTTGTGCGGGGCCATGTTCGTGGCCATGCCCACCGCAATGCCCGAGGCGCCGTTGACGAGCAGGTTCGGAAACGCACTGGGCAGGACTTCGGGCTGGGTGGTCGAGGAGTCGTAGTTGGGCACGAAGTCGACGACGTCCTCGTCGAGGCCGGCGATCATCGTCAGCGCTGCGTCGGTCAGGCGGGCCTCGGTGTAGCGGGGTGCGGCCGGGCCGTCGTCAAGCGAGCCGAAGTTGCCGTGGCCGTCGACGAGCGGGGTGCGCATGACGAAGTCCTGGCTCAGCCGCACGAGTGCGTCGTAGATGGCGACATCGGAGTGCGGGTGCAGCTTGCCCATGACGTCGCCGACGATGCGGGAGCTCTTGACGTGCGGGCGGTCAGGGCGCAGGCCCATCTCGCCCATCTGGTAGATGATGCGCCGCTGCACGGGCTTGAGGCCGTCGCGGGCGTCTGGCAGTGCCCGGGAGTAGATCACCGAGTAGGCGTACTCGAGGAACGAGGTCTCCATCTCCTCGGAGACGTCGATATCGACGACCTGGCCAGCGACCGGCTCTGTCATGGGACTCCTTCGACGGGCGAAACGACAGGCCTATGCTACCGGCAAACCGGCGCGAAGCCCGGGATTTCGCCGTGTGCGGAGGTTCTCAACCCATGCTCATGCGGCGGCGCAGCGAATCCATCCGGTCGGCTTCAGCGGCGAGTTCGACTTTGACGGAGAGCAGATGCGCATCGCCTTCGGTCACCGAGATCGGCCGCAGCTCGATCTCGCGCACGGCCGGGAACTCCTCGACGAGTGCTGAGAGCCTGAGGATGACGTCCTCGGCTGGGGCCATGTTCATCACCGGCAGGCCCTTGTAGCCGAACAGCCGTGGTGAGGACTTCAACGACCGGACCATCTCCCTGGCGTCGATGTCGGTCAGCGGTGCGACCCGGTGGGCGACGTCATCGAGCAGCTCGGTGGTGTCCCCGGCCAGGGAGAACGACACCATCGGTCCGAGCAGCGGATCCTCACCGGCGGAGATGACACACGCGGTGCCGGGCGGGGCCATCGGCTGCACATCGATGCCGTGGTCCTCGTCGTCGTTCAGCAGTGAGTCGATGACCTCGGCGATGCCCTGCCAGTCCTCGGCGAGCTCTTCCGGGGTGTCGATGTTCAGCCGCACCCCGCCGAGCTCCATCCGGTGCCGCAGCCGTTTGTGCACGGCTTTGAGCGCGACCGGGTAGCCGAGCTTTTCAGCGGCGGCGATGCCCTCCTCGACGGAGTATGAGGTGATGTAGGGCAGGCATTCGACGCCGTAGTGGGCGAGCAGCTGCCGGGAGTCGTCGCGGCTGAGGATGACTCGTTCACCGGCGTCGACACCTTCGAGGTTGCGTTCGATGATCCTGCGGGCTGCGCGCACATCGAGGTCGTCGAACTCCGGGTAGACGCCGTGGTCGGCCTTCTTCCACATCGCATAGTCGGTCGCCCGGGCCAGCGCCCACACAGCATCTTCGGGGCCGATGTAGCTGGGCACCGTGTGCGCGGTCGTGGTGCCCTCACCGTCGTCGACGCGGGCGGTGAGCTCGTCCTGCACACCGGTGATGCCGAGGAAGCAGGCGACGGTCGTCTTGCCCGAGGCCGCGGCCGTCTCCGCCAGCACGGTGGCGATCTCCCGCTCATCAGCACCGGCCGAGGGGGTGAAGGTGACGACGACGGTGTCGATCGAACTGTCGGCGTACATCTCCTCCAACTGCCGGCAGAACTCCTCGACGCTGACCTCCGGGTGCATCGACACAGCAGGCGAATCCACCCGCAGCCCTTCGGAGCGGGCGCGCTGTACGATCAGCGTCGACAGAGCCGCAGAATTGCCGATCACTCCGACCCGCCGGCCGCGCGGTGCCGGCTGGGTCGCGAAGACCTGCGCTGCGTCGAAGAGCTGGTGGATCGTATCGGCGCGGATCACCCCAGCCTGCCCGAGCACCTGATCGAGTGCCGTGCCCGACAGACTCGACAGACGCACCTGGTGCCCTGGCGGCAGCTCCCGGCCGGTGAGGTCGGATTTGATGACGATGACCGGTTTGACCCGGGAGACCCGGCGGGCGATGCGGGAGAACTTGCGCGGATTGCCGATCGACTCCAGATACAGACCCACCGCCTGCGTCGCCGGGTCCTCCTCCCAGTACTGCAGCATGTCATTGCCCGACAGATCCGCCCGGTTGCCGGCAGACACGAACGTCGAGATCCCCAGCCCGCGGGTCTTGGCTGCGGCCAGCAGCGCGGTGCCGAGAGCACCGGACTGGCTGAACAGGCCCAAGGTTCCCGCCTCGGGCAGGAACGGGGCGAGTGAGGCGTTGAGCGAGACCTCAGGTGAGGTGTTGGCGACGCCGAACGAGTTCGGGCCCACCACCCGCATGCCGTGGGAGCGAGCGGTGGTGACCATCTGCCGCTGCAGCTCCAGGCCGTGCTCGCCGGTCTCAGCGAAACCAGACGAGATGACGACACAGGCCTTCACGCCGTGGGCGGCGCAGTCGCGGACCACCTGGGCGCACGATTCGGCAGGGACTGCGATGATCGCCAGATCGGCCGGATCGTCGAGCTCATCGAGCGAGCGCACCGCCGGCACACCGGCGACCGCATCGGCTTCCGGGTGGACGACGGAGAGCGTGCCGGTGAAGTCGGCGCCGACGAGATTGCGCAGCAGCAGGTTGCCGGTCGAGTTGTGGGTGCGGCTGGCGCCGATGACGACGACCGAGGTCGGGTGCAGGACCTGGCGCACCGAGATCGCCTCTGCGCGGTGCTCGCGGGCCTCCTGGACCTGCATCGACTTCTCGGTCGGGTCGATGTCGAAGCGCACAGCGACGACCCCGTCGTCGAACTCGCGGGAGACCTCGTAGCCGGCGGCGGCGAAGACCTGCAGCATCTGCCGGTTCTGGGGCAGCACCTCGGCGGTGAAGACGCTGATCCCGCACTCCCGCGCGGCAGCGGCGAGGTGCTCTAAGAAGATCGAGCCGATGCCGCGGCCGTGGTGGGCATCGGCGATGTTGAACGCGACCTCGGCCGAGGTGTCGTCGAGCCGGTCATAGCGGGCGGTGCCGATGATCTCCTCGCCGATCGTCATGACGAAGGCGACCCGGTCGTGATAGTCGACGTTGACGAACCGGTCGAGGTCCTTGGCCGGGATCACCGGCAGGGGAGCGAAGAAGCGCAGATAGATGGACTCCGGGGACTGCTTGGAGTGCATCTCCTGCACACCGGCGGCGTCCTCCGGCACAATCGGGCGCAGATGAGCCGTGGCTCCATCGCGCAGGACGACATCGGCTTCCCAATACGCTGGATATGCTCCCATGCCGCCAGCATAGTGACTCGGCGCACTCCGGCGGTAGTGCCGGTGGGGTGCAGGCAGGGCTGTGGGGCACAATGGGGGCATGCCCACGATCCCGCAATCACTTGCCCACGACCTGCAGTCAGCCGGGTACTATCCGCAGCTGGCCGCTGAGATGCTGAGCGAATCGCTGTTCGGTGAGCCGGTCGTCTCACACCTGGTGCACATGGAGACCCACGTCGACCTCGATGCGATCCACCGCCACCTCACTGCCTTCGTCCTCACCCCGACCCGGCTGCTGCTCACCCACATCGACGATGAACCGCAGACCGTGCTCGGCAAGATGCCCCGAGGACTCTCCACCACCGAGGACATCGCGCTCGCCCGTGTGAGCAACGCCCTCATCTCCCGCACCTACGACAATCCAGCCGACTTCGAACCCGGTGAACGCCCCGTTGAGGTCGCCCTCACCCTGGGCTGGGGATCGATGCGCCGCATCGACACGGTGCCCGAATCCTGCGGCGACCCCGACTGCGACGGCGACCACGGCTACTCCGGCTCCAGCTATCCCGAGGACGTCACCCTGCGGGTCTCCGCACAGGCCGAAGGGCAGGCTGCTGTCGACCAGGCGCTCGACTTCGCCCTCAACCTGCGCCGTCTGGTCTTCGAGGCCCGCCGCAGCGCTGGTCTGCCCGGCGGGCTGTGAGCATGCAGACGCGCCAAGCCCCTGACTACCGGAACTCCCCGCTGCTCTCCGATGTCATCCCGGCTGCCGCGATCAGCCTCGGGGCCCGGGAGATCCTCGACGACGGAGCTGCTGAGCGGGCGCTGAAGCTCGGCTTCGATGCCGAACCGCGGGTGGTCGTCGTCGCACTCATCGACGGACTCGGCGCCGAGCTGCTGCGCGCCCGGGCCGCTCACGCCCCGTTCCTGCGCGGGCTGCTGCCGGACATGCTCGCCATGAGCGCAGGCTTCCCGTCGACGACGGCGAACTCGCTGTCCTCCCTGGGCACCGGGATGCTGCCCGGCGCCCACGGGGTGGTCGGCTACCAGCTGCTCGACCCGGAGCGCGAGATCGTGTTCAACCAGCTGACCTGGGATCCTGAGGTCGATCCCGAGGTGTGGGTGCCGGATGCGACGATGTTCGAACGCCTCGTCAGCACCGGGGTCGACGTCGTCAGTCTGGGAGAGCCGAAGTTCGCCGGCCGCGGGCTCAACCAGGCATCCCTGCGCGGCGGCCGGTTCCGCGGCTCACGCACGATGAGCCAGCGCGTCGATCACGCCCTCGAAGAGATCCGCCGGCCCGGCAGGCGCCTCGTCTACTTCTACTGGGGCAACCTGGACAAGACCGGCCACGTCCACGGCGTCGACTCATGGCATTGGCTCGAAGAGCTCGAAGAGGTCGACGGGCACCTTTCGCGACTGGCCAGCGGCCTGCCGCATGACGCCCAACTGGCCATCACCGCCGACCACGGCATGGTCGACGTCCCGCATGAGGGCCGCCTCGACCTCGCCGACCATCCGCACCTGCGCGAGGGTCTGCGTGCTGTGGGCGGCGAACCGCGTGCGGTGCACCTCTACGTGCGGCCCGGCGCCTGGGAAACCGTCCACACCGCCTTCGCCGAGGCGCTTTCCGACCGGGCGCTCGTCATGACCCGTGAGCAGGCGATCGCCCATGGCTTCTTCGGACCTGTGCGCCCGCAGAACCTCCAGCGGATCGGCGATGTCATCGTCGTCTGCGAGGCTGGCACCGGCATCGTCGATTCGGAGCACGACTCACCCTCGGCACTCGCCCTCATCGGTCACCACGGCGGCATCACCAGCCAGGAGCTGGCGATCCCGCTCTTACGCACATAAGCCGGCCACCGCCTCGGGCGCGGGGAGTGACACGCGGTCAATCACCGTCGACGTTGAGCACCTCACGGCGGTGCTTCCGGCGCCTGGGGGTCACGCGGTAGACGACGAGGCGGTACATGAGGTAGCGGAAGATGTTGCCCAAGCCGACCCCGACGACATTGGCGGAGATGTTGTCGGCCAGTGCCGAGCGGAAGCCGAGCAGGTAGTGCGAGACCCACAGACACGCCATCGCGATGAGCAGGCCGATGGCGTTGACGACGAAGAACCACACCGCCTCACGCGTCGCTGAGCGGTTCTTGCCGTCTCTGAACGTCCAGTAGCGCGAACCGAGCCAGGCGACGAGGGTGGCGAGGGTAACCGAGATGATCTTCGCCCACATCGGGCCGATGCCCAGAGCCTCGGGGCGCAGCAGGTTGAAGACGAGGAAGTCGACGCCGAAGGCGACGAGGCCGACGACGGAGAACTTCGCGACCCGCTTGGCCTCCTTGCGCATCTCCATGACCGCGCACCTGCCTGTCGTCGGGATCCGTGGTTCCTGCCGTTTCCGAGATTACCGGACGTGCATGCCCGGCGGCTGCAGACCCTCCGGCTGCACATGGTGTGGTGACGGGTACAGTGGTGCTGTGACTTTTCCCAAAGTAGGAGTGATCGGCGGAGGCCAGTTGGCGCGCATGATGGCCCCGGCCGCCGAGGCGCTGGGCGTGGGATTCCACGTGCTGGCCGAAAGCGACGACGTCTGCGCCACCGAGGTCTCTGCCCATGTGACCGTCGGCGACTACCGCGACTACAGCACGCTCAAGGCTTTCGCCGAGACCGTCGATGTCCTCACCTTCGACCACGAGCACGTGCCGCCGGAGCACCTGCGTCAACTCGCCGCCGCCGGCCACCCGTGCCATCCCGGTCCCGAGGCACTCATCCACGCCCAGGACAAGCTCATCATGCGGGCGAAGATGGACGAACTCGGCCTGCCGAACCCGCGCTGGGCGCAGGTGAGCTCGACCGAGGAGCTCGAGACCTTCGGTGCCGAGATCGGGTTCCCGCTCATCCTCAAGACCCCGCGCGGCGGCTACGACGGCCACGGCGTACGCGTCATCGACGCCGCCTTAGAGGCCGCCGACTGGCTGGCCGAGGGCGCACCGCTGCTGGCGGAGGAGAAGATCGACTTCACCCGCGAGCTCGCCGTCATGGTCGCCCGCTCGCCGATGGGCCAGACCGCCGTGTGGCCGGTCGTGGCAACCTACCAGCAGGACGGGATCTGCAAGGAGGCCCTCGCCCCCGCTCCCGGTCTCGACGCCGAGCTGGCCCGGCAGATCTCTGCCGATGTGCTGCGGGTGGCAGGCAGCCTCGAGGTCACCGGCGTCATGGCGATGGAGATGTTTGAGACCTCAGACGGCTACATCGTCAACGAACTGGCGATGCGTCCGCACAACACCGGCCACTGGAGCCAGGACGGCTCGATCACCTCGCAGTTCGAACAGCACCTGCGCGCCGTCCTCGACCTGCCGCTGGGCGACCCGGCAGCCCACGCACCGGTGACCGCGATGGTCAACGTGCTCGGCGCTGACCGCGACGACCTCTACCACGCCTACCTGCACGTCATGGCCCATGACCCGCAGGTCAAGATCCACATGTACGGCAAGCAGGTGCGGCCCGGCCGCAAGCTCGGACACGTCAACCTCACCGGCACCGACGCCGCCGAGGTGCTGCGCCGGGCCCGGCATGCCGCCGACTACATCGCCGGCACCGACCCCGACCCGCACCCGGACCACCGCGTCGGAGGCGCAGAGCACCTCGTCGGCGGGGACACCGGCCCAGCTGCAGAAGGGAACCGTTCATGACTGAGCCAGCCACCGCCGCGAAAACGGGCCCGGTCGGCATCGTGATGGGATCGGACTCAGACTGGCCGACGATGCGCGCGGCCGCCGACGTGCTCGGTGAGCTCGGCATCTCCGCCAGCGCCGAGGTGGTCTCTGCCCACCGGATGCCCCACGAGATGATCGAATGGGGCACCACGGCCGCCGAGCGCGGGATCCGAGTCATCATCGCCGGCGCCGGGGGAGCGGCCCACCTGCCCGGCATGCTCGCCTCGGTCACCTCACTGCCGGTCATCGGCGTGCCGGTGCCGCTCAAGCAGCTCGACGGGATGGACTCCCTGCTCTCGATCGTGCAGATGCCCGCTGGCGTGCCCGTGGCGACCGTCTCGATCGGCGGTGCCAAGAACGCAGGCCTGCTCGCCGCCCGCATCCTCGGGGCAGGCGAGTCAGCAGACGCTGCTGCGATCCGGCAGCGACTCGATCGCTACCGCGACGAACTCAAGGCCACCGCCGAGGCCAAAGGCCGCGCGCTGCTCGACCAGCTCGACGGCTGACCCCCACTCGACCCGACCCGGCACCTGTGTGCCGACGCATCACCTGACAAGGAGAGACATGTTCGACATCTACCAGCTGAGCGATGACCACGAAGCGATCCGCGAAGCCGTCCGCGAGGTCGTCGACGCCAAGATCGCCCCGCACGCCGCCGACGTCGACGCCAACGCCCGCTACCCGCAGGAAGCCCACGACGCGCTCGTGGCCACCGACTTCTTCGCCCCGCACATCCCCGAGGAGTACGGCGGTGTCGGCGCCGATGCGCTGGCGACTGCCATCGTCATCGAAGAGGTCGCCCGCGGCTGCGTGTCGTCTTCACTCATCCCGGCGGTCAACAAGCTCGGCTCGATGCCGGTGCAGATCGGCGGCTCTGAGGAGATCAAGCAGAAGTACTTCCCGGCCGTGGCCGCGGGTGAGTCCGGGTTCTCCTACGGCCTATCCGAGCGCGAGGCCGGCTCTGATACCGCGAGCATGAAGACCCGCGCAGTGCGCGACGGGGATGACTGGGTGCTCAACGGCGTCAAGACCTGGATCACGAATGCCGGTGTGTCCGATTTCTACACCGTCATGGCCGTCACCGACCCCGACGGGCCGCGCGGACGCAACATCTCCGCCTTCGTCGTCGAGAAGTCCGATGAGGGCTTCTCCTTCGGTGAGAAGGAGCGCAAGCTCGGCATCAAGGGCAGCCCGACCCGTGAGCTGTTCTTCGAGAACTGCCGCATCCCCGGTGACCGGATCGTTGGTGAGGAGGGCCAGGGACTCAAGATCGCCCTGCAGACCCTCGACCACACCCGCGTCACCATCGCCGCGCAGGCACTCGGCGTGGCCCAGGGTGCGCTCGACTACGCGATCGGCTACATCAAGGAGCGCAAGCAGTTCGGCAAGCCGGTCTCGGAGTTCCAGGCGCTGCAGTTCATGGTCGCCGACATGGGCATGAAGCTCGAAGCCGCCCGCCAGCTCACCTACGCCGCTGCCGCCAAGAGCGAGCGCAACGATGACGACCTCGGCTACTTCGGTGCTGCTGCCAAGGCGTACGCCTCGGATGTCGCCATGGAGATCACCACCGATGCCGTGCAGCTGCTCGGCGGTGCCGGCTACGTGCAGGATCACCCGGTCGAACGCATGATGCGCGATGCCAAGATCACCCAGATCTACGAGGGCACCAACCAAATCCAGCGCCTTGTGATGGGCCGCAAGCTGCTGGCGTAATGTGACGCTGATGGGGCCGGTGCGGACGCGTGATGCGTTCACACCGGCCCTATCAGCGTCTCCGGATTCCTCTCCGTCCTGTTGGGTCAGCCGATCGCCGACAGGATGAGGAGATAGGTGCTGACGACGCCGATCATGACGAGCACCGGCGGTACCGTGTAGCCGACGACCTCACCGAACTTCAGCTTGAAGTTCGCGAGGTACGGCAGCGCGAAGAACGGGATGAGGAGATTGAACACCGCGTCACCCATCTGGTAGGCCTGCATGACCAGGCTGAAGTCCGCCTGCAGGTCGAGTGTGGTGGGAACGATGTACGGAGCCTCAATGACGAACTTGGAACCGCCGGACGGGACGGCGATGTTGAGGATTCCCGAGTAGAGGAACGCGATGAACGGCCAGGTCGTCGCGTTCGAGATGGCGGTGAACGCCTGCGAGATCAGGACGCCGAGTCCGGTGGCACTGATGAGGCCGAAGATTCCTGCGTAGAACGGGAACTGCAGGATGAATCCCCACGTGCCGGAGATGCCCTCACGCACGAGTCCTGCGTAGTATTCAGGGCCCTGATTGGCGCACAGCAGAATGCCGAGGGTCAGGAACAGGAAGTTGTAGGCGTTGAGGTCGAGGCCGGCGATGCCGGTTGCAGCGATATTGAGGATGCTGAAGGCCAGACCGATGCCACCGATCACGATCATGACGATGCGGCTGGCGTTGGCGCGCTGTGCCGGGGTGTTGCGTTCGACGATCGCCGAGGCGGCACCTGACTCAAGCTCCTCGAAGACCGAAGCGTCGGCCTGCTTCATCTTCGTCTGGTCCTTCGGGTGCATCAGCAGCATGAAGATGATGCCGACGAGCATGCAGGCGACGAGCAGAAGGCCGAAGTCCGGACGGACGACGGTGTCGGTCAGCGGCACTGAGACCGGGGTCGCTTCGACGTGAGAATCAGGCACCAGATCGCGCAGGTACTCCGGGGTGGCTGCATACAGCACTGCGGCTCCGGACATGCCGGCTGCTCCGGGGACCATGCACATGAACAGGGTGGCCACGAGGACCGGTGCGTGGAGTTTGATATCGCGCTTCTTCGCCTCGGCCAGGAGCTCCTTGCCGAGGACGATGCCGCCCATCATGCCGAGTCCCCAGTGCACGAAGCCGAGGAGGCTGGCGACGGTTCCGGCCAGGATGATCACCTGTGTGCGGTTCTTCGGGATCCGGGCGACCCAGGTGAGCAGGCGCTTGGCCGGGGGAGAGGTGGCGACCGCGTTGCCGGTCGCCAGCAGCACTGTCATCTGCATCGTGAATTCGAGCAGGTTCCAGAAGGAGCCCGTCCATGCAGAGACGAGCGTGACCTCTTCGGCATCCGATGACCAGAACGAGGTCCCGGTGAGGAAGAAGGCGAGCGCGCCGACGATGATGGTGAGAGCTAAGCAGATGACGAACGAATCCGGCATCCAGCGGATGAACCAGGAAAGGTACCGGTCGAGGAACTTTGGCTTGCGTTCGCGGTTGGTGGTCGAGCTCATGTGTGAAGTTCTCCTTGGAAAATGTGCGTGCCGGCGGGCATACGCGAATGACGCTGGGCTCAGCTGTGCTCGCGCAGCTGCTTCTTGTTAATCTTGCCGACGGCCGTGACGGGCAGAGCGTCGGTGAGGTGGACGTATTTCGGCCGCTTGTAGCTGGAAAGCACGTCCCGGGAGGCGTTGATGATGTCGCCGGGCTCGACACCCTCACGTGCGGGTACGACGTAAGCGGTGACCGCCTCACCCCAATCCGGGTGAGGAGCGCCGACGACAGCGACGTCTTGAACAAGATCGAGCGCAGACAGCGCCTGTTCGACCTCGCTGGCGTAGACGTTGAAGCCGCCGGTGATGATCATGTCCTTCTTGCGATCGACGAGGTAGACGTAGCCGTCTTCGTCCACGTAGCCGAGGTCGCCGGTGTAGAGCCACCCGTTGCGGACTGTCTCCTCTGTCACTTCGGGACGGTTGAGGTAGCGGTCCATGACATAGGGCGCGCTTCCGATGACTTCGCCGACCTCATGCGGATCGCAGTCGGTGTCGTCATTGCGCACGACGCGCACGGCGGCCATGAGCGAGCGCTGGCCACAGCTGCGCAGCCGTTTGGGGAAGCGGTCGGCGTCGTGGTCGTCTTTGCGAAGGCGTGTGAGGAAGTTCGGTGCCTCGGTCTGTCCGTAGAGCTGCATGAACACCGGGCCGAAGATCCGCAGCCCCTGACGCAGTCGCTCCTCCGAAATGGGGGAGGCGCCGTAGAGGATCGTCTGCAGTCGGCCGGGATCAAAGTTCGGGCGTTCCTCGGTGGCATCCAGAAGCCGGTTGATCATGGTCGGCACCATGAACAGATACGTCACGCCGCCGGTCTCGATCTTGTTTAGGGTGGACTCCATGTCGAACTGCTTCATCACCTCGACAACGGCTCCCTGCAGCAGACCGGCGAGTGCAAGAACGCCTGCGCTGTGGGGGAGCGGCGAGGACAGCAGCAGGTGATCGTCAGCCGTGATCTCGGTTTCGATGACGTGCGAGAGGAGATTGGAGGCGAAGCCCTTCTGCAGGTGGACGACACCCTTCGGCCGGCCGGTCGTGCCCCCGGTGTACATGATCAGCGCGATATCCTCGGCTCTGACAGCAGGCAGCTCCTGTGCGGCATCTGCTGTGAGCGGGCCGTCGGCGCCGGCCACCGCGACACGTCGTTCGTCGGAGACGCTGAGGATGAGCTTCTCCAGAACGGATTCGCTTGTCGCATCGGACAGCGTGCCTCTGCGAGCATCCGATGTCAGCACCAGCTTCGCGCCGGAATCGGACAGGATGTAGGTCATCTCCGCTGGCGAGAGCATCAGGTTGATGGGCACTTTGGCAGCGCCGACGGATGCGATCGCCAGGTCGGCGATGAGATATTCGGCGCTGTTGTCCAGCATGATGGCCACCGGGTCGCTGGCTTTGACCCCTCGTGCGATTAGAATGCTGGCGACTTCGCATGCGGCATTGTGCAGTTCCCGGTACGTCCAGGTTCGTCCGTCGGCGATGACGGCTGTGCGGCTCCCGTGCTTCTTGACTGCCGGCAGAACCAGGTCCCGGATGACATCACATTGCATCGTTGCGACTCCCTCTCCCTTGAGCGATGTGGCCCGCGCCACGTTGTCAGTCAGGATGTCGCACGCATGCAGGGCTGGCTATGTGAATCGGGTACAGACTTCCGGCCGTCGCCTGTCAGATCGTCACAGGGCTGTCGTCGGCGCCGTGCGGGCCGCGAGCACGGCAGCCATGCGCACGGCAGTCTCCGCGCGATACCGGTCGTCGGTGCGGGCGAAACTGAGGTCGAGCAGTTCTTCGATGCGAGCGATGCGGTTGCGCACAGTGTTGTAGTGCACGTGGAGCTCGGCTGCGGTGTCGCCGAGGTGTCGGTCGTTGGCCAGGTACGAGCTGATGGTTGTCATGTAGTGCGTTCCGTGGCGCTCGTCATGGGCAATGATCGGCCCGAACGTGTCCGTCACCATCGCCTGGAGCTGGGCATTAGGGATGCTCGCCAGCCCCTGAAGACCCAGAGCCCGGGCGCTGGCAACCCCGTCGATGCTGGTCTGCGGGTTGGACATGCCCACGGTGCATGCGGCCCGTGCTTCATCGTAGGAGATGGACACCTCATGCAGCTGTTCTGTGCGACGTCCGATACCGGCGACGAATCTGCGGCTGTCGCCTGGGCTTCCTTTGGACGTGCCTTTTCGCTTCCGACGATGCTCTTCGCGGCCAAGCAGATCTGCGATCTGAAGTGAGAGCTCTTCTTCCGACCCGCCGTTGCCGATGATGACGACAGTGGACTCGTCGCGATGATCGACAAGATAGTCCGGGAACGTCGCGCGCAGGTCGCTGTGGAAGCGCTCAGAGATCTGATCGGCCTGGTCCCGTGCTCTGATGACGATAACCCGTGCATCTGATCCGATCGGTGCGCACCCGATGAGCGCGAGTCGCCGCTGAATATGGGCCGTATTGGTGAAGTTGCCGGTCAGCAGCTTCTCCTGGAGGTCTCCGCGTAGCGTCTCGATTGTCGCCGACCGCTCGCAGAGGCGCAGCAGCTGAAGCTTGAGCGCATGAAGAGCGATCCGGGCAGACGGCTCGGTGAGGGTCGTGTCCTCATCGACGCAGGACAGGTGCACCGTCAGTCTGCTCTGCGGGCTGAGCCGGCTGGAGATTTCTACTCCATGGCATGATGCCCGGTCTGGACCGGATGCTCCGATGACTGAATTGTGGCGGTCATGCAGTTCGATCCGGGCGTTGAGGTAAACCGCGACTGCATCCAGAGCGTGATTGACCGCCGATGCCGAGCTCAGCAGCTCGACCAATTCGATGGCCGACGTCAGGTGGGAGTCGGCTGCTTCGGCTCGTCGCCGGGCGTCGCTGGCCCGAGCTTCTGCCAGGCGGACGCGATCGAGCTGCGCCAGGCGCACCGAGAGATGGTCGGCGATCGACTCCAGCTCGTCGATTTCCTCTGAAGTCCAATTCCGCTGCCGTCGGTCTGCGGCATACAGCACCCCAAGCGCTGCGTCGTGTGCCATGAGCGGAGACACGAGCACTGACCCGATCTTCTCGTTGTCGATCAGCCGTTTGGCGGGCACCCTGCGTGAGTCGTGCAGATAGTTGCTGCTCTTCTGCGTGCGCTGCAGCGACGCAGCCTTCCCGCCGATTCCCTCACCGACGGCCAGATGCCAGTCCGCTGCCATCTCTGGCGTCTGAAGTCCGTGGTGGGCTCCGATGTGCATCTCAGCATCAGCCTTGACCACACCCGTCCATGAGATGTCGCACTGCACCACCGCGACGACATGGCGGACCGCCGCCTGCATCGCCTGAGTTGAATTGTTCGCTGTCAGAAGGGACGAAAGAAACTGTCCCGTTTCAGCTGCCATCGAAGTCCGATCTGCGAAGTGCCAGTGGAGCCCTCATCTTAGGGGAGCCGGCGGCACAGCGAGGGGGCTTCTCGCAGCTTGTACACGACCGACTGACAGCAAGACACGCGGACACTCGCCGCCGGATTCTCCCAGGCGGTCTCAGGCTTGAGCGCTAACCTGGTTCAGTACCGACGCGACGTCCCCGTGCGGCGCAGTTGCCGCATCCCGCGTCACACCGCCTCCGGCGCGTGCGACCTGCCCCATGACGAGGACGTGAGAGCGCACGCCAGCAGAACAGGAGGCAGTCGATGGCCGAGCGCAGGCCCCTGAAGTACATCGACCCGGTGCGCTATCCGGAGCATGCCAACCAGCCGGTGCGCAACGCCCGCGGCTGGATCCTGCTGGCCTCGACGATCCTTGTGCCTGGTTCCGTGCAGTCGCTGTTCCGGGTGCGCCGATGGGCGAAGTTCTCGCTCACCCTCACCCTCGGCGGCTGGGCACTGCTGCTCGTCGCCGCATTGACGGCGATCTTCGCCCGCGGCTTCCTCATCACCCTGGGCACCAACCCGTTCGTGCTCACCGGCGTCACTGCATTCCTCGCCGTGTTCACGCTGAACTGGATCGTGTGCCTGCTCGACACCGTGCGCCGGGTCAAGCTCGTGACGCTGTCACCGAAGGTCCGCCGCACATTCCTGGCCGCCAGCCTCGTATTCACACTCGTCATCGGCGGGGGACTGGCCTGGGGGACCATGATGATCAATAGCCAGCGCCAGCTCATGACCGATGTGTTCGCCGCCGGCTGGGGTCAGCGCGCCGTCGACGGACGCTACAACATCCTGCTGCTCGGCTCCGATGCCGGCAAGGGACGCACCGGCATCCGCCCCGACAGCCTCTCGCTCATCTCGGTCGACGCCAAGACCGGCAAGGCGGTGAGCATCGGGATGCCGCGCAACATGCAGAACGTGCCCTTCCCCGAAGAGTCCCCGCTGCACAGGCACTACCCGCAGGGCTTCACCTGCGGCGACGAGTGCATCCTTAACGCCGTCTACCAGCAGGGCGAGAAGCTCGCCGACGAGTTCGACGGGAAGACCCCCGCTGGCGTCCAGGCGACCAAGGACGCCGCCGAGGGCATCACCGGGCTCACGGTGCAGTACTACGCGATGATCGACCTGAAGGGATTCGAGCAGCTCATCGACGCGATGGGCGGTATCGACATCGTCTCCGGCAAGCGCGTGCCGATCTCCTCGAAGGTCGACCCGAAGACCGGCAAGCACGGCCCGGTCAAAGGCTGGATCGAACCCGGTGAGCAGCATCTCGACGGCTACCGCGCGCTGTGGTACGCCCGCTCGCGGGAGTTCTCCAGCGACTATGAGCGCATGGTCCGCCAGCGCTGCGTGCAGCAGGCGATGCTCGAACAGCTCGACGCGTCAACGGTGATGCTGCGCTTCCAGGACATCGCCAAGGCCGCTCCCGAGGTGGTCTCCACCGATATCCCGCAGCTGCAGGTCGACACGTTCGTCGACCTGGCGATGAAGTCGCGGGAGCACCAGATGGAATCGCTCAACCTCACCCCGCCGCGCGTCAACCCCACCCACCCGGATTTCGCCGGCGTCCACGAGCTCGTCTCCTCGACGATCACAGCCTCCGAGGAGGACGCCGAGGACACCGCTGCAGGCATCTATGCTCCGGCCGGCGCGGCCCTGGCGACCAGCGGCATGCACCTGACTGCAGCCCAGCCGGAAGGCGGCAAGGGCAGCGAAGAAGACGACGGCGCCATCTGCCACGTTCCCTGACCGGTCGCCCAGCCCGGTTCCCGCACTCACGCCCCACCGCCTCAGCGCCGCGTTCCGTGACCCCGATGTCAGGACTTTTACCGAGTTCGCAAGGGGATCACAAAAATTTTTCAGGCCTCCCGAACCGCATGAACACGCGGAACGACATCGCTGTAATTCCCCTTGCGGGAGATTTTTCAAAGCGACACGCCGCGAAGTATGTAACAATTCTGTCATGTTGAGCTGATTCGTCATCTTGCCAATGACGGCAATCACTCGTGAAGCCTATCTTCCCTGTCTTCCTCGCAAAGGCTGAAACGATGAGAATACTGATACCCGCTGTGGCGACGTGTGCCGCAGCAGTCATGACCTCGACACTGGGACTGGTGCTGCCGGCCTCGGCCGACACCGTCACGCCCGACGTCGAGAAGAAGTCGCTGACCGATGTCAGCGAGCCAGGTCTCGAAGCCCCCGGTGCCCGCGCAGCCTCCGGCAGCGCAGCCGATGCGGCAAATCAGTCGATGACCAATCTGCCCAACCTCATGAAGTCCGAAGCGTTCATCCAGCAGATGAGCGTCGGCAGCGCGGGCGTCTTCGGCGCCAGCGTCGCGCCTATGAGCACCGCCCCAGGCGAGCTCGGCGGCGGTGAGGCCCCAGAGACCGGAGGCGGCTCGGACGAACCGACCGAGGCTCCGACTGAGACGAGCGAGCCGGACATGTCCGGCAGCGTCCAGGAGAAGACCGAAGACGGCGTCAACATCGCCGCAATCTCCGACGTCCTCGACGTGCCCGCCGACCGCTCCTCGGTCATCGGCGCGGCCTACCAGGGCACCACCAACGTCACCATCGAGGTGCGCGTGCAGTCCGCCGACGGCTGGTCGGCCTGGGAGGAAGTCGAACACGAGAACGGCCAGGGAGAGGGCACCGAAGGCACCGAGCCCTTCATCGTCAACTCCGCCACCGCCGTGCAGATGCGCGTGCTCGGCGAGAGCGCACCGCAGAAGGCCGAACTCGTCCTCGTTGACCCGAAGTCCTCACCGGCAGACGCCGAGGCCGTGGCCAGCAACGCCCCGGTCGTCGACGCCGCCGGCGCGACAGACGGTGCTGAGACCGAGGGAACTGCTGACACCGGGGCCGATGATCCGGCCGGGGAAACCGATGCGCAGCAGCCCGAGTACGACGCGCAGAACGCCGCCTACGTGCCCGGTGACGCCGCCGTGGAGAACACCTCGATGAAGAAGGTGCCCAAGCCCTCGATCGGCTCCCGCAAGTCCTGGGGCGCCAAGGAGAGCCTGCGCAAGGGCAAGCCGAGCTACGCCAGCGGCGTCAAGGCGACCGTCATCCACCACACCGCAGGCTCGAACAACTACAAGGCCTCCGATGTGCCGGGCATCCTGCGCGGCATCTACAGCTTCCACACCAAGGGCCGCGGCTGGTCCGACGTCGGCTACAACGTGCTGGCCGACAAGTACGGCCGCCTATGGGAGGGCCGTGCCGGAGGACTCGACCGGGCCGTCATCGGCGCCCACGTCGCCGGCTACAACACCGGTACGTTCGGCATCTCGGTGATGGGCACCTTCGAGAAGTCCGCACCGCCGAATGAGACCCTGCGCGCTGTCGAGCACGCGATCGCCTGGAAGCTCTCGGCCAACGGCGTTCCCGCCAAGGGCAAGACGACCGTGGCCGGCAAGCGGATCAATACGATCGTCGGTCACCGCGACCTCGGCACCACCTCGTGCCCGGGAGCTGCCTTCTACTCCAAGATCGGCGGCATGCGCAATGCCGTTGAGAAGATGCAGAAGGCCGGCTCAGGCCCTAAGGAGGATAAGCCCAAGGAGGACAAGCCCAAGGAGGACAAGCCGAAGCCGCCGAAGCAGACGCCGATCGACAAGTACGCCGAGAAGCACGCCGACAAGCTCGGCAAGGCCACCGGCAAGGAGTACGGCTTCCAGGGCGGCACCGCGCGCGACTTCGAGAAGGGTGCGGTCTTCCACAAGAACGGCAAGACCTTCCTGCTCAAGGGCGCGATCCGGTCCATGTACAAGGACTCGATGCGCGACACGCTCGGCTTCCCGACCTCCGATGAGCGCGGAGGCCTGAAGAACGGCGGTGTCTACCAGAAGTTCGAGAAGGGCTCAGTGCACTGGACGAGCGCCACCGGCGCTCAGCCCACGCACGGAAGCCTGCAGAAGTACTGGGGCTCGAAGGGCTATGAGCGGGGCCACCTCGGCTACCCGACTGAGGCGCCGAAGTGCTCCGACGGCCGCTGCGAACAGGTCTTCGAAGGCGCTCGCCTGGTCTGGGTCAACGGCTATGGCACCACCGAGTTCTCACGCACCGGTTCGATCAAGGGAGGGGCCCGGGATCACAACCGGGCCTCGCCCCCGGGCGACGACAACGATTCGCCTGCTGACGACGGGGAAGGTCCAGCAGACGACAAGAACAAGAAAGACGACAAGAAGAAGGACGACTCCAAGAAGGACGACTCCAAAAAGAAGGACGACAAGAAGAAGGACGACTCCAAGAAGGACGACTCCAAGAAGAAGGATGAGAAGAAGTCCAAGGCTCAGCAGGAGAAGGAGCTGCGGGACAACATCATCAAGACGGCCCGCAAGGGCGTGGGCGTCCGCTACGTCTGGGGCGGCAACACCACCTCGGGCTGGGACTGCTCGGGCTACACCGTGTGGGTCTACAAGCAGAACGGCATCAACCTCCCGCGCCACACCTCGGCGCAGAAGGCTGCTGGCACGGTGATCCCGGCCTCGCAGGCCAAGCCCGGCGACCTCATCTGGGTCCCCGGCCACATCGGCATCGTCTCCGAGACGAAGGGCCAGATGTACGACGCCGGCTCCAAGCGCACGGGCACCACGAAGCGCTCGTACAGCTGGATGCTCAAGCGCGGCGCGGTCTTCGTCCGAGTCATCGACTGACACCACTGCCACAGGCGCCTCGCACCCTCCCGGTGCGGGGCGCCTGTCGCATCCCCAGGACACCTCGGCGTCACCTGCGGTTCACAGCTGCCGCCTACGGTTGGTCTTCGTCCTCGTGCAGCCCTAGGCTGACACCATCGAAGCGAAGGGAATGACGTGCGGTTCCTGTTCAACACAGTTCAGCGCTACGCCTGGGGAGCGTCCAGCGGCATCCCCGAGATCCTCGGCCAGCCCGTCACCGGGGAGCCGGCCGCAGAGCTGTGGATGGGCGCCCATCCCGTCGCCCCCTCCCAGCTGCTCGACGCCGACGGCCAGCCGGCCGCCTCGCTGCTCGAATGGGTTGAGACCGCGCCCGAGGCGACGCTCGGGCAGGCCTCGATCAGCGCCTTCGGCAACCGGCTGCCGTTCCTGCTCAAGATCCTCGCAGCGGAAACCGCCCTGTCGATTCAGGTACATCCATCGCTGGACCAGGCACGTGCCGGCTATGCCCGCGAGAACGCCGCCGGTATCCCGCTCGATGCTCCTGACCGCAACTACAAGGACGATTCGCACAAACCCGAGCTCATCTACGCGCTCAGCGAGTTCCACGCCCTGTGCGGCTTCCGCGCCCCTGAGGCGATCACGGCGATGATCGACCGCTTCGCCTCAGCCCTCGATGCCGCCGGTGAGCAGACTCAGCTGTTGGCCCTGGCCGACTGGCGCGACGCCCTGGCCAACGGAGATCTCAAGCAGGCGACGGGCCTGCTGCTGCGAGAGCGCGACACCTACGGCAGCCTCGCCGACGCGCTCGCACACATCGCCATCGACCCGGTGGCCGCCGACGATCCGTCACATGCCGGCTCGGCCGCCGACCCGGCTCTGACCCTGCGGGAAGTCCAGGCCGATTTCCCGCACGATCCCGGCGTGCTCGTCGCGCTCATGCTCAACCGGCTGCGGCTCGAGCCAGGCCAGGCGCTGGCCCTCGACGCCGGGATCCTGCACGCCTACCTCGGCGGGCTCGGCATTGAGATCATGGCATCGTCGGACAATGTGCTGCGCGGCGGACTGACGAGCAAGCACATCGACGTTGAGGAACTCGACGCCGTGGTGAGCTACACACCCGGGCAGCCTGAACTCGCCGCTGCTGATGACGCCGGCGTGCTGCGCGGGGCGAGCGATGACTTCGCCCTCCAGGTCATCGACACCGCCCAGGACCGGGAGATCCACCGGGCCGGGCCGGCCATCCTGCTGTGCACCTCGGGCACCTTCACCTGCAGCGAGGGCACCCGCCTGCAGGCAGGCGACTCCGTGTTCCTCGCTGCCGAGGCCCCGGCGCTCACCGTCACCGGTTCCGGACGGCTGTTCGTCGCCACCACCGGACTCCCTGATCAGTCCTGAGCCACGGGAACGCGCTCACGGTCGCCGATCGGCTCCTGGTCGTCTTCCGTTCTGAATTCGACGACGATCTCTCCGCCGATCTCGGAGCGCGGGAACCCCATGAAACCGAGCTGGTGTGGAGTTGAGGCCGGCGTCGACCTGCTTTCCACCAGGATTCCGGTAGACCGCTGACGTGACCGGTTCGATGCTTCGGCCGGAGGAGTGGAATCTCGTGACGACGATGAGCACAGCTTCCCGTCCGCAAACGCGATGGCGTCTAGAGCTGCATCTCCGGCACATCGCCGTCGACGTTGAGCGTGGCACCGGTGGCCTCGCGGATCTCCTCGACGCTGACGCCGGGGGCACGTTCGACGAGGGTGAACGAATCGCCCTCGACATCGAGGACCGCCAGGTTCGTGATGACCCGCTGGACGACGCCCTTGCCGGTCAGCGGCAGCGCGCACTCCTGGAGGAGCTTGTGCGAGCCGTCCTTGGCGACGTGGTCCATGATGACGAGCACCGTGCGGGCGCCGTGGACGAGGTCCATCGCCCCGCCCATGCCCTTGACCATCTTGCCGGGGATCATCCAGTTGGCGATGTCGCCGTTGACGGCGACCTGCATCGCACCGAGGATCGCGACGTCGATCTTGTTGCCGCGGATCATCCCGAAGCTCAGCGCGGAGTCGAAGTACGACGAGCCCGGCAGCATCGTGACGGTCTCCTTGCCGGCGTTGATGAGGTCGGGGTCGAGTTCGTCCTCGGTCGGGTAGGGGCCGACGCCGAGCAGGCCGTTCTCGCTCTGCAGCACGAGGTGGACGCCCTCGGGCACGTAGTTCGGCACGAGCGTCGGCAGGCCGATGCCCAAGTTGACGTAGGCGCCGTCGGGCAGCTCCTGGGCGGCGCGTGCTGCGATCTGCTGTCTGGTCAGTCCCATCTCATGCCTCCCGTAGGGTCTTCTTCTCAACCGGCTTGTCGGCTGCCTCTTCGGGGCTGAGCACGACGATCCGGTGGACGTAGATGCCGGGCAGGTGCACGTCATCAGGTGCGATCTCACCGGCCTCAACGATCTCCTCGACCTCGGCGATGGTGATCTTGGCCGCCTGCGCGGCCGGTGGGTTGAAGTTCCGGGCCGAGGAGTGGAAGACGAGGTTGCCGTGCCGGTCGGCCTTGGCTGCGCGTACGAGCGCGAAGTCCGCCGGCAGCGACTCCTCGAGCACGTACTCCTGCTTCTCACCGAAGGTCTCGAAGGTCTTCGTCTCCTTGGCGGGGGACTCCTTGACGACGTTGCCCTCGGAGTCGTACAGCCACGGCATGCCGCCCTCAGCGACCTGCGTGCCGGCACCGGTGATCGTGTAGAAGGCCGGGATGCCGGCACCGGCGGCGCGCAGCTTCTCAGCCAGTGTTCCCTGCGGGGTGAGCTCGACTTCCAGCTCACCGGAGAGGTACTGGCGGGCGAACTCCTTGTTCTCGCCGACGTAGGAGGCGATCATCCGCCCCACCTGACCGGATTCGAGGAGCATGCCCAGTCCGCGGCCGTCGAGGCCGGCATTGTTGGAGATGAGTTCGAGATTGTCTGCGCCCTGGTCGCGGAGTGCGCGGATGAGGTATTCGGGCACACCGACGACCCCGAATCCGCCCACTGCGATCGTCGACCCGCTCGCAATGTCCTTCACAGCCTCGGCTGCTGATGCCACTACTTTGTCCATGCCACCATTCTGGCATGACCGGGATCACATCGTGACGGCAGCCCCGCGCAGCGTCACGGTTCCGGTCACCAGGGCCGCGAGCAGCGCGGTGAGGCCCTCCTCGCCCGCCGGGATTCCGGTGGTCTCCAGCGCCGTTCCCGAGGCGGTGGGCACCTGCCGGCTCGTGCTCGCCACGTGCTTCCCACCGGGCAGTGTGAGGCTGATCTGGGAGCCGGGGATCGGGCACACGTCCGGGTGCGCCCGGACTTCGGAGTTGAAGTCGATGCAGCCCTCGGGTGCCTCTGCCGCCAGCGCGAGTGCCGGTGCGGCGTAGACGAACACCTCGTCGGCCTCAGCGGTGATCTCGTCTGCGGTGTTGGCTTCGTCGGTGAAGGCGACCCATTCCGCCTCGGGCAGTGCTGCAGCCGGGCTGAGCAGCGCCACCGGGGCATCGAGTCCGAAGGCCGCCAGCATCGCCGCCAGTGCCCGCCAGTGCAGCGGACCGGTCTCGTCGGTCACGATGCCCACACCCAGATCCGGGCCGACGCCTGCCTCCGCGAAGAGGCTGGTGGTCTTGTACACCCAGTTCGCCAGGACGGCGCCGGTGAGTTCCAGCCGCTCACCGTCTGCTGGCAGGTAGGTGAGCACCGGGTAGCGGCGGGAGGAGAGCGTGTCGATGAGCTGCTGCATGGGATCCTTCCAGGTCAGGGCTGCGGGGCGGCGAGTTCGATCGAAAGCCTTGCGCCGGTCGGGGAGCCGTTGTCGGCCCACGTGTACTGGGTGCTGGCCTGCAGGTCCTCGCACCACAGTGCCGACTGCAGCCGGTCGACCAGCGCACCGAGGCCGAGGGTCGCCTCGATGAGCGGGTGTCCGCCGGCGCTCGACCGGGCTGGGGTGTCGGCCGGGGAGATGAGGATCTGTCCGCCGGCACCGGCGACCCGCATCCGCCAGGCTGACTGTCCGGGGGTGCGGGCGGCGCCGCGGCGCACGACTGCCAGCGCGCGGGAGACCTTCGTGAGGATGTCGTCATCGCCGTCGGCTGAGGCAGGTGCGACGTCGAGGCGCTGACAGCCCAGCGACTGGTGGACGGCTTCGACGTGGCCGTAGCGGAACCAGTCCTCGGCGAAATCCCGGACCAGCTCCCGGGCATTCCCGCCGCCGGTGCGTACGTGCGCACCCATGCCGCGCACCACGGCGGCTGGGAGCCCGCGGGCGGCGCCCTTGACGAGGTCGGCGGCTGCGGCGATCTCATCGGCGATCGCCCGCACCGTCACACCCTGTCGGCGCCCGGAGTCATCGGGTCGTCCGCGCTGGTCATCGAGCACGTCGATGCCGGCGGCGCCGATGGCGATGTCGGCGACTCCTGCCCGCCACGGCCGCGAGCTCGAATCGGAGATGACGATGCCGAGCTGTGCACCGAGCCGGCGGGACAGAGCTGCGCGCAGCTGCTCGGCTGCGGCATCCGGGTCGTCCGGCTGCAGCAGGACGCTCCCGTATCCGGTGCTGTCCCGGGTGCCGGTGTTCGACCGGTCGAGCCCGCTGGCCGCCTGCACGGTGCCGTGCGGAGTGCGGGTGATCGCTACGGTCGCAGCGCCTGCGACAGTGTGGAAGGTGCGTGCGGCCACGGTCCCTGTCGAATGCTCGGTGACGAGACGTTCGAACTCCGTGCGGTCAGCTGTGGTGCGGATGAGCCCGTCGGCTTTGGCGACGAGCTTCGAGGCGATGACGAGGATGTCGCCGTCCTTGATCTGGACGCGGTTGTTCGCGATCGCCCACGAGATCTCGACGGCCAGGTCGTCACCGGGTGAGATCTGCCGGATGCCGGGAATCGCATACGCGGTCAGCAGCCGGCTGGAGGGCGGCGGGGCTGGTGCAGGGCCGTTCATATCCTCCATCATGTCACCTCGGCCCAGGCGGGGCCTGCGCCGGCGAGACCCGGCGAGAAAAACCGCAGAGATCACAGAATGGCACCAGTTGTGGTCGCCGCGCACTGCAGTCACCATATGTAGTGATAAAGGGCAGGCTCGGTTGGAACACCCGTTCGAATGGGCCGGGGTCGGGCCCCTTGGATACCAAACAGGCGCTTGACTAATAGGTAATGACACGCGTGTAATTTTAGGTACGGGAAGGTCGGATGTCCGTGCAGAAGCAGGGGGAACGGCCCTGAGGTTCTCCAGCGCTTCACGGCATCCGGCAAGCGAAAGGGGAAGACCGTGACTACTGCACGCAACTACGCGAGACAAGAGGAGTCGGCACTGCAGCCGGCCGTCTCCGCGCCGGGTGTGACCGCGCGAACCGCCGAAGACTGGTTCGTCGATCCGACCCGCGCCACTCCGGCCATTGTTCCGGATCCGCTCCCGCTCGATCCACTCGACCTGAGCCCAGTGCCGGGCGAACCGACGCAGTCGGAGAGCCTGGCGGCCGTCTCACCGCTGTCGCTGCTGCTCGGAGACGCCGACGAGACTGCGCTGAGCTGGCAGGACCAGGCACTGTGCGCCCAGACCGACCCCGAGGCGTTCTTCCCTGAGAAGGGCGGCTCGACGCGCGAAGCGAAGAAAGTCTGCGCCTCCTGCGAGGTCCGTTCCGAATGCCTCGAGTACGCGCTGCAGAACGATGAGCGCTTCGGAATCTGGGGCGGGCTGTCCGAACGCGAACGGCGGCGACTGAAGAAGCGGGTCGTGTGAGTTTCAGTGTTGCGGCCGTCATCCGCACCGGCGGCCACACCGTCAGCCGGGCCTGGCTGACAGCACTGCGGCACCATTTCCCTCAGATCACCTCGGTGGCGCTGCTCGACGACTCTCGGACAGCGCAGAAGCTCGCCCGCCGGCGCCGGCGGAATCCCGAACTGCCGGCGGGCGAGACCCTCACCGCAGCCGAACTGGTGTCCTCCCCGGACCTCGAGCGCGCTGATTACGTCTGGTTCCTTTCCCCTGACTCCCTTCCGGAACCCGACTGCCTCACTCAGCTGCACACACGGCTCAGCGCTGCCGACACGCTGGCCGTCGTCGGCCCGAAGATCCTGTCCGTTGGCGGCGATCTCGTCTCCGTGGGTGTCACGACCACCACTGACGGCTGTCGCTACTCACCGGTCAGTCCCGGTGAGGAGGACGCCGGGCAGCACAACCGCCGCGAGGACGTCTTCGCCGTCGACGAACCCGGCATGCTCGTCGCGGCTGCTGTCGTCCGCCATCTCGGTGTACCGTCTGAGACCCTGTCGGTGAGCTACCGGGGGATCGAATACTGCGATCGGCTGCGCCGTGCCGGCCACCGCGTCGAAGTCGTCCCGCAGGCGCGCATCGCAATCCCGGCCGAGGGGATCGGCCGCTACTACTCATCACCGCGGCCGCTGCCGCACAAGCACATCGTCCGCCACGAACACCGCTACCGTCTGGCAACTGCCGGGCGCGGCCGCTCGGGCATCACGCAGCTCAAACTCACGCTGCTCGCCATCCTCAAGGCGCTCGGCAATCTGCTCGCCAACTCTCCGGATGAAGCCGCTTGGTGGCTCGGCGCTGCCTGGGCGCTGCCGCACGACGCCCACGCCACCAGCCGGCTGCGCCGCTACCGCACCGGCGGCAGCCTGCCGCCCAGCGTCTACGCCAGCAGACATGATCTGCGCTCGGCCCGGCGCGAACTCGCCGGAGTCGGCGGGGAGATCGCAGCCGACCACCTGCGTGAGGACGGTGCGCTCAACACCGCTGGCGATCTCGCCGAGTTCTCCGGCATCGACACCCGCACCAAACGCAGCCTGCTCTTCCACCCGCTCGTCGTCATCATCGTCGTCAGCTCGATCGCGAGCGCACTCATGTTCTACCGGCTCATCGGCCCCGGCGCGATCACCGGCGGCGCCTGGGCCCGCCTCGACGTGCCCTTCTCCGCGGTCGTCGCCCGGATCTTCTCACCGATCCTCGAACTCGGCCTCGGCAGCTCGACGCCTGCCGATCCGCTGCTGAGCGTGCTGGCGATCCTCAGTCTGCCGTTCGGCGGCAGCCTCGACCTCATGCTGCGCAGCCTCTGGCTGCTCGCCCTGCCGCTGGCCGCGGCCGTCATGTACCTGTGCGCTGGGCGCGTCGTGCCCGCCGCCGGGCTGCGGGCGCTGCTGGCCCTCATCTGGATCGCCCAGCCGGCCTTCCTGATCTCCCTGCACGACGGCCGTGTCGGCACCGTGCTGTCCTGGATCGTCGCGCCTGCCGCGCTGTGGGCACTCGACCGGGCCATCCACTACCGGTCGGTGGCCGCAGCCGCTGCCTGCGGGCTCGCCTTCGCCGTCATCATGGCCGGCTCACCCTTCCTCATCGTCCCGATCATCATCGTCGTCATCACGGTCATGATCGTCTACCGGTCCACCAGCTTCATCTGGGCGCTGCTGCCGGGCATCGGCCTGTCCTGGCCGTGGCTCATCGCCGCTATCGGCCAACCCGATGCGCTGCTGACCAACCCCGGCCGCGTCCTCGACTACGCCCAGCCGCACAGCTTTCAGCTCGCCCTCGGCTGGGCCACCCGCCCGCAGCTGAGCGTGCTGGAGACCTGGCTGCCGGCTGCCGCCGTTCCCTGGGTGCTGGTCGCCCTGCTGCTGCCGCTGCTCGCCGCCCTCGTGCTCGCAGCTCTGCGGGTGCGCAACAGCCTCGCCGTGCTCGGTCTGGCCGTCGTCTGCTACTCTGCAGGCCTCGCCGGCGCGATCGTGCAGGCAGCACTCGAAGGACAGCTGACCGCCGACGGACTCGTCGCCTCCTTCACCGGCGACTCGATGCTGCTCATCGGTCTGGGCTTCTGCGGCTTCACCGCCGCCGCGCTGTGGCCGGTCGCCTTCGACCGCGGCTCCCGGGCGCGCAACTACGCGCTGCGCGGACTCATCCCGGCAGGCGCCCTGCTCATGATCACGGCCTTCACTCTGCAGTCCCTGCTCGTCGGCACCCCGATCCACCGCACCACTGCTTCGCCGCTGCCGGCCTTCGCCGCCGAACGCCATACCGGCGCGCTCGGCCAGCAGACCCTCATCCTGCAATCGGATGAGGACCAGCTCTACGGCCAGCTCGTCACCCCGGAGTCGAACACCATCCTCACGGCCTCGACGATGCACGAAGCACGCAGCATCAGCGGTCATCCCTTCGATCGCCGTCCTGTCGCCATCGATGACGCCGATGTCGCTCTCGCCCGCATCATCGGCAGGCTCACCAGCGGCAGCGGTGATGACACCCGGACTGCGCTCGATCAGCTCGGCATCGGCTTCGTCGTCGTCCGCGGCTCCGGTGCCAGCGAACTGGCCCAGACGGTGGCCGTATCCCCAGGGCTCACCCGCCTCGGGGCCACCGACCAAGGCCTGCTCTACCAAGTCGTGCCCGACGGTTCACCGCTGTCCTCCGTCTCCGTCGTCGCCGATGACGGCAGCCTCAGCCCCGTCGAGATCGTCGACGGCCGCGGAGAGATCCCGGCCGGCACCGGCCAGCGCACTCTCATGCTCGCTGAACGCGCCGGACTCGCCCGCGTGCAGATCAACGGCCAGGACGCCGTGCGCGAGGAGGCCCGCACCGGCGCCCCGAGCTGGCAGGCCGCCTACCAGCTGCCCGGCGAGGCATCGACGGTGACCATCAGCTACACCTACCCGCAGTACGCGATCGGCGTGGGCATCGGCTGGGTGCTCGTCTTCGTGTCCGTGCTCGTCGCAATCCCCTTCGGCAACCGGTCGCGTGCCCGCACCGCCCCACGGCCGGCGGCCACCGCCTCGGGCACGGCCGAGAGCCGTTCAGATGAAAGGGGCAGCGCATGAACCGCCGCAACCTGCGCTCCGTGCTCACCTTCACCGCGATCGCGCTGCCGGGGCTGATGATCGCGGTGACCGGATACCTGCAGCCGCTGGCCGGCGGATCCGTGCCGCGGGGTGCCGAGCAGGTGCGACTGCCGGCCACCGATACCGTGTCGATGTGCCCCGGGCCGCTGCACACCGAAGACGATGCCGCCGGCACCGATGAGGAGTTCCAGACCAGCGACGTGCCGACGCCGACCGTGCGCGCTGCCTCGGCGCTGACCCAGGCCCCGGACTCGACGATCCTGGCCGCCGGGGTCGAATCCCGGACGCTCGGCGGCGAGGACAACTTCACGGTCGGGACGACGAACGGATTCGTCTCCGGCTCCGACGAGCAGCAGGACCCGACGACGGTCACCGGGGTGGCCGAGGGAGAGAACCCCGCCCTCGTCTCGGCGGTGCAGGTGACCCGCGCCGATGACGGCGACTGGGCCGGGGTTGCCGCCCTCGACTGCGTTCGCCCGGTCACCCACGCCCGGTTCGCCACCTCCGGGGCTTCAGCGACCGACGATGTGCGCCTCGTGCTCACCAACCCGGGTGAGACGACGATCACTGTGACGACTGAGGCGACCGGCGCGCATGGTCCGATCGACATCGGCGGGGATACGACAGTGAGCCTGGAGCCGCGCGAGCAGCGGGTCATCCAGCTCGGTGCGATCGCAGCCGAGGAGCCCGAGGTGGGCCTGACGGTGAGCGCTGACGGCGGCCTCATCGGCGCGGTCCTGCAGCATGCGAAGCGCTCCGGGCTCACCGCTGAGGGCATTGAGATGAGCGGGCCGGTGGCAGATCCGGCGCGCGAGGTCTCCGTGCCCGTCGCCGCCGGGGGACCTGCGCGGCTGCGGTTGAGCAACCCGAACGGTGAGCCCGTCAGCGTCGATGTCAGCGCCGCCGGAGTCGACGGGCCGGTCGACCTGGCCCGTTCGGGCACCTCGATCCCGGCACTCGGCACCGTCACCCTCGACATCGGCGAGATCCCGCCGGCAGCCCTGACGATCACCGCAGATGATCGGGTCACTGCCGCTGTCGAGGTCACCCGCGACGGGGACGGCGGGACCGACTTCGCGGTGTTCCCAGCGGTTGACAAGCTGAACTCGCGCCAGCTGCTCATGCTGCCTGAGGACATCGATGCGACGATGCTGTTCGGCCCCGGTGAGGGCACGCTCGGGGTCGTTGGCCTGCGCAGTGACGGCTCAGCGACCGGGCAGTTCCCTGTCGACCTGTCCGGCGACCGGGCCACCGAGGTCAACCCCGCCGAGCTGCTCGGCGACGACACCGCTGCGGTCATCATCGAAACGCCTGCCGATGTCAGCGCCTTCGCCGCCGGTGTGGCCCTGACCGGTCGGGGCATCAGCGCGCTGACCGTGCCCGATGCGCCGTCGGGCATCGGCTATCGCAACATCCGGCTGACGGACTGAACGTCAGGGCAGCAGATCGTCGGGGTGGCGGCCGCACAGCACTGAGGCCTGCTCGGCGAGCACCTCGGCGACGAGTTCGTTGAGCTCCTCGAAGTCCTGGCACCGGCTGACGACCGGCAGCCGGTAGATGACGATCGTGGCCGGGCGGTCGCGCCGAGCCGGAAACACCCGGCCGAGCTCCACCTGGCGCGCCGGCGGCGGGACCTGGTCGACAGCCAGGCGCACCTCGGAGAGATCGCCGTCGGCGCGCAGCCGGATCTGCTCGAAGATGCGGGCGGCCAGCGCGGCGAAGCGCTGGGCGCGGGTGCGCTTGGCCGGCACCTCGGCGAGGAACAGCTCACCGCGCACGCCACGGCCGTGACGGTCCCGGGGGAGGCGGCGGGCTGGCATACCGCGATTGTATTAGACTCGTGGCGTGCCTGGAGTGAGACTGTGCTCGAAGATGAACTGCAACCGTTCAGCAGCGTGGACGCTGACATACGTCCACGCTGATGCGTGTATTGTCATCGGTCCGCTGTCCATGCACGCCCAGCCGGGAGCCCACGATCTGTGCAGCATGCACGCCGAGAGGCTGACCGCACCCGTCGGCTGGCAGCTCATCCGCCTCGGGCAGGGGGAGGAGACCCCGGAGCGCAGCCGCGATGACCTGCTTGCGATCGCCGACGCCGTGCGCGAGGCCGCCAAACCCAAGCCGGAGCCCGAGGGGCGCACCCACGGGCATCTGCGTGTGATCGGAAACGGAGACTGATGACGACCCGAGCCGCACAGCTTTCGCGCGCCGTCAAGGCCTACGACATCCGTGGCCGGATCGGCGTCGACCTCGACGAAGACGTCGTCTTCGCCATCGGCTGGGCGACAGCTCACGTCATGCACCGCGAGCACGGCAGCAGCCGGGTCGTGATCGGCTGCGATATGCGCCCGGACTCCCCGCGGTTCGCCGAGGCGCTGGCAGCCGGGGTCGAAGCCGCCGGGTTCGAGGCCACACGGCTGGGCATGACGTCGACGGACCAGCTGTACTTCGCCTCCGGGCACTGGAATGCCCCTGGCCTCATGGTCACGGCGAGTCACAATCCTGCTGACTGGAACGGCATCAAGATCTGCGGCCCGGCCGCCGCCGGGATCTCCCGTGATTCCGGACTCGACGCCATCCGCCTGCTCGCCCTCGAAGCGCCCGAGCACCCAGGCGAGACGACCGAGCAGACACCCACCGCCTCGGGCACGGCCGCCAGCGAACTCGCTGAGGCCTTCGCCCGCCGGATCCGGTCGCTCACCGGGATTGAGGCGATCGACCGGCCGCTGCGGATCGTCGCCGACTGCGGCAACGGGATGGCTGGCAAGCTGCTGCCCGAGGTGTTCGGCACCGGAGCTGGGCTGGCGGCGACACCGATCGATGTCATCGGGCTCTACACGGAACTCGACGGCACCTTCCCCAACCACGAGGCGAACCCGCTTGACCCGGCGAACCTGCGCGATGTGCAGGCCGCAGTCGTCGGCCACGACGCCGACCTGGGTCTGGCCTTCGACGGCGATGCCGACCGATGCTTCTTCATCGACGAACACGGCGAGGCGGTCTCAGCGTCTGCGATCGGTGCGCTTGTGGCCGTCCGCGAGATCAACCGGGCTCGTGCGCAGCGCGGCGAAGCGATGCCCGTCGTGCTGCACAACCTCATCACCTCACGCGCCGTGCCCGAGGCGATCGCCGCGGCCGACGGGCAGGCTGTGCGCACCCCGGTGGGCCATTCGCGGATCAAGCAGCTCATGCGCCTGCATGATGCCGTCTTCGCCTGCGAGCACTCCGCGCACTACTACTTCCGTGACTTCTACGGCGCGGATTCCGGCATCCTGGCTGCCTGCCATGTGCTCGCCGCACTTGCCGAGACGACCCAGCCGCTGAGCGCACTCGTCGCCGAATGGAACCCGTATGTCGCCTCCGGGGAGATCAACTCCGTCGTCGACGACCCCGAGGCCGCCCTTGCCCGGATCCGGCAGGCCGCCTTCGAGGGTGTGTTCGGCGAATGCCAGGTCGATGACCTCGACGGGGTGATGATCGAAATGCCCGAGGCGTGGTGCAACGTCCGACCGTCGAACACCGAACCGCTCGTGCGCCTCAACTGCGAGACGCCGGTGCAGGAGCGCACCGATCAGCTTGTGTCCACAGCTCTGGAACTCATCCGCCGATAGCCGAGAGGAACCCCTATGCTCGACCACCGCATCGCAGACCTGTCCCTGGCCGAAGCCGGCCGCCATCAGATCCGCCTGGCCGAACGGGAGATGCCCGGGCTCATAGCCCTGCGCGAGGAGTACGCTGCCGCGCAGCCGCTGGCCGGCGCGAGGATCGCCGGATCCCTGCACATGACCGTGCAGACCGCCGTGCTCATCGAGACGCTCACGGCGCTCGGCGCTGAAGTGCGCTGGGCGTCATGCAACATCTTCTCCACCCAGGATGAGGCGGCTGCCGCCGTGGTCGTGGGGGACGGAACTCCCGAGGCGCCGGCCGGTGTGCCGGTGTTCGCGTGGAAGGGGGAGACGCTAGCGGAGTACTGGTGGTGCACCGACCAGATCTTCCGGTTCGCAGACGGCCCGAACCTCATCCTCGATGACGGCGGCGACGCCACCATGCTGCTCATCGAAGGCGCCCGTGCAGAGGCCGCCGGCGGTGTGCCAGAGGCAGGCGATGACGATCCGGAGGAGAAACACGTCTTCCTCGACCGAGTGCGCCAGTCGCTGACTGAGGACGGGCAGCGGTTCACGAAGATGAGCGAGCAGATGCTCGGCGTCAGCGAGGAGACGACGACCGGAGTCAACCGGCTGTACCGGATGGCTGCAGCAGGTGATCTGAAGTTCCCAGCGATCAACGTCAACGACGCAGTTACGAAGTCGAAGTTCGACAACCGCTACGGCATTCGTCATTCCCTGCCGGATGGCATCAACCGCGCCACTGACGTGCTCATCGGCGGCAAAGTCGCGCTCATCATCGGCTACGGAGACGTCGGCAAGGGCGCTGCCGAGGCGATGCGCGGGCAGGGCGCCCGGGTGCAGATCACCGAGATCGATCCTATCTGCGCTCTCCAGGCTGCAATGGACGGCTACGAGGTGGTGCGCACCGAGGACGCGATCTCCTCAGCCGACTTCGTCATCACCACGACCGGCAATACGAAGGTCATCACCACAGAGCACCTTGCGCTGCTCAAGCCGGGTGCCATCGTCGGCAATGTCGGGCACTTCGACGACGAGATCGATCTGGCTGCCATGCGCCGTCAGCCTGGTGTCGAGGTGGTTGAGATCAAACCGCAGGTTCACGAGTGGACGGTGCCGGTGCCCGCTGAAGCCGGCCTCGGCCGAGAGGAGACGTCGTTCATCGTGCTCTCCGAAGGGCGCCTCCTCAATCTCGGCAATGCGACCGGGCACCCGTCCTTCGTCATGAGCGCCTCGTTCACGAATCAGGTCATGGCCCAGATCGAGCTGTTCACCTCGCACGAGGACTACCCGGCTGGCGTGCACCGGCTGGCGAAAGAGCTCGATGAGAAGGTCGCGCGGCTGCATCTGCCAGCACTCGGCGCGCATCTGAGCGAGCTGTCGAAGGAACAGGCCGAGTACATCGGCGTCGACGTGGCGGGGCCGTACAAGCCCGAGCACTACCGCTACTGAGTCGTCACCGCTACTGAGTCATCTGCGAATACACGGACGAGGCCGGTCGCTGCTGGAGGCCAGCCTCTGCCGTCGGTGCTGCCGGGGCAGCCTGATGAGTGTCTCGTCGTGGGGCGTCAAGTGAGAGGCCGAAGGGCAGCTGTCCGACACGCTGCTGGAAACGCTGGGCTGTGCGTGCGGTCTTCTCCATCTGCCGGGAGTGTTCCGCGCGGGTGCACCCAACGACGGCTGCGAGAAACTCCTCGGGCAGAGTTCCCTCTGGAGGAGCAGGGGCGACATACGGGTTGAGTTCCTCGGCCAATTCAACGGCACGATCCCAGCGTGACCCGGGTTCGCGCAGGTGTGCTGAGATGAGGAACTGGGTGACGCGGTAGTACAGGCCGTTGGGGATCGCAGAGATATCTGCGCTGCGCGCCCAGGCCCGGAGTCGTGGCGGCACGTGGATCTGGACGATGGGCGGCATCTTCGCCCGTTCATTGACTGCAATCGTGCCTGCCAGGTAGTCACCGAGGCGTTTCGACTGAGGTGAGAGCAGGCCGACGAGTGCGGCGAGTCCGGCAGCGGTGCCGAAGATCTCGAAGCTGTAGAGCAGTGCGCGCAGGAAGGAGTGCCGGGCGCTGATCGCTCCGCCGTCGTCCCGCACGATCCGCAGACCGCAGATGAGCTTTCCGATCGATCTGCCACGGGTCAGCATCTCAATGGTGAACGGGACGATGAGCAGACAGAGGACAGACAGCAGGAGGACCACGGTCTCGAAGACGAGCGGTTCGCTGATCGCGAGCTGATCCAACAGCCATGAGGCCGAGATCACGACGGTGATGTAGAGCGCCGTGATGATGACGTAGTCGATGGCACACGACACGGCGCGCATCGCCAGCGACGCTGGACGAATATCAAGGGCGATCGCCTCGCCGGTCACAAGTGAGCTCACGCAAACATCCTGACACAGGTGGGCACGCCCAGCCAGTGACCGGACCGGTAGCCGCCAGCAGATTCAGCTGCGGGGAGCGCAGATGAACGGGGCGGGGCACTATGTGGTTGTCAAACATCGTTCTGTCACTGCGGTGGTGCTGCAGGCAGCGCTGGTAGAGAAACGACGAGAAGTCGCTTCGGGCAGGTCGTCCGTCTCGGTTAGGTCGTCGGTGGCGGTGCGGTCTAGGTCGTGAGATTGAGCAGCTGCTCGGCGTGCGCCTGCCCGATGGGATTCGAAGGTGGTCTGGCTGTCAGTTGGTGGCCGCCGGGCAGCATCCAGGTCAGCATCCCGGTCTCTGGGTGGCGGGTGACTCTGAGTCTGTCGTCTGTTTTCATCTGGTGGTGCTCCCGGCACAGCGGGTGAAGATTCCCCATACTGGTGGGTCCGCCGTCTTTGGGGTTTTCGTGGTTGAACGGCTCAATATGGTCCAGTTCTGCTTTGACAGCTGACCGGTCACAGCCAGGCAGTGTGCAGTACTGCCATTTCTCTACCAGCGCGATCCGCATCTTCTCCGGGATCGTGTACGTCTCAGCTGCGTGATCGAGGACAGTGCCATCGGCCGGGTCGGTCAGGATCCGGTAGAGCGTCGAATGGCCCGTTCCGGTGAGCTGCCGGGCGGTCTCGGGTGCGATGGGGTGGCCGTTGACCATCCCCGGCACACGAGCGTCATCGTCTTCGCCGGTGTTCTCATCGAGGAGGGTGAGTGCTGGGACGGTGATGGTGATGCGGGCTTGGCGTTTGAGCCACTGGCCATCGACGGGGCACTGGACACCTGTTTCGGCAAGCGTATCGGCGATCTTCTCAGCGGTGGCATCGACATCGATGCCTGCGGGGTTCGCCGCTTCTACAATGCATCCATCGAGCCCGCCTGGGGTGGAGTCACCGACCCGGCCTGGGGTGGAGTCACCGACCCGGCCTGGGGTGGAGTCACCGACCCGGCCTGGGGTGGAGTCACCGACCCGGCCTGGGGTGGAGTCACCGTCGACAGGCTTGGTGGTCAGTGTGCCTGCGGGTTGGCTGCCGGTGAGGAAGTCGAACATCAGCTCACCCATGCCCCGCTGGTCGACGATCTCATGATTCTCAGGTACTCCGAGCGGCTGCCCGAGTCCTTTGATCACCGAGCGTGCCATGCCGGCCAGCCGTGCTTCTAAGAGAGCGATCTGATGAGATGGTCCGCGAGCGATGAGGATCCCGAGTCCGTGGGGTTCGTAATAGGTCTCCACAGTGCGACGATCCCGGACCTGCCTGGTTCGTTGTTCACGCGTGACAAGAGTGGAAATCAGTTGGGTGACAGCACGTTTGAAAGCCGTCATATCCGATACCCGGATCCGTGCCAGTCCGGCATCGAAGTCCGCCAGATACTCAGGCTCCAGGCTCGCAGCGCGTGTCGCCCCGTGAAGATACCTGTCATAGCCGATCACCCCGGCACGGGCTTGGGAGGTGAACTCGGGCAGCCCGACAAGCCCTGCCGCAGCAGTCTGTACACGTGACCGGACCTGTTTGACGGTGGTGTCGAGGGCGTCTGCCATGTGCATCAGCGACGTCGACGAAGTCCGTTCGACAAGCCACGCGTAGGCATCCCGGCGCTGCTGGGCTTCGTTCCGGTAATCCGTGCCGTCACGATCCGTCCGTCCCAGCGCGCGGGGATCGGCAGCGAGTTCACGCACCGCATCGACCTGGATTGTCACGTCCTCGTGTGAGTCAGAGGCGATGCGGGCGAGGAAGGCATCGAAGAGGCACCCCAGCCCTGTCATCCGCTGGTGGTCGATGCCCTGGTGGGTGGATCTGAGCCGGTAGAGGCAGTCAGCGAAGTCAGAGGTATCGGCCACCGTGTCGTTGCGGCGGGGTGTGATGACCTGGTCTTCGACGAGCATCGTGGTCACCTCCTTGTGATCTACCGCGATCTTTCTGGTTTCAAGTCTAGGCGTGTTCGATATGATGTGACAATAGTTTCGACTGTGTTCACATGCAACTCACATAAACATGTGCCTGCCGTGGTTCTGGTTCCAGTCTGCCAGCAGCCACGGACAACCCACCCATCGAACTCAACCCCCACCTCGGGCACGGCCTGCGGCACGCCCGCCGGAGGCACCCCTCACTTGCGGTTATGCTGGGATCCTATGGACCCCGCACTCGTCGCCGAACGCCACGCTGGCGAATGGGAGCGCCTATCGCGCTTGGCGAAGAAGAATGTCCTCAATCCCCATGAGGCCGAGGAGTTCCTGCGGCTGTACCGGGCGGCGTCGAAGGACCTCTCGCGTATCCAGACGGTTGCCCCGGACTCGGAGATCTCGGTGCGACTGTCGAACATCGTGCACCGCTCGCGCACCCAGCTCACGAGCGTGCCGACCGGCGCAGGCGGGGCGCTCGGGCGGTTCTTCACCATCTCGCTGCCGGCGGCGCTGTACCGGCTGCGCTGGTTCTTCGTCTTCACCTTCGTGTTCTTCGTCGGCATCTCCGTGCTCACGACCCTCTGGGCCTACCACACACCCGGCGTGCTGCCGGCGCTCGGCAGTGACGAGATGCGCCGCCAGCTGGCCGAACGCGACTTCAAGGAGTACTACTTCGAACACCGCAACGAGGTCTTCGCCGTCGGCGTGTGGACGAACAACGCCTGGATCGCGCTGCAGTGGGTGGCCCTGGGCATCACCGGGATCTACGTCATCTTCGGGCTCATCGTCAACGCCGTCAACGTCGGCATCTCCGGGGCGATCATGTTCGAGTTCGACAAGAGCGGGGACTTCTTCTACTACATCCTGCCCCACGGCATCCCCGAGATCACCGGCATCCTCATCGCCGCCGCCGCGGGCCTGCGCATCTGCGTCGCCTGGGTCGTCCCCGGTCCGGAGCTGCGGCGCACCCGCTTGGCGCGGGAAGCCCGCACGACCATCACCGTCGGCCTCGGCCTCATCATCTATCTGTTCTTCTCCGGGCTCATCGAGGGCTTCATCACCCCTTCCGAGCTGCCCAACGTCATCCGCATGGGCTCCGGGATCCTGCTGACGGCGGCGATCTTCGCCTATGCGATCTACTTCGGCCGCCCCGCGCTCAAGGCGGGCGTGAGCGGGGACGTGTCCTCGGACAAGGCCGGTTACAGCATCGTCGCCACGGACCGCTGATCCGTGTCCGAGGCGGGTCTCGGGTGGCGAGGCGCCGTGTCCGAGGCGGGTCTCGGGTGGCGAGGCGCCGTGCCCGAGGCGGGGCTCGCCTCGGTGCCGGCGGCTGGCTAGAGCTTGCCGCTGGCTTTGAGCGAGATGTAGAGGTCGGCCAGCTGCGGGGCGAGGTCCTCGGGTTCCGCGTGGACGGTGTGGATGCCGGCATCGGAGAGTGCATGACCGAGTGAGCGGGCGGTGAGCAGGTCGTGCTCGGCGGCTGCGGCGCGGTAGACCTGGGCCGGGGAGTAGACCTGTGCAGCGAGGTCGCCGAGGTCGGGATCGGCGACAGAGGCGATCGCCAGCCGATGCCGGGCGCGCAGCACGGGCAGGGCCGGGAGCATGTCCTGGGCGATGGTGCGCTCATCGAGGGCGGTGAGGAAGACGACGAAGGCGCGCTGTGTGCTCAGCCGCAGCGTCTGGGTGACGATCTCGTTCCAGTCGGCGTCAATGAGCTCGGGGAACACATCGGCTAGGTCGTTGGTCATGATGCCGAGCGGATCGGAACCGGAGATTGGGCCGATGTGCCGGCGCACACGTGCATCGGCGACGAGGATGTCGACGCGGTCACCGCCTCCTGAGGCCAGCGCGCCGAGCAGCATCGCCGCCTCCATCGCTGCGTCGAAGGAGGTGCCGTCGCCCATCCGGCGGGCGGCCAGGCGGGAGGAGTCGAGGACGATGACGACCCGGCGATCGCGTTCGGGCCGCCACGTCTTGACCATGAGGTGCTGGGCGCGGGCGGTGGCCCGCCAGTCGATGGAGCGAACGTCGTCGCCGCGGACGTATTCGCGCAGCGAGTCGAACTCGGTGCCCATGCCGCGGGTCATGAGCAGTGTGCGCCCGTCGAGCTCCCGCAGCCGGGCGAGCTTCGAGGGCAGGTGTCTGCGGGAGGCGAACGGCGGCATGACGCGGATCGCCGCCGGCACCTCGACCGACTGCTGGCGGCAGCACAGCCGCAGCGGCGAGGCCACCCGGACGGTGACGAGGTCCGCCGGCAGCTCACCGCGGCGGGTGGGCACCAGCCGCGTGAGATGCTCATGCTGCCCGCCGGCAGGCAGCCGCACCTGCAGCCGGTTGTCCTCAGCACCTGCAGACGGTGGCCAGGCGTCGCGGATGTGCAGGCTGGCAGCCCGCGTGCCTGCGTTGATGACGGTCAGCGTCGCATCGGTCTCATGGCCCAGGCGCACCCGTCTGCCCGGCGTGCGCTGCAGGCGGATCGTGGCAGGAGAGGCCGTGGCCATCCAGTCGATGAACGCCACGAGCATCACGCCTGCCAGGGCGATTCCGGCGGTTCCCCAGCTGGGGAAGACCATGACCGGGATCGCCGCCAGAGCGACGAGGACGACGAAGCGCCAGGTGATGATCATCGCGGCACGCGGGTGGTGTCGATGATCGAGGCGAGCACCTGGTCGACGGTGATGCCGTCCATCTGCGCCTCCGGTCGCAGCATGACACGGTGGCGGAAGGCCGGCGAGATGAGCGCCTTGACGTCATCGGGGGTGACGAAGCCGCGCCCGGACATCCACGCCTGCGCCTGGGCGGCGGCCAGCAGCCGGGTGCCGCCGCGCGGGGAGATGCCCATCGCGAACGACGGGGCACTGCGGGTGGCCTGGACGAGGTCGACGATGTAGCCGAGCACCTCGGGATCGACGTAGATGCCGCCGACTCGCTTGCCGGCCTCCAGGATCGTCGCGGCGTCGGCGACGCGCTCGATGCCGGCATCGGACAGGCGCCGGCCGTCGAAGCCGTGGGCGTGGCGGGTGAGGATCTCGAGTTCGGTGTCCCGCTCAGGCAGCGTGAGCATGAGCTTGAAGAGGAACCGGTCGAGCTGTGCTTCGGGCAGGGGATAGGTGCCGTCATGCTCGATCGGGTTCTGGGTCGCGGCAACGAGGAACGGCTGGGGCAGCCGGCGGGTCTGCCCGTCGACGGAGACCTGCCGCTCCTCCATCGCCTCCAGCAGCGCCGACTGGGTCTTCGGCGGGGTGCGGTTGATCTCGTCGGCGATGAGCAGGTTGGTGAATACCGGGCCCTCGCGGAACTCGAAGTCCCCGGAGCGGGTGTCGTAGATCATCGAGCCGGTGACGTCGCCGGGCATGAGGTCGGGGGTGAACTGCACGCGCGTCGAGTCCAGTTCGAGCGCCTCGGCCAGTGCGCGCACGAGCAGAGTCTTCGCCACGCCGGGCACACCTTCGAGCAGCACGTGCCCGTGGCACAGCAGGGCGAGCAGGATCCCGTCGACGGCCTCATGCTGGCCGACGACGGCCTTGCCGACCTCATGGCGGACGGCGAGGAATCGATCGCGCAGTTCGTGGTCGCGGTCGCCGAGCTGGTGCTCGGCCGCCAGCCGCTCATGGAGTCCTGGCTGTCCCGCGCCCGAGGCGGCGGGCAGCTGTTCGTGAGCCGGAACCTGTCCGTGCGGTTGGCTCGTCACCTGTCCGTGCGGTTGGCTCGTCACCTGTCCGTGAGGCTGGCCCGTCACCTCTCCGTGAGGCTGGCCCGGAACCTGTCCGTGCGGTTGGCCCGGCACCTGCCCGGGGGCTGGCGCGGACGCGTGCCCCGGCTGGCCGGGCTGCTGGCCATGCAGCTGGCCCGGCATCTGCCCGTGGGTTGGCGCATGCTGCGGCGGCAGCGGCGCTTGGCCGGGCTGGATCCCCGGCTGGCTGCCGACGGGCCCGAACTGCGGGCTGCCAGGCCCGCCCGGCTGGCCGCCCGACCCGAACGGACCAGCATGCTGTTCCGGTTGCTGAGGATGGTGGGGAATGTCGGTCATGTCGGGGAGACCTCGCTTTCGATGGCGGTGATGAGGACGGCGATGTCTGAGAGCTGCCGGTCGTGAGCCGGCGCTCCCTCGAGATAGGCGTAGCGGACTTCGGCCAGGTCGCGGCCGGTGTGGGCGGCGATCGCAGCGCACAGCTGCTCGGGCCGCTCCTGGGAGGGCCGGGCGAGCCGGGCGGCGATGCGCAGCAGGGAGGCGGTGCGCAGCGCGTGCAGCGACTCGGTGCGGGCACCCGCCCGCTGCATGAGGGCTGCGCGGCCGTGGACGGTCTCGACCGGCGGGACGACGACCGGCAGCCGCTCGACGGCCAGCGGTCCGAAGCGCCGGATCCGCCACCACAGCAGCGCGGCAGTGAGGGGGATGAGCCACAGCAGCGCGACGCCGAACCACGGCGGGACGAAGGTCAGCGCATTCGGCGGCTCCTCTTCGCCGGCCGAGGGCTGGTCGCCGGCCTGCGGCAGGTAGACGACGAGGTTCTTGTGCTGGCCGAGGGTGTGCAGCATGAGCGCGGCATGGCCCTCTTCGTCGAGCGAGGCGTTCGTCATCCACGTTTGCGAGCCGAGGACCGTGACATCGGCACCGTCCGCCTCGGCGCGGGCGTAGGCCCCGGCGCCCGGCGGGACTCCGGGGAACGTATAGCAGGTGGTGACTGCGTCCTCGTAGCTCGGGGCGGCTGCGTAGACGCCATCGGCGCCGCGCACCTGCCCGGCGGCTGCGGCGGCCGGGGCCTGACAGCCTGGCTGCAGCAGCTCGTGCTGTCCGTCGCTTTCGAAGTAGGAGGCCGTTCGCAGCGCTGGGGTGAAGTCCTCGACGTCATAGCCGGGATCGGCCAGCACAAGCGAGTTGCCGCCGCTGCGCACCGCCTCACCGATCTCCTTGCGCGTCTCGGTCTCGCCATCGGCGTCGAGGTCGATGTAGAGCACCGTGGTGTCTGCCGCCGCGGCGGCGGTGCGCGCCTCCTGCCGCGATTCGGTGACCGTGACCTCGACCCCGCGCTCGCGCAGAATGTCCATGAGCGCCTTCGTGCCGGAGGGCTGCACCGACTCCGGGTGCAGTGCGCTGGTCTCCTCGTCCAGGATCGAGAGGAAGAACCCGCCGATCGCCGTCACCAGGATGACGGCTGCGGCGGTGACCCACAGCGCGGCCGCCCGCGAGCCGCTGCGCAGCCGGTCAGCCCGGCCCGGCCCGGTGTGAGCGGTGGTGCCGCGGACGGCGAGGTCGAGGCTCGTGCTCATGCGCCAGCCTCCCGGCTTCCCACACCCGAGGCGGTGCTCGCGTGGGCCGATCCCGGTCCCGAGGCGGTGCTCGCGTGGGCCGATCCCGGTCCCGAGGCGGAGATCCGCTCAGCCCGGGACAGCAGGTCCTGCCAGTCGGCGGCACTGGCGTGGGCTTCGCCGAAGGTCACCGCGTCGAACAGGGCACCGGCGGCATGCGCATCAGCGGCAGCCGGCGGGCAGGCCGCAGCCGCAGCGCCAGCCAGTTCCGAAGCGGTCGAGGCGGCGGTCATATCGATGAGGCCGGCGGCGACGAACCGGGCGAAGATCGCCCGCACACCGTTCTGCACCGCCAGCGTGTAGTCTCCCTTGCCGGCTGCCGTCTGGGCGGCATCCCAGAAGGCCTGCGGGTCGATCGTCTCGGCTCGCTCGGCGGGGTCGAAGGCGGCGAGGTCGACACCGCCGCTGGTGCCGCGGCGGACCCGCCGGATGACGAGGACGACGAGCCCGACGATGATCGCGGCGATGATGAGCAGCGTCCACGGCGAGTCGAGCGCGGCAGCGCTGTCGATGAGCCCGTCGAAGAACCGGTCGATGGCCCGGCCGAGCTTCTCCAGCGGGGAGAGATCGGCGTCGCGGTACTCCGGTTCGGACAGCTTCTTCTCAGCCCAGCGCCGGGCCTCGTCGCGATCGGGGGTCAGGGGAGTGCTCATGTGCGGCGATCCAGCTCCTCGGCCTCGCGCAGCAGCAGGAGGTCATAGCCTTCGAAGCGCATCCTGCGGTCGAAGTACAGGCCGGTGATGACCCCGGACTGGTAGGCGTAGAGCACCGCGGTCGCCGCCGCGGTGAAAGCGAGCCCGAGGATCGTCAGCACACCGATCACCACGGTGGCGAAGGTGTCGGCATCGGTGGAGTCGAGGAAGGTCAGCGAGACGATGAGCGCGGCGATGAAGAAGATGAGCAGCAGCGGGAAGACGATGATGCCAACGAGCTGCGAAGACAGGTAGTACGACAGCAGCAGTGTGCCGGCGGTGGCCCAGAAGCGGCGGCCGGTGAGCTTCCAGGAGCGGGCGAAGGCCTGCCGGATCGTCATCCGCTCCAGCGCGATCGCGCAGCCGACGAAGGCGGTGCGGACCATGAAGAAGACCGTGAACACGACCCAGGCGAGCGCCCCGAGACCGGCAAGCAGGAACCCGACGACGGCCTGCGCGGTGAACATCGCGATGACCACTCCGGGAGCGAGCAGCAGCGCCAGAGCTGCGAAGTGCGCCCCGCCGAGCAGGGCGGTGGCGGCTATCAGACGCAGCCGCTGGCCGGCCAGCAGCCCCCAGGTGCGGCGCAGCGTCGTCGTCGACCGCCCGCGCGCGTCGACGGCGCGGCCGCCGGGCGGGGTGAAGAACGCCTGCCGGGCCGGGATCGAGAGAAGCCCGGAGAGGAAGTGCAGGAAGCACAGTGAGAGCAGAGAGACAGCCGAGGCGCCGAACTGCATGAGGAAGGACAGCCCGCCGACAGCCTCGGTGTTGCCGGCGATGCCGACGACATAGCCGAAGCTGAACCAGATGAGACCGGCGACTGCGGCACCGACAGCGAGCAGGAACAGCGTCAGCGCGATCATCGCGGTGCCGACGGAGACCCCGGGGCTGAAGCGCAGCAGCCGGAACCCGGCATCGAGCGACTCGGCGAAGCGCATCGGCCGCTTCGACAGCACGCCCGGCTGCGGAGCCGGCTGCCAGGCCGGGCGGGTGCGGGTCTCAGTGCGCGGGTGCCAGCGGCCGGTCGCCCAATCGGTCTGTGCGTCCCAGGCGGCGCGGTCGGTGACGAACAACGGCACCTCCTGGTTCGGGGTCAGATCACGCCCCATTCTATGCACACGTGCCCAGTGCCGAGACGACATTCGGGCACTCACCTGCACCACCGCCTCGGCGCCGGGGCTGCAGGCGCGCCGTGTGAACCTGCCGACACCTGCCGCCCCCTGCGCTGACTTCTCAGCCCGATAGGTGACAATGGATGCTATGAACGCACGGATCCTGGTAATCGACGATGACACCGCGCTGGCGGAGATGATCGGCATTGTGCTCAAGAGCGAGGGCTTCGACCCGCACTTCTGCGCCACCGGCGATGGTGCGATGGAGGCCTTCCACAGCGTCAGGCCCGACCTCATCCTGCTCGACCTCATGCTGCCCGGCAAGGACGGCCTCGAGGTGTGCCGGGAGATCCGTGAGGAGTCCGGGGTGCCGATCATCATGCTCACCGCCAAGTCCGACACCGTCGACGTCGTCCTCGGACTCGAATCCGGTGCCGATGACTACGTGCCCAAGCCGTTCAAGCCCAAGGAGCTCGTCGCGCGCGTGCGCGCCCGCCTGCGGATGTCAGAGCCCTCCGCGCCCGAGGTGCTCAACGTCGGCGACGTCTCGATCGACGTCGCCGGGCACACCGTGACGAAGGGCGGCAAGCCGGTGTCACTGACCCCGCTGGAGTTCGACCTGCTCGTCGCGCTCGCTCGCAAGCCCTGGCAGGTGTTCTCGCGCGAGACCCTGCTCGAGGAGGTGTGGGGCTATCGGCACGCCGCTGACACCCGGCTCGTCAACGTCCACGTCCAGCGGCTGCGCTCGAAGATCGAGAAGGATCCGGAGAAGCCCGATATCGTCGTCACCGTCCGCGGTGTCGGCTACAAGGCGGGCCAGGCTTCGTGAGTCGTTCCGCATCGGCCGTGCGACTGGGCCGGAGCGCCTGGGGCGGCCTCATGCGGATCTACCGGTTTCTCGCAGCGGCCTTCACCCGCTCGCTGCAGCTGCGCATCGTCGTGCTCACCATCCTGCTCACCATCATCGCCGTCTACGGCGTCGGCAGCTTCATGGCCCAGCAGATCTCCCGCGGCCTGTTCGAGGCGAAGCTGTCCTCGGTCTCGACGCAGATGTCCGGCTATGTCGGCGAGCTCGAATCGCTGTCCCCGGGTGAGGACGACAGCGCGCTGTCCGAAAGCCTCAACGTCCACCTGCGGGGGATGCTCTCCCGGTCCCCGACCCCGTTGCGCTCGATCGCGCTGGAGCCGCGTGAGCGCTCCTCCCAGGTCCAGCCGACGACCGCGGTCGTGTCCGGGCGTGAGGCGATCGCCCCCTCGGCGATGCCGGATGCGTTCCGCAACGCTGTGTCTCAGGCGCAGGCCGGCGAGCAGCTCTACCAGTCCGTCGAACTGCCCGGCCCCGGCAGCTCACCGGGCCTCATCCTCGCCCAGCAGGTGACCGTGCCCTCTGCCGGCCAGTTCGACCTCTACGTCGTCGCCGACCTGCAGGAGGAGCAGAACACGCTCGACTTCGTCCAGCGGGTGCTCATCGTCGCCGCCCTCGTGCTCGTGGTGCTCGTCGGCGCGGTCGCCTGGGTCGTCACCCGGCTCGTCGTCGTCCCTGTGCGCACCGGCTCCGAGGTGGCCCGCAAGCTCTCCGACGGCGACCTCGACCAGCGCATGCCGGTTCAGGGCAATGACGAGATCGCCACCCTGGCGCAGAGCTTCAACGACATGGCCGACACGCTGCAGGACCAGATCATCCGGATGGAGCAGCTGACGGTGCTGCAGCGCCAGTTCGTCTCCGACGTGTCCCACGAGCTGCGCACCCCGCTCACCACCATCCAGATGGCCTCGGACGTAATCTACGAGTCCCGCGATGAGCTCGACGAATCCCATCGGCGCATCGCCGAGCTGCTCAACTCGCAGGTCGAGCGCTTCGAGACGCTGCTGAATGATCTGCTGGAGATCTCCCGCCACGACGCCGGTGCCGCCCAGCTGGTGACGAAGCCGGCCGATATGTGCGAGGTCGTCTCCGGGGTCATCGACACGCTGTCGATGGTCGCCGATCACGCCGACACCGAGATCATCCTCCACGCTTCCTCCGCGCCCGTCATGGCCGAAGTCGACCGGGTGCGCATCAACAGGGTGGTCCGCAACCTCATCGTCAACGCCATCGAGCACGGCGAGCAGCGCCGGATCGACGTGTTCGTCGCCGCCAACGCCGAGGCGGTGGCCGTGAGCGTGCGCGACCACGGGGTGGGCATGACCGAGGAGCAGGTCGAGCACGTCTTCGACCGGTTCTGGCGGGCCGACCCGTCTCGCCGCCGCACGCTCGGCGGCTCCGGGCTCGGTCTGGCGATCTCCTTGGAAGACGCCCACCTGCACGGCGGCTGGCTGCAGGCCTGGGGCCGGGTCGGGGAGGGTTCGTGCTTCCGGCTCACGATCCCGCGCCGGGAGGGCCAGTCGATCACCACCTCGCCGCTACCGCTGCCGCCGGCCGATGCACGCGTCGGCGGCACCGCGCTCGTGGCTGGGCCGGCCACCTCGGACGGTTCGCTGCGCATCCAGACCGGAAGCATCCCGATCGTCGTCGAGACCCAGGAGGCCAGCGATGAGACCGCGTAGCCTGCTCGCCGCCATCCTCGCAGCCGTCGTCCTCGTCTCCGGCTGCGCCTCGATCCCTAAGGATGGATCCGTCGGCCACCGGGACGTCAGCGGCGATGACCCGCACGTCCAGTCCCGCATCGACCCCGACGGGCCCGTCCCTGGGCAGAGCCCGAACGAGATCGTCCGCGGGTTCCTCGCCGCCGGCGCCGGCTACAGCAACAACTTCGAAGTCGCCCGCTCCTACCTCACCGACAGCTTCGCCGACGAATGGAACCCGCTGTCCTCGGTCACTGTGCTGCAGCCTGGGCGCACACTGGATTCGGTGACCAGCGAGGTCACCACCGACTCGCAGTCGGTGTCGTTGACGATCCCGGTCGGCGGCGTGCTCGACGACCGCCGCATCTACCGCGAATCGGCCCGCGGCACCCAGGTCGATATGGACTTCACGCTGCGGCAGGTCAACGGAGAATGGCGGATCTCCGAGGCCCCGGCGGGCATGGTGCTCACGGCTGTGAACTTCTCGACCCTGTTCCAGCCCTACCCGCTGTACTTCTACTCACCGGGCTACGAGCTGCTCGTGCCCGACACCCGCTGGTTCATCCGCTCACCGTCGACGGCCAGTGAGATCATGACCGAACTGCTCGGCGGCCCGGCCGACTACCTCACCGGTGCGGTCGTCTCCGCGATCCCCGACGGCACCCAGCTCGACCCGCGCTCGGTCGCCGTCTCCGACGGGGTCGCCCGCGTCGAGCTGTCTGCGACTGCCTCGGGCCTGGATGAGCGCACCAACGGGCGGATCGCGATGCAGATCCAGACGACGCTCAAGGAAGTCGGGTCGGTCACCGAGGCGCGGGTCTCCGGCACGAGCGGCGAACTCGACTACGGCTCCCTGCCCGACGTGCCCACTACGCTGAACATCTCCGGCAACCCGATCGCGATCTCCGACCGGAGGCTCGTGCGCATCCTCGGCACCGCCATCGATCCGATCGACGGGGCCCCGGAGCTCGTCGACGGAGCGGCCCGGCCTGCGATCGCCCTCGACGAGTCGATGTACGCCTACCTCGCCGACGATGCGAAGGCCGTGCGGCGCCTGTTCGCCGACAGTCTCAACGACGCGGAGGTGCTGCGCGGTGAGGGCTATGCCAATCTGTCCTTCGACAAGGAGGGCTGGCTGTGGGCCGCGGAGACGGCCTCCGACGGCAGCATCCAGGCCATCAGCCGCAACGGCGAACTCACCGAGGTGGCGGTGCCATTCCTGGGCGGCCGCACCGTCACGAGCATCGGCGTCTCACCCGACGGCACCCGCCTGGCAGTCCTCAGCAGCGACGGCGACGACACCCGTCTGGAGGTCGTCGGCATCTCCCGGGACTCCCAGGGCGCCCCGACCGGGGTGTCCTCGGCAACGCCCCTGCAGGTGGCGACGGGCTTCTCGAAGATCACCGACTTCTCCTGGTTCGGCTACGACGCCCTCGTCCTGCTCGGCGCCGAACAGGGCACAAGCGTCGAACCGCTGTCCGTGCCGGTCTCTGGTCCTGCGACCTCGCTCGGCTCGATCGAGGGCGGCACCCAGATCACCTCCGGAGAAGAGCAGCGCTCCGTGCGTGTCGGCACCGCTGACGGCGAGATCTACAGCTACGGGGCAGGCTCGTGGCAGAAGCTCGTCGACGCCCAGACCTACGACCCTGCAGCGCCGGGCTGACGGCCGCCGACCTGAGGTCACAAACGCAGCCACCCCCTTGCCCGCACCCGAGGCGCCGGACACGCTGGGACGATGGGCGCACCTCGGGCACGGGGCCTGGTCACAGCGTGGGCGGCTGCAGCCGTCGATGAGCTCGCCGAGCTCGTCATCCCGCGCGCCTGTGTGGGCTGCGGGGCCGACACCGTCTCTGTGTGCGGGCACTGCCTGACCGGGATGGCCACCGAGACCATCACCGCGGTGCCGCGCTACGGCACTGCGCCCGTCACCGCCGCAGGCCCGTACACCGGGGTGCTGCGGGCAGCGCTGGTGGCCTTCAAAGAATCCGGCCGGAAGGACCTCGCCCCGCTCCTCGGTCTGCAGCTGGCCCGGGCGCTCACCGCCTGCCTGCAGGAGATCCCGGCACCCGGCAGGCTCGTCATCCTCGTCCCGGTCCCGGCCACACCCCGGGCGCGCCGGGCACGCGACGGCAACCACATCGCCCAGCTGTGCACGGCAGCCGCAGAGCTGCTGAACACCGACGGGCTGCGGGTGCACACCGCCGAGCTGCTGACAGTCAGGCGGCACCGCGATCAGGTCGGTTTCGGCGCCCGCAGCCGGCGCCGCAACGTGCGCGGCTCCCACGCACTCGACACCCGCCTGACACCTCGGGCCCGGCACGCACTGTCGGAGGCGACCACGATCCTCATCGACGACATCTGCACCACCGGGGCGACCCTTGCCGAGTCGGCACGCGCGCTGCGCACAGGCGGCATCCTGCCATGTGGAACAGCCGTGATCGCCCTCGCCCCCGGCAGTGGTTCCCTCGAGCGCTGAGATGGTATGTAATGGAGTAACCCCATCTGATCGGATGGGTACGGAGCGATCCGTCTCCCCGACGTGTAAAGGAAGTCACCATGGACATCGTCGTCAAAGGTCGCCACACGACCATCTCCGACAGTTTCCGGTCACATATCGAGGACAAGGTCTCCAAGGTCGAGCAGCTGGCGCCGCGCGCCCTGCGCACTGAGGTCGTCGCCACGCACGACGCGAACACCAGCCAGCCCGACACCGCTGAGCGCGTTGAGATCACCGTCATCGCCAAGGGCCCGGTGCTCCGCGCGGAGGCACACGCATCCGACCGCTACGCGGCCCTCGACCTCGCCTGGGCGAAGCTGCTCGAGCGTCTGCGCCGGGCGCGCGATCGCCGCAAGGTCTCCCGCAAGGGCGGACACCGCCAAGCCTCGACCGCCGAGGCGCTCGCTGAACTTGAGGTCATCGAGCCGCTCGCGCCGAGCCAGGAGGACGACAGCCAGACCGAGCAGGCCAGCACCGACAGGACCAACGGGCGCATCAGGTCCGAAGGCGACTCACCGGTGGTGCTGCGTGAGAAGAACTTCCCGGCCAACCCGATCGGCATCGAAGAGGCGCTCAACCGGATGGAGATGGTCGGCCACGACTTCTACATCTTCATCGATGAGGAGACCTCCAAGCCCTCGGTCGTCTACCGCCGGCGCGGCTGGAGCTACGGCATCATCTCCCTCGACGAGTCGCTCAACGACACCGCCGAGGCGCCGGCCGAGCAGCCGGCGGCAGCGGAGGGATGAGCGAGCAGAGCTGAAGCCCACATGAGGGTTCCGACACTCAGCCCGGAAGCGGCCAGGCGATGCGCGCTGGCCGCTTCCGGCTTCTCCAAGCCCCGCCCGCTCACCGTCGACGCCGGGCACCTCCGGCGCACGTTCGAACGGCTCGGCGTCGTGCAGATCGACTCGGTCGCCCGGCTCGTACGCGCCCACTACCTGCCGTTCTTCTCCCGGCTCGGACCCTATGACACCACCCGGCTCGACCGGCTGCTCAACACCGCCCCGCGGATGGGCGTCGAATACTGGAGCCACGAAGCCGCCTACGCCCCGATCGAGATCGTCAACGGCTGGCACCGCAGGCGCGCCGAATGGTTCCGCCGCGACCTCGGCCAGCGGCACCCGGTCACCGGTGCGGACTTCGTCGCACTCATGCACGATGTCGAAGACGCGCTGCAGGCAGGACCGGCGACCGCCCGGCAGCTGGCCGAGCGCGTCGACCACGCGATCCCCGAACGCCCCAAAGACCACTGGGGGTGGAACCACAGCCACACGAAGCGGGCGGCCGAGGCGCTCTTCCACTCCGGGCGGGTCTCGGCTGCCGGGCGCAACCAGCACTTCGAGCGCCTCTACGCCCTGCCCGCCGACGTCGACCCGAGACTCACCCAGCCGCCGCTGCGCTTCGGCCCCGACGACGACCCCACCCTCGGGCTGCGCCCGGACACTGGGCGGATCCCGCGCGGCATCACCGGCATCAGCGATGACATGCTCACCCCGATGCGCACCGCCGCCCGGGCGCTGGGCATCGGCACGCTCGACTGCTTCGCCGACTACTACCGCGCCGGCCGCGCAGACACGGCCGCTGCGATCGCAGCGCTGACCGGCACCGGGGAGCTCGTCGAGGTCGAGGTCGCCGGGCAGCGCGCCTACCGCTGGCACGAGGCCTCGGTCCCGAGGCGCGTCGAGGCCTGTGCTCTGCTGGCGCCCTTTGACCCGTTGGTGTTCAACCGCCGGCGCATCAGCTGGCTGTTCGACTTCGACTACCGCATCGAGATCTACACACCTGCCGATAAGCGCATCTACGGCTACTACGTGCTGCCGTTCCTGTGCGGTGATCGGCTCGTCGGCCGCGTCGACCTGGCAGCGGACCGGAAGCGCGGTGAGCTCAACGTCCACGCGGTGCACTGGGAGGACTGGCTTGAGGCGGGCCAGCGTGCTGCGTGCCGGCAGGCGCTGGAGGGCGAACTGGAGCAGATGCGGCACTGGCTGGGCCTCACCCGCACGGTGTTCGGCGTCAGCGAACAGCAAAGCGCCTGAGGTTTGCGCCGCCGTTGAGCTCTCAGGCGCTAAGCTAATGGACGGACGACAGTCAGAAGCAAGAACCACACACCCTGCACACCGGGTGGGTGACAAGGAGAATCGTGGCCAATTTCCTGGAAAAGCTGCTGCGCACCGGCGAGGGCCGGACGCTGAAGAAGCTGCGCACCTACGTCACGGCGATCAACAATCTCGAAGACGAGTTCACGGAGATGACCGACGCCGAGATCCGGGAGGAGACCGACCGCTTCAAGGAGCGGATCGCCGATGGTGCCACGCTCGACTCGCTGTTGCCCGAGGCGTTCGCGGCAGTCCGCGAAGCCTCTGTGCGCACCCTGGGCATGCGCCACTTCGATGTCCAGCTCATGGGCGGCGGCGCCCTGCACCTGGGCAACATCGCTGAGATGAAGACCGGTGAGGGCAAGACGCTTGTCGCCACCGCACCGGCCTATCTCAATGCGCTGACCGGCAAGGGCGTCCACGTCGTCACCGTCAACGACTACCTCGCCAGTTACCAGTCCGAGCTCATGGGCCGGGTGTTCCGGTTCCTCGGCATGGAGACCGGCTGCATCATGGCGCAGATGTCGAACACCGCCCGCCGTGAGCAGTATGCCGCTGACATCACCTACGGCACGAACAACGAGTTCGGCTTCGACTACCTGCGCGACAACATGGCGTGGAATGCCGAGGAGATGGTCCAGCGCGGCCACAACTTCGTCATCGTCGATGAGGTCGACTCGATCCTCATCGATGAGGCGCGCACCCCGCTCATCATCTCCGGCCCAGCCGAAGGCGATGCTGACCGCTGGTACGGCGAGTTCGCCAATGTCGTCAAGCGGCTCAAGTCTGAGCGCGACTACGAGGTCGATGAGAAGAAGCGCACGATCGGCATCCTCGAATCCGGCATCGAGAAGGTCGAGAACTATCTCGGCATCCAGAACCTCTACGACCCGGACAACACCCCGCTCATCAGCTTCCTCAACAACGCCATCCGCGCCAAGGAGCTGTTCAAGCGCGACAAGGACTACGTCATCCTCGACGGCGAGATCCTCATCGTCGACGAGCACACCGGCCGCATCCTGCGCGGGCGCCGCTACAACGAGGGCCTGCATCAGGCGATCGAGGCCAAGGAGAATGTCGACGTCAAGCCGGAGAACCAGACTCTGGCGACGATCACGCTGCAGAACTACTTCCGCCTCTACGACAAGCTCGCCGGTATGACCGGCACCGCCGAGACCGAGGCTGCGGAATTCATGTCGACCTACAAGCTCGGCGTCGTCCCGATCCCGACGAACAAGCCGATGCAGCGCGTCGACCAGTCCGACCTCGTCTACAAGACCGTCGAGGCGAAGTTCGATGCCGTGGTCGACGATATCGTCGAACGCCACGCCGACGGCCAGCCGGTGCTCATCGGCACCACCAGCGTGGAGAAGAGCGAATACCTCTCCAAGCAGCTGTCGAAGCAGGGCGTGCGCCACGAGGTGCTCAACGCCAAGAACCATGAGCGTGAGGCTGCGATCGTCGCCCTGGCAGGACGCAAGGGCGCAGTCACGGTCGCCACGAACATGGCCGGACGCGGCACCGACATCATGCTCGGCGGCAATGCCGAGCACATCGCCGTGGCCGAGATGGCCGAGAAGGGCCTCGACCCGAAGGAGAACGAGGAGGAGTACGAGGCGCTGTGGCCGGAGGTGCTCGCCGCTGCCGAGGCACGCGTCGAGGCCGAGGCCGAGGAGGTCCGGGAGGCCGGTGGCCTCTACGTGCTCGGCACCGAACGTCACGAATCACGCCGCATCGACAACCAGCTGCGCGGCCGCTCCGGCCGTCAGGGCGATCCCGGTGAGTCCCGCTTCTACCTGTCGCTGCAGGATGACCTCATGCGCCTGTTCGGCTCCGGGGCCGCCGAGCGGATCATGTCGATCGCCGATGTGCCCGACGACGTGCCGCTGGAGTCGAAGATGGTCACCCGTGCCATCTTGTCGGCCCAGACGCAGATCGAACAGCGCAACGCCGAACAGCGCAAGAACGTCCTGAAGTACGACGACGTCCTCAACCGCCAGCGCACCGTCATCTACGGTGAGCGCCGACGCGTACTCGACGGCGCGGACCTGGCTGAGCAGGTGCAGCTGTTCCGCGACGACGTCATCGACGCCTACGTCTCCGGCGCCACGAACGGTCCTCCCGAGAAGTGGGAGATCGACAAGCTCTTCGAGGCGCTCGGCGAGCTCTACGATCCGTCGATCACCCCAGAGGATCTTGCCGATGACGCTGGCGGCAAGGAGAACCTCACTCGCGAGAAGATGCTCAAGGAGATCCGCTCCGACGCTGACCTCGCCTATGACAGGCGCGAAGAGGAGCTCGGCGAGGAGGCGATGCGCGAGCTCGAGCGCCGTGTCGTGCTCTCGGTCATCGACAAGCGGTGGCGGGAGCACCTCTACGAGATGGATTACCTCAAGAACGGCATCGGCCTGCGCGCGATGGCCCAGCGCGACCCGCTGGTCGAGTACCAGCGCGAGGGCTTCGAGATGTTCAGCACCATGCAGGAGGGCATCAAGGAAGACGTCGTGCGGCTGACGAACAAGCTCGAAGTCCAAATCCGCATCAACCCCGGCGAGGACCTTGAGGATCCAAGCGACGACTTCGTTGAGGTGGAGGCCGAAGAGCTCAAGCCGAAGAAGCCGAAGCTGCAGCTCTCCGCCCCGAGCGAGACCGGCGACGCCCAGGTCATGCGCTCCAACGGCCGGGCCAGTGGCGGCCCGCCGGCCAGCGCTGGCGAGGATTCCGCGCCGGCACCGGCCAATCGGGCTGAGCGCCGGAAGGCCAAGAAGAAGCGCTGATCACCAGTCTGTGATGGCGGTCTGCGCGCAGCCTCTGCTGCGGCAGACCGCCATCGGCATTCACCACCCGGGCTGCGGCAGGGTCAGACGGTTCAGGGTCAAGCGATCCAGGGTCAGGCGGTCTCCAGCTGGGTGACGAGCCACCGGTTGCGGATGTGCTCCAGGCGCAGGGCGACGGCACGGTGGCGCCGACCGGTGCTGACGACCACGGCAGCCTCGGCCACGCGCGGGCCGACGAGGCACACCCGCGGCGTGGAAGCCGAGAGCATCGCCGGCCGCGGCGGTGCCGCCTTGGCCAGCTGCTGTCGGTATGCGGCATGCTTGCGGATCCGCTCGAAGAGATCCGGGGCCACCCATTTGCCGACCGATGACGGGGCACGGGTGCCGCCGAAGATCTCGATGATCGCCACTGACAGCGACGATGCAGCCGCCTGCAGTGCTGCGACGAGGTCCTGCTGGTCGGGTTCTGCCGCACGCCGGGTCTCGGGTTCTGCCGCACGCCGGGTCTCGGGCTCCGGCGGCCGCGTGGCTGCCGGGACCGGCGACGGTGCCTGTCCCGGTGCGGTCGCAGCGCGGGGTCGCGGTCGGGTGAGGGTCAGTTCGCCGGGTGCGGCGTCGGTCATCATCGTGGTCATGGCATCTCCAATCGCTGTCCAGGCATGATGAGGTTCGGGTCGGCACCGATGATGTGCCGGTTGGCGCTGTGGATCGATTCGACGCGATCGCTGAGCTCTGCGCTTGCGGCCCCGGTGTAGTGCTCGGCGGCAATCGTCCAAAGCGAGTCTCCTGCGCTCACCGTGGCAGTCTCAGGCCCGGACGATTCGGTGGTGCGATCATCGGCGTCCGGGCCGCTGTCCGTGCCCGAGGCGTCGGACTGCGCCGTGGAATCGTCGGGATAGGGGGTGGTCGGGTCCCTGCCGTCTGCAGGTGCCGACGTCGAGCCCTCCGGTGCCGGAGTCGGGCTGGCCGCCTGTGCGTCCGGCGACCGGGTCGGCCAGCCAGGGGAGGAGGGCGCTGTCGTGCTCGACTCTGCAGGACGGGTCGGCCAGCCCGGAGACGGGGCATCGGGTGCTGCCGCTGCGGCCGTTGCGAAACCGGTTCCTGTCAGGATGAGGCCGGCACACGAGGCAGCGAAGACGCGCCGGAACCTGACCGGGCTCATGGCGATCGCCGCCTGTGCGCAGCGCTGGGCAGCTGTGCGGCCGAACAGCCCAGCTGCATGGGCGAGACCGCTGAGGAGCGTGGCGCATGTCAGGCGCGCGCCGGCGACGACCGCCGCGCTGCCGGCCAGCAGCACGACAGCTGCCCCGATGTCACCGCGGCCCAGCGCGGTCATCAGCTCCGGGGCGCTGGCGCACAGGCAGAGCGTGATGACGATGTGTGCGAGGCTCAGCAGCCGCGTCAGCCAGATCAACATTCCAACTCCTATCAATATGGCTATCAGAATGACAAACGACATCAATTGAAGTCAATAGATATTAAAAACTAGTATTTGGATTCGAATGCATTCGAATGGCACGGATCGAGGCGAGATGCGGATTGAATCGATGCCCGGCGCCCGGGGTTCTGCGATCATGGGCTCATGACCGAGCCGACATCACCGCATGGGGACGACGCCGCAGGCGTCGATCGCGTCGAGGCGCTCTTCGCCGACCTCGCCGCTGAGGAACAGGGGCGCACCGCTCATGAGCGGATGGGTGAGCTTGGGGATCTCGTCGCCGGCGAGTTCGCCGACCATGGACTCGCGCATCGGCTCGCCGGTGCCGTTGGGGCCCCTATTGAGGTGCACGTCGCGCGCACGTGGTTCGACGGCATCATCGACGCAGTAGGGCAGCAGTGGGTGCTGCTGCGCGGACGTGTGCCCGGAACCCCGCGGGCGCTGGTGAACCTGGCCCGTGTCGACCATCTGCGCATGCGCCGGGTGGCCCACGGGGCTGACGCCGTCATCTCCCAGCTGTCGATCCGCTCCCCGCTGCGCAGGTTCGGCGAAGGCCGCCGTGAATGCCGGGTGTTCTGCGGAGCTGCCGGGCAGGTGCTGGAGGGGATGATCGATGCAGTCGGTGCCGACTACCTGCAGATCCGCCGCGGGGCTGCCATCGATCTGGTGCCGCTGCACGCGCTGGCCGCGGTGCAGGACCTCACGCCCGGTGACAGTGTCTGAAACTCAGACGTCGACGCGGCCTTCCCGGATCTCCTGCTGGGTCTGGGAGTACATCCGCTGGATGTAGTCCTCAAGCTCAGCCTTCTCGATCCGCCACTGCCCGCGCCCGCCGACCTTGATGGCGCGCAGCTCACCGGAGCGCACAAGGGCGCGCGCCTGCGTCACGGTGACATTGAGGATCTCCGCGACGTCGGTGAGGGGGAGGAAGCGGACTTCGGCAACCATGATCGGCACTCCTTTGCAGCTGCTCACCGGCGCTCACGCCCGGTGCTCCGCAGCTCGTAGTGATCGCGTCCATCATAGCCGATTTTGCTGTCAGATCGTGGCGTTCGCTGCGGCTTGTGGACAGTCGCGTTGTCCACAGCCCTGTTCTCATGCATCGCCTCCTATGTAAGGTGGTCCGAGATGCCGGATCGTTCTGCACCCCGAGCCGTCGCTGCAGTCCCCACGAGCAAAGGAGCTCCATGTCCTTCCGCGAACCCAAGCGCGCCGAACGGCTGCGCCCACCGCGCTGGCGAGACCCCAAGCTCATCATCGGCGCGCTCATCGTCGCCGCATCGATCCTCGGCACCTGGTTCATCGTCAACCAGGCAGCCAACACGATGACCGTCTGGACAGCCGCCCGCCCGCTCGTGCCCGGCCATGCCATCACCGCCGATGACCTGAGCGCCACAGAGGTGAGGATGAGCGAGGCGGTGGAGCACTACCTGCCCACCAGCACCGAGATCCCCGCCGGTGCGACCGTGCTCTCCAGCATCGCACCCGGCGAACTCATCCCGGCCTCCCAGATCGGCACGGCCGACCAGCTCGCCGGCCGTGTCATCGCCCTCGAAGTGCCCGGCGGCCTGCCCAGCCAGGTCGACGCCGGGTCGACGATCGACCTGTGGGGCACCGACACCCGCATCGAAGACGGTGAACCTGAGCTCATCCTCAGCAGCGTCGCCGTCATCTCCGTCGAGCGCGACAGCGGCGGGTTCGCCGGTGCCAACACCAACCGGATCGAGGTGTTCGTCCCCACCGACGACATCGACGCCGTGCTCACCGCCCTGGCAGGTGAGCACCACATCTCGGTCGCGGCAGTCCCGAAGCAGGGATGAGCGCTCACCCGCCTGCGCCCATCGGCGTCATCGTCGCCGTCGACCGGGACCACGAACCGACCGTGACCGCACGGCTGAGCGATGCACCCGATTTCACCATCGTGCGCCGGCCGGCCGATGAGGTCGAACTGCTCGCGGCCGCCAGCGCCGGGATGGGTGCTGTCGTCGTGCTCGGCCGCGAGTTCCCCGGCCTCGACGCCGAGGTGGTCCGCCGGCTGCACGGCACCGGCGCCCGCCTGCTCGGGCTCGGGGACGACGAGGAGCAGTTCCGCGCCTGGGGCGTGCACAGCCACGTCTCACCGTGGGACCCGCCCGAGGCGTTCCTCGCCGCCGTGCGCGACTGCGCGCAGTCACTGGCCGTCCCGCCGCGGCCTGCCGAACCGCCGCAGGCTGCGCAGACCTGCGAACCCGGCCCCGTCATCGCCGTGTGGGGGACCGGTTCAGCCCCGGGCCGATCGACAGTGGCGGCCGGACTGGCGCATCTGCTCAGCAGCCACGGCACCTCCGTCATCCTCATCGACGCCGACACCGTCACCGCCGGACAGGCGGCCATGCTCGGCATCGTCGACGATGCCCCGCAGCTGGCCGCGCTGTGCCGCCGAGCTGCCGGCGGCGTCCTCACACCGGAGCTGTTCAGCCGGCACCTGACGGCGGTCAGCCCGCGCCTGCACCTGGTCACCGGTCTCAGTCGCGCCAGCCGCTGGCCGGAAGTGCGTCCGGCGCTGCTGAGCGCCATCCTCGATGCGGCGGCAGCCACCGCTGATGCCGTCATCGTCGACATCGCCGATCGCGTCGACCCCGATGACGAGTTCGCCGACCCGCACTACGACAGGCACGCCGCCACACGGGCGGTCCTCGAACGCGCCGATCACACGCTGCTCATCGCCCAGGCCGATCCACTGGGGATCCAGCGGCTGGTGAGGCTGTTGGAGACCGAGCGGGGAGAAGCGCTGCGCGACAGCGCCACGATCGTGATGAACAAGGCGCGCGCCTCAGCTGTCGGTGCTGACCCGCAGACAGCGATCGACACGACACTGTCCCGGTTCCTCGGACTCGGCGGCTGCCATTACCTGCCCGATGACCGGGCGAATGTCGATGCCGCGGTGCTCGCCGGGCAGGCGATCACCGAACATGCACCGCGCAGCCCGCTCAGCCGGGCCCTCGGCGAGCTCGCTGCAACCCTGCCCGGGCTGCCCGAGCCGCAGCTGCGGCGCCGCGACCGCAGCTCGAAGCCGACGGCAGCGCGTCGGGTTCGGCTTCCGCGGCTGCGCCGGAGGACAATGACCACATGAGCTCCTATGTGCGCGCATACGTCCCTGTGACCTCTCACCATCTCGTCTCCGCCTGGCCGGCGATCACCGATGTGCTCGCCTTCGCCCCTGATGCCGATGGGCGCGCACTGCGCTCCGACGCCGGTGAAGAAGCCGAATTCACCGCACAGATGACAGCCGCCGAGGCGTGCCTCGACGAGGCGCTGCGCACCGGCGGTGCGCGGGTCGTGATCGCCTGCGACATCCCGGCACTCGGCGCTCAGGTCCGCTCCGTCGGGGCCGGGCTGGAGGCCTTCGGCCCGCTCAGCGTCGACCCGAGCCGGGTCGTGAGCTTCCACATCGACGATCCCGAGGTCGTCGCCGGCCTTCCGGAGGACCAGGAGGCAGCTGCTGCACTGCTGCGGTCCTCGCCGCTGCTGTGGTTCGACTCCTCAGAGGTTGGTGATCTCCTCGAGGCGTTCGCCCAGCAGCCGCTCGACGGTCGGCGCGACAGCCGCCTCGACAGCTGAGCCGAACAGCGGGATCGATGAGGACACTTCGGCGACCACCGCGATCTCGGTGCCCGAACCGCTGAGATCAGCCGGATCGAGTGCGGTGAAGTCGATGACGGCACTGACGGCGATCGGCACCCCGGGCACCTCAGTCGACTGCTGGGCCCGCGCAGACGATGCGTCGGCAGTCGTCGCCGGCAGCGAGAAGTCCTGTTCGATGCGCGCCGTGTCCGGCAGGAACCGGCGCGCGGAGTCCGGCACCTCGTCAGCCGGCAGCGGTGCCGAGGTGCGCACCTGCAGACCCTCGGCGACCGAACCGGTGACCGTCGCCTCGGCGGTGGCATGCTCCCACATCTCACGTGACTCCAGGCGAGCGAGAATGCGGTGCAGCGGGGCGGTCGAACGGCGCTGTGCGGTGATCGTCTTCATGGTTTCAGTCTGCCATGTCGGGCACCGGCGAGCCGACCCGGCTGCGGGCATGAAAACCGCCCCATTCGCGGTTAGGGTAGAGGCGGGCAGCGAGGACGCTGCCGATCGCCTCATGTAATGACCGATGAGAAGGTGACATAGTGACCGAGGTCCGCTCGACCGAGATTGCACAAGCGTGGACAGACCTGACGGGATCGATTCCCCCCGCCGACCTCATCCCCGCGTACTTCCCCCGTATCAGCGACGCCGAGTATGAGACCTACGGGCCCAAAGCCCTCGCCGCCTCCGCTGCCCGGCACTACGACGTCGCCGGTGGCTTCGACGGCACCACCCCGGTCGTCTCGCTGGCCAACCTCTCAGCCAGCGACGCGGACTACGCCGGCAACCGCACCGTCATCAATATCGTGCTGCCCGACACTCGCTACACGCTGTCGTCGATCATCTCCGAGCTCACCGGCGCCGGACACAACATCCGCGCGGTGCGCCACCCGATCATCGTCACCGAACGCGCCGGCGACCAGCTGCAGATCGTGCCCTCGGCCGAACTGTCCCGGACCACCACCTCGACCTCGGCGCTGCCGACCATCACCCCGGGGATGTCGTCGACGACCCGGGCGAAGGAATCCTGGGTCCACCTGGAGATCGACCAGGTGCCCGAGGAGCAGTTCGACGAGCTGCGCGCCCAGATCGCCCGCGTCCTCGAATACGTCATCGCCGCCGAAGCCGACCGCGAGCAGATGCGCGCTCGCGCCCATGAACTGGCCGAACAGCTGCGCAGCGCCCCGCCGCGGCCCGAGCTGGCCGACGAGGCCGTCGAATCCGCCGAGCTGCTCGACTGGCTCTCCGGCCGGTTCGCGTTCCTCGGCTACCGTGAGTACTCGCTCGACACAACCGGCGAGGAACTCTCCCTGCACCCGATCGAGGGCACCGCGATGGGCATCTCCTCGCTGCGTCCACCCCGGTCCTCGCAGCTGGCGAAGAACGTCGCCGCCCGCGCCGAAGAGCCGCGCGTGCTCGTGCTGACGAAGGCGAACTCGCGCTCGCACGTCATCCGCCGCAGCTACCTCGACTACCTCGGCGTCAAGACCTACGACGCGAATGGGACGGTCGTCGGCGAGCGCCGCTTCGTCGGCCTCTACACCTCGGGCATGTACAACGCCTCGGTCCTCGACATCCCGGTGATCCGGCAGAAGGTCGCCTGGATCCTGCGCGAATCCGGTGTCGAACGCGACACCCACTCCGGTGACGAGCTGCTCTCGATCCTGGAGACCTACCCGCGCGATGATCTCTTCCACGCCGATGTCGAGGAGATCTTCGAGGTCGTCATGCAGGTTCTCGACCTCAAGGAGAAGCGCGAATCCCGCGTCTTCATCCGCCGCGACCCCTACGCCCGCTACGTCTCCGTGCTCGTCTACGTTCCCCGCGACCTGTACGACACCGACTCGCGCCTGCGGGTGGAGAGGGCGCTGCGCGAGGCCTATGCCGCCGACACCGTCGACTTCGATGTGCTGCTCAGTGAGTCGGCGCTCGCCCGGCTGCACTTCGTGGCCCGGGTCCCGCACAACATCAGCCTCCCGGAGGTCGACGCGGACACCGTGTCCGAGCAGATCACCAGCGCGCTGCGCTCCTGGTCCGAGGACGTGTGGGAGAACCTCGCTCCGCACAACGCCCGCCACACCGCAGCAGAGCTCGACCGGGCACGCACCTGGTCCGAGGCGTTCCCGCCGTCCTACATCGAATACAACACTCCGCAAGACGCCGTCGAGGACATCGCACTGTTCGAAAAGCTCGACAGCGATGACGAACCGCTCGTCAAGATGGTCCGGCCCAGGGGAGTGCCGCGCAACCAGGCCCGCCTGTCGTTCTACCGGCTCAGCCCGGCCGGGCTCTCGGAGATCCTGCCGTTCCTGTCGAACCTCGGCGCCTCCGTCCTCGACGAGCGGCCCTACGAGATCGACCTGCCCGACGGCAGCAGCCGCTACATCTACGACTTCGGTCTCGAGTTCGAAGACGAGATCTCCTCCCAGGACTTCGAGCGGATCGAAGAGGCCTTCGCCGCCGGCTGGAAGGGGCTGCGCGAGACCGGAAGCATGGACCGGCTCATCGTCGCCGGCCTGCCGTGGCAGGATCTCGCTGTGCTGCGTGCCTTCACCCACTATCTGCGCCAGGCCGGCTTCTCCTACTCCGACAAGTACCTCGGCTCCGTGTTCACCTCGAACCCGGGCCTCTCGGCGCTGCTGCTGGGCTACTTCCACGCGAAGTTCGACCCGGATCTCACCCCGGCCGTCGGCACCCGCGACGAGCACATCTCCCAGATCCACGACCGCATCGAGCAGGCGCTGTCCGAGGTCACCAGCCTCGACGCCGACCGCGTGCTGCGCGCAGTGCTCTCGCTCGTCGACGCCACCGTGCGCACCAACGTCTTCCAGCCCGAAGACGGCTCGCTGCCGCGGGCGGCGGTGTTCAAGATCCTGCCCCCGCAGCTCGACTTCGTGCCCAAGCCGAAGCCGGCCTATGAGATGTGGGTCTACTCACCCGAGGTCGAAGGCGTGCACCTGCGCTTCGGCAAGGTCGCCCGCGGCGGCCTGCGCTGGTCGGATCGCCGCGATGACTTCCGCACCGAGGTGCTCGGCCTCGTCAAGGCGCAGATGGTGAAGAACGCGCTGATCGTGCCCACCGGCGCCAAGGGCGGATTCGTGCCCAAGCAGCTGCCGGACCCGGCACAGGACCGCGATGCGTGGCAGGCGGCCGGACAGGCCGCCTACGAGGTGTTCATCAACGCTCTGCTCGATGTCACCGACAACCTCGAATACACCCCCGAGGGCAACGTCGTCGTCCACCCCGAGCGCACCGTCATCCACGATGACGACGACTCCTACCTCGTCGTCGCCGCTGACAAGGGCACTGCCCGGTTCTCCGACGTCGCCAACGGGATCGCCACCAGCCGCGGCTTCTGGCTCGGCGACGCGTTCGCCTCCGGCGGCTCGGTCGGCTACGACCACAAGGCGATGGCGATCACCTCGCGCGGTGCCTGGAAGTCCGTCGAACGACACTTCCGCGAACTCGGCGTCAACACCGCCACCGACGACTTCACCGTCGTGGGAATCGGCGACATGAGCGGTGACGTGTTCGGCAACGGCATGCAGCGCAGCGAGCACATCAGGCTCGTCGCCGCCTTCGACCACCGCGACATCTTCATCGACCCGGACCCGGATCCGGCCCAGTCGTTCGCTGAGAGGCGGCGGCTCTTCGAGCTGCCGCGCTCCTCCTGGCAGGACTACGACCCTGAGCTCATCTCCGCCGGCGGCGGCGTCTACCCCCGCTCGTCGAAGTCGGTGAAGCTGAGCGAACAGGCCGCCAAGCGGCTCGGCATGACCCCTGGCCAGTACCGGCCCAACGACCTCATCCGCGGCATCCTGACCGCACCGGTCGATCTGCTCTACAACGGCGGCATCGGCACCTACATCAAATCCTCGCAGGAGACGGCCGTTGACGTCGGCGACAAGGCCAACGATGCGATCCGCGTCGACGGCGCCGACCTGCGCGTGCGCGTCGTCGGTGAGGGCGGCAACCTCGGCGCCACCCAGCTCGGCCGCGTCGAGGCGGCACTCGGCGGCGTCAAGATCAACACCGATGCCGTCGACAACTCCGCCGGGGTCGACTCCTCTGACCAGGAAGTCAACATCAAACTGCTGCTCGACACCCTCATCAAGAACGGGGCGTTCAGCTCCGATGAGCGCGTCGACGTGCTGCTGTCGATGACCGACGAGGTCGCCGACAAGGTGCTGGCGAACAACTACAGTCAGAACGTCCTGCTCGGCGAGGCCCGCGACGGCGCCGACGTGATGTCCGGCACCCACCGGCGCCTCATGCGCTACCTGGAGAGGAACGCCGACCTCGACCGGGCCGTCGAGTTCCTGCCGACGACCAAGCAGCTGGCCAGCCGCACGTCGACGGGAGGCGGTCTGACTTCGCCTGAACTGGCCGTGCTGCTGGCCTACGTCAAGATGAACGCCGCCGATGAGATCCTCGACAGCGATGTGCCTGACGAGGAGTGGATCAACGAGCACCTGCTCGCCTACTTCCCGGCCAGTCTCGCCGAGCGCTTCGGTGAGCACTTCGCCGGGCATCCGCTGCGCCGCCAGATCGCCACCGCACGCCTGGTCAACCGGATGGTCGACCGCGGCGGGCTGACGTACATCTTCCGAATGGTGGAGGAGACCGGTGCGACGATCCCGCAGATCGCCCGTGTCTTCAGCGTCGTCAGCGAGATCTTCGACCTCGACAGCCACTTCGACGACATCTGCGCGCTCGACAACGTCGTCGACTCGAGCGTCCAGGTCAGGCTGCAGCACGGCTACGTGCGGCTGCTCGACCGCGCCTCCCGGTGGCTGGTCCACCAGGCGCCGACGCACCTCGACGTGCCCTCGGGCATCGAACGCTATGGTTCGATCCTCGACCAGCTGCGCCCGCGGGTCCCGCAGCTGCTCGAAGGCACCGATGCTCGGGAGCTGGAGTCCAACGCCCAGTCCTTCATCGCCGAAGGCGTGCCGGAGGCGGTCGCCTACCGGGCGGCAGCGCTGCTCGACGAGTTCGCCCTGCTTGACGTCGCACAGATCGCCAACCGGCTCAGCATCCACGGCGAGGACGTCGCCGAGGTGTACTACCAGGTCACCGACCTGCTCTCCGGTGCTGAGCTGCTCCAGCTCATCGGCGCACTCGACCGCTCCGACCGCTGGTCGGCGCTGGCCCGTGGGGCGATGCGCGATGACTACTACCAGGCTGTCTTCGCCGTTGTGCTCACCGTGCTCTCGGCAACTGAGGCGGAAGGTGCAACACCGTCGGAGCGCGCCCAGCGCCGCATCGCCCAATGGCGTGAGAAAAACGAGGCAGCGCTGAGCCAGGTGCTCGCGACGATCGATGAGATCCGTCAGCTCGACACCGTCACCCAGACGCCGCTGTCGGTGCTGCTGCGCATGATGCGCGGCATCGTCCGCTCGACCGTCTGGCAGTCGGAGGAGAGCTGAGACCCGGGGAGTAGACGATGCACCCGCACAGCGACATCGACGCCACCGAGGACTTCACCGACAAGCGGGATCTTGAGTGGCTACGCACCCTCGTCGGCGACTGGCAGCTGCTGGCTGACCTGTCGTTCGCCGACCTGCTGCTGTGGGTTCCCGCCACCGAGGCACCGGGCCGGTTCCGGGTGGCAGCTCACTGCCGCCCGACAACCGGCGCGACAGCCTACCCCGAGGACGTCGTCGGGCTCATCAGCGTCGGCATCGAAACGGAGCTGATGCACCGGGCGTGGGCGAGCCAGGAGATCATCATCGCCCCTGGCGAGGACGAGCTGAATGACGTCCTGGCACCGATCGCCGGTGCCGAGGTGGTGCCGGTCATGCGCCAGGGCCGGATCATCGCCGTGCTCACCCGGCACACCGAGGAGCTGCGCCGCAGCGCGTCCTCGCGGCTGGAGCGCAACTACCGGGCATGCGCCTCGATGCTGCTGACGATGATCGCCGAGGGCGACTACCCCAGCCTCGACGACGATGCCGCCGGCCACCACGGCGACTCCCGCGTCGGCGACGGGATCGTCGTGCTCAACCGCGAGGGGCGGGTGCGCTATGCCTCACCCAATGGCATCTCCGTGCTCCACCGCCTGGGCCACGACGACGAGCTGGAGGGCCGCTACCTCAACGAGGTCGTTGCCGGTCTCGTCGAGCAGCTCCGGCCGGTCGACGAGACTCTGCCGGTCGTGCTGACCGGTCGCGCACCGTGGAGCACCGAAGTCGAATCCGGCAGCGTCATCGTGACCCTGCGCGCAATCCCGTTCACCCGTGCCGGCAACCGGATCGGGGCGGCGATCCTGCTGCGCGATGTGTCCGAGATCCGCCGGCGGGACCGGCAGCTGCTCAGCCGTGATGCGATGATCCGTGAGATGCACCACCGGGTGAAGAACAACCTGCAGACGGTTGCGGCACTCCTGCGCCTGCAGACCCGCCGCATCTCATCGGCCGAGGCGAAGGGCGCCCTGGAGGAGGCGACGCGCCGGGTGGCGATCATCGCCGTCGTCCACGATGTGCTCAGCCAGGGCCTCGACAGCGAGGTCGACTTCGATGAGATCGTCGACAAGGGCCTCAAGCTCACTCCCGAGCTCGCCAGCCCGCACGTCGAGATCACCCTGCAGCGCACCGGCAGCTTCGGCAAGATCTCCTCAGTCGATGCGACGTCCCTGGCACTGGCGCTCACCGAACTTGTCACCAATGCCGTCGAGCACGGCTTCCCGCTCGATCTCAAGAAGCCCGAGACCGATGAGCGTCTGCAGGCCACCGTGTGGGTCGAACCCGAACGCGTCGGCGATCGGCTGCGTGTCACCATCGCCGATGACGGCGTCGGTCTGCCGGCAAATCACGGCCCCGGCAGCGGACTCGGCACCCAGATCGTCACCACACTCGTCTCCACCGACCTGGGCGGGGAGATCACCTGGCAGGCGCGCGAAGGAGGCGGCACCGAAGTCATCATCGACGTGCCGCTCGGCCGCGACCGCTGAAGCGCGACAGAACTGCACTGCAGAACAGCACTGCAGGACAGCACTGCAGGACAGCGCACCCCGGGCACGCCGCAGCGCCCGCCGGTGATCTACGGCGGGCGCGGCGGTGGTGTCTGTGATGTGGCGGTGCGCTGACCGGCGGACCGTGTCAGCCGGCGCGGCGGGCGCGCGCAGCGCGGCGCTTGAGGGCGCGGCGCTCATCTTCGCTCATGCCGCCCCAGACTCCGGCGTCCTGACCGGATTCGAGTGCCCATTGCAGGCAGATCTCGGCGACTTCGCAGCGGCGGCAGACACTTTTGGCCTCTTCGATCTGCAGAAGCGCAGGGCCGGTGTTGCCGATGGGGAAGAAGAGTTCGGGATCCTCATTGAGGCAAGCCGCGCGATGGCGCCAATCCATGGTGTCCTTTCCTGGAGCGGAGGTCGCCGGAGCCCGGGGAGTTGGTGGGCCCAGATCGGCACACAGCAGGCTGGCGACAGCAAGTGGTCGCTATGTCACCAAGACTCACATATGAGACAGGGCAGCACAAGAGGGTCGAAGTGTGAAATCACCGACAATCTTTTATTCTGCGCGCTCTGCAGCAGCATCGCAAATCGATCGTCACCCTTGCCCGCTGCACACCGTTCTGCTTGGCTGAGGACATGGAGAACATCAGCGAGCTGCGCGACGTGCGCCTCATTGCCATCGGCGACCTCAAGCCGCAGATCCACCCGACATCCTTCGTCGCACCTGGCGTCACGCTCATCGGCGACGTCCGCCTCGGGCCCGGCAGCAGCGTTTTCTATGGCACAGTGCTGCGCGCCGAATCGAGCCCCATCACGATCGGTCAGGGAACCAATGTGCAGGACAACTCCGTCATGCACTCCGACCCCGGCCGTCCGGTCACTGTCGGCGCCCGCGTCTCCGTCGGCCACCGCGCGCTCGTGCATGGCTGCACGGTCGGCGACGACTGCCTCATCGGCATGGGCGCAACTCTGCTCAACGAATGCGTCATCGGATCCGACACGCTTGTGGCCGCAGGCGCTCTCGTCCTCGAAGGCATGGAGGTCCCTTCGGGCTCCCTGGTGGCAGGGATGCCGGCGAAGGTGCGCCGCGAGCTGACCGCTGAGAACATCGAGCACATCCGCACCAACGCCGCCTCCTACTCCGAACTGTCGGCCGCACACCGGCAGCAGGGCCGCATCGTAGGCCCCACAGACGTGCTCACCGAGACGATCGGCTGAACCCGCTTCCCCGTTTCCCGGTGAACGAAGGTTATCCAAGCCTTCCTAGCCGCCGGCGGCGCCGCTGGGCATGATGGTGATGTGCCCCTCATCCGTGCTCTGCGCCGCTACCCGCTGGCCGGGCTGGCCGTCGTCGCCTTGGCGACGACGCTCATCCTGCTCGCCTCAGGGCTGCCCGGTGCCGCCCAGATCCTGGCGACGGCCGTCATCGGCATCGTCGTCCTCCTCACCGCCTGGGACATGATCAAGGACATCATGGCCGGCAAGTGGGGTCTCGACATCCTCGCCGTCGTCGCGATGGTCGCCACCGTGCTCGTCGGCGAGTACCTCGCCGGCCTCATCATCGTGCTCATGCTCACCGGCGGTGAGGCGCTCGAGGAGATGGCTGCAGGCCGGGCCGGGCGCGAACTCGATGCGCTCATCAGCCGCGCCCCGCAGTTCGCCAACCGGGAGGGTGCCGACGGTCAGCTGACCCAGATCCCGGTCGACGAGGTGGCCATCGGCGACATCCTCGTCGTCCGACCGAATGAGACGCTGCCGGTCGACGGCACCTTGCTCGACGCATCGGCGACCATCGACACCTCGGCGATGACCGGCGAACCGCTGCCGGTGACCTTCACGACAGGCGACACCCTCGCCTCGGGCACGGTGAACGAGACCCGCGCCTTCCGCATGCAGGCGACCGCCGCCTCGGCGGACTCCCAGTACGGCTCGATCGTCAGGCTCGTGCGCGAGGCCGTTGAATCCCAGGCCCCGATGGTGCGCCTGGCCGACCGCTATGCAGTGCCGTTCACGATCGTGTCCCTGGCGATCGCCGCCTTCGCCTGGTTCATCAGCGGCAACCCCACCCGGTTCGCCGAGGTCCTCGTCGTCGCCACCCCCTGCCCGCTGCTCATCGCCGCCCCGGTCGCGTTCATGGGCGGGATGAGCCGGGCCGCTCAGATCGGCGTTATCGTCAAGAACGGCGGCGCCCTCGAAACGCTCGCCCGCGTGCGGTCCGCCGCACTCGACAAGACCGGCACGCTCACCCGCGGCAACCCTGAGGTCCGCCGCGTCATCCCCGGCACCCACAGTGAGGACGAGCTCATCGCCCTGGCCGCAGCGGCCGAGCAGTTCTCACTGCACGCCTTCGCCCAGTCGATCGGGCAGGTGGCAGCCGAGCGCAGACTGGCCCTGCCCGAGGTGACAGGCGCTGACGAGACCGCGACCAATGGAGTGCGCGCCCACCTGGCCGACGGCACCGAGGTGCGGGTCGGCAAGATCACCTACATCGAAGAGGTCACAGGCCCCCTCGACCCGGTCGAGCTGGCACCAGGAGAGACCTTCGTCTATGTTTCCCACGGCAGCGACCTGGCCGGCATCATCATCCTCGCCGATGAGCTGCGCGCCACCGCCGCCGGCACCGTCGCCCGGCTGCACGAGCTCGGCGTCACCGACATCGCGATGCTCACCGGCGACAACGCCGCCACCGCCCGGGCGATCGCCGGTGAGGTCGGCATCGACGAGATCGAAGCCGGCTGCACTCCGCAAACGAAGGTCGAGCACCTGGCCTCGATGCGCAACCGGCCGGTGCTCATGGTCGGCGACGGCGTCAACGACGCCCCGGTGCTCGCAGCCGCAGATGTCGGCATCGCGCTCGGTGCGCGCGGGGCGAGTGCGGCCAGCGAATCGGCCTCGGCGGTCATCACCCAGGACGATATCGCCAACGTCGCCTATGTCATCGAGATCTCCCAGCGCACCGTGCGCATCGCGCTGCAGAGCATCTGGCTGGGCATCGCGATCTCGATCGGGCTCATGATCGTCGCAGCCCTCGGCTACCTGCCCGCGGTCGTCGGCGCGATCCTGCAGGAGGGCGTCGACCTCGTCGCGATCCTCGGGGCCCTGCGGGCACTGCGCGTGAGCCACACGCCCGTGCCCGAGGCGGTCGAGACTGCCGCGGGCCGCCAGGCCGCTTAGGGCAGCCGGTGGCCCAGCCACTAGGATGGGAAGCGAACGACAGGGCGGCCGCAGCGCCGCCGCTGTCATGCCACCGACTTGCCTGCCGCTGAGAGAATGAGACTGTGAAGAACGTACTTGATCCCTCCCAGAACCGCGTCGTCATCATCGGCGGTGGTCCCGGCGGCTACGAGGCCGCACTCGTCGCCGGCCAGCTCGGCGCCGATGTCATGCTCATCGAACGCAACCGCTGCGGCGGATCTGCGGTGCTCACCGATGTCGTGCCGTCGAAGACCCTTATCGCCACCGCCGAGCTCATGGGCCAGATCGAGGTCTCCGGGCCGCTGGGCATCCGCCTGCGCGGCACCGAGGACGGTGAGCCCGCTGCGATCGAACGCGGCGCCGCCCGAGCCGACCTCGACACCATCAACAAGCGGATCAAGCATCTGGCCAATGCCCAGGCGACCGACATCTACGACGGACTTGTGGCCGCCGGCGTCAAGGCGATCAAGGGGACGGCCCGGATGTCGGGCCGGCACACCGTCCACGTCGTCGAGGAGGAGGGCAATGAGTACGAACTCGAAGCCGATGTCGTCCTCATCTGCGTCGGCGCGCACCCGCGCGAGCTGCCGAGCGCCAAGCCGGACGGCGAGCGGATACTGACGTGGACGCAGCTCTACGATCTCGACGAGCTGCCTGAGCACCTCGTCGTCGTCGGCTCCGGTGTCACCGGTGCTGAGTTCGCCTCCGCCTACCATGCTCTCGGTTCGAAGGTCACGCTCGTATCCTCCCGGGACCGGGTGCTGCCCGGCGAGGACAAGGATGCTGCCGATGTGCTGGAGAAGGCGTTCCGCTCCCGCGGCATGAACGTGCTCTCCCGTTCGCGTGCCGAATCGGTCACGCGCACCGACGACGGTGTGCTCGTCACCCTTGACGACGGGCGCAAGGTCAATGCCAGCCACTGCCTCATGGCCGTCGGCTCGATCCCGAACACCAAGGACCTCGGTCTCGAATCGGCCGGCGTGCAGCTGGAGGACTCCGGGCACGTCGTCGTCGACGGCGTCTCGCGCACCTCCCGGCCGGGCATCTACGCCGCCGGTGACTGCACCTCGGTCATGCCGCTGGCCTCGGTGGCCGCGATGCAGGGCCGAATCGCGATGTGGCACGCCCTCGGCGATGCCGTTGCTCCCCTCAAGCTGCGCAATGTCGCCTCGAACATCTTCACCAGCCCGGAGATCGCCACCGTCGGCTTCTCCCAGAAGGACTTCGAGGAGGACCGCAAGGAGATCGACTGCGTCACCCAGCCGCTGAGCACGAACGCACGGGCGAAGATGCAGGAGATCAGCGACGGCTTCGTCAAGATCTTCTCCCGCCGCGGCTCCGGTTCGATCCTCGGCGGTGTTGTCGTCGGTCCGAAGGCCAGTGAGCTCATCCTGCCGATCACCCTGGCCGTGGAGAACCGGCTGACCGTCGACCAGCTGGCCTCCAGCTTCACCGTCTACCCCTCGCTGTCGGGCTCCATCACCGAGGCGGCGCGCAAGCTGCATCACCACGCCAGCTGAGCCAGCCGGTGCCTGCCGGGCAGGACCGGCGGCTGAATACACGACTGCGGGTGCACTCGATTCGAGTGCACCCGCAGCTGTGTTTCGGGGGATCGGGAGCTGGCGTCACCGGCAGACTCACTGTCTCATGCGCACCGAGTCGGCACAATTGGACTTTGGTGCAGTCGACTACGACTTTCGTCTAGGTCTGCCTGAAGCCGGCCCGCTGACCTGCGGCTGTGCGCGGCTCAGTCCTCGAACTCGATGAGCACGGTGCCGGCCTTGACGGCCGAGCCGGCCTCGACGGCGATCTTCGACACGGTGGCAGGGCGGGTCGCCTTGAGCGGCTGCTCCATCTTCATCGCCTCGATGACGGCCAGCGTGTCACCGGTCTCGACGACAGCACCGGGTTCGACGTCGACGGACACGATGGTGCCCTGCATCGGCGCCGTGAGTGCTGAGGTGCTGTCGGTGCGGCTGGAGCCGCGGCGGCGCAGCCGACCCTTGCGGGGGTGGGTGCCGGCCTGGGCCGGGCGGGCCAGCTCTGCCGGCACCTTGACCGTCAGCCGGTGACCTTCGACCTCGACGACGATGTCGATGACGTCGCTGCCGTCCTGCGTCTGCTGTGCCATGGGATCCTCCGGATCGTCGAATGTCGGCATATATGTCTGCTGCAGCCAGTGGGTGGAGACGCTGAAGTCCTCGGCGAAGGCCGGTTCATTCACCAGTCGCCGGTGCAGCGGCAGCAGCGTCTTCACACCGTCGAGGGTGTACTCGCTCAGTGCCCGCCGTGCGCGGGCGAGCGCGTGGGCGCGGTTCTCGCCGGTGACGATGAGCTTGGCGAGCATCGGGTCGAAGTCGACACCGACCTCGATGCCGTGGTGCACGCCGGAATCGACGCGCACGCCGGGGCCGGCCGGCTCGATGTAGCGGCCGATCCGGCCGGTGGCCGGGAAGAAGTTCAGGCGCGCATCCTCAGCATTGATGCGGAACTGGATCGAGTGGCCGCGCGGGGCCGGGAACTCCTCCGGCAGGCTCTCGCCAGCGGCGATGCGCAGCTGCCAGGCGAGCAGGTCGACGCCGGTGACCTCCTCGGTCACGGTGTGCTCGACCTGGATGCGAGCATTGACCTCCATGAAGGTCAGCGTCCCGTTCTCACCGAGCAGGAACTCACACGTCGCAGCACCGACGTAGCCGACTTCGCTGAGGATGTTCTTCGAAGCCTGGTTGACCGTGGCGATCTGCTCGTCGGTGAGGAACGGCGCCGGGGCCTCCTCGATGATCTTCTGGTTGCGGCGCTGCAGCGTGCAGTCACGGGTCGAGGCGACGAGCACCCGGCCGCTGCTGTCGACCATGCACTGCGTCTCGATGTGGCGCGGGTTGACGATCTGCTGCTCGAGCAGGCACTCACCGCGGCCGAACGCCGAGAGCGCCTCACGGGAGGCCCCGGCCAGCGCATCGGGAAGCTCAGCAGCGCTGGCAGCGGTGCGGAAACCGCGCCCGCCGCCGCCGTAGACGGCCTTGACGGCCACCGGGTAGCCGATCCGCTCGGCCACCGCGAGGGCGTCGTCGATGCCGTCGACGGCGCCGTCGGAGCCCTGCGTGATCGGTGCGCCTGCCGCCTCGGCGACGGCCCGGGCACCGGACTTGTCACCGAGCCGGTCGATGGCCTGCGGGGGAGGGCCGACCCATACGAGGCCGGCGTCGAGCACAGCCTGCGCGAAATCGGGGCTCTCGGCGAGATACCCGTAGCCGGGATGGACGGCATCGGCGCCGGCACGCTGGGCGGCATCGAGCATCTTCTCGATGCTGAGGTACGTTTCGGCCGGGCCAGCGCCGTCGAGGGCCCAGGCGTCGTCGGCCAGCCGGACGAAATCGGCGTTGGCATCTGGCTTGGTGTACACGGCGACGGCTTCGAGTCCGAGGTCGTGACAGGCGCGGATGATGCGCAGCGCGATCTCACCGCGGTTGGCGATGAAGACCCGCTCGATGGGGCGGTGCTCCACGGTTGCGGAGTACTGCCGCATGGGCTCGGTCATCTGGTCTCCTGGGCATGAAACGGGTGAACGGTATCAATCTAGAGACCAGTGCCAAAGCGTTGTGGACGATCGACAAAATCGGTGGACGAAATTCTCAACCGCCTCCGGGCGCGTCGTCACCGGTGTGACCTGCGGCATCGGCGTGGACATCCCACAGCTCATGCCAGGCCAGGCCGAGCTCGCCGACCAGCGTGCGCGCCAGTGGGAGGCTGAGCCCGATGACGTTGTGGTGATCGCCTTCGATGCCGGTGACGAAGGCGCCGCCGAAGCCGTCGATCGTCAGTGCACCGGCGACCTCGAAGGGCTCGGCGGTGGCGATGTAGGCGTCGATCTCCGCATCGGACAGCGCTGCGGTGTGGATCGTCGTCGACGCCGTCTGTGCCCGTGTGCCGGCGACCTGCCAGCCGTCACCGGTCGGGTCGAGGCGGGCGAGGAAATGGCCGGTGTGCAGGTGCGCGGTGCGTCCGCCCATCTGCTGCCACACCTCGCGGGTGCGCTCAGGTGTGTGGGGCTTGCCGACCGGCTGGCCATCGAGTTCGAGTATCGAATCGGCAGCGATGAGCACCCGCGGCCGATCCGGCGCACCGGCGAGCAGCCCGGCGTTGCGTGCGGTGATGCGGCCCAGGACGTCACGGCCCTTGGCCTCGGCGAGCACGCCGGCCAGCTCCGCGACCGAGGCAGTGGGGTGCTGGTCCTGGACGGCCGCCTCGTCGACGTGGGAGACGATGACCTGCGGGGTGATGCCGGCCGTCGTCAGGGTCGCATACCGCGACGGGGATCCGGAGGCGAGAATGACAGCGCTCACGGGCGGGCCTCCTCGGTATTCGGGTTGGCAGCACTGGGCACAGCAGTCGGGGCAGCAGGCTGCTGCGGCTCGGTCTCCTCGTCCTCAGGACGCGGGTCGCCGTCGGTCAGCTCCGCCGGCCAGTGCGGGCGGGTCTCAGGATTCTCCTCGACATCATGGGGCAGGTCGAGGTCGACGGTGATGCGCTGGATGACAGCGGTGGCCAGCTGCGCGTAGCCGAGCGGGGTGGGGAAGCGGCCGTCGGAGCGGATGAGGGACTGCTTCGTCGTGCCCGACAGCACCGTGTTGAGCGACACCGGGATCGCCCCGGCGGAGACGGCGAGCATCCACTGCGAGCCGGCGAGCACGCGTGAGGAGCGGCGCAGCTGGGTGCGCAGCGGCTGCGGGATGCCTGGCAGGCTGCCGAGGTTGGGGCACGTGAGCACGATGACGGTGTAACCGCCTTCGCGCTGCAGCCGGTTGAGCGCGGTGGTGAGCACCGGCAGGCCGATCGAACCGGTGATCGGGTGGATGACATCGGCGCTGCCCATCGCGATGACGGCAAACCGCGGCGGCTGTTCGCCGATGCGTGAGCGGCGCAGCAGCGGATCGGCCAGGATCGAGTTGACCTGGGTGAGGATGTCATCGGCTCGCGCACCGGCCTGCGCGGTCGAGCGCAGCCGCACCGGCCGGCCGGTCAGGGCCGCCAGCCCGCGGGCGATGAGCATCGCTGGGGTGCGGCGGCGCCGGCCGACGGCAATGCCGGCCAGCCAGGAGTCGCCGATGACGGCCAGAGCCGGCAGATGCTCGGTGTCACCGTCGACGTCTTCGAGCGCCCGGCTGTGCGGAGCGCTCAGGTCGACGAGCCGGGACTGCTGGGGGACAGCGGCCGCGGCGACGTCGTCGTCGAAGGCCTGGCGCAGCCGCATCGACTGCAGCCGCATGAGCCCGTAGACCCCGGCGGCGAGGGCCGCGGGCGCGGCCAATCCCAGCCCCAGCGCGGTCGCGGTTCCTCGCTGCATGAACTTCCCTCCCTCGTCCCGGCTGAGTCTAGTGCCTCGAACCGGAGGCAGAAGTTCGGCCCGGCTGCGCGCTGACCCAGCAGATGAGGCGTTACGATGGTCTCATGCCAGAGAACTCTCAGCAACGCATTCCCGGGCGGCTGCGCAACGCCTGGCTGGGATTCCGGTCTCGCAGGGAGCAGGCCGCTTCGTCACCTCCCGAGCCCCTCACCGCATCCCCGGGCGCGCCCGCCTACATCGAAGTGCCCGCCCATCAGCCTACCGAGGAGGAGAAGGGGCGCGGGGCCTATGAGCCCTACGTGTCCCTGCCGATGCGCTTGGCAGCCGCCTGGTCGTGGCGGTTCCTCATCGTGCTGGCTGCGATCGGCGTCGCCTACTGGCTGCTGTCGAAGATCTCCGTCATCCTGCTGCCGGCCCTCATCGCACTGCTCATCGCCGCGCTCATCTCCCCGTTGTCGAACTTCCTCGTACGTCATGGCTGGAAGCGCGGGGCGGCGGCTGGTGTCACGTTCGTCGGCTTCATCGTCCTGGTGCTGGGTCTGCTGACGCTCGTCGGTCAGCAGATCGTCGTCGGCATGGGCGAGCTGACCGGGCAGGTCGTGGCCGGTATCCGCGCGATCGCCGACTGGCTGCAGCACAACCCGTTCGGCATCGACTCCTCGCGGATCTCGGTGGCCATCGACGACACCCTCAACAAGGGCGTGGCGATGCTCGAAGAGCGCTCCGGCCAGATCCTCGGCGGCGTCGCCGGTGCTGCGATGTCGGTCGGCAGCTTCTTCACCGGCCTCATCCTCACCCTGTTCACCGCCTTCTTCTTCCTCTACGACGGTCGCCGGATCTTCTCCTGGTTCATCGGCATGCTCCCGCGCCGCGCCCGCGGCCGGGCTGAGGGTGCGGGCCTGCGTGGCTGGCAGTCGCTCGTGCAGTACGTCCGGGTGCAGGTGATCGTCGCCGGTGTCGATGCGATCGGCATCGGCATCGGTGCCTTCTTCATCGGCATCCCGCTCGTCTTCCCGCTCACCGTCCTCGTGTTCCTCGGCTCCTTCGTGCCGATCGTCGGTGCGGTCGTCACCGGCATCATCGCCGTCATCGTCGCGCTCGTCTCCAAGGGCCTCGTCGCAGCGATCATCATGACGCTCGTCGTGCTGGCCGTCCAGCAGCTGGAGGGCAATGTGCTCCAGCCGTTCATCATGGGCAAGGCCGTCTCCGTCCACCCGCTGGCCGTCGTGCTCGCGGTGGCCGCCGGCGCGACTCTGTACGGCATCGTCGGGGCGCTCTTCGCCGTGCCGGTCATCGCCGTGCTCAACACGATCGTCCTCTACCTCGCAGGAGAAGACGTCTACGCCAAAGACGGCAAGGCCAAACAGGAACACCAACCCGACGACGAGGACGGCAGGACCTCCCCGCAGCTCGAACACGACGAAGAGGATTCGCCGCTGGCTCCCGACGTCGCCGAAGGCGACCCGGCCGAGACCACCGAGCCCTCCGGCCAGGCCAACGGGTCGACCGCCTCGGGCGCGGGCAATGAGCGGCGCACCGACGACTGAGCCTCCCGGC
>NZ_JALXKS010000039.1 GCF_025144725.1 Brevibacterium sp. p3-SID960 | reverse complement strand
GGCATGCCGGGCATGCCCGCACAGTGGCCACCATAGCGCGCCGCGGCGCTGTCGCCAGTCGCATGTCAGAGTCTGGAGAGGCTGTCGAGCCGACTCACGGCACACTGCCAGCCCCCACCTCGGGCCCGGTGGGTGAGTTCACAGGGCTGTCCGAAGTGAGTTCGCCGGGCTGGCCGGTGTCAGTTCGTCGGATCGGCGGGCTTGTCCGGCTCCCACGCCCACGGGGTGCGCTTGGAGTTGGGAAACAGATAGTCGACGAATTCGGCGGCGACCGGCTGCGGCTCGTGATTGGCCAGTCCGGGGCGCTCATTGGCTTCGATGAAGACGTAGTCGGGGCCCTCGACGTCGGGCACCAGCAGGTCGATGCCGGTGACCGGGATGTCGATGGCGGCCGCAGCGGAGATCGCGGCCTTCGCCAGCTCCGGGTGCAGCCGGTCGGTGACATCGTGGATGGTGCCGCCGGTGTGGAGGTTGGCGGTGCGCCTGACCTGCAGCCGCTTGCCAGGTTCGAGGATGTCGTCGAGGCTGTAGCCCTCCTCTCGCACTGTCGCCTCGGTCGACTCGTCCAGCGGGATCTTCGACTCCCCGCCGGTTGCCGCGGCTCGGCGCTTGGACTGTTTGCGGATGAGTTCGGCGACCGGGGTCTTGCCGTCGCCGACGACAGCGGCCGGGCGGCGGATCGCGGCGGCGATGACACGACCGGTGATGACGAGGATGCGCAGGTCCTCACCCTCGCAGAACTCCTCGAGCAGCACTTCGGAACCCTCACCTCCGGCGCGGCCGAGGGCGTCCTTGAGCTCCTTCTCCGTCTGCACGCCGATCGTGATGCCGGCCCCCTGCTCGCCGCGCACCGGCTTGACGACCAGCGGGCCGTACTCGTCGAGGAAGTCGACATCGCCGTCGTCGAAGCTGGCGTTGCGGCCCTGCGGGACGCGCACGCCGGCGGCCTCGACGATCTTGCGGGTCACCCGCTTGTCCTCGCAGCGGCTCATCGCCACCGCCGAGGTGTACTGCGACAGTGACTCGCGGGTGATGACCGTGCGGCCGCCGAACTCGAGCTGGATGTAGCCGGTGTCGGCGTCGAGCACGCTGACCCGGATGCCGCGGCGCGTGGCCTCATCGGCGATGATGCGGGCATACGGGTTGAGCTCGTCGAGCCCCTCGATCCGCGGCTGGGCGTAGAGCTGCTCGTTGATCGCGTTCTTGCGCTTGATGCCGTAGATCGGCACTCGTTCGAAGCCCATCTGCTCATACAGGCTGATGGCGGCTTCGTTGTTCCACATCACCGACAGGTCCATGAATGCCGCGCCGCACTCAGCCAGCAGTCGGGCGAGCGCCACGACGAGGAACCGGCCGAGGCCGCGGTGGCCGCTGGTCGTGTCGACCGCCAGCGTCCACAGCGAGGAGCCGCGCTCGGGGTCGTCGAACAGCTCGGAGTGGTCGACACCGGTGACGGTGCCGATGATCTCGCCGGTCGATTCGTCCTCGGCGACGAGGTAGTGCATCGATTCGGAGTTGCGGTGGTTGTCCCAGATGACGCTGACATCGGCTGGGACCATCGAGCGGGTGACGTAGATGCGGTTGATCGCCTCGCAGTCGGCCTCCGTCTCGATGGAGCGGACCTTCACGCCGGGCACTTCGACCGGGACGGGAAGCCGGCTCTCCAGATCGAGGCGGTAGGTGTGGCTCGGGTCGATGAAGTACTCCTCCGGATGCAGCGCCACAAGCACATGCGGATCCGAAAGGTACATGCAGATGTCGCGAGTGCCGCCTGCCTCGTCGCGCAGCACCCGGCCGATCTCCTCGATCTCTGAGAAGGTCTGGCCGAAGACGAGCCGGCCCCAGCCGAGCTCCTGGATGACGTCGTGCTTCATGGTCCCTCCTGCTGGGATGAGCCTTCAGTCACCGGACCAGGATCCCTGCCCCAGCCCGGTGGTGTCGGCGTGAAGTCAGTGGGTCAGGCTGCCGGGCCGGTGATGCCGTGGTTCTGCAGCCAGAGTTCGAGCAGGGCGATCTGCCACAGCCGGTTGCCGCGCAGCGGAGTGAGGTTGTCGTTCGGGGCTTCGAGCAGCGCCTCGACGGCGGCCGGCTGGAACAGGCCGCGGTCGCGGGCGACCTGGCCGGAAATCGCCTCGCGGACCTTCTCCAGATACGGGCCCTGCAGGTGCTTGAGCGCCGGGACCGGGAAGTAGCCCTTGGGCCGGTCGATGACCTCGCTCGGGATGACCCGACGGCCGACCTCCTTGAGGATGCCCTTGCCCTCCTGGGCAGTCTTGTACTCAGCCGGGCATTCGGCGGCGAGCTGGACGAGGTCGTGGTCGAGGAACGGCATGCGCGCCTCAAGGCCTGCGGCCATCGTCATGTTGTCCACCCGCTTGACCGGGTCGTCGACGGCCATGATCGTCGTGTCGATGCGCAGCGCCCGGTCGATGCCGGTGGTGGCACCCGGACTGCGGAAGTGCGCGTCGACGTACTCGGTGGAGACGTCGGAGCCGGCCATGAACTGCGGGGAGACGAGCTGGCCCATCTCCTCGTAGCTGCGGTCGAAGAACGACTGCTGGTAGCTGGCGAGCGCGGCCTCGACATCGTCGCCGGCCTCATACATCGGCGGGTACCAGTGGTAGCCGGCGAACACCTCGTCAGCGCCCTGGCCGGACTGCACGACCTTGACGTGTGTGGCGACCTCCTGGCTCAGCAGGTAGAAGGCGACGGCGTCGTGGCTGACCATCGGCTCGCTCATCACCCCGATCGCCTCGTCGAGCGCCGGCAGCATCCGCTCGGTCGAGATGCGCAGCTGGTGGTGGTTGGTCTTGAAGTGCTCGGCGATGACATCGGAGTACGTGAACTCATCGCCCTCTTCACCGCCGAAGGACTCGAAGCCGATCGAGAAGGTCTCGATGTCCTTCTGCCCCAGCTCATCCATGAGCCCGACGATGAGGCTGGAGTCCAGGCCGCCGGAGAGCAGCACGCCGACGGGCACGTCGGCGGCCAGCCGTCGGCGGACCGCTTCGCGCAGGCTGTCGTAGATTGCGTCCTGCCACTCGGTCTCGGACCAGCCGGCCTTGTCCTCGGCGGCGCCGTAGAGCGCCTGCCAGTACTGGGTCTGGGTCTGCGAGCCGTCGGTCTCGACCCACATGTAGGTTGCCGGCGGCAGCTTGCGCACGCCTTGCAGCATGGTGAACGGCGAGGGCACGACGGCGTGGAAGGTCATGTAGTGGTTGAGCGCCACCGGGTCGATGCGGGTGTCGACGCCGCCGGCGGCCAGCAGGGCCGGCAGGGTGGAGGCGAAGCGGAAGGCGCCGTCGGCCTCGGCGAAGTACACCGGGCGCACGCCCATCCGGTCGCGGGCGATGAACACGCGCCCGGAATCCTCTTCCCAGATGGCGAGCGCGAACATGCCCTGGAACCGGTCGAGTGCCTTCTCACGCCATTCAGCGAAGGCCTTGAGGACGACCTCGGTGTCGGAGCTGGTGCGGAAGGTGTGGCCGAGTCTATGGAGCTCCTCACGCAGCTCCTGGTAGTTGTAGATCGCGCCGTTGAGCACGATCGTCATGCGCACATCGGGGTCGTGCATCGGCTGCGCGCCGGTCTCCCCGAGGTCGATGACGGCCAGACGCTGGTGACCGAGAGCGACCCGCCCGTCATCGACGAAGCCGGAACCATCGGGCCCCCTGCCGGCCATCGCCGTCAGCATCGCCTCAACGGCGGTTTTCGCGTCCCCGTGCGGTGCCTGGGCTGTCGAGATCTGTCCGCAGATGCCGCTCACGCCGGCTCACATCCTTCAAGGTCGGTTGCAGTGCTCACCATCCTATACGGCTGCCGCCGCTGCGGGGCAGCGTCGGTCACCCTCGGCGCACAGCGGTGACGACGGTGAATCTCCGGTCCCGTGCCCACTGGCGACTGACCCCGAAAGTTCGCTCGACCGCACCTCGGTAGCCGAGGTGGGAGTTGTAGACGCAGACGAGCCTCCCGCCGGGTGTAAGCAGCCGGTGGGCGGTGCGGATCATCGCGTGTGCGGTGCCGGTCTCGACGGTGTGGCCGGTGTGGAACGGCGGATTGAGCACGATGAGGTCGCAGCTGCCGGTGAGCGCGTCGAGTGCCGGGTCGGCCGCTGCCGAGGCGTCGGCGAGGATCAGCTGGGCGCCCGGCTGATTTCCGCCTCCCAGGGTCGCCGCCGCCGAGGCGAGGGCGGCTTTCGAGACGTCGATCCCGATGCTCGTGGCGGGGTGGACGAGCGCCTGCAGGTTGGCCAGCAGCCAGCCGTTGCCGCAGCCGAGGTCAGCGACGGTGAGCCCGGCGGGATCGCGGCTGCTGTCTGCAGGCGCGAGGTCGGCGCGGTGGGCGATGAGGCTGGCGACGAGCACATCGGTGCCGTGGTCGATCTGGGTGCCGCCATAGCAGGCGCCGTAGGCTGCGACCTCGACAGGCTGGCCACCGGGCACCCGCAGCGGCCGGTCGTCGCGGCGCGGGGACGCCGGGGCAGGAGACTGATCTGCCGGGCCGGCGTGCGAGGCCCGCGGGCTGCTGCCGATGATGAGCCGGCATTTGGCCAAGCCGGGCGAGACGTCGACCCGGTCGAACACCTCCGCCAGCGCCTCGTTGATCGCCGTGCTCATATGCTTCTCGCGGCCGACGACGATGACCTCGCCGGCAGTGCCCGCGGCTGCCTGCAGGTACTCGCGCAGCGCAGCGGTCGCCTTCGGTGCCGCCAGCACGACCCGGCAGCCGGGCGGGAAGATCTCCGGGCCGCCCGGTGCTCCGCAGTGCCCGGACTCAGCCGCGATGTGCGGCTGCGGCAGGCCTGCCTCAGTGAGGAGACCTGCGACCGCGCTCCCCCGACGCTCGCCACGCAGGTCATCCCAATAGGCGGTGATCGCAGGGCCCGCGACGGTTGCGGCGGCCAACAGTGCGCCGTCGGCATCGTCGATGACGACCACCGGCCGCTCGGTCCACGGGCTGCCTGTCTGCCCCGCTTTCTGCGGCCGGCCGGAGATGTCGAGCCAGCCGCGGCTGCGGCCGAGCAGGTACTCGCACACCAGCCGGGAGGTTCCATGCCCGATCGGCCAGTCCGGCCACAGCCCGGCCACCACCTCGGCGGCGGGGCCGAGGCTGGAGCGCAGGGCAGTGTGATCGGGCACGGCGGCAGCCGGCAGCAGAGACTGGACCATGCCCCCAGTCTAGGGAGCAGCCGAAGCCCACCAGTCTGGCGAGCAGCCGAAGTCCACCAGTCTGGCGAGCAGCCGAATGTGACCGATGAAACGCCTCGGTGCATCTTCTGTTCGCCAGGCTCGGTCGATAGGCTTGTGAGCAGGACGTTTCCCGCGCGCGACAGCGAGAACCACGGCAGAGGAGCCAGGACGCATGACCATTCTTGTCGGATACACCCCCAGCCCCGAAGGCATGGCAGCCGTCGACTTCGGCATCGAGCAGGCGCGGGCGTTCGACGAGGCACTGCTCGTGCTGAACGCCGGGATCGGGGAGGCGCACGAGGAGAAGGGCATCGCCACCGCCGAGGACCTCAAAGAGCTCGGCGACAAGCTTCAGGCCGCTGGGATCCGGCAGGAGCTCAAGCAGTTCCTGCGCGGCAACGACCCGGTTGAGGAGATCCTCGCCCTCGCCGAGGCGACGCCGGAGGTCCGCATGATCGTCATCGGTTCGCGTGAGCGCTCGCTGGTGGGCAAGCTCATCATGGGTTCGACCGCCCAGCGCATCATCCTCGGTGCCGAGGTGCCGGTCGTGTCCGTCAAGGCGAAGAAGAGCAGGGTGAAGAAGAGCTGAGGCCCGGATCGGGCGAGCGGCGGCGAGGACCGGGCGAGCGGCGGCGCCAATGCGGTGCGCGCTCGTCGAGTGCGGCCGTGAGATCTGCCAGGAACTCCGGGATATCGGTGCGCTTCGTGACCCGGAAGTACTCCCACCCGGCGGTGCGGAAGGTGCGCTCACGCTGGATGTCATGATCCCACTGCCACGCATCTGTGCGGTGGTGGCTGCCCTCGTACTCGATGGCGATCCGCGCTCCCCGATAGGCAAGGTCCGGGTGGTAGAGCTGCTCGGCGCGCGGCAGCTGGATCGGTGTGCAGACAAGCGGTGTCGGCAGTCCGGCACCGACGATGTGCAGCCGCAGCCGCGTCTCCTGCGGCGAGCCGACCTTTTCATGGGCGAGGTCGAGGGCGGTGAGCAGATTCTTCTTGCCGAAGACGTTGCGCGCCTCAAGCGCGGCAGCTCTGATCCGCTCGACTGTGGCCACCGGGTTCGTCCGCCATGTCCCGCACATCGCGTCGATGACGTGGACGAGCTCGCCGACGTTCATGACGCGTGCGAGTTCGTAGACGACGTAGTCCATGCGGTTGAGCCGGACGCTGTAGATGACGTGGGGTGCGTAGCGTGGCGAACGCGTGGCTCTGACACCTTTGCGCCGCAGCCGATGATCTTCAGGGATTGTCACAGTCAACTCTCGCCCTGCCAACCGTCGAGGCACCGGCCAACCGCGCAGAAGTGCCGCAGTAACCTGACTGCCCAAGGCGTCCGGGCGCACAGCGTTGAGGCATGCGAGTTCGAAGCGCGCCCGGTACCACTCTTCGTCAGCCCATGTTGGCCCCGGAGGCAGCCGCGGCTGCGACGGGTCGATCGTGACACCATGCCAGTGGGTTGAGAGGCGATTCCGACTTCGGTACATGGCATAGTGCGAGATGCTCTTGCCTGCCGGGGACGATGATGAGACCGGCGTTCGGTCGAGGTCAGGATTGTGGTTCCGGTTTTGGGCGGCGTTTCTGCTCATGTTGCGTAGCTTGGGCCGAGCCTCGCGGTGGAGCGAGCAGTTGTTCTCGGTTGTGGATAGTCGCAGACGCCCAAAGTCAGTGCGCAGACACACAACCTGACCGAGTTTCAGCCCACGAGTATCGCTCTCGAGACGCAAGAAGAAGCGCGTCACAACGGGGCACAACGAAAAGACTGGTCACATTTTGACCCTGATCGACCACTTCGAGAGCCAAACTTCGACCAGTCTTTTCACACCCCGCCTGCACAGAGGACGACAAGCCTCAGATAGACCCGTCCCACTCCCCTGTACAGCACTGCGGGCCCCGGTCGTCATGACCAGGGCCCGCAGATTCAAGCAGTTGAACTGCACGCAGCTACCAGCGCACCGGCTGTCAGCCGCAGCAGCTCTCAGCGCATCAGCTCACTCAGCCGAGCAGCTCGCGCATGATGCGTGCCGTCTCGGACGGGGTCTTGCCGACCTTGACGCCTGCAGCTTCGAGCGCTTCCTTCTTCGCCTCGGCGGTGCCGGACGAGCCGGAGACGATCGCGCCGGCGTGGCCCATGGTCTTGCCCTCGGGTGCAGTGAAGCCGGCGACGTAGCCGACGACCGGCTTGGTGACGTTGTCCTTGATGTACTCGGCGGCACGCTCCTCAGCGTCGCCGCCGATCTCGCCGATCATCACGATGGCTTCGGTCTCGTCGTCGTTCTGGAACGCTTCGAGCGCATCGATGTGGGTGGTGCCGATGATCGGGTCACCACCGATGCCGATGCAGGTGGTGAAGCCGAGGTCACGCAGCTCATACATCATCTGGTAGGTCAGCGTGCCCGACTTCGACACCAGGCCGAGCTTTCCGCGGTTGGTGATGTTGGCCGGGGTGATGCCAGCCAGCGACTGCTCGGGGCTGATGATGCCCGGGCAGTTCGGGCCGATGATGCGGGTCTTGTTGCCCTTCTCGCAGGCGTGCGCCCAGATCTGGGCGGAGTCCTGGGCCGGGATGCCCTCGGTGATGATGACGAGCAGCCCGATGCCGGCGTCGATGGCTTCGAACGCGGCGTCCTTCGAGAACGCCGGCGGCACGAAGGCCACGGAGACGTCAGCGCTGGTCTTCTCCATCGCCTCGGCGACGGTTTCGAAGACGGGCAGCTCGATGTCCTTGCCGTCCTTGTCCTTGTGGGACACGGTGGTGCCGGCCTTGCGGGCGTTGACGCCGCCGACGATCTGCGATCCGGCTGCGAGCATCCGGGCGGTGTGCTTGGTGCCTTCACCGCCGGTGATGCCCTGCACGATGATCTTCGAGTCAGAGTGGAGGAAAATCGACATGATTCTTAAGCCTTTCGGATGGGATCAGCGGCTGGCGGCGAGTTCGGCTGCCTTGTCGGCGCCGCCGTCCATCGTGTCGGTCAGGGTCACCAGCGGGTGGTTGGCGTCGTCGAGGATCTTGCGGCCCTCATCGACGTTGTTGCCGTCGAGGCGGACGACGAGCGGCTTCGAGGCGGTGTCGCCGAGGATCTCGAGAGCCTTGACGATGCCGTTGGCGACCGCGTCGCAGGCGGTGATGCCGCCGAAGACGTTGACGAAGACGCTCTTGACCTGGTCGTCGCCGAGGATGACGTCGAGTCCGTTGGCCATGACCTCAGCCGAGGCGCCGCCGCCGATGTCGAGGAAGTTCGCCGGCTTCACGCCGCCGTGCTCCTCACCGGCGTAGGCGACGACGTCGAGGGTCGACATGACGAGTCCTGCGCCGTTGCCGATGACGCCGACCTCGCCGTCGAGCTTGACGTAGTTGAGGTCGAGCTTCTTGGCCTTGAGCTCGAGGGGATCCTCAGCGCTGATGTCGCGCAGCTCTTCGTGGTCCTCGTGGCGGAAGGAGGCGTTGTCGTCGAGGGTGATCTTGCCGTCGAGTGCGATGATCTTCCCGTCGCCGGTCTTGACCAGCGGGTTGACCTCGACGAGGGTGGCGTCCTCTTCGACGTAGACGGTCCACAGCTGCTTGAAGACCTCCGCGACCTTCTCCGCGTCCTCACCGTCGAAGCCGGCTTCGGAGGCGATCTCGGCGGCCTTGGCATCGTCGATGCCGGTCAGCGGGTTGACGTCGACCTTGGCGAGCGCTTCGGGGCGCTCCTTGGCCAGCGTCTCGATCTCGACGCCGCCTTCCTTGGAGCACATGGCGAGGTAGGAGCGGTTGGCGCGGTCGAGCAGGATCGAGAAGTAGTACTCCTCGGCGATGTCGGCGCCTTCGGCGATCATGACCTTCTCGGTCGTGTGGCCCTTGATGTCGAGTCCGAGGATCTCCTCGGCCTTGGCGCGGGCGTCCTCGGGAGACTTGGCGAGCTTGACGCCGCCGGCCTTGCCGCGGCCGCCGGTCTTGACCTGGGCCTTGACGACGACGGTGCCGCCGCCGAGCTCCTGGGCTGCGGACTGTGCTTCCTCCGGCGTCTGAGCGACCCGTCCGCCGAGCACGGGCACACCGTGCTTCTCGAACAGGTCACGGGCCTGATACTCAAAAAGATCCACGTGAGTTCCTAACGTCAGTGTTGGTGCCCCGGCGCGCGGTCGGCCCGGATGCCGGATGCTCCTTCTGCGGATGGCTGGGGTCACCGCCGCCGAGGCGGCCCTCACCTGAATGCGGACCGCTGGGCTGGCATGGCTCCAGCGCATGTCGACCATTCTTCACTTTAGTAGGCTTCGGCGGTTTGGCCACATCGTCGACGGGTGAATCCGGCTCATCGTAATTGAGAGTGTAGAACCGGTCTGAAGCCTCCGGACTCGAGCAGACATCTCGCGATGTAGTGCGTGAGGTTGCCGAACCCCCAGCGCTGAGCCCCGTAGATGTTCGAGCCTGCCATTGATTGCTTCAGTTGGCCCGTTCGACGTTCCCGGTCGGCTGAAGAACGCCAGGACATCAGCAGCTCGACGCTTCAGAGTCCGTCCTAACCGCTTGAGCTCGACCAGTCCTGTCGGCAGATTCGTCGTCAGATCGTCGATGACCGATTGTCGGAGCTTCTTGCCCTCGTTGCCGTCGTTGGTTCGGTAGGCGCTCACAATGTCTTGATAGACCGCCCAGGTGACTTCGACGGCGGTGAAGTTGGCGTCGGCGAAGAGGCTTACGATCCTCTCGTGCTGTTTGGCCGTGAGCAGATCAGCACCGGTGTGCAGAGTCCTGCGCGCTCGATACAACGGGTCTGTTGCTCGTCCGCGATGCCCGGTGGTCTCCTGCTGAATGCGGCGGCGTACCTCGTCGAGGGCATCACCGGCGAGTTTGACGACGTGGAACGGGTCCATGACTTCGACAGCCTCGGGCAGTTCCTCAACGGAGGCTGTTTTGAAGCCGGAGAATCCGTCCATCGCGACGACGTCGATGCCATCACGCCAGTCTTTCGGTCGGGCTTTCAACCATTGCTTGAACACCTGTTTCGACCGTCCGGGCACCATGTCGAGCAGGCGTGCCGGGCCTGCTTCCTGGCTGATGGGAGTGAGGTCGATGATGACGGTGACGTACTTGTCACCGCGCCTGGTGTGCCGCCAGACGTGTTCGTCGACACCAATGACGCTGACCCCGTCGAACCGGGCCGGGTCGTCGATCAGCAGTCGATGTCCCTGCGCGAGGATCGCGGAGTTCGCGGTGTGCCAGGCCACGGCGAGTTTGCGTGCGATCACGGACACAGTGTCGTGGTCGATGACGAGGGCACGCAGCGCCCAGTCGAGGCCGGTTCGCGAGATCTTCGCTCGTGGTGGCGCCGCAGCAGTGGTGTTCTGACGCCATACGCGGCCGCATTCGACGCATTTGTACCGGCGGAGGCGAATGTGAAGCGTGGTGGGCCGGTGGCCGAAGGGTTCGTGGGCGAGGCGGCGGACGACGCTGTCGCGGACGATCCCGTGTCCGCCACACCGTCGGCACCAGTCATCGGCAGTGTTGGGCTGGCATTCCAGAATGGCTTTGTGCCCGGTGATGTGCTGGCCAATGCAAGTGAGGTCAAGAGAGTCGAGTCGGCAGAATGTCGTGAGGTCAGGAGATGAGAAAGTAGGCTTGGACACGTCGAGGTCTTTCGGATGGACTGTGTGAGAACTTCCATCATCGGAAGACCTCGGCGTCTATCCGGGCAGCGCCACGCCGTGTCCTGGAATCACTGATCCACACCCTCAATTACGAAGAGCCGTGAATCCCGCGCGCCGAGTGTGATTGTGCTGACGTCTGGGCGGGCCTGTGGCCGCCCGCAGGTTCATCGATATCACGATGCTTTTACATTGATATCAAGATGCTTTGCGGGAAAGTATCTTGACGTTGGCTCTATCGCAGTAGACTGGGGTCATGGATGAAGTCGATCGGATCGTAGCTGCATGGCGGCGCGAGCGCCCCGATCTCGATGTCGCTCCGATGGAGGTGCTCTCGCGGGTCTCCCGGCTGGCCAAGCAGCTGGACAAAGCGCGCAAGTCGACCTTCCATGACCATGAGCTGGAGGTCTGGGCGTTCGACGTGCTCTCCGCGCTGCGCCGCGCCGGCGAGCCCTATGAGCTCTCCCCCTCCCGGCTCATCAGCGAGATGATGGTGACTTCGGGGACGATGACCAACCGCATCGATCGTCTGGTCAAGGTCGGCTGGGTCTCCCGCCGCCCAGATCCCAAGGACCGCCGTTCCATCCTTGTGACCCTGACCGAGGTCGGCAAGCAGAAGGTCGACAACGCCCTGTCTGACCTCCTCGTCCATGAGGCCGACCTGCTCGCCGAGCTGACCGATGCCCAGAAGCGCAAGCTCACCGAGCTGCTGCGCACCCTGTCAACCGGTTTCGAGACCGGTTCGCGCATCGTGACCCCGGAGACTGCCACATGACGGCTGACCGCCTGATGTTCGCCGACCGCTTCCCCACCGTCGACGGCGCCCTCGGCCCGCGCGACCTCGGCGGCCTGCCCGCTGCTGGGGGCCTGACCCGCCTCGGGCGCGTATTCGCCGGCGGGCGCCGCGAGCTCATCACCGCCCGCGGCATCGAGCAGCTGGCTGACCTGGGGATCCGTTCGGTCGTCGATCTGCGCGCCCCTGCCGAGGCGGGCCGCCGGCCGACCGATCCGCAGGTTCCCGAGGCGGCGTGGGACCGGTTCGCCATCCGCACCTGCCCGGTCGAAGACTTCAGCGATGAGGCCTATGTCAGGGCCATTGACCACCCGTTCCTCAACCATCCCCAGCAGTACCCGCTGCTGCTCACCCACTTCCCGCCGCTGGTCGCCGGTGCGCTGGAGAGTCTCGCCGAGGCGCTGGAGACCGGCCCGGTGTACCTGCACTGCTCGGCCGGCCGGGATCGCACGGGGCTGTTCTCGGCCTGGATGCTGCAGCTGGCCGGTGTCGAACCTGCGGTCATCGCCGCGGAGTACGTCCGCTCGCTCGCTGTCGTCAATGAGCACCACAAGACCTCCGGGCATCCGGTGGAGTACTTCATGGATGCGGACGAGTTCGCCGCCTGGTCGGGTTCCCGGAAGGCGGCGCTGCTGGAGTTCCTCGACCGCCACCCGGCCGAGGCGACGCTGGAGCAGCTGAGAATCTCCCCGGCACACATGTCCGCCTTGACCACTCTGCGGCCGTGATTCTCTAGACTCAGCATATGAGCCGACGCCTCCTCATCTTCCCCGCCGCAGCGTGCGCCTCCGGTCTGCTGCTGAGCGGCTGTGCCGTCAACGAGTCCGAACGTCCCGAGCAGCGACCCTCTCTGTCCCCGGAGGAGGTCACCCCGGTCGAGACCCCAGACTCCGCTCCCCCGGTCGTCGTCGTCGACACCACCCCGGGTGGGGCGAAGGAGAACGACCCGCTGTGGCAGGGCCTGGAGAGGGCCGCCGCCAACGGCGAGGAGGCCTACCTGAATGTCTACCTGCGCACCTTCGGCGATGTCGCCGATTCCGGCGAGGTGTCGCTGACCCCGGACATGCCCAACAGCGTGACCGTCAACGTCGATGCTGAGCAGGTGAGCGCGCACGAGGGCAGCTTCTACCAGGTGCTGGGCACCTTCGAGGTCGAACAGCTCGGCGATTCGGCGTTCACGCTCACGACCGTCAGCGGCGATGAGATCGCCGAGCTCAATCCGCAGGGCCCGGATTCGCGGGCCCGCTGCACGGCCGATGACGCCCAGGACCGCATCGAGCTGGCGGCCTCGGATCTGGCCGAGGATCCCGCTGAGCGTGAGAACATGCGCCTGCGCTGGGCTGCCGCACCCGAGGTGTGGTGGGGCATTCAGCAGACGGCGCTGTCCCTGCGTGATTCCGGCGGCGACTTCGCCGGCGATTTCCTCGGCGAGGCCTGCGGCCCGTACCGCGACGGCGCCGGCAGCGGGGACTCCGGCAGCGGAAACGGCTCCGGTGGCGGCGCCGGCAGCGGGGGCGGCTCAGGCGGCGGCCCCGGTGATGACGCCACGTCGAACGACGACACCGAGCAGAGCGAACTCGGCGGCTGATTCCAGCCGGCCCGGCCCCGTCAGTTCTCTCACTGGTCGAGGTGCTGTTCGCTGCCGGCGGCACCGAGCGCCTGTTCGTAGGCGCGCACGCTGGCGGGGCTGAAGAGCCCGAAGAGGCACAGCACCGCCGGCAGGATGGCCCCGACCTGCAGCGCCGTGCCGGCGCCCCACATCGACAGCCCGAACAGCGCCTGGAGCAGCTGCCAGGCCACTGTGGCCGGGCGCGCCCAGCGGCGCATCCGGTGCAGCCCGCGGGCGACGAGCACGAGGCCGGTGGCCATGATGACGAACATGACAGCCAGCCCGAACAGGGAGCTTCGCAGCTCAGCCCCGGCGGCACCGCCGGTGCGCACGAAGAACACCGCAGCCACGACGAGCACGACCGCTTCGAGCACGACCATCGCGATGGCCAGCCACAGCGTCCACGGGCGGGTGGCCATCGGAGTGCCCGGGGTCAGCGGGCTGCCGGCTGCGCCTGCGGTCTGGTCGGCAGACGGGGCCGGCGCGGTATCGGACGGGTGGATGTGAACGGAGTCGTCTCCCCCGGCGCTGCGTTTGCGTCGCTTACCGCTCATGGAATCACAGATCCAGACGCTCGAAGCCTGGGATCACGAGGTCATCGAGGAACCGGTTGCGCGCATCGTGGGGCAGGAACGCCGCGCCCAGGGCGTTGACGGTCGCCCATTCGAGGTCCGGCTGCTGCCAGCCGGCGCGGTCGACGAGCAGGCGCATCTCACGGGTCATCGAGGTCGCCGACATCAGACGGTTGTCCGGGTTGACGGTGATCGCGTAGCCGAGCTCCTTGAACCGGGTGATCGGGTGGTCCTCGATCGAGGTCGCCGCCCCGGTCTGCAGATTCGACGACGGGCACAGCTCCAGGGGCACCTGGTGGTCGAGGATCCAGGCCGAGAGCCGGCCGAGGCTGCCGCCTCCGTTCTCACCGGTGAACTGCATGTCCTCGATGAGCCGGACGCCGTGGCCGACGCGCTGGGCGTGGCAGATCTGCACCGCGGCGTGGATGCTCTCCACCCCGGCGGCTTCGCCTGCGTGGATGGTGACCGGGAAGCACTCGCGGTGCAAAAGCTCGAAGGCGGCGAGGTGGTCGGCCGGGGGGAAGCCGTCCTCGGCGCCGGCGATGTCGAAACCGACGACGCCTCGGTCGCGGTGGCGCAGGGCGAGTTCGGCGACAGCCAGGCTGTTGTCAGCGTGCCGCATGGCGGTGATGATCTGGCCGGTGCGGATGAAGCGGCCGTTCTCAGCAGCGATCGCATCGGCTTCGTCGAGTCCGCGCTGGACGGCCTCGACGGCCTCGTCCATCGACAGTCCCTGCTGCACATGCTGTTCGGGCGCCCAGCGGGCCTCGGCGTAGAAGACACCGTCGGCGACCTGGTCGAGCGCCCATTCACGTGCCACCCGGGTCAGGCCCTCGGCGGTCTGCATGACAGCAATGGTGTGGTCGAAGGTCTCCAGGTAGCGCGGCAGGTCACCGGAGTTCGCGGACTCGGAGAACCAGCGGCGCAGCGCCTCGGCATCGGTGGCCGGCAGCTCATGGCCGATCTCGGCAGCGAGGTCGATGATCGTCTGCGGGCGCAGGCCGCCGTCTAGGTGGTCGTGCAACGACACTTTCGGCAGCTCGAGGATAGGGTCATCTGGGTCGACTCCGAAGGGAGTCTCAAAGAGTTTGGAATCCACGTCCCTCAGCTTACGGCATGGTCTGCAGCGGCGAGCATGGTCTGCAGCGGCGAGCACGGCCTGCACCGGCGAGCACGGCGACGCGTCTGCCGGCAGGCGGGTCAGGGCAGTTCGATCTCCCCGGAGCGGATCCGCTCCTGCACGTCTGTCACCTCGCGGCCGACACCGGCCACCCCGGACAGAGGCACATCGGAGGCGACCATCGTGATGCCGCCGTTCTCGATCGTGCCGCGGTAGCTGCGGGAGCGCACAAGCAGGTCGCCGATCGGTTCGGGCTGCTGGCCTGCCGGTTCGAGTTCACCGGCGAAGCCGGTCTGCGGCCAGCCTTCGATGGTGGTCTGGAAGCCGGCGGCGATGTTGGGCACGATCGAGGCGATGACGTAGCGGCCGACCCGCCCGAGGGTCTCCGAACCGTCAGCGCCGTACCACACGAGGGTGCGCTCGGGTTCGTCTGCGGGCACCTCGGTGGGCTCGTCTGCCGGCGCGTCCTCCGCCCCGGGCCCGGTGGTCTGTACGGCCGGCGGGAAGTAGTGCTCCTGGAACCAGGTGAGCGAACCGCTGGCCGCGCCCGAGGCGAAGGGCACGATGACATCAGCATCGGCCTCGATCGCCTCGGCTGTGATCTCGAACCCGGCGGCGGTCGTGTCGGAGACGGTGCGGCCCTCGATCTGGCCGGCGCGGTGGCTGCGCACGCGCTCGTCGTCTGCTGCGTCGGTGTCCTCGTTGAACAGCTCGACGCCGGCGTCGAAGGCGGTGAGCAGTCCGCGGTTGTTCTCGAATCCGTAGGAGGAGTAGGCCGAGACGATGCCGGTTTCGGAGCTGGCGGCGGCGATGTAGCCGACGATGAAGGCCGGTTCGAGGAGGTCGAAGTCGACGGTGATGACATTGTCGGGGAAGTCCTGACCGCCGGCTCCGGCACCGGCGGTGGCCACGGCCATCCACGCCTGGTCGGGGTGGCCGGCGGCGACCTCGGCGAGCATCTGCGCCCCGCCGGGGCCGAGCAGAGCGGTGAGCGTGCAGCCACGGTCGGCGTAGTCCTCCAGCGCCCGACGCGTGTCGTCGAGCGAGTCGACGCGCTGGGTAGACGTCGAACCGAGGAAGTCGGAGCGCTGGGCGTTGGACACCTCACCGAAGCTCAGCTGCCCGATCGAGCGGTCGTCGAAGCCAGCCGGTGAGGAGACCATGCAGCCGCTGGTGAGCAGCGGCTCGGCCGGCTCTTCGGCTCCGCACCCTGTCAGCAGCACCAGTCCAGGCACGATGAGGGCCGTGGTGAGGGCTGCGGCAGGTTTCAGGACCACGGGACTCCCAGGGCTCGAAGCGCCATCGCGGTGTAGACGCGGACGCTCATCTCCAGTGCGCGTTCGTCGACGAGGTAGTCGCCTTGGTGGATATCGTACGTAATCCCGCCCGGGGTGCGGGTGCCCACGCGCACGAGGGCGCCGGGGCAGTTCGTCAGATACCAGGCGAAATCCTCCCCGCCCATCGACTGCGGGGTCAGCTGCACGCTGCCGGGACCGAGCTCATCGCGCACGGCGGCCTCGAGCAGGGAGACCTCCTCTTCGGTGTTGACGACCGGCGGCACACCTCGGCGGTGCTCCAACTCGACGTCGACGCCGTAGGGTCCGGTCACGCGTTCGACGAGATCGGGCAGCACCTCGGCGACCTGGTTCCAGCCGTCGACGTCGAGACAGCGCAGAGTGCCCTGGAGGAACCCGTCGGCCGGCACGACGTTGGGGGCGTGGCCTGCACGGATCTCGCCCCAGACCAGGGAGATCGCGTGGCGGGGGTCGATGAGGCGCGAGAGCGTGGCCGGCAGGTCGGTGGTGAGCTTGCCGAGGGCGTAGACGAGGTCCTCGGTCAGGTGCGGGCGCGAGGTGTGGCCGCCGTGGCCGGCGAGCCGGATGATGACGGTGTCGCCGGCGGCGGTGATCGGGCCGATGCGGGAGCCGACCCTGCCGACGTCGACGTTGGGGTCGCAGTGGATGGCGAAGACGCGCGGCACATCGGCAAGCACACCCTGGCTGATGACCTTCAGCGCACCGCCGGGGGTGACCTCCTCAGCCGGCTGGAAGATCATCCGGATGCGCCCGCCGAGCCCGCCGGGCAGCTCCTTGTGGATGGTGCTCAGCACCCGACCGGCCCCGGCCAGCGCGCTGAGGTGGATGTCGTGGCCGCAGGCATGGGCGACACCGGGCGCCGTCGAGGCGAACTCGGTGCCGGTCAGGTCGTCGAGCGACAGCGCGTCGATGTCGGCGCGCAGCGCGGCGACGAGCGGACCCTCACCCACTTCGCAGACCACGCCGGTGCCCTCCAGGGCCTGCGGGACGAGGTCGGCGTTGCGCAGAAACCCGAGGATCTTCGCCGTCGTCCGGAACTCCTGGTAGGACAGCTCAGGGTGGGCGTGGATGTCACGCCGGAACTCCAGCAGCTCATCGTAGAAAGGCGCAAGGTGGCTTTGGATCACAGCGTAACAGTCTAGTCAGCCGACCTGCGACGATCCTGGGTGCATGTCCCAAAACTTCACAATCCGCCCCAGGCGAGCGTGCGCCGGGTGGCTGGCCGCCGCGGGCGCGGGTTCACAGCAGGTCCTGCCGGCCCATCTCCCCGACCCGGCTGACGGCGGCCTTGACATCCTGGGCGTGGGACCGGGAGGCGACGAGCAGCACATCATCGGTGTCGACCACGACGACGTCGTCGAGCCCGACGAGGGCGACGAGCCGGTCGGTGCTGGAGAAGACCACGCCCGAGGTGTCGACGTCGACGATCTGGCACTCCTCGCCGATCGCGTAGACGGCCGAGGATTCGCCGGGCACCGGCTGGCGCAGCTTGGCCACCGAGTCGAAGTCCCCGACGTCGTCCCAGCCGAAGTCGCCGGGCACGACGATGACGCGCCCGGCTTCGGCGGCCGGTTCGGCGACGACGTAGTCGATGGCGCGCTTCTCCAAGCCCGGCCACACCTCAGCCAGCTTCTGCTCGCGGGCCTGCTCATCGTGCCAGACGTCGGCGACTGAGCGCAGCGCGGCGAAGAGTTCAGGGGCCTGTTCGGCCAGCACGCCGAGCAGCGCCTCGGTGGTGGCGATGAACATACCGGCGTTCCAGCGATAGGAGCCGGAGTAGACATAGGTGCGGGCGACCGAGGCGGCAGGCTTCTCGACGAATGCGGCGGCCCGGCGGGCGGCGTAGGCGCCGGGGAGCCCGAGGTGGGAGCCGGTCTTGATGTATCCGTAGGCGGTGGCCGGGTAGGTGGGGGTGATGCCGATGGTGACGATGTCGCCGGTCTGCTCGGCAGCGGTGACCGCCTGGTCGATGACGTCGTGGAATTCCGCGACGTTGGTGATCGAGTGGTCAGCGGAGAAGGAGCCGATGATCGCCTGCGGGTCAGTGTCCTGGATGAGCATCGCAGCCAGGCCGATCGCAGCAGCGGAGTCCTTGGGCGAGGGTTCGGTGATGATGCGGTCACGGCGCAGCTGCGGGAGCTGATCGGCCACGGCATGTGCGTGGCTGGTGCCGGTGACGACCCAGGTGCGGTCGGCGTCGATGAGCGGGATGACACGATCCCAGGTCGACTGCAGCAGGCTGCGGCCGAGGCCGAGGACGTCGTGGAGGAACTTCGGGGTGGCCTCCCGTGAGACCGGCCACAGCCGGGTGCCGGAGCCGCCGGCCGGAATCACTGCGTGGAAGTGCGGATTCATCGCGTCTCATCCTCCGTCTCAGACTGCATCTCTGGCTTGACTGCGGCGTCGGCGGCGTCTTCGGCACACCCCGCACCTGCCGGCCACGATACCGCCTCTCCTGCTCAGCGCATGCACCGGCGCTCAGGGTGCCGCAGCGGATGCGAACCTAGACCCATCGCTCACCCGCGCACGTTTACGGCACACAGGTATGCCCTAAATGCCGGGTGAGATCTTGTGTCCGTTTGCTGGACGCCTCTTTGAGGGGATTCACATCGAATCGGCAACAATGCCGTCGGGCAGATTGGCGATTCTTCCCAGTTCGGCGTAATTTCAAGAGGTACACATCTGTTCGCATTTCACTTGGAGGATGCCCCGTGGCCAATGCGTCAACGGGCACTCTGTACCGCGGAAATGAAGGAATGTGGTCTTGGGTTGCGCATCGCGTGACCGGCGTCGGCATCTTCTTCTTCCTGCTCGTACACGTGCTCGACACAGCTCTTGTCCGTGTCTCGCCTGAGGCGTATGACGCCGTCATCGCGACGTACAAGACCCCTCTGATGGCCATCGGCGAAATCGGCTTGGTCGCAGCCATTGTGTTCCACGCCTTCAACGGCCTGCGCATCGCCGCTGTCGACTTCTGGTCCGGCGGCCCGAAGAACCAGAAGAAGCTGTTCTGGGCAGTCATCATCGGCTGGGTCATCATGATGGCCGCGTTCCTGCCCCGACACCTGATGCACACGTTCGGAGGCTGAGGAACATGACGTCGACCATTCCCGCACCGCGCACCGGCTACGACCGGCACAAGTCCACGCGCTCGCGCTTCGAACTCTGGGCCTGGCTGTTCATGCGCCTCTCCGGCGTCGTGCTCATCGTGCTCATCTTCGGCCACCTGTTCGTCAACCTGTGGCAGGGCGAGGGCGTCCAGGGCCTTGACTTCGGCTTCGTCGCCGGCAAGTGGGCCAGCCCGTTCTGGCAGATCTGGGATCTGCTCATGCTGTGGCTGGCCATGCTGCACGGCACCAACGGCATGCGCACGATCATCAGCGACTACGCAGAGAAGCCGCGCACCCGCATGGCGCTGCTGCTGACGCTCTACATCGCCTCGGCGGTCATCATCGTGCTCGGCACGCTCGTGATCTTCACGTTCGATCCGTGCCCGGTCGGAGCCGATCCGTCGCTCATCCCTGACTTCTGCTCACGGTGATCGCGCTTCTCTCACTCGTCCCAACGGCTCTTTCCGGCCAAGGAGAATTGGATTTCTATGCAGGTACATGACTACGACGTGGTGATCGTCGGCGCCGGCGGCGCTGGCATGCGCGCTGCCATCGAAGCCGGCCAGCGCGCACGCACCGCCGTGCTGACCAAGATCTACCCGACCCGCTCCCACACCGGCGCAGCACAGGGCGGCATGTGCGCCGCGCTGGCCAACGTCGAGGAGGACAACTGGGAGTGGCACACCTTCGACACCATCAAGGGCGGCGACTACCTCGTCGACCAGGATGCTGCCGAGGTGATGGCCAAGGAGGCCATCGACGCTGTCCTCGACCTGGAGAAGATGGGCCTGCCCTTCAACCGCACCCCGGAGGGCAAGATCGACCAGCGCCGCTTCGGCGGCCACACCCGCGATCACGGCAAGGCCCCGGTCCGCCGTGCTTGCTACGCCGCAGACCGCACCGGCCACATGATCCTCCAGACGCTGTACCAGAACTGCGTCAAGCACGGCGTCGAGTTCTACAACGAGTTCTACGTCCTCGACCTCATCATGACCGAGGTCGACGGCGTGCGCCGCCCGGCCGGAGTGGTGTCCTACGAGCTGGCCACCGGTGAGATCCACGTCTTCCGCGCCAAGGCCGTCGTATTCGCCTCCGGCGGGTTCGGCAAGATCTTCAAGACCACCTCGAACGCCCACACGCTGACCGGTGACGGCGTCGCGGTCGCCTACAACAACGGCATCCCGCTGGAGGACATGGAGTTCTTCCAGTTCCACCCGACCGGCCTGGCAGGCCTCGGCATCCTGCTCTCCGAGGCTGCCCGCGGTGAGGGAGCGGTGCTGCGCAACGCCGACGGTGAGCGCTTCATGGAGCGCTACGCCCCAACCATCAAGGACCTCGCACCGCGTGACATCGTCGCCCGGTCGATGGCCAACGAGGTGCGTGAGGGCCGCGGCTGCGGACCGAACAAGGACTACGTGCTGCTCGACCTCACCCACCTGGAGCCAGCCCACATCGACGCGAAGCTGCCGGACATCACCGAGTTCGCCCGCACCTACCTCGGTGTGGAGCCCTACACTGAGCCGGTGCCGGTGTTCCCGACCGCGCACTATGCGATGGGCGGCATCCCGACCAACGTCAAGTCTGAGGTGCTGGCCAACAACACCGACATCGTCCCCGGCCTCTACGCCGCCGGTGAGACCGCCTGCGTCTCCGTGCACGGCTCGAACCGCTTGGGCACCAACTCGCTGCTCGACATCAACGTCTTCGGCAAGCGCGCCGGCATCGCCGCTGCGGAGTACGCCAAGACCGCCGAGCTGCCTGAGCTGCCGGAGGGTGCCGCTGACCGCACCGTCGAGCTCGTCGATTCGATGCGCGCGTCGAACGGCACCGAGCTCGTTGGTTCGATCCGCAAGGACCTGCAGGAGATCATGGACGCCAAGGTCCAGGTCTTCCGCACCGATGAGACTCTGCGCGAGGCCCTCGACGAGATCGCCCGGCTGCGCGAGCGCTACCGCAACGTCGGCATCCACGACCGCGGCAAGCGCTTCAACCTCGACCTCCTCGAAGCGATCGAGCTGGGCTTCCTGCTCGAGATCGCCGAGGTCGTCACGGTGGCAGCCATCCACCGCAAGGAATCCCGCGGCGGTCACTTCCGCGAGGACTTCCCCGACCGCGATGACGAGAACTTCATGCACCACACGATGACCTACCTCGACCCGGACAGCGAGTCCGAGGGCATCAAGGGCATGCGCCTGGAGACCAAGCCGGTCGTCGTCACCCGATACCAGCCGATGGAGCGTAAGTACTGATGAGCGAGAATCAGAACACTGCAGAGCCTGCATCCAAGGTCGATCTCCCCGACCACCTCGGCGGTGGCGGCGGCGAGATCCCGTCATTCGACTGCACCTTCCAGATCGCACGCTTCGACCCCGAGAAGGACGAGGCCCCGCACTGGGAGGAGTACAAAGTCACGATGTACGGGACCGACCGTGTGCTCGACGCCCTGCACAAGATCAAGTGGGAGATCGATGGTTCGCTGTCCTTCCGCCGCTCGTGTGCGCACGGCGTGTGCGGTTCGGACGCGGTGCGGATCAACGGCCGCAACCGCCTGGCCTGCAAGACCCTGCTGAAGGACCTCGACACGAGCAAGACGATCACCGTCGAGGCGATCAAGGGCCTGCCGCTGGAGAAGGACCTCATCGTCGACATGGAGCCGTTCTTCCAGTCGTACCGTGAGATCATGCCCTTCCTCGTCACCTCGGGTCACGAACCGACGCGTGAGCGTCTGCAGTCGATCGAGGATCGTGAGCGCTTCGACGACACCACCAAGTGCATCCTGTGCGCGGCGTGCACCACCTCGTGCCCGGTGTTCTGGACCGACGGCCAGTACTTCGGGCCGGCCTCGATCGTCAACGCCCACCGCTTCATCTTCGACTCCCGCGATGAGGGCGGCGACATGCGCCTGGAGGTGCTCAACGACAAGGAGGGCGTGTGGCGCTGCCGCACCACCTTCAACTGCACCGAAGCCTGCCCGCGCGGCATCGAGGTGACCAAGGCGATCGCCGAGGTCAAGCAGGCGCTGCTCCAGCGCGCCTTCTGACCCACCGCACACTTCAGGCCCCGTCCCGCATCTTCGCGGCACGGGGCCTGAGTGCTTTCATCGCCGGTCCCTGCCCGCCGGCGCCGAGGCGGTGGCCGGCGGCGACGTCGAGGCGGTGGCCGGCGACGTCCGGTGGTCTCAGCTGGCATGGTTAGACTTACGAGCTGTGAAGCAATCGACTCGCCCCACGCAGCCCAGGCGTGCGCGCCTGGGCGCCCGCCTCGGCGCCGGCCTTGCCGCTGCAGCCGTCGCTGCTGGCAGCGCGCTCGCACCGTCTGCCGCGCTGGCCTCCCCCAGCTCGCTGGCCTCGGCCACCCCGCTTACCTCACCTTCTGCTCTGGCCTCTCCGTCCGCTGCAGCTGATGTCGTGGCCGAGCCGGAGGCCTCGCCGACGGAGACGTTGTACGAACGCGCACGCATCGACGACGGCGCTCCGGCACCACAGCCGAAAGCGTCCGCGTGGGTGGTCGGCGACCTCGACTCCGGCGAGGTGTTCACCTCCCAGGAGATGGACCGGCAGCTCGCTCCTGCCTCGGTCATCAAGCTGCTGACTGCGCTGGCGCTTGTCGATGTGCTCGATGACCCGGAGCAGAAGTACGAGGCGGTCTTCGACGATATGGCCGTCGACGGCACCAAAGTGGGACTCGTGCAGAAGAACGAGTACACCATCGACCAGCTCTTCCACGCGATGCTCATGTCGAGTGCCAACGATGCCGCCCACGCCCTGGGCAATGCCGCCGGTGGGCAGGACAGGGCCGTTGAGCTCATGGAGGCCAAGGCCGAGGAGCTCGGGCTGACCGGCACGGTGCCGAAGAACACCTCAGGCCTGGACGCCGACGGCCAGGTCACGACAGTGCGCGACCAGCTCATCATCGCCAGGGCGATGCTGGACAACGACTACCTCATGAAGATCGTACAGACGACCGAGTACAGGATGCCCGGGGGCGTGAACCCGGAGACGAAGGAGAAGTTCAAAGGCTATCCGATCCAGGATCACACGAAGATCGTCGGGCGCGTCGACGGCGGGCTCGGCCTCAAGAACGGCTACACCGTCAAGTCCAAGGGCAGCTTCGTCGCCGTAGCCGAACGGGACGGCAAGACCTATGCGGCGGCGATCCTGCATTCGGACAACAGCACCCGGCAGGCGGCCATCGATCTGCTCGACTGGTCGTTCGCGCAGTCGGACCTGCCGGTCCAGACGACCATCGAGCTGACCCCGGAGCCCAGCGCTGAGCCGAGCCCGGAACCCGCCGCACCCACACATGAGGAGACCGCGGCAGCAGAGGCGCAGGAGCCGGCCAGTCCGCTGAGCTCCCCGCTCGTCCTCATCGCCGCAGCCGCGGCAGTGCTCGCCGCCGGTGGCATCACGTTCACGACCCTGCGGCGGCACGATGAGCGACGCCGGGCCACAGCCGCCTCAGAGTGAGGAACAGCTCAGACTGAGAGACGGCTCAGAGTGAGGAGAAGATGCCGCGCTCGGTGAGCTTCGAGGCAAGCCCGGCACCATCGGGGGCGTAGATCCAGGGCACACCCTGGCCACGGCCGGAGCTCTTCGAACGACCACCGGCCCACACCGCCTCACCGACGGTCAGCTGCCGGATCGCCACCGCGACGACATTGTCCGGATGGTTTTCGACGAACTCGCCGTAGATCTCCTCGTCGTGCTGCCCGTCATCACCGATGAGCAGCCACTTGACCTGTGGGAATTCGCGGGCCAGGCGCTCGAGGGTGGCGCGCTTGTGATCCTGTCCGGAGCGGAACGCGCGGGTGGCTGTCGGCCCCCAGTCGGTCAGCAGCAGCGGACCGACCGGGTACATGTTCCGGGTGAGGAACCGTTTGAGCGTCGGGGCAACGTTCCACGGCCCGGTGGACAGGTAGAGCATCGGTGAGTTCGGGCGCAGATAGGTCAGCCGGTCGTAGAGCACCGACATCCCGGCCACCGGCGAGCGAGCGTGCTCGTCGAGGACGAAGGTGTTCCAGGCCGCGAGGAAGGGACGCGGCAGTGCGGTGACCATGACGGTGTCGTCGATGTCGGAGACGATCCCGAAGCCCTGCTCCTGACCGATGATGCGCACATTGGCGGTGTCGACGAGCGAGTCATCGGTCCACAGCTCGATCTCGACGTTGCCGGGCTCGAAGTCACCGGGGATGATCGCGTCGACGATGCCGCCTCGATCGGCGGTGACCATGTGCTCAGCGCCGTTGACGCGCACCCAGGCGTGGTCATCGGACAGCGGCACATTGACGAACGACCGCCAGCCGCGGATCGAGGCCTGCGTATCGGCTGCCGGCTGGCCGGTCTTGGTCAGCACGACGCGGGCGAGGACGCGGATGAAGTTCTCGCTGCCGTAGGAGTCGTAGGCGATGACGGTGCGGTGCCAGCCGCGCTTCGTCGCCTTCTCCCGTGCCCAGGTGTGGTAGCGGTCTTCGAGGCGGGCGGCGGTGTGCAGCATCTCGGGGGCGAGATTGCGCGGTGCAGTCTTCTTCTTCACATCTGCCATTCTTCCCGCTCAGCTGAGCAGATGCCACCCGCCTGGCGCACCGTTCCCGAGGCGGTGGCCGGGTTACGGACCGAAGGGCACATTGTCGAACAGCTGCCATTCCTCATCGGCGGTGTGGAAGTACACGCCGAAGCCGTGGGCCATGAATGACACGTCGTAGTCGGCCGATTCCCGGTAGGCCCGTTCGAGGACCTCCTCGTCGAGTTCCTGGGCGATGGTGACGTGCGGGTGGTACGGAAATGCCAGCTGCTGATTCAGCACTCCGTGGCGCAGCGCCTCGGAGAGCTGCTGGCATTCGGAGATGCCGCGGGCGACGGTGATGAACACGACCGGCGATGTCGGCATGAATGTCCCGGTCCCCCGCAGCTGCAGCGTGAACGGCGAGGTTGTGTTCGCGACGCTGCGGATGTGCTCGCGCACGATCGGCCACGCGGTGGCCGGGATCTCCATCGGCGGGATGAGCGTGATGTGAGCCGGGACGCTCGTGCCACGGGCATCGCCGAGTGAGGCCCGCAGCGACTGCAGCTGGGAGCCGTAGGGCTCGGGCATGTCGAGGGTCACCCCGATCGAGACCATCCCGGTGCCGTCGTCCGGCGGCAGTTCGGGGACGCCCGGTGGGGTTCCCCACGCCGGCCCGAGGCCCGGCTCGTGGGGACGGGGCACCCGGCCCGGTGACTCAGCGGCGGAGGAACCCGATGCGGTCATACACGTCCTTGATCGTCTGCTCGGCAATCGCCTGGGCGGCATCGGCACCGATCGCCAGCAGCCGCTCGAGCTCGGCCGGGTCATCGAGCAGCTCACTGGTGCGTTCGCGCACCAGTGAGAGCGTCTCGACGGCGAGGTCTGCGAGGGCGACCTTGAGGTGGCCATACATCTTGCCGTCGAACTCGGTCACGATCGCATCGATCGGCTGTCCGGAGAGCGAGGAGTAGATCGTCAGCAGGTTCGACACACCCGGCTTGCGATCGGGGTCGTAGGCGATGACGGTGTCGTTGTCGGTGACGGCGGACTTGAACTTCTTCGCCAGCACCTTGGGCTCATCGAGGATGTTGATGAGACCGGCCGGAGAGGTCGCCGACTTCGACATCTTCGCCGTCGGGTCCTGCAGGTCGTAGATCTTGGCCGTCTCCTTCGGAATCCCAGCCTCAGGCACCGTGAAGGTGTGCCCGTAGCGGTGGTTGAAGCGCTCGGCGAGGTTGCGGGTGAGCTCCAGGTGCTGGCGCTGGTCCTCGCCGACCGGGACGACATCGGGGTGGTACATGAGGATGTCGGCGGCCATGAGCGCCGGGTACGTCAGCAGGCCGAGCGAGACGTTCTCGCGCTTGGCCGACTTGTCCTTGAACTGCGTCATCCGCTGCGCCTCGCCCAAACCCGTGGTGCATTCGAGCACCCAGGACAGCTGCGTGTGCTCAGGCACGTGGGACTGCACGAAGATCGTCGACTTCTCCGGGTCGATGCCGGCGGCGAGGAACTGGGCGGCGGTGCGCAGGGTCCGGTCGCGCAGCAGTGCGGGATCCTGCTCGACGGTGATCGCGTGCATGTTCGCGATGAAGAAGAACGCGTCGTGCGTCTCCTGCTGCTCCACGAACTGCTGCAGCGCACCGATGTAGTTGCCCAGGTGGAGGGAGTCGGAGGTGGCCTGGATTCCGGAGAGAGTGCGCAGGCGGGCCTGCGGGTCGTGCGTGGCGGTCATGGATTCCATTGTGCCACTTCCGCACCCCCGGTCTGCGACTCGGCCACCCGACCACCGCCTCGGCGGCGGGCAGGGGTGCAGAACACCCTGGGCTGTCCGCAAAGCGGACATATGCGCAGCTTTGATAACGGTTTGACGGTGGTTCGCGCAGAAGCTGTCGGAGAGTTAGACAAATCACAAAATTGGCTTCACCATGTATTCAAACTCAGGGAACTCACACACTTCTGCCGTGCGCTGTGGCTCCCCGGCCCCAGCCTTTCCATGCTGTGCCGTGCCGGGCGGATGCCGCACGACCAGGCGAATGCCCGCGTTCCCGTGATGCCCCGCCTGACCCGGCGGGGCTCTTGCAGCAGAGCAGAAATGGAGCACGTATGTCGGTTGAATTCGTCAAAACCGATGAGAGTCTGCCTCCAGTCGGCGTGATCGAACGTCCGCGCTGGACTCCGGGCAAGATCGTCCTGTGGGTTGCGATCGCTGCGGTCGCCGCCGTCGGCTGGGTGATGGTCGCGGTGGTGCGCGGCGAGAACCTCTCAGCCAGCTGGTTCGTCGCCGCCGCGGTCGGCAGCTACCTCATCGCCTTCCGCTTCTACGCGAAGTTCATCGAGTGGAAGATCTGCCGCCCCGACCTCAAGCGGGCGACCCCCGCGGAGATCAATGAAAACGGCCGCGACTTCACCCCGACCGACCGCCGCGTCGTGTTCGGCCACCACTTCGCCGCGATCTCCGGTGCCGGCCCGCTCGTCGGCCCGATCCTGGCCACCCAGATGGGCTACCTGCCCGGCACGCTGTGGATCATCCTCGGCGTCATCCTCGCCGGTGCGGTGCAGGACTACATGGTGCTGTACTTCTCGACCCGCCGCAACGGCCGGTCGCTGGGCCAGATGGCCCGTGACGAGCTCGGCTCCGTCGGCGGCTTCATCGCCAGCCTCGGCATCCTGCTCATCATGATCATCCTCATCGCCGTGCTCGGTGTCGTCATCATCAACGCCCTGGCCGAGAGCCCGTGGGGTGTCTTCTCGATCGCGATGACGATCCCGATCGCTGTGTTCATGGGTATCTACATGCGCTACATCCGCCCCGGCAAGGTCATCGAGACCTCTGTCATCGGCATCGCCCTCCTGGTGCTCGCGATCGTCGCCGGCGGCTGGGTCAATGCCAACCCGGCGATGGCTGAGATGTTCCACCTGTCGAAGACGACGCTGGCCTGGTCGCTGATGATCTACGGCTTCTTCGCAGCTGTGCTGCCGGTGTGGGTGCTGCTGGCCCCGCGCGACTACCTGTCGACCTTCATGAAGATCGGCACCATCGTGCTGCTGGCCGTCGGCATCATCATCGTCAACCCGACCGTGCAGATGCCGGCCGTCACCCCGTTCGCCTCGAACTCCGAGGGCCCGGCCTTCGCCGGATCCCTGTTCCCGTTCCTGTTCATCACCATCGCCTGTGGTGCGCTCTCCGGCTTCCACGCACTCGTGTCCTCGGGCACGACGCCGAAGCTTCTGGAGAAGGAATCGCAGGCGCGTCTGGTGGGCTACGGCGGCATGCTCATGGAGTCCTTCGTGGCGATCATGGCGCTCGTCGCCGCGATCTGCCTCGACAAGGGCATCTACTTCGCCATGAACGCAGCCGAGCCGCTGACCGGCGGCACCGCCGAGGGCGCTGCCGACTTCATCAACGCGAACCCATTCATGGAGACGCAGACGACCGCCGCCGAACTCGCCGCCGCCGGCGAGGCCGTCGGCGAGGGTTCGATCGTCTCGCGCACCGGCGGCGCGCCGACCCTGGCGATGGGCATGGCCCATATCCTGCATCAGGTGCCCGGCTTCGGCGGGCAGTCGGCGATGAGCTTCTGGTACCACTTCGCGGTCATGTTCGAAGCGCTGTTCATCCTCACCACCATCGACGCCGGCACCCGTGTCGCCCGCTTCATGTTCTCGGACTGGATGGGCAACTTCTGGCCGAAGTTCCGCGACCCGTCCTGGAACATCGGCGCCTGGGTCTCGACGATCGTCATGGTCGGTGCCTGGGGCTCGATCCTGCTCATGGGTGTCACCGACCCGCTCGGCGGCATCAACACGCTGTTCCCGCTGTTCGGCATCTCCAACCAGCTGCTGGCGGCGATTGCGTTGGCGGTGGTGTTCGCCTTGGTCTGCAAGATCGGCAAGGCACGCTATGCGTGGATCCCCGGGATCCCGCTGGCCTGGGACCTTGCTGTGACGATGACCGCATCGTGGCAGAAGATCTTCTCCTCTGATCCGAAGCTCGGCTACTGGGCGCAGCACTCGGCCTACAAGCAGGCACTCGCCGCCGGTGAGACCTCACTCGGCACCACCGAGGGCGTCGATGCGATGCGCGCAGTCGTGCGCAACACGTTCATCCAGGGCACCCTGTCGATCGTGTTCGCCTCGCTGGTGCTCATGGTCGTCGTCATGACGATCGCGGTGAGCATCAAGTCGATCCGCACCGGCCCGATGGAGACGACGGAGGCGGCGTTCGTGCCGACGAAGCTCTTCGCCCCGGCCGGTCTCATCGCCACGAAGGCCGAGCGCGAGGTCGAGGCCCAGTGGGAGGAGTACCGTCGCGAACATGGTCTCGCTCCGGCTGGTGCTGTCGGCGTCTCCGCGAAGGAGAAGGCCGCGAAGGACCACGGTGCCTCTGGCACCGGTTCCGGCTCGCACGCCGATCCGAAGGAGAAGTGACGATGAGTTCGTTTGCCGCCGCAGTCGCCCGCCCGTTCAAGGCCGTGCACTGGTACCTCAAGGAGGTCATGGGCGAGAACGCCTACGTCCACTACCTTGAGCACTACGAGCGCCGCCACGGCACCCGCGAGGGCGCGATGTGCGAACGCGAATTCTGGCGCGGCCTCATCGACGAGCAGGAGACGAGCCCGAAGGCGCGCTGCTGTTAAGGCAGTGACGTCCCACCCGGCGGCCGCCGGTTCACCTCAGGTGGGCCGGCGGTCGCTGCGTTGGGCCCCGTTCCCGCGGCGGTCGTGGCCGTTCCGGCGGCGGTGGCAACCAATCCCGAGGCGGTGGCAACCAATCCCGAGGCGGTGGCGGTCGGTCCCGAGGCGGTGGCCGGGTGGCCGTCAGTGAGCCTCGCTCAGTATCCCGTCTGTGATCTCCCACGTCCGGGTGCAGCCGATCTCATCGAGGAACTCGACATCGTGGCTGACGACGATGAGCGCGCCCTGGTAGGCGCTCAGCGCCCCGACGAGCACCTCGATGCTCTCCAAGTCGAGATTGTTGGTCGGCTCATCGAGCAGCAGCAGCTGCGGAGCCGGATCGGCCAGCAGCAGCTGGGCGAGCGCGACCCGGAGCCGCTCTCCCCCGGAAAGCTGGCCGACCGGCCGATCGGGCCGGTCCTTCTTCAGCTGCAGACCGGCCAGCTGCGCGCGGACCGTGTGCGGGTCCACATGTGGAACCGCACGCCGGACCGTCTCGAGCACACTGAGCTGCGGGTCGAGGAGGATGCGCTGCGGCAGCAGCCCGGGCTCGGCGATGACGCGCACACCGGGTTCCTCCCTCCTGTGTGCAGCGGTCATGATCCGGTTGAACAGGGTCGTCTTGCCCGCCCCATTCGGCCCGGCAAGTGCGACCCGCTCAGGCCCGCGGATGCTGAGGGTCTGCCCGCCGCTGTCCACCTCGAGGACGGTACGCCCGGCCGACACTGCCGTGTCGGGCAGCTCGATGTCGATGACGACGCGCTGCCGGATTCTCGCCTCCGCTTCGTGCACCTCCTGCCGGGCGGCTGCCTCCCTGTCAGCGTGGGTTCCGGTGAGCTTCGACGCTGACTTCTGCGCCTGCATGGCTCTGTTGCCTGCGGCGATCGGCGGGAGCTTCGCATCCTTGACCGCCTGCTTGGCCGTGCGCTGCCGACGGTCGAGTTTGATCTGCGCCTCGATCCGCTTGCGCTTCTGCTTGCCGAGCTTGCTGCGGGCGGTCACTGCTTCCTGTTCCGCAGCTTCCTGTTCGGCGGCCAGCTGCCGGCGGTAGTCCGCGAAGCTGCCCTCCCACGTCCGCATTGTCGAAGCCTGCAGCTCGCCTGCCGCATCCCTGGTGCCGGTGCCGTAGAGTTCGACGATCCGGTCGACGCCGGCGAGCAGCTGCCGGTCGTGGCTGATGATGAGCAGCGAACCCCGCCAGCTGTCGATGAGACCGCGCACGTGTTCCCGACCGGCGGCATCGAGGTTGTTCGTCGGCTCGTCGAGGATCGCAAGCTCGGGCCGGTGCAGGTGCAGGCTTGCGAGCCCGGCCTTCATCGTTTCACCGCCGGAAAGCGTGCGCATCGGCCGGCCGAGCTCCTCTTCACCCAGCGGAAGACCGGCTGCTGCGAGGGCCTGGCAGGCGCGGGCGGCGATGTCCCAGTCCTGGCCGATGACGTCGAAGTGGGCGACGTCGGCGTCTCCGGTCTCCACCGCTTCGAGCGCGGCGAGCACCTGGTCGATGCCGAGCACTTCGGCGACGGTCTGGTCGCTCAAGGCCAGGTCCTGGGGCAGCACGCCGACGCTGCCGTGGATGTGCACGTGCCCGCAGGTTGGTCTCAGTTCGCCGGTGAGCAGACGGACGAGGGTGGTCTTGCCGGCGCCGTTGGCGCCGATGAGACCGGTGCGCCCGCGGGCGATCGAGCCGGTGAGCCCCGACAGTGCGGCGGTGCCGTCGGGCCAGGTGTAGGTGAGCGAGTCAAGGGTGATGAGTGCGTGTTCCACGCATGCCTCCGCGTGTCGAAATCGAAAGGACGATTCGAGACGCGCACAGGCTCAGCCCGATGATCGATGCAGACAGGTCTGCAGGAGCGCAGGAATCCGCGTGTTGCGGGATCTCCGGCGGGCCTGATCGATCATGTCAGCCGTGCAGCCGTAAACGGTTCGGCTGCCGAGCGCAGGAATGATGCGCGTCTCAGGGGTGAGTGATCGTCGATTTCACGGAAGGTGGTGTGCTCTCTGCCGGAGTGCGCCGATGCTGTCACCATCGGCGAGGTCTCTGCCAGTGTACCCGCAGGCTGCAGGGAGATCGCAATGAGAATCTCGGCTCCGGCCGGCCAGCTCAGGCGGCCTAGG
>NZ_JALXKS010000038.1 GCF_025144725.1 Brevibacterium sp. p3-SID960 | reverse complement strand
AAGCCGAAGGCTGCGAGGACGTCAGCGATGCCCTGCGCACGGTCGCGCAGGTGCAGGCGCAGCACAGGGCGGCCGCGGTCGGTGAGCACATCGGCGTCGCCGGCCGCCTGCGCGGTCTGCAGCTGTCCGAAGCTGTACTCTTCGCCCGGAATCAGCACATCGGCCCGCGGGCTGCCGGTGATCTGCAGGAACACACCGTTGGGCCGCCCGCCCTTGTGATACTGGCCCGTTGAGTGCAGGTAGCGCGGCCCGTAACCGAAGGTCGTCTGCAGTCCGGTGCGCAGTGCCGCGGCCTGCCGGATCAGCTCGGCGCGCCGGTCGCTGATCCGGTCGAGGAAGGCCTGCACCGCCAGATAGCCGTACTCGTCAGCTGCGGCGGCCAGAGCCCGCAGCGCCTCCTCCAGGCTGTCGACGCCTTCGAGCAGGTGCGGTGAGCCGTACACCTCAACCGAGCCGACAGTGAACGACGGCTGTTCGCCGTCGACCGGAGAATCGGCTTCGAGCAGCGCCCGCGCGCTGGCCTTCGCTGCTTCGACATCAGGCTGGTCGAAGGGGTTGATGCCGATGCTGTAGCCGGTGATGGCGGTGGTGTACTCCCACAGCAGGAACTGGGCGCCCAGCGGGTAGTCAACCGCGCAGGCGAAGCCCGACGGGGGAGTGGCCTGGCCGGCCACCTCACCGACGAACAGCAGCATCGCATCGGCGCGGGCGTCAGCGAAACCCGGTGCGTCAGGTCCTTCGACGACGACCGGGAGGATGCCCTCGCCGTCCTTGCCGGTGGATTCGGCCAGCAGCTGCTCCAGCCAAGCACCGAGGCCCACGATCGATGAGGTGGTGCGGGCGATGACGAGCTTGTCGGTTTCGCGGGCGTGAGCCACACCGAGGAAGGCACCGAGCTGAACGGCAGGGTTGTCCGGCGAGTCATGTTCGAGCAGCGGGCCGATCTCGCGAGCCTCGGCGAGCAGCCCGGCGATGTCGGCGCCGGCGAGGCCGGCCGGGACGAGACCGAAGGCACTGAGCGCGGAGAACCGGCCTCCGATGCGCGGGTCGGCATAGAAGACCTTGCGGTAGCCCTCCTGTTCGGCCAGCTGTGCCAACGGCGAACCGGGATCGGTGACGACGACCATGCGGGAGGCAGCCGGGATGCCGGCGGCCTCGAACGCCTCGGCGAAGGCACGACGCTGCGCCTCGGTCTCGATCGTCGAGCCTGACTTCGATGCCACGACGACGACGCTGCGCTGCAGGTCGGTGCCGATGGCCTCGGCGATCTGGCCGGGATCGGTGGTGTCGACGACTTCGAGGAACACGCCGGCGGTGGCGCAGATGACCTCAGGGGCCAGCGACGAGCCGCCCATGCCGCAGAGTGTGACATGATCGATGCCCTCGGCGGTGAGCTCGCTGCGCAGCTCCTCGATTTCGTCGAGCAGTTCGACGGACGAGTCAGGCAGGCCCACCCAGCCCAGCCGCTTGGAGGCCTCCGCCTGAGCGGCGTCACCCCACAGCGTGGCATCACCTGAGGCGATGCGCGAAGCGGCGCGGGCAGTGACGAGATCGCGGACCTCGTCCTCGAACTCGGCGGGGGAGGGATAGCCGAATGACAGTGTCATGACTGCGCTCCTTCAAGCTGCTGGGCGACCGTCTCGACGAGTTCTTCCCAGCTGGCGTCGAACTTCTGCAGGCCCTCACGCTCGAGGACGTCCATCACCTCGGCGTAGTCGATGCCCATGGTCGCCAGCGTGTCGAAGAGCTCATCGGCCTCGGTGTGCCGGCCGACGACGGTGTCGCCGTGCAGCTCACCATGGTCTGCGAAGGCCTCCAGGGTCTTCTCCGGCATCGTGTTGACGACACCCTCGGTGACGAGCTCGCTGACGTACAGGGTGTCGGGGTAGGCGGGATCCTTGGTGCCCGTCGATGCCCACAGCGGGCGCTGCCGGTGCGCTCCGGCAGCTTCGAGGACATCCCAGCGTTCACTGTCGAACAGCTGCGTGCAGATCTCGTGGGCGAGCCGGCAGTTCGCAATCCCGGCCTTGCCCTTGAGGCTCAGCGCCTTCTCCGAGCCGATGGCATCGAGGCGCTTGTCGATCTCCGAATCGACGCGGGAGACGAAGATCGAGGCGACTGAGTGGATGCGCGAGATGTCGCGGCCGGCCTCACGCGCGCGTTCGAGGCCGCTGATGAATGCCTCGACGACCTTGCGGTAGCGGTCGAGGGCGAAGATGAGGGTGACATTGACGCTGATGCCCTCACCGAGGGTGCGGGCGATGGCAAGCATGCCCTCCTCGGTGGCGGGGATCTTGATGAGGATGTTCGGCCGGTCGATCATCTCCCACAGCTTGCGCGCACACTCGACGGTGCCCTCGGTGTCGTGCGCCAGGTGCGGTGGCACCTCGATTGAGACTCGCCCGTCGACACCGCCGGAGGCCCGGTAGACCGGTGCAAGGATGTCGGCAGCCTGTGCGACGTCGTGACAGGTGAGCGCATCGATCGCCGCATCGACACCGGCGCCGGCGGCGGCCAGCTCGCGGACCTGCGCATCGTAGGCCTCTCCGTCAGCCAGTGCTGCGGCGAAGATCGTCGGGTTCGTCGTCACACCCACGACGCTCTTATCGACGATGAGCGAGCCGAGCGACCCGGAGGTGATCCGGCCGCGCGACAGGTCGTCGAGCCATATCGAAACTCCGGCGCGGCTGAGCTGGGCGAGTCGATCAGTCATCATCGTCCTTCCACTGCTGAGATGCTCTCTTCTGCTGCTGCGACGACGGCCTCGGCAGTGATGCCGAACTCCGCGTACAGGCGCTTGTAGTCAGCTGAGGCACCGAAGTGCTCCAGCGAGATCGCGGTGCCGTAGGTGCCGAGGAACTGGTGCCAGCTCTGGGCAGTGCCGGCCTCCACGCTGACACGAGCCTGGACCTCCGGCGGCAGCACCGAGGTGCGGTAGTCCTCATCCTGGCCGGCGAACCATTCGAAGCACGGCATCGAGACGACCCGCACGGCACGGCCCTGTCCGGTCAGCGTCTCGGCGGCAGCCAGGGCGATCTCGACCTCTGAGCCGGAGGCAAGCAGGATAACATCCGGGGTGCCGGAGGAGTCCTTGAGGATGTAGCCGCCCTTAGCCGTCTCCGAGGCGGGAGCCAGGTCGGTGCGGTCGAGCACCGGGACGGCCTGACGCGTGAGGACGAGGCCGGAGGGACCATCAGCGCGCTTGAGGATCTGCTTCCACGCCTCGGCCGTCTCGTTGGCATCGGCCGGGCGGACGACGTCGAGGCCGGGGATCGCACGCAGCGAGGACAGATGCTCGACCGGCTGGTGGGTCGGGCCGTCTTCGCCGAGGCCGATCGAGTCGTGGGTCCACACGAAGATGTTGGGCACCTGCTGCAGCGCGGCCAGGCGGACGGCCGGGCGCTGGTAGTCGGAGAAGACGAGGAAGGTGCCGTTGTACGGACGGGTCGGCCCGTGCAGGGCGATGCCGTTGCAGATGAGGCCCGCGGCGAACTCGCGGATGCCGAAGTGCAGGTTGCGGCCGTAGAGCTCACCGGAGAACATCTCCGAACTGCGCTCGGGCGGCAGGAACGAGGCGGCGTCCTTGATGAGGGTGTTGTTCGAACCGGCGAGGTCGGCTGATCCGCCCCACAGCTCCGGCAGCGCCTCGGCGATCGCGTTGAGAACTTTGCCGGAGGCAGCGCGGGTGGCCACTCCCTTGGCATCCGCGTCGAAGACGGGGAACAGCTCATCGAAGCCCTCAGGCAGCGCACCGGCGAGCAGCCGGTCGAGCAGCGCGGCCCGCTCGGGCTGATCGGTGCGCCACTGTTCGAAGCGCTTCGACCAGGCGCTGTGCGCCTCGGCTCCGCGGTTGCGGACCTGACGGGCGTGGGCGAGGACATCGTCGGCGACGGCGAAGTCGGCCTCCGGGTCGAAGCCGAGGATGATCTTCGTCGCTGCGATCTCCTCGGCGCCGAGGGCCGCGCCGTGGGAGGCGCCGGTGCCCTGGGCGGTCGGGCTCGGCCAGGCGATGATCGTCGACAGGCGGATGAAGGACGGGCGCGGGTCGGTCTTGGCGGCCTCGACGGCGGCGTGCAGGGCGTCGATGTCCTCGGTGTAGTCGCCGTCGTTCAGGAAGTCGACATGCTGGACATGCCAGCCGTAGGCCTCGTAGCGGGCGGAGACGTCTTCGGTGAAGGCGATCGAGGTGTCGTCCTCAATCGAGATGCGGTTGTCGTCCCAGATGACGATGAGGTTGCCGAGATTCTGGGTGCCGGCCAGCGAGGAGGCCTCGGAGGACACACCTTCCTGCAGGTCGCCATCACCGGCGATGACGAAGATGCGGTGGTCGAAGACCGACTGGCCGGCAGCGGTGCCAGGATCGAAGAGACCGCGTTCGCGGCGGGCGGCCATCGCCATGCCGACCGCGGAGGCCACACCGGAGCCCAGCGGGCCGGTGGTGATCTCCACGCCGTCGGTGTGGCCGACCTCCGGGTGGCCGGGGGTCAGCGAACCCCACTGGCGCAGCGCCTTGAGGTCGTCGAGTTCGAGACCGTAGCCGCTGAGGTAGAGCTGAATGTACTGGGTGAGGCTGGAGTGGCCGGCGGAGAGGACGAAGCGGTCACGGCCAATCCACTGCGGGTCCGCCGGGTCGTGGACCATCGCATGCTGATAGAGGTAGTAGGCGACCGGGGCCAGGCTCATCGCCGTGCCGGGATGACCGTTGCCAGCCTTCTGCACGGCGTCGGCAGCGAGCAGGCGGGCAGTGTCGACTGCAGCGCGGTCCGCAGCGGACCAGGTCAGGGAGTTCATGTGAGTGAATCAATCCTTCTCATCAACGGTAATCCACCACCGACTCTACCCGTCGAGATGAGCTGTGCGGAACCGCGCAGGCGTCCTTTCGGCACCGGCTGGCCATACCGGGCGCACGCTGCGCGCAAACACCGGTCAGACCACGGGCGACGTCCGGCACCCGGCGGACATGGCGGCAGCAGGCGGAACTGGAATTTAACTCGACGACGAGTAGAATAACGACCGTTGGCTGACAGCCGCCCACAGTGCAGCTGAACAGCCTCACCCCTGTTCGAATGAGGAAGTGACTTGAGCGACGTGACTGCCGACCAGAACCGTGCCGCCCTCTCTGAGGAGAAGCCGTTGCAGCGGATCGCCGATGAGACGACGCGCGGGTCGAAGCCCCGCAGCCGGTTCATGGCGTTCGTCGCCCTGACGAAACCGCGCATCATCGAGCTGCTGCTCGTCACCACCGCCCCGGTGATGTTCCTCGCCGCTCAGGGCCTGCCGAGCCTGTGGCTCGTGCTCACCACCCTCATCGGCGGCGCGGCGGCCGCCGCCTCGGCGAACGTCTTCAACTGCTATCTCGACCGCGACATCGACGCGAAGATGCGCCGCACCGAGAACCGCCCGCTCGTCACCGGCGAGGTGTCTGCCCGTGAGGCACTCGTCTTCGCGTTCGCACTCGGCATCGGCTCGATCTTCTGGATGGGCGGCTTCACCAACTGGGTCGCCGCCGGCCTGACGGCCACTGCGATCCTGCTCTACGTCGTCTTCTACACGATCATGCTCAAGCGCCACACCACCCAGAACATCGTCTGGGGCGGTGCTGCCGGCTGCATGCCGGTGCTCATCGGCTGGTCGGCCGTCACCGGTTCGGTCAGCTGGGAGCCGTTGATCCTATTCCTCGTCGTGTTCTTCTGGACGCCACCGCACTACTGGCCGCTGGCCATCAAGTACAAGGCCGACTACGACGCAGCCGGCGTGCCGATGCTGCCGTCGAAGGTCCCGCCGACGAGTGTGGGCCGGCAGATCATCTGGTACGGCTGGGCGATGGTCGCTGCCAGCCTCGCGCTCATCCCGGTCGCCCCGATGGGCCCGATCTACATCATCACCGCCGTGCTGGCCGGTGCCTGGTTCATGTACCAGTGCTACGCCCTCGTCAAGCGTGCGAAGAAGGGCTTCTCCGGCACTCAGCTGCGCGCGATGAAGGTCTTCCACGGCTCGATCACCTACCTGTCGGTGCTCTTCCTTGCCGTGGCCGTTGACCCGTTCTTCAACCCGTTCGTCGGCTGACGCCCTACTTCGGCTGACGGCCGGCCCGGCCAATGGGCCAGGTCTGAAGTGTTCCGAGCGGCCGATATACTCCAAGTACCGGCCGCGCCGAACCCTGAGGCTGCGGCGCCACGAGCCACTGGAGAGTCTGTGAGCGAGTACGCTGGTTCCCCCGCCGATTCCGATGCCGCTGAGTCTGAGGCCGCCGCCGAGGCGGTGGTCGCCGGTGCAGAGTCCGATCGGGTCAGCGTCGCCACCGAGGAGGAGCTGAAGTTCGCTCCGGGACCCGATCAGCCGGTTCCCGACCTGTCGGGTCTGGCGCATGCGGCCGGCGGAGATTCGATGCAGCTCGATGCCGTGTACTTCGACTCCCCTGATTTCCGTCTCTCACGCGCCAAGCTCACCCTGCGTCGGCGAACCGGCGGCACCGATGCCGGCTGGCATCTCAAGCTGCCGGCCGGCAGCGCGCGCACGGAGATGCACGTCGATCTCTCCGACGGGGACGAAGCTCGGGTGCCAGCCGAGCTGCTCGCCGTCGTCCGTGAGCAGGTCGGGCAGGTGCCGCTCATTCCGGTTGCCCTGCTCAGCACTGCCCGGACGACGACGCTGCTGGCCGAACGCGCAGGCGGGCCCGCGGTGGCGGAGCTCAGCGACGACCATGTCACCGCCGTGCGCTTCGCCCGCCCGGGCGTGGCCGCAGCCCGGTCTGAGTGGCGCGAACTCGAAGTCGAGCTGGTCGAGGCCGGCACCGGGCAGGCGCTGCTCGACGGGGTCGCCGAGATCTTCGCTGCAGCCGGCATCGAACCGGCTGCAACGGCCTCGAAGCTCGCCCGCGCACTCGGCACCGCGCCTGAACTGGCGGCCCAACGCACCCTGGATCGCAAGTCACCGCTGGTTCAGACGGTGCTCGCTGCGATGGCCGAGCACATCGGCGTGCTGCAGCACCGCGAGCAGGACGTCGCCGTCGACGCCCCGGATGCGGTGCACAAGACCCGGGTGGCGTCGCGCCGACTGCGCAGCATCCTCAAGACCTTCGCCCCACTGTTCGACGCCAGCTCCGTCACCCGGCTGCGCGAGGAGCTCAAATGGTTCGCCGCTCGGCTCGGCTACGCTCGTGATGCCGAGGTGCAGCTCGAACGTCTCCCGCGCCTGCTCGACGACCTGCCTGCCGAGGCGATCACCGAGGGAGTGGCTGAGCAGATGACGCAGATGCTCACCGCGCATCATCGCACGACGGTCGCCAACGTCAAGCGGACCCTGTCGACGGTGCGCTACCGCACGCTGCTCGCCTCCCTCCAGCACTGGCTGGAGGATCCACCGTTCAACCCCGGCTGGGACGCCAGTGCACGCACCGGCAAGGCGTACCGGCCGATGCTCGACGAGGCGATCGCCAAAGTGCGCAGACAGCATCGCAAGGTGCGCACCACCTCAGGTGCGGAGCAGTTGGCCCACCGTCATGAGGTGCGCAAGAAGGCCAAGGTGGTCCGCTACGTCTGCGAGGCGCTGTCGCTGGCGCTCGGCACGCCGGCCGCTGAGGCAGCCGCAGCCTGGGAGGCAGTCACCGAGCACTACGGCGAGCTCAACGATGCCGCTGTCGCCCGCGAATGGATCCTGCAGCTGTCGCGCCGAGCCGAAGCAGACGGCCACTCGTCATTCACCTATGGGGTGCTCTTCGGCACCCTGCTGCACCACACCGAAGCGTCGCTCACGGACGCTGACCGGGTGCTCAAGAGGGCATTCGAGACGAAGCTGTGAGCGCTGCGTCCCGGTCCCCGGCAGGTTGTGCCGCCGGTTCAGCGGCGCTGAGCGCCGGACGGCGGTAGAGGGAGTCGACGGCAACGGTGGCACCGGCGACCATGAAGCACACACCGAGCAGGTGGGCGGCGACGAGCAGCTCGGGCAGGCCGGTGAAGTACTGCACGTAGCCGACGACACCCTGCGCGAGTTCGATGGCGAGCAGCACCGTGAACGCCTTGGCCGGGAAGGTCAGACCCTGACGGCGGGCCGTGAGCCCGGCTGTGATCGTGGCTGCGACGAGCACCCACACCGGGATCGCGTGGAGGCGGGAGATGACGACGGTGTCGAAGCCGTTGCGGGCGCTGAGCGCATCACCGGCGTGCGGGCCGGCACCGGTGACGAGCACCCCGAGGATGACGACGAGGGCGGTGAGCCCGCCGATCACCCAGCCGGTGATCCGCAGACCGGCGGTGCCCAGTGGTGTGACCGGTCGTCCGGCGTCACCGCTGCGGCGCACCAGGAACGCTGAGATCGCCACCGCGATCGCCGAGGGAACGAAGTGGCTGGCGACGATCCACGGGTTGAGCTGCATGCGCACGCTGATGCCGCCGACGACAGCCTGCGAGACGACGATGAGGGCAAGAGCGATGACCGACCAGAAGATCTCCGGGCGGGTCCGGCGCATCCGCCACACTGCGATGAGCGCGAAGATGCAGTACAGCCCGAGGAAGATCGCCAGCACCCGGTTGCCGAACTCGATGTAGCCGTGGATGCCCATCTCCGGGGTGTTCGTCAGCGATTCCTCGGTGCAGCGCGGCCACGTCGGGCAGCCGAGGCCGGACCCGGTGAGCCTGACCGTGCCGCCGGTCATGATGATCCCGGATTGGGCCAGCAGCATGATCCACGCAACCGCGCGGATGAATCGGTTGGGCTGGCGGGGCATGAATCGGGAGGCGAAGCTGGGGCGCTCAGCCGCCGGCTGTGAGGTCGAGGCGCTCATGTGCCGATTATCTCATTTGGCATCGAAGGAGAAGAACCGGACCCCTGTGACAATACCCACGAGCGTCCACACGGCCATGACTGCCAGTGCCGTGGCATCGAGGCCGCCGGTGAGCACGGCTGCGCGCATCGCGTCGCCGAGCGCTCCTGAGGGCAGCCAGGACACGATCGCACCCCACGTGCCGGAATGGGCGAGCAGCAGCCCGCCGAGAGAGGCCATGAGCACCCACAGCAGATTCGCCAGCGCCAGCGTCGCCTCCGCCCGGATGGTTCCGGCCATCACGAGCCCCCACACGAGGAACATCGCGGTGCCGAGCAGCGCGGTGAGGGCGAGGCCTGCGATGTGCACTCCTCCGCTGGCCCCGAGCACGAGCGCGAGGCCTGCGATGAGCGTGAACTGGATGGCGACGACGCAGCACACGGCGATGAGCTTCCCGGCGATGAGCCCGCGCACACCCAGGGGAGTGGTCGCCAGCTGCCGCAGCACTCCGTAGCGGCGGTCGAAGGCGGTGGCGATCGCCTGCCCGGTGAAGGCGCTCGAGCCGATCGCCAGGCTCAGCACTCCGGCGGTGGCGACATCGACGGGCCGGCGTGAGCCGAGGTCGACGCCCAGCGCCTCCAGGATCGGGGTGGTGGCCAAGCCGAAGAGGATGATCGCCGGCAGGATGATCGAGACGAGCAGCTGTTCGCCGTTGCGCAGGATCGTGCGGATCTCGAAAGCCGTCTGGGCGAGGACCCGGGAACCGGCCGGGGCCGCACCCGAGGCGGTGGTCACCCGGGCCGAGGCGGTGGTCTGGGGTGTCGGGTCGGTCACCGCAGGCTCCTTCCGGTCAGGTCGAGGAAGACGTCGTTGAGGGTGCGGCCGGTGACGGCGAACTCCTCGCAGACGACATCGTGGTCTGCCAGCAGCCTCGTGATGGCTGCTAGGTCGGCAGGCGTGATGTCCCCGCGCACCAGCGTGGTGGCCGCATCGCCGGGGGTCTGGTCGACGGAGCCGTGTACTGCGAGTGCGCGGCTCACCTCGGCGCTCAGCGGAGAGCCGGTGACGATGCGCAGCATCCGGTTGCCGCCGCCGTTCATGAGCCGGCGGGGTGTGCCGGCGGCGATGACCCGGCCGTGGTCGATGATGGTGATCTCATCGGCCAGCCGCTGGGCGTCATCCATGTCGTGGGTGGTGAGCACGACGCTGGCACCGGCCCGGCGCTGCTCGTCGATGACCTCGCGGACGACGAGTGCTGCCTGCGGGTCGAGGCCCGCGGTCGGTTCGTCGAGGAACAGCAGCCGCGGCCGGCCGATGAGGGCTGCGGCCAGGCCGACGCGCTGGCGCTGTCCGCCGGACAGGCGGCGGATCGACCGGTCTGCGAACGAGGTGATGCCCAGTCGTTCGGCCAGTTCCGTGACATCGAGCGGGGAGGCGTACAGGCGCGAGAGGTGCGTTAGCACCGCCAGCGGGCGGGCGGCCATCGGCAGGCCGCCGTCTTGGAGCATGACGCCGGTGCGCCCTGCGGTGAAGCTGTGATCGGCGACAGGATCGCGGCCGAAGATGCGCACGGTGCCGGCACTCGGGCGGTGCAGACCGACGGCGCAGGCGATGGTCGTCGACTTCCCCGCGCCGTTGGGTCCGAGGATCGCGTGGACGGTCCCGGCGGCGGCACGCAGGGAGACATCGTCGACGGCGCGCTGGCCGGTGCGGTAGGAGAAGGCCAGGCCGGAGATGTGCAGCGGCGCAGGCGATGCAGGGGTGTCAGACACGCGTACCATCGTAGCCGCGCCTGCACTCCGGCACTTTAGGGTGCCCTTTGTTTACATGGAACAATTTAGAACACAATACTGTTGTCTAAAGCAGAGTCACTGGTATCGTCAGCCGAAAGCGGGGTGAAACTCATGGTTGCCCAGCATGCTCCACAGCGCAAATCGCGCGCACACGAAGACGTCAAGACCCGGCATCGGGTGCTGGCCGCTGTTCTCGACCAGGGTCCGGTCAGCGCCTCGGCGGTGGCGAAGTCCATGGACCTCACTGCCGCGGCCATCCGTCGGCACCTCGACGCCTTGGCTGATGAGGGCCTCGTGGAGGTTCGCGACCTGGCCGGGACGAAGATCGGCCGCGGTCGGCCGGCACGCCAGTATGTGGTGACCGCCGAAGGCCACGCCGAGATCAGCCACAGTTACGACGACCTCGCCGTCGACGTGCTCGACTTCCTCGCCCGCAAGGACGGCCGCGAGGCAATCTCTGAGTACGCCGCCGAATACGTCGACGGGCTGCGGGCGCGACTGCGCTCGAGGCTGTCGCACAGCGCCGAGACGCTTCCCAGCCGCTCTCGCGAACTGGCCCAGGCGCTCTCCGCCGAGGGATTCGCCGCCTCGGCCACCCCGGTGGCCGTCGGCACCCCGCTGGAGGCGATGCAGCTGTGCCAGGGACACTGCCCGATCCAGAACGTCGCCGAGGCCTACCCCGAGTTCTGCGAACAGGAGCTCGAGATGTTCTCCGACTACCTCGGGGTCGACGTCCGCCGCCTGTCGACACTGGCCGGCGGCGGCCACGTCTGCACGACCCACATTCCCACCTCTGTCGTCAACCGCCCGTTGATCGACCAGAACGATCGCACACAAGGAGGCTCAAGGTGACTGACACCACCGAGACCAACCCGATTCTTGAGGCCAATCCTGAGCTTCACGACATCGGCAACTACGCCTACGGCTGGCACGACGAGAACGATGCCGGCGCCACCGCCGAACGCGGCCTGAGCGAAGAGGTCGTCCGCCGGATCTCGGCTCTGAAGGAAGAGCCCGAGTGGATGCTCAACCGCCGCCTCAAGGCTCTGCGCCTGTTCGACAAGAAGCCGATGCCGCACTGGGGCGCTGACCTGACCGACATCAACTTCGACGACATCAAGTACTTCGTCCGCTCCACCGAGGGTCAGGTGCAGTCCTGGGAGGACCTGCCCGAGGACATCAAGAACACCTACGACCGCCTCGGCATCCCGGAGGCCGAGAAGCAGCGCCTCGTCGCAGGCGTGGCCGCCCAGTACGAGTCCGAGGTCGTGTATCACAAGATCAACGAGGAGCTGGAGCGCCAGGGCGTCATCTTCCTCGACACCGACACCGGCCTGCGCGAGCACCCGGAGATCTTCGAAGAGTACTTCGGCTCGGTCATCCCGGCCGGGGACAACAAGTTCTCCGCGCTCAACACCGCAGTGTGGTCCGGCGGATCGTTCATCTACGTGCCCAAGGGCGTCCACGTCGAGATCCCGCTGCAGGCCTACTTCCGGATCAACACCGAGAACATGGGCCAGTTCGAGCGCACTCTCATCATCGCCGACGAAGGCTCCTACGTGCACTACGTCGAAGGCTGCACCGCGCCGATCTACAAGTCCGATTCGCTGCATTCTGCTGTCGTCGAGATCATCGCGAAGAAGGACGCCCGTGTGCGCTACACGACCATCCAGAACTGGTCGAACAACGTGTACAACCTCGTCACCAAGCGTGCGATCGCCGAAGAGGGCGCGACGATGGAATGGGTCGACGGCAACATCGGCTCGAAGGTCACCATGAAGTACCCGGCGATCTGGCTGACCGGCCAGCACGCCCGCGGTGAGACCCTGTCGGTGGCATTCGCCGGCGGCGGCCAGCACCAGGACACCGGCGCCAAGATGGTGCACGCCGCACCGAACACCCACTCGTCGATCGTGTCGAAGTCCGTGGCCCGCAACGGCGGCCGCGCCGGCTACCGCGGCCTCGTGCACGTCCACCCGAAGGCCAAGGGCTCGTCGAACACCGTGCTGTGCGACGCACTGCTCGTCGACAACATCTCACGCTCGGACACCTACCCCTACATCGACATCCGCGAAGACGATGTCTCGCTCGGCCACGAGGCCACCGTCTCCAAGGTCAGCGAGGACCAGCTGTTCTACCTCATGAGCCGCGGCCTCGACGAGACCGAGGCGATGGCGATGATCGTGCGCGGCTTCGTCGAGCCGATCGCCCGTGAGCTGCCGATGGAGTACGCCCTCGAGCTCAACCGCCTCATCGAGCTGCAGATGGAGGGCGCGGTCGGCTGATCCGGCCACCGCACCCGTCCAGGCACCCACGTCTCACACAGGAGAGAACACTCAATGACACAGACTCTTGAGAACCCGAGCGAGGTTCAGGTTCCGGCGAAATCCCGGAGCGAACGGACCCGCAGCTTCTCAGTCGCCGACTTCCCGCAGATCACCGGACGGGAAGAGGAATGGCGCTTCACCCCGGTGCGCAAGCTCACCGACCTGCTCGAGGACACCGGCGCCGGTCAGTCGCTCAACCTCAGCCAGGACCTCCCCGCTGGGGTCACCCAGGAGGTCATCGACCTGGAGGCCGCCCGCGCGCTGGGCGTGCTCGAGCCTGAGGACCGTCCTGCGGCGATCGCAGCGAATCAGGCGCCCGCTGTGCTCCACTACGATGTGCCCGCCGGCCGCGAGCTCGACGAGCCGGTCATCATCCACGCCGACGGTGTGGACGGCCAGACCGTCCACGGCCATGTCGTCGTCACCATCGGTGCGAACGCCAAGGCCACCATCGTCGTCGAACACGAGGGGCAGGCCCGGTACTCCGAGCTCGTCTCCCTGCTCATCGGCGAGGGCGCCGAGGTCACCTTCGCGTCAATCCAGCTGTGGGAGGACGGCTCCGTCCACCTCGGCCAGCACGACGCGCTCGTGGGCAAGGACGCACAGTTCAAGCACATCGCCATCTCGCTCGGCGGAGACATCGTGCGCCTGAACTCCAACGTCCGCTACGACGGTCCCGGCGGCGAGGCTGAGCTGCTCGGCCTGTACTTCGCCGACGCCGGCCAGCACCTGGAGCACCGCACCTACATCGACCACAACACCGCCAAGGCCACCTCCAACGTGCTGTACAAGGGCGCGCTGCAGGGAACCGATGCGCACAGCGTGTGGATCGGCGATGTGCTCATCCGGCCCGAGGCCCTGGGCATCGACACCTACGAGCTCAACCGCAACCTCATTCTCACCGAGGGAGCGCGGGCCGATTCGGTGCCGAACCTGGAGATCGAGACCGGCGACATCGAAGGCGCCGGACACGCATCCTCGACTGGCCGCTTCGATGAGGAGCACCTGTTCTACCTCATGAGCCGCGGCATCCCGGAGACCGTCGCCCGCCGCCTCGTGGTGCGCGGCTTCTTCAACGAGGTCATACAGCAGATCCGTGTGCCCGAGATCGAGGAAGTCCTCACCGAGCAGATCGAGGACGAGCTGTCGCGGAGCATGATGTGAGTCTGCACGAAGCCTGCAAGGCCAGTGCTGTTCCGGCCGGCGCGGCACTGCGCGTCGTCATCGACGAACGCGAGATCTGCATCGCCCGCACCGAGGACGGCACCGTCCATGCGATCGACGACCTGTGCACCCACGGCGAGGTCTCACTCGCCGAGGGCGAGATCTCAGGCTGCTCGATCGAATGCTGGCTGCACGGCTCGGCCTTCTCACTGACCACCGGACAGCCGCTGACCCCACCGGCCTTCGAACCGGTCGCCGTCTATCCGTGCGAAGAGCGCGACGGTGCCATATACGTCGATCTCAGCCCGGCAGCGGCCACCTGATCCTCACCGAACGAACAACACCAAAGGACTGAAACCATGGCAACTCTTTCCATCCGCGACCTGCACGTCAGCGTCCAGACCGAATCCGGCCCCAAGGAGATCCTCAAGGGCGTCGACCTGGAGCTGAACTCGAACGAGACCCATGCCATCATGGGCCCCAACGGCTCCGGTAAGTCGACCCTGGCCTACGCCCTTGCCGGCCACCCGAAGTACGAGATCACCTCCGGCACCGTCACCCTCGACGGCGAGGACATCACGGAGATGTCCCCGGACGAGCGCGCCCGCGCCGGCCTGTTCCTCGCCATGCAGTACCCCGTCGAGGTTCCCGGCGTGACCGTGACGAACTTCCTGCGCTCGGCTAAGACCGCCATCGACGGCGAGGCACCGAAGCTGCGCACCTGGACCAAGGAGCTCTCCGGTGCGATGAAGGATCTTCGCGTCGACCCGGCGTTCGCCTCCCGCAACGTCAACGAGGGATTCTCCGGTGGTGAGAAGAAGCGCCACGAGATCCTCCAGATGGAGATGCTCAAGCCGCGCTTCGCGATCCTCGATGAGACCGACTCCGGCCTCGACGTCGACGCCCTGCGCATCGTCTCCGAAGGCGTCAACCGCGCCAAGGAGAAGACCGACGTCGGGATCATGCTCATCACCCACTACACCCGCATCCTGCAGTACATCACCCCGGATCGCGTCCACGTGCTCTACAACGGCCGTGTCGCTGAGTCCGGCGGCCCGGAGCTGGCCGAGCGCCTCGAGAACGAGGGCTACGACCGCCTCGCCCTGCAGGACGCCTGATCACTGCGCTCACCTCAATGCTCAGGCCAACTGACATCGACCGCATCCGCAACGACTTCCCGATCCTCGATCGGGAAGTCGGCGGAGCGCGACTGGTCTATCTTGACTCCGGCGCCACCGCGCAGAAGCCGCACCAGGTCATCGACGCAATCGATGAGTTCTACCAGCGGCGCAACGCCGCGGTGCACCGCGGCGCGCATCAGTTGGCCGTCGACGCCACCGATGCGTTCGAAGCCGGGCGCGAGGCGGTGGCCGCTTTCGTCGGGGCCGCCGCCGATGAGGTGTGCTGGACGAAGAACGCCACGGAGGCGCTCAATGTCGTCGCCCTCGGCATGGCACACGCCTCCGCCGGGCTCGGGGGAGCAGAGGCTCAGCGGTTCCGCCTCGGTCCCGGCGATTCGATCGTCGTGACCGAGATGGAGCACCACGCCAACCTCGTCCCGTGGCAGCAGGCCGCAGCGCTGACCGGAGCGCAGCTGCGGTGGCTGCCGCTGACCGATGACGGCCAGCTCGACCTCACTGAGCTCGACACCATCGTCGATGAGACGACGAAGGTGCTGGCCTTCACCCACGTCTCGAACGTGCTCGGCACCATCAACCCCGTCGACCGGCTCGTCGACCGGGCCCGCGCCGTCGGCGCCTACACGGTGCTCGACGCCTGCCAGTCGGTGCCGCACCTGCCGGTCGACCTGCACGACCTCGGCGTCGACTTCGCAGCGTTCTCCGGTCACAAGATGCTCGGGCCCACCGGCATCGGCGTGCTCTACGGTCGTTCCGAGCTGCTGGACGCCCTGCCGCCGGTCATCACCGGCGGGTCGATGATCACGACCGTTGACATGGAATCGGCCTCATTCATGCCCGCCCCGCAGCGGTTCGAAGCCGGCACCCAGCCGATCGCCGAGATCGTCGGCCTGCATGCCGCAGTCGACTACCTCAGCTACTACGGGATGGACGAGATCGCCGCCCACGAAGCGCAGATCGCGTCCCGGCTCATCGACGGCATCGCGCAGATCCCAGGAATCCGGCGCATCGGCCCGCCGGCCGACGAAGCCAGCATCGCGGCCGTGTCATTCGACCTCGACGGTGTCCACGCCCACGACGTCGGCCAGGTGCTCGACAGTCGCGGCATCGCCGTGCGCGTCGGCCACCACTGTGCCCAGCCGCTGCACCGCCGGTACGGTCTGACTGCCACCACCCGGGCCAGCGCCTCGGTCTTCACCACAGAGGCCGACTGCGATGCGTTCCTGGCGGCTCTGGCAGACGTGCGGCCCTTCTTCGGGCTGTCGTGAGCCGGAAGGGGACACGATGAGCGATCTGCAGCAGCTGTACCAACAGGTCATCCTCGATCATGCCAAACGCCGCTGCGGCAACCTGCCGCTGACCGGTGCGCCGGAAGGCGGCGATGCGCTGTTCGGCTCCTCCCACCAGGTCAACCCGACTTGCGGAGACGAGATCAGCGTCGAGGCGCTGTACGATCCGGCCGCCGAAAGTCTGCACATGCGCTGGGACGGTGCAGGCTGCTCGATCTCGATGGCCTCGGCCTCGGTGCTGGCCGAGATGCTCGACGAACTGACGCCTGACAGGTTCGCCGAGGTGGAAGCCGGCTTCCACGAGCTCATGCACTCCCGCGGCCGCGGGCGCGCCGATGAGGAGCTGCTCGGTGATGCCGCCGCGTTCGAGGGAGTCTCGAAGTTTCCTGCGCGCATCAAGTGCGCGCTGCTGGCCTGGGTGGCATTCAAGGATGCCTTCGTGCAGGCGCAGGCGGCCGCCGAAGGCCGCTGAACCGTATGCTGACAGTACGAGGAGGACACCATGCCTGAAGTGATCGACCAACCGACCAACGCCACACCCGAAGAGGTCATCGACGCGCTCATGGACGTCGTCGACCCTGAACTCGGCGTCAACATCGTCGACCTGGGACTCGTCTACGGCGCGTCCGTCGAGGACGACGGCACGGCAGTCGTCGAGATGACCCTGACCTCAGCGGCCTGTCCGCTGACCGACGTCATCGAAGACCAGTGCGCTCAGCAGCTTGAGGGCATCGTGCCGGCCTTCCGCATCAACTGGGTGTGGATGCCGCCGTGGGGTCCCGAGCGCATCACCGAGGACGGCAAGGAGCAGATGCGTGCCCTCGGCTTCAACATCTGAGTTTCCGGATCTGAGCCCATCACGCACACGGGGCCGGTGAGCAGTCCGACTGCTCACCGGCCTCCGTGTGCGTGCCGTGTTGCTGCGTTCAGATCCGGCCAGCGGAGAAGGTATCGCACGCGGCGGGATCGCCGTACTCATATCCGCGCATGAACCAGGTTTCGCGCTGTTCGGAGGACCCATGTGTGAAGTTCTCCGGCGTCACCCGGCCCTGCGCCTTCTCCTGGATCCGGTCATCGCCGACCGCTTCGGCAGCCGAGACCGCCGAGCGGATGTCGGAGGCCGTCAGCGGCTGCAGGTACGGCTCACCGGTCCCGGCGTCCTTCGTCTTCGAGGCATTCGACGCCCATACCCCGGCATAGCAGTCGGCCTGCAGCTCCAGGCGCACCGCCGAGGACTGCGGGCCGGTGTCGCCGTGCTGGGCGCGGTTGATGTCGCCGGTCAAGCGCTGGATGTGGTGGCCGAACTCGTGGGCGATGACGTACTCCTCGGCCAGCGGGCCCTGGCCGGCGCCGTACTGGCTGCGCAGCTGGTCGAAGAACCCGACGTCGAAGTAGGCCGTCTCGTCGGCCGGGCAGTAGAAGGGCCCCATCGCCGAGCTGGCTGCCCCGCAGCCGGTGTGCCACGAACCGGACGTCAGCACCACCTCGGGCCGGTGATATCGCACCCCGAGCCGGGAGGCGCCGCCGCCCCAATAGGTGTTGAGCGAGTTCACGGTGCCCACGACCCGGCACTCGATGTTGCGATTGGCGTCCTCACCGGTCTGGCACTGCTCGGCCAGCGACGGGCCGCTGTCCTGCTCGCCGACCTGGGAGTAGTCGTAGCTTGAACCCTCGCCGAGGCCCTGGTTGATGAACCCGGGGCCGAAGAGGATGACGCCGAGGATGAGCACGGCGATCGAGCCGATGCCCCCGCCGACCTTGATGGGACCGCCCATGCCGCCGCCGGACCGGCGGGAGACCTGGGAGGTGTCGAGCTGACTGCCGGGATTGAAGGTCATGGCAGTAGCATAGTGTGGGCATCGTGCGCCGGGAATAGGCGCTTTCCGGCCTGACCAGCAATTTCGGAAGGACACATACGTGACGATCACTGTCGCCGTCGACGGTTCGGCCCTCGGCAACCCTGGGCCCGCTGGCTGGGCCTGGTACATCGACGACGACTGTTGGGCTGCCGGCGGCTGGAAGAAGGCGACGAACAATCGCGGCGAGCTGCAGGCCGTCATCGAGATCCTCAACGCGACTGCGGAAGCCGACACCCCGCTGCACATCCTGTGCGACAGCCAGTACGTCATCAACTCGGTGACGAAGTGGATGCCGAACTGGAAGCGCCGCGGCTGGAAGAAGGCCGACGGCAAGGACGTGCAGAACCGCGACCTCATGGAAGCCCTCGACGCCGCCCTGACCGGCCGTAGCGTCGAGTTCGAATGGGTCAAGGGCCACAGCAGCCACAGCCTCAACGACGCCGCCGACGAACGCGCCCGGGCAGCTGCCGGCGCCTATAAGGACGGCACCCCGGTGCCCACCGGCCCCGGTTTCACCGGTGCCGCACTGACGTCACCAGCTGACTCTGCTGCTGCACTGACGTCACCGGCTGACGCGGTTGCCGCACCAGCCGTTTTCGAGGCGGTGGCCGCCGCGCCGGCCACCGTCCAGGTCTCCTGCGCGCTCGAGCGCGATCTCGCCGACCGCATCGTCGATGCCGCCCGGGCCGCCGGCCGCAGCCCGCAGGACGAGCTTGCCCGGCTCATCCGCTCGGGCGCCCAGGCTGCCTACGGAGAGGAGACGCGATGATCTCCGTGCACGACCTCGAGGTGATGGTCGGTGCCCGCACACTCATGACCGGGGTGAGCTTCCGGGTTGACAAGGGCGACCGGGTCGGCCTGGTCGGCCGCAACGGTGCTGGCAAGACCACGTTGACGAAGGTGCTGATGGACGAAGTGCAGCCCAGCGCCGGCACCGTCTCACGCACCGGCACGGTCGGATATCTGCCGCAGGATCCGCGCACCGGAAACCCGCAGGCCACTGCCATCGAGCGGATCCTTGCTGCCCGCGAACTCGACGTCATCGCCCGCCGGATGCGCAAGGCAGAAGCGCAGATGTCGGATCCGGATCCCGACGTCATGTCCAAGGCGATCGAGAAGTACCCGCGGATCGAAGCCGAGTTCATCGCCGCCGGCGGCTACGCTGCCGAATCCGAGGCGCTGAGCATCGCCGCGAACCTCGGGCTCGACGAGGCGACGATCCGCCAGGAGCTGCAGACGCTTTCGGGCGGTCAGCGCCGCCGTGTCGAACTCGCCCGGATCCTCTTCGAGGCCCCGGACACGATGATCCTCGACGAGCCGACCAACCACCTCGACGCTGAATCGGTCGCCTGGCTGCGCGGTTACCTCAAGACGTACTCCGGCGGGCTCATCATCATCTCCCACGACCTCGATCTCATCGACGAGGTCGTCAACACCGTCTTCTTCCTCGACGCCACCCGGCAGTGCATCGACATCTACTCGATGACCTACCAGCAGTACCTCAAGCAGCGCGAAGCCGATGAACGGCGCCGGCGCCGCGAACGGGCCAATGTCGAGAAGAAGGCCGCTGCACTGAGCGCGCAGGCCGACAAGATGCGGGCCAAGGCCACCAAAGCCGTCGCCGCCCAGCAGATGGCCAAGCGTGCCGAGCGGATGCTTTCGGGCCTGGAGTCCGAACGCCAGTCGGAGAAGGTCGCACATCTGCGGTTCCCGGCACCGACGGCCTGCGGCAGAGTGCCGCTGACGGCTGAGGGCCTGTCGAAGAGCTACGGATCGACCGAGGTGTTCACCGGCGTCGACCTGGCCATCGACCGCGGTTCACGTGTCGTCGTGCTCGGCTTCAACGGTGCCGGGAAGACGACTCTCCTGACGCTGCTGGCCGGGCTCGAACAACCGGATTCCGGTGAGGTGAGCGCTGGCCACGGGCTCAAACTCGGCTACTATGCACAGGAGCACGAGACCCTGGATGTCAACAGGACCGTGCTGGAGAACATGGTCGCCCACGCCGATCACCTCGACGACACCGCGGTGCGCAATGTGCTCGGTTCGTTCCTGTTCTCCGGCGACGACGTCTACAAACCGGCCGGAGTGCTCTCCGGCGGTGAGAAGACCCGCCTGGCGCTGGCCACCCTGGTCGTCTCGAGTGCCAACGTGCTGCTGCTCGATGAGCCGACGAACAACCTCGACCCGGCCAGCCGCGAGGAGATCCTGTCAGCGATCCGCCGCTACGAAGGCGCGATCGTGCTCGTCACCCACGACGTCGGTGCTGTCGAGGCGCTCAACCCCGATCGGGTGCTCCTGCTGCCCGATGGGGATGAAGACCACTGGAGTGCCGATTACCTCGACCTCGTCACCCTCGCCTAGCAGTGCGCGGTCGGCAGACCAGCTCAGAATCCCTGCTCATCGAGCAGCGCGTCCTCAGCATCCTCTGCCGAGCCCTGCTTGCGGCGCGCTGTCACGGCCGTGGCACCGGCTGGCGTCGCTGCTGGTGCGCCGCGGCGGCCGACAGCTCTGCGCGGACCGGCGCTGCCGTAGCGCGAGGCGCGTCCCGCCGGAGTGCCGGCACGCCCGCGGGACCGGCCGGCGGCAATCGCATCCTTGTCGACGACGACGTAATCGGTGCGCGGAACCCGGCCGGCCTGTTCCGCGGCTTCGAGATCGCGGCTGATGCGCTCCCGGCGGGCTGCGTAGACGACACCGCCGAGGATCATGATGCCGAACACGATCCACTGGAACGTGTACGACAGGTGCGAGCCGGGATCGGTGCTCGGCGGCGGCAGCGCAGTCATGCGCTCAGCCGGGGCCGGGTCCTCGGCATCGAGCTGCGCGTAGGCGCCGGTGTACGGTGCGCTCATGCCCGGCACGATCACCGGGTCGATGCTGCGGATGGTGTTCTCAGACGCCGTCTCTGCCGAGGCATCCTGGGGTGTGCGCAGCCAGCCGGTGATGGTGACCTCGCCGGCTGGGGGAGCAGGCAGGGCTGAGAGGTCCGGGGCCTCACCGGTCTGGCCGGTGGGCACCCAGCCGCGCACGACGGCAAGTTCGCCCCCAGCCTCGGTGGTCAGCGGCACGAGCACATAGAAGCCGGCCTGACCGTCCAAGCTGCGGTTGCGTACGAGGATCGTCGAATCGGCATCGTAGGTGCCGCGTGCTTCGAAGCGCTTCCAGTCAAGCTCATCGGGCAGCGCGGTATCACGCTCAGGCAGGATCGCTGACAGCGGCTCGGCGTCGCCGTGGTAGTTCGCATTGATGTGGGCGATCTCGGCGTCGCGGGCCTCACGGCGGTTGTTCTGCCAGTTGGCGAGGAATCCGCAGGCGATCGCGGCGACAACTGCCAGAGCGATGTAGCGCAGCCAGCGGGAGGAGAGGATGAAGTGGTAGGACTCAGCAGCCATCAGCCAGCCCCTGCCGGGATCTCATCAACCGGCACATCGTCCTTGAGCAGCCCGCGCAGCTGCAGGTACTCGTGCAGGTAGGTCCGGTGATCATCACAGGCCAACCATACTTTTCGCCGCTCCGGGGTGTGAATCCGGGGGTTGTTCCACAGCATCGCGTAGGCCGCCGGGCGACCGCAGGCCCGGGCCGAGCAACGCAGCTCACTCACGGTTTTCACCGTCTTCCTCCTCACGAACCGGCGGCTGAGTGCTCTCCGGATCAGGATCGACCACTGTGCCCTCCACGACGTCGGGCGGCACCTTTTCGCCGACCTGCCCGCCGTCGGGCGTCGGCGCGGAAGCGGTGCCTGGGGAGACCGTGTAGCCGCCGATCACCTCCGCGTCGGCGACGTCGGAGGCGGCACGCCAGGCACCTGCCGCCTCGGGATCCGAACCAGCGTTAGCATCGCTGCGTCCTGCCTGCAGCTCCGGCAGCGGCGGCGAGTCGATCTGCGCCGTCTTCGTCCGGGTGATGTTCTCCTTGCCTGCATTGGCGATCTGCACCGCCACCCAGGGCAGGAACACAGCTCCAGCCACACACGTCCAGCGCAGCCAGCCGGTCGTGACGATCGCGAGCACGAAGCAGATGATGCGGATGGCCATGGACAGCAGATAGCGGCGGGAGCGGGCGCGGGTGTCGGCTTCGTGAGACTCGTCGGCATCCGTGATGTGCGTGCGTGGTCTCTTCTGTGCCATAGCCTTCCATGACTCGTGCTTTCAGATACAAAAGCCTACCGTCCTATTGTCTCCCAGATACTTAAGGACTGCATCTGTGCGTTAGGTTGGAGACATCACACTGCCCGCGCCGTTCCCACGCGGCGATCGCACGAAGAAGGAGCCCCCGCACGTGTCTGAATCACGCGTCGTCCTCGTCACCGGCGGCAACCGCGGCATCGGCCGCACCATCGCCGAGGAATTCATCGCCGCAGGCCACAAGGTCGCCGTGACCTCCCGCAACGGCGAAGCCCCCGAGGGCGCGCTGGCCGTCAGCGCCGATGTCACCGACACTGCCTCGATCGACGCGGCCTTCGCGCAGATCGAAGATGAGCTCGGCCCGGTCGAGATCGTCGTCGCCAACGCCGGCATCACCAAGGACAACCTGCTCATGCGCATGGACGACGAAGAGTTCGGCGCTGTGATCGACACCAACCTCACCGGCGCGTTCCGCACCGTCAAGCGCGGAATCACCTCGATGATCCGGGCGAAGTACGGCCGCATCGTCCTCATCTCCTCGGTCTCCGGCCTCCTCGGCGTGGCCGGGCAGGCGAACTACTCGTCCTCGAAGGCCGGCCTGGTCGGCCTGGCCCGGTCGATCACCCGGGAGCTCGGATCCCGCGGCATCACCGCCAACGTCGTCGCGCCGGGCTTCATCCGCACCGACATGACCGACGAGCTGCCGGAGAAGCAGCAGAAGGAATACCTCGCGCAGATCCCGGCCAAGCGGTTCGCCGAGGCCGAGGAGGTCGCCCGCGTGGTGCGCTGGGTCGCCTCCGATGAGGCCGCCTACATCTCCGGGGCCGTCATTCCGGTTGACGGCGGCCTGGGTATGGGACACTGAACAACGGACTGACCACGGCAGCCCGGAAGCAGAACGCGGGCTGCGAGACCTTGAGAAGGATTGGGGAACATGGGAATTCTTGACGGCAAGCGCATTCTCGTCACCGGCGTGCTGACGGAGGCGTCGATCGCCTTCGCCGCTGCCCGGCTGGCGCAGGAACAGGGAGCAGAGGTCATCCTGTCGTCGTTCGGACGACAGATGAAGATCACCTCGATCATCGCCGAACGGCTTCCGCAGCCGGCTGAGGTCATCGAACTCGACGCCACCAACGACGAGGACTTGGCCGCACTGCCCGAGCGCCTCGGCGGCAGCATCGACGGCATCGTCCACGCGATCGCCTTCGCACCGAAGGACGCCCTCGGCGGCGTCTTCCTCGACACCCCGTTCGAGTCCGTCGCCAACGCCATGCAGGTCTCGGCGTTCTCGCTCAAGTCGATCGTCATGGCCGCCAAGCCGGTCATGAACCCCGGCGCCGGCGTCGTCGGCCTGACCTTCGACGCGACCGTCGCATGGCCGGCCTACGACTGGATGGGCGTGTGCAAGGCGGCCCTGGAGTCGACCAACCGGTACCTCGCCAAGTACCTCGGTGCGGACCAGATCCGCTGCAACCTCGTCTCGGCCGGACCGCTCAAGACCACGGCTGCCAAGTCGATCCCCGGCTTCGACGCCTTCGAAGACGTCTGGGGTGACCGGGCACCGCTCGGCTGGGACCAGACCGACACCGAACCGGCGGGCAAGGCGATCGTCGCGCTGCTCTCCGACTGGTTCCCCGCCACCACAGGCGAGATGGTCCACGTCGACGGCGGTCTCCATTCGACCGGCGCCTGATCACACGCTGGCCGGCCGACTGCGACCGGCTCAATGGCAGCGCCCGGAAAGCTTGTGCTTTCCGGGCGCTGTCGCGTGCACAGGCGAGGATAACTCGCGTACCGTAGGAATCACCTGCTCGTCTGTGAAAGGACACCATGCCGTATCTGGTGATCGGCCGACATGCCAAGGCCGACCGTCCGCCGGTGGACGACTTCGACCGGCCGCTGACCGACGGAGGCTTCGCCGAAGCTGCGCGACTCGGTGAGTTCCTCACCGACTACCCTCTCGACTGCCTCATCAGCTCCGCTGCGCTGCGCACCATGCAGACCGCACAGGGTGTCGCCGAAGCCTTCGCACAGGCCGGGACCCCGCTGGAGGTCCGTGCCGACCGAGCGCTGTACGATGCCGACGTCGATGACTGGGTGGAGGTCATCAGCACGATTCCGGCCGATTCGACCGGCGCCTACATCGTCGGGCATGAGCCGACGGTCTCGGAGGTCATCACCGAGCTGTGCGCGGACTTCGAACTGGAGACCAAGTTCCGGCCGTCCTCGATCGCGATCTTCGATCTTCCGGCCTGGGGAGTGGCCGCCGGCGGCTTCCCGCAGCCGGAGATCCACTGCTTCCGCGACTGAGCCGGGCCCGGTTCAGTTCATCCGGCCGGTGACCGCTGCCCAGACGGCGTCGAGCCGGCGCACGGACACGGTCGCATCAGCCACCTCGGCCAGGGCCGGTTTTGGGCAGAACGCAATGCCGAGGCCGGCCTGCTGAACCATGAGGGCATCATTGGCGCCGTCGCCGATCGCCACCGATTCCTCGACCGGCACTCCGGCCTCCTCGCAGAGCTGCCGGAGGAAGCGGCGTTTGAACTTCGCGTCGACGACGCGGCCTTCGACCCTGCCGGTGAGCTTTCCGCCGGAGATCTCCAAGGTGTTGGCGGCATAGTCGGTGATTCCGAACTGCTCGGCCAGCGGGGCCAGGATCTGGGTGAAGCCACCGGAGACCAGCCCGACGCGGCCACTGCCCGCCTGCACGAGACTGACGAGCTCGGCCGCCCCGCCGGTCGGGGTGATGGCCGCCCGGACGTCGTCGAGGACTTCCTCCGGCAGGCCCTTGAGCGTTCTGACGCGGGCGCGCAGACTCTCCTCGAAGTCGAGTTCGCCGCGCATCGCCTTCTCGGTGACCCTGGCGACCTTCTTCGCCGCCCCGGCCTCGGCAGCCAGCAGATCGATGACCTCGTCTTCGATGAACGTCGAGTCGACGTCCATGACGACGACCTTGGGTGTGGTGCGCGCCAAGGGAGCCGGGACGACAATGACATCGGCGCCGTCGGCGATCTCATGTGCGCGGCTGAGCTGGGCCGGCAGCTGGTCGTCGGTCACAAGCTTAGAGGCAACGGAGAAGGCCGGCTGTGTGCCGCCTGCGACCGTGTGCACGATGCTGATCCTGTGCATGCGCACCAGTCTACGCACGTCATCAGCTCCGCTGTCAGGGAGCCGACCCTTGCCCGGGGGCAGCGGGCTCGGCCGTCACCGCAGTCACGGCGTCGACAGCCGCGGCGTGGACGCCGGCCAATGCGGCACCGAGCCGCGGAGGCTGCACGGCAGCCGGGACGAGGACACTGCGCATCGCCTCATGGATCTCAAGGGCGGTGATGAGCTGCTGGGCATCTGCCGGGTCGGGCACGAACGCCGCCACCGCCTCGGCGGCGGTCGGCGGGCCGGTGAGCTCGGCCTGCCAGTCCCGCCACTGCCAGCCACCGATCTCAGCCGGCACCTCAGGCAGGGACTCGACGGTCGCCAGCGCCTCCATCGTCGCCTGCCGCAGCTGCCGGGACGCCTCGGCGGCGCTGACCGCCCCGAGCCCGGCGGCGCGCACCGGGGCGCACGGGACCACCCGCATCGCAGCCTCGGCGTTGATGACGATGACCGCGCGTGCCTGGCCGCCAGCTTCGGCCACCGCCACCGACTGCGCACCGGCCAGCAGGCGGCGGTGGGCCCGGTCGACCTTCGGGACGGTGATCGGCAGGCTCGGGTGGATGAGCACACAGCGGACCCGGTCGATGCCAGCTGCTCTCAGCCGCGGCAGAGTCAGCAGCATCCCAGCCGGCACCTCGGCGCCGGGATCGAGGGCGTCATCGGCGATCAGCAGCGGCACCGGGTGCCCAGATGTGAGGAACGCCTCAGCACAGTCATCAGGGCTCGCCCGCCCGACCAGCCACGCGCTGGCCGTGAGCGCGAACAGCAGGCTCGGCAGGGTCGCATCGAGTTCGGTACGGGAGTGAGCGGACATTGTGCACACTGTAGAACATGCCCCTGCAGAGGCGAGGAACGGCAGTGTGTTCTGTACTAAGGTTTGGTGTATGAGCGATGTTCTGGTCCTTGACGATGTCCGTGTCCGCCGTGGGGAGAACCTCCTTCTCGACGGTCTGTCCCTTCAGGTGAGCGAAGGGCAGCATTGGACGATCCTCGGCCCCAACGGCGCCGGCAAGACCACCCTGCTCGAACTGGCCTCCGGGCGCATGCACCCCAGTTCGGGCTCTGTCGACATCCTCAGTCACCGCCTCGGGCGCGTCGACGTCTTCGAACTGCGTCCGCGCATCGGGTATGCCTCGCAGCATCTGGCTGCGCGCATGCCCAACTCCGAGAAGGTCATCGACATCATCCTCACCGCTGCCTACGGCGTCCTCGGTCGCTGGACCGAAGCCTACGACGAGGTCGACACGTCCCGAGCCGAGGATCTGCTTGGGGCTTTCGGGATGGAGCGGATGAGCGAGCGTCGCTTCGGCAGCCTGTCCGAAGGTGAGCGCAAGCGCGTGCAGATCGCCCGGGCGCTCATGACCGACCCTGAGCTGCTGCTGCTCGACGAGCCGGCCAGCGGCCTCGACCTGGGCGGTCGCGAGGAGCTGCTTCAGGCGCTGACCGAGATCCTCTCCGCCCGCTACGCCCCGACGACTCTCATGGTCACCCACCATGTCGAGGAGATCCCGCAGGGCATCACGCATGCCCTCTTGCTCAAGGACGGCGGCGCGGTGGCCGCCGGGCCGATCGAGGAGACGCTGACGGCGGAGAACCTCTCCGAGACGTTCTCTGTCCCTGTGCGCATCGGAGTGGAGGACGGCCGCTACCACGCTCAGGCACGGTACTGAGCCCCGGCATGGAACTGCACCACATCCTGCTGACGCTGCTCGCCGGCGTCGGCGCCGGAGGGATCAATGCCATCGTCGGCTCCGGCACCCTCATCACCTTCCCGGCCCTCGTTGCCTTCGGCGTACCGCCGGTGACGGCGACGATGAGCAATGCCGTGGGTCTCATCCCCGGCAACATCGCCTCCTCCTTCGGCTATCGCACGGAGCTGGCCGGGCAGAAGAAGCGGATGCTCCAGCTCATCCCCGCCAGCCTGCTCGGCGCGCTCACCGGCGCCTACCTGCTGCTGCACCTGCCCGAGGATGCGTTCATCACAATCGTGCCGGTGCTGCTCGTACTCGCGCTGCTGCTCGTCATCGTCCAGCCGATGCTCCAACGACTGCTGCGCGACCGGGCGATGCGCTCAGCCGAGGAAGCCGCACCGGCACCAGAGGCTGCCGGGCACACCGGAACTCCGCCGATGTCGATCGGCCGGCACATCGCCGTGTTCATCGCCGTCTATGCCACAGCCGTCTACGGCGGATACTTCGCCGCCGCCCAGGGCATCATCCTCATCGCTCTGCTCGGCATGCTGCTGCCGGAGACCCTGCAGCGCATCAACGGCGCGAAGAACGTGCTCGTCCTCGTCGTCAACACGGTGGCGGCCAGCATCTACGTCATCGTCGGCTTCGACCGCATCAACTGGATGGCCGCCGGGCTCATCGCCGCCGGCTCGCTCATCGGCGGCTACCTCGGGGCGCGGGTGGGCCGGAAGTTCTCACCGGTGCTGCTGCGCAGCGTCATCGTCATCCTCGGCCTGGTGGCGCTGTGGAACATCCTGCAGATGTGATCCTGGTCCGAGGAATCTCGTCATGAACACCCCGCGCAAAGCCGAACCCACCGAAGCTGAGATCCGCGCGCTGGCAGCCGAATGCGGCATCGATGCTGACCGCCTGCGCTTCTTCGACGATCTCGATGTCCCGGAGCTGGCCGCGTACACGCAGCTGACCGATGTACGGTTGCGCTCAGCGGCCGAACCCGAATGGGGTATCTACCTGGCGGAGAGCACGAAGATCATCCGCCGTGCCCTGGCCACCGGACATGAGCCGCGGTCCTTCCTCATGAGCCGCAAATGGTTCGCCGGGATGACCGACATCCTCACCGAGACGACCGGGCCGATCTACCTCGGTACCGAAGCCCGGATCGCGGACCTCACCGGCTTCCATCTGCACCGCGGGGCGCTGGCGGCGATGGCCCGTCCGGCTCCGCGCACCGCCGCCGAGGTGGTGGCTGAGGTGCTCGATGCCGGTGCGCCCCGGTGCCGGGTCGCGGTGTTCGAAGGATTGGTCGATCACACCAACGTCGGGGCCGCGTTCCGGTCAGCTGCCGCACTCGGGGTCGATGCGGTGCTCGTGACGCCGGAGTGTGCTGATCCGCTGTATCGCCGGTCGATCCGCGTGTCGATGGGCACGGTCTTCCAGATCCCGTGGACGCGCATCGAACCGTGGCCGGCCGGCATCGACCTGCTCAAAGACTCCGGCTTCTACGTCGCCGGGATGTCCTTAGGAGAGGGTGCGATCACCCTCGATGAGCTCGTGGCTGCCGAGCACGAACGGCTGGCGCTCGTCTTCGGCACCGAAGGCGATGGCCTCAAGCGCGGCACCGACAGCCGTCTTGATGCACGGGTGACGATCCCGATGATGCACGGCGTGGACTCGCTCAATGTCGCTGCCAGTTCAGCGGTGGCGTTCTATGCGACCAAATGACCGTAATTGCAAAGGCAACGATTTCGACGCCTGTTGCTCGCGGTGACTGTTCACGTATCGCAGACGGCCGAGCAGTAGAACTTGAAACAGCGTCAGGTGCGGTACTCAGCTACGAGCGTCCGTGTTATCGATGAGCACAGCAAACTCTGAGTTGCTTAGCACCTTCAGCCCGAACTCTCGAGCCTTCTTTCGTACAGCTTCGTCGGCGGTCACGACCACCCACTCGGGGCTCAGTAGCATCTGATTGTCGTGTTCTTGCCCTTCGAGAGCGCACGCCACGACCAATGGGTCGGCGTTGCCTCTGTTCGCATAGAGGTCGACGAGCCTGGTGTCTCCGGAGGGGACGGTCTCCATGATCCGTGAGAGCCAATGGAGCACCCGCGGTGTGGTTGGGTGTACGTTGTCGTGCAACGTCGCGATATCCGGAAACCCGGCAGACTCGTGCAGAACCTCTTCGGGTATGACCGCATTCTCCAGGAAAAACTCGCTCGCGCGACGTTTCCTGCCGAGCTGGCTGAGAGCGTTGGTATCGATTACGAATCGTCGTCCGAAAGCGTTCATTCGACGGCTCTCCGAAGGTCTTCGATTCGTGACGGCCTGAGGTGGTTCAAACAAATCGATCGACAGAACTCACCAGCGGAGATTCCACCGCTATCGAGCGCGTGCAGCATTCGAACGGTCAGCTCTCGGCCGTTGTATTTTCGCACCGCGTTTTCGGGATGAATCGGGCTGCGAGGCCCACCCTTCGGACGGTTCCTAAACTCGCTGCGCAGTCGTTCGAGATTCACGATTGCGGTTTTCTGGTCTATCAGCCCCAACCGCATCGCGCGGACCGTGACGGCGCTGGCAGTCACCTTGAATTCGCTCGAAGCCGCTTTCACATCTTCGAGCGACGTGAGGTTCAGGGTGCTCATCTGTTCAGCGGGCATGAGCATCGCACCAGCAATGTCGTACACGTGGTCGGGGCCCGTCTCGGTAGTGCCTCCGTCCCACGTCATCGGAGCGAAGATGCGTCTCGCGATCAGCACTGTCATGAGCGCCAAGGTGAAGATTGTGCGGCCTACGGGCTCCTGATCGTCCCCGTGGTCTCCACCCGCCAGGAAGATGTACGGGACCTTGTTGTCCCGGACCGTCATCCCGCTGAACTTCACGTGAGTCAGGCGCTGCGGCATGTAGTTCTGCACGCTGCGAGAGACCAGCACCTGGTTGGCCTCCAGTCGATCGATAAAAAACTCGAGAGCAGATACCTTGTTTCTGCACTTATGTAGGCCATCGTGAGTGAGGCCGAGTGCCTCCATAAGGACAGCCGCATCCGAGTGGACGGAGACTGTTCTACCACGCAGCAAGCCAATGATTTTGTTTTTTTGCAGGGATTCGTCGTGTTTGCGGAGGAGTTGCTGCTTCCGTATAAGATCCTTCACTATTAGTTCGACATCGCGTAACTCGACTTTGGCGCGAGAGCCAATTGAGAAGGTGTCTCTGCTGACCCCCGCGAGTAGTTTGGCTGTCTTCTGATCGACCTGCTCTCTTACCAGCGCAATAGGGGCGAAAAACAGCGTGTAGGGGATATCGCCCTTTCGGGAGAGGTAGACCAGCTCTGAGAATTTGATGCTGCCGGATTCGAGAGCGCGCAGGTAGCCCTTGTACGTGCGGGCTACCGAGTTGTTGAACAGGGTAGTGAATACGGTGTCGTCTATGGGGACCTCGTCACGGCCGAGGAGAATATTGATGGCGATTTCGACTCACCTCCACTGTGGTCGCATCTATGCATCGGCGATCTTCTGCCTATGTATTACATTGTGCCTCGTCCTGACTGACACTCAGACGGATTCTGCGATGGCGCGCAGCGTCTCGCCTTGATTGCGTTGATCGATGATCGCGCCTCGCGTGGCGTCATTACGATTCGCGGACGGGCCCGAATATTCCGTGGTCGCGAGCCATCTGTAGTCCGCTATTGTCCTGTCGCTCAGAGCCGAGCGTTGTCGCTCAGCGAGCTTGCGAGCCAGTTCGCGAATGTCCGCAAGGTTGTCGTCGTCATCAGCGTCAGAGCCATCGAGACCCCAGACCGCTACGCCGTGCTCGGGTTTGAACGCGTGCTCTGCCAGACGGCGCTTTCGATAGGCTGATCTCTGGCATTGCTGACAGAGAAGGAGACACGTCTGTGACCGAGGACCAGAGTGTGCCGGCAGTCACCGGAAACGTACCCGGACCGCTGTGCGAGGAGCACCCGGAGCTGGCTGCGGCCCTGGAAGCCGGGCGGATCACCGGGGAGGTCGGCACTCCGCGGGAGAACAACCTCGCGCATATCCACCGGTTCCTCGATCAGGAGCGGCAGTTCGACTTCGGTGTCGAGCTGACCCAGGCGTGGGACTACGCCAAGGTCTTCGCTCTCATGGTGGAGAAAGTCGGACTACGCCCGGATCCGGCGTTCACAGAAGGCGTCGACACGATCTCGACTGAACGCTGCATCGCAGCGCTGGCCCGCTTCGGCGATGTGCTCGGCTCGGCAGTCGCGGCCCAGGCGCGGATCCTGTTCGCCACCGGACACCCCGGCGGGATGCTGCCGGTGCACATGGCCTTCGCCGACTGGTCAGCCGAGAACGGTGCCGAGGTGATCTCACCTGACGGGTACATCGCCGTCCCGGAGATCGGCGGGGACCTGCGGCGCATCAGCGGTGTGTGGGTCTGGCACCAGCACGGCGGCGTACCGCATACGCACCTGGCTGAGCCGATGGGAGCACTGCTCGATGAGCTGACCACCAGGGGAGAAGAGGTCCCGGACCTCGTCGTCGCCGATCACGGCTGGGCCGGATGCGCTGGCACCCGCGGGATCCGTTCGATCGGGTTCGCCGACTGCAACGACCCTGCCCTCTTCGTCGCTGAGGCGCAGGGCCAGGTCGAGGTCAGCGTCCCGCTCGATGACGATGTCGTCCCGCAGCTGTACCAGCCGCTCATCGACTTCGTCCTTCAGATCGCGGCAGAACACCTCGACGGTTGAACTGAAAGCCGAACCAGCAGCCGGAGTGGTCCGCTGGATTCTCCGGCCAGCTCACACCTCGATTGCGAGGTCCTCGACCACCTCGGCGCCGGGCAGGGCCGCCAGCGCCTGACCGGACAGGATGATCTTCGAACCGCGGATGCCCGAGCCGATCACCACCTCGGGTTCGGCGACGATGCGTGAGTCGATGAGGATCCGGTAACCATCCGGCAGGCCGAAGGGGCCGATCCCGCCGTACTCCATACCCGATTCGGCACACGCCCGCTCCTGGTCCATGAATGAGGCCTTGCGCACATCGAGCAGCTTGCGCACCCGCTTGTTGACATCGGCGCGGGTGTGCGCGAGCACCATGCAAGCGGCGATGCGCTCCTCACCGGCCCGGGAGCCTGCGACGATGACGCAGTTGGCCGAATGCTGATCCTTAAGCCCATACGCTTCGGTCAGCGCGGCAGTGTCAGCCAGATCCGGGTCGATGGCGAACACGTCGACCGGATGCTCAGCTGGGAACCCGGCCATCGCCTCGGCGGTGGGAGCGGCGAGCAGCTCGGGGTGCTCGCGGGCCGGAACCGTCTCGACAGGGGCAGGGGCATGGGAGAGGATCGTCCAGGATGACATGGTTCCATGACAGCACACCGCCGGAGGGGGCCGGATCGCCGACCGCAGTGCGGACATCCCGCTTCTGCTGGGCTGAATCGCGTCCGGTGGCCGCGACCTGTATAGTTGGCTGGTGGCTCATTTCGGAGTCGCACGTGAATTTGGGCACTGGCAGGCGGGGGCAGCTCCGCATCAGGGGCCCTGACGAATTCAAACAAAGGACATCTCATGAAGAAGGACATCCACCCGGAGTACCGCACGGTCGTCTTCAACGACCTTGCCTCGGGCACCAAGTTCGTCACCCGCTCCACCGTTGAGAGCGAGAAGACCATCGAGTGGGAAGACGGCAACACCTACCCGCTCATCGACGTCGAGATCTCCTCGGCCTCGCACCCGTTCTACACCGGCAAGCAGCGCATCCTCGACTCCGCCGGCCGCGTGGAGAAGTTCAAGGACCGCTATAAGGGCTTCGGCAAGCGCCGCTGAGTGCGCGATGCGCTCCAGGGCGCATCCTGCAGCACCATCGGTGATTGCGCCACGACTTCTGGCCCGTGACGTTCTGTCACGGGCCAGAAGCGTCTTGGCAGCCTGCTGGCCGTGCTGGGATCTGCGGCAGCCGGGATCCGCGGTGGCCGGGATCTGCAGATCCGGGAT
>NZ_JALXKS010000037.1 GCF_025144725.1 Brevibacterium sp. p3-SID960 | reverse complement strand
GCCGGCCCGTCAGTCGTCGGGGCAGCCCCTTCGTCGTCGGAGCGGTGGGCCTTGCCTCTCAGTCGTCGGAGCGGTGGGCCTTGCCTCTCAGTCGTTGGAGCGGTGGGCCTTGCCTCTCAGTCGTCGGAGCGGTGGGCCTTGCCGGATTCGGCGTCGACGACAACCTCGAAGGTCTCGCCGTCCTGCTCAGGTGCGACGCCGATCGTGTAGACGGCCGTGCCGTCGCTGCCGACGTCAAGGCGGATCTTCGTCAACCGGCCCGGCAGCACATCGAGAGCCGAGGACTTCGCCTCATCAAGGCCGACGTAGTCATCGAGGGAGAGCACCTGGCCCTTGCTCTCGCGCTTCTCCTTGTCAGTGGAGATGACATCCCCGCTCTTGGCGTCGTAGGCAGCTGTGTATGTCTGCTCATCGGAGGCCATCTCAACGTCGTAGCGGATCTCCCCACCCTCGGCGAGTGCGATCTGGATGGCCCGGAAGTCCCCGTCGAAGTCCTCCTGCGCCTGCTTCTGCGCGTCCTCCCAGCTCAGCGCCGGCTTGAAGTTCGCCAGGTCGTCCTCCTCACCGGAGTTCGGCGGACCCTCCGTACCGCGCGGGTCGGCAGCGGTCTGCGTTGCCGGGCCCTGCTTGGGCTCAGCGTCGTCCTGCGAACAGCCGGACAGCGCCAGCGCCGCAGCGCATACGACCGCAGTCGCGGTCAGGATCCGACGGGTCATGAGGCGTCCTTTCGGTTTGCCGGTCAGACGGGCACCGTTCAGTCTACTCACGACCGCGATCCCGGCTACTCACGACCGTGATCCCGGCACTGAGCTTGCACCCAGCTCGGTCTGCGCCCACGCAGCCGGCCTGCCGGGCCGGTGACGGCCGAGGCGGTATCGTGGAACCGGATGCCCCGCCCCTGCTGAAGTAAGGAACCCAGCGATGTCGACACTGGTGAAGCTCGCCGAGGCGACGCTGTTCTTCCTCGAGACGCTGGCCTGGCTGGCGATCGCCTATGTCGCCTTTATGCTCGTCGGCGGCGGCGCGCTGGGCTGGCTGGCCGGCATCGGCGCGCTCGTCGTCGTCATCATCGCGTGGGCGCTGGTCGCCTCCCCGAAGGGATTCCTCGCATCGCGCGCCTCGGTCGTCGCCGTGCGCGCAGTCGTCTACCTCGCCGCTGTCGTCGGGCTCATCATCGTGGGCCCGGTCTGGGCCGGCATCGCCCTCGGCGTCCTGCTCCTCGTCTGCGAGGGCCTGCTCATCTGGCAGCACAAGCATGCAGCGCTGACCGCCACCCGCCGCACCGGCCGGAACTGAGGGGATCCTGCATGAGCCGCAAAATCTGCACCCAGGCCGCCGTCAGCCGCACGCACCCAGCCTCCTCTGCGCAGGAGTACACGCGCACCTGCCAGGCCGCCGCGGCCGAGGTGCTCGCCCGGTATTCGACGTCCTTCTCGTTGGCAGTGCGCACCCTGCCCCCGGTGATGCGCACGCACATCACCTCCATCTATGCGATGGCCCGGGTCGCCGATGAGATCGTCGACGGCAGCATGTCGGCTCTCACCAGCCAGCACCGGCTCGCCGAGCTCAACGGATTCGAAGACCGGATCGCGAAGGCTGTGGAGACCGGCTGCTCAGCAGACGTCATCGCCCACGCTTATGCCGCTACCGCCCGCGGGGTCGGCATCGGACCGCAGATGTGGGAGCCGTTCTTCGCCTCGATGCGGGCTGATATCACCCCGCAGGTGCACACACCCGAGTCAGCGGCGGCCTACATCCACGGTTCGGCTGAGGTCATCGGGCTCATGTGTGTGCAGGCGTTCTTCCATGGTGAGCCACCTGAGGCCTCGGCCGCACGCTTGCGCGCCGGGGCGATGGCGCTGGGGGCGGCGTTCCAGAAGGTGAACTTCCTGCGCGATCTGGCCGAAGACACCGCATTGGGCCGCAGCTATCTGCCCACCGCAGCACCCGGAGGGCTCGACGATGCGGCCCGGGACGACTATGTCGCTGAGATCGAGGCGGATCTGCGCGCAGCGGCAGGTACGATCGGCCTGCTTCCGGCACGCGTGCGCCCGGCAGTGCGGATTGCCCATGCGCTCTTCAGCGAGCTCAACCGGAAGCTGGCCCGCACTCCAGCCGAGCAGATCCGCACGCAGCGTGCCCGGGTGAGCAATCCGCGCAAGCTCGCCATTGCCGCCCGGGTGCTCACCCGTCGGACGACGACGGCACCGGCACAAGACTCCTCGTCCGGCTCGCGCCCGGATTCCGGAGGTGATCGGGGGTGACCCGCACGATCGTCATCGGCGGCGGCATCGCCGGACTTTCAGCGGCCGCGCTGCTGGCCGGCGAGGGCCACGAGGTGACGCTGCTGGAGAAGAACGCGCAGCTCGGCGGCAGGGCCGGCATCCACCGGGAATCCGGCTTCACCTTCGACACCGGCCCGAGCTGGTACCTCATGCCGGAGGTGTTCGACCACCTCTTCGCTCTCACCGGTGCGGACAACCCGCTGGAACTCATCGACCTCGATCCGGCCTACCGGATCTTCCCCGAGCCCCGCCCGGCGAACGACCATCCGCCCTTCCCTGCCGAACCGCCGGCTCCCATCGATGTGCCAGCCGGACGCGAACGGGTGCTCGACCTGTTCGAACGCTTAGAGCCCGGCAGCCGGGGCCGGGTAGCCGCCTACCTCGACTCCGCCTCGCGGACCTACCGGCTGGCGCTCGGCCACTTCCTCTACACCACCTTCTCCACCCCAGCCGGGTTCATCCACCCGCAGGTGCTCTCCGGGCTCGGCGAGCTCACGGAGCTGCTGAGCACCTCGATGCAGGAGCGGATCAACCGCACCGTGGACCATCCGGTCGCCAGGCAGATCCTCGGCTACCCAGCCGTGTTCCTCGGCACCCGTCCGGAGACCGCCCCGGCGATGTACCACCTCATGAGCCACCTCGACCTCGTCGACGGGGTCCGCTACCCGGCCGGGGGCATGCACACGCTCATCACCGCGATCGCTGCGCGCGCCCGCGGCCTCGGGGCCACCATCCGCACCGAAGCCGAGGTCGTCTCCCTCACCCACGAGTCCGGCCGCCGCCTGCCGGCCAGAAAGCCACGGCTGAGCGAGGTGCTCGCCCGCACCCGGCACGGGCTTGAGGCCTTCGCCGCCGATGCCGTCGTCGCCGCCTGCGATCTGCACCATCTGGAGACCCGGCTGCTGCCCCGGAAGCTCCAGGCCCGCCCAGCTTCCAGCTGGCGCCGCGCCGACCCGGGAATGGGGGCCCTCGTCCTGCTGCTCGGCGTCGAGGGCCGGCTCGACGGGCTGGCGCATCACAACCTGCTCTTCACCTCCGACTGGGGGAAGAACTTCGACGCGATCTACCGCGAGCGCCGGATCCCGGATCCGGCTTCGATCTACGTCTGCGCACCCTCACGCACCGACCCGACACTCGCCCCGGCAGGCTGCGAGAACCTCTTCGTCCTCGTTCCCTGGCCCGCCGACGCTTCGCTTAGCGCTCACAGCCCGGACGTGCAGGATTGCGCCGAGGCGGCCATCGAACAGATCGCGCAGTGGACCGGCCACCCGGACTTGGCCGACCGGCTGCGGGTGCGCCGCGTCATCGCCCCGGCTGACTACGCCCGTGACTTCCATGCCTGGTCCGGCACCGCACTCGGGCCTGCGAACACGCTCATGCAGTCGATCTTCCTGCGCGGGCGCGTGCGCTCGGCCAAGGTCGCGAACCTCTTCTACGCTGGGGCGTTCACGGCACCGGGGGTCGGGCTGCCGATGTGCGTCATCAGCGCCGAGAACGTCCTCAAGGCCTTCCGTGGCGACCGCACCCCCGGCCCCCTGCCTGTCGACGAGGCCGGCCCCCTGCCTGTCGACGAGGCCGGCCCCCTGCCCGTTGACGAGGCGGTGGGCCGGTGAGCGTCGTCTACCTCGGCTGCCTGCTGTTCTCGATCGCCGGGATGGCGCTGCTCGACTGGCGCCACCGGCTGTTCTGGTTCGCCGACTGGAAGCGGGCTGCGATCGTCCACGGTGCGGGACTGGCGGTGTTCCTCCTCTGGGATGCCGCCGGGATCGCCTTCGGGGTGTTCCACCGCGGTGACAGCCCGTATATGACCGGTCTCGAGCTCGCCCCCGAGATGCCGGTCGAGGAGGTCTTCTTCCTCCTCTTCCTCTGCTGGGTCACGATGGTCGTCTTCACCGGGTCGATGCGCATCCTCACGTACCTGCGCAGCACCGATGACCCCGGACCCGAGGGGTCGATGACCGGGGGTGAGGGGCCGTGATCTATACGCTCATCAACCTCGTCTTCCTCATCCCCGCCCTCGGGCTGCTGTTCGCCGCACTGCTGCGGCTGCGTGACTCCGATCCCTCTTCGGCCCGGCTCGGCAGCCCGACCGATCCCACCCACCGGCCCGCCGCCGCGGCGCCGGCCGACGACTCGATGACCGCCTCCCGGTCCCGCATCCACCAGCGGGCGCTGGCGATCACCGCAGCGCTGCTCATCGGGCTGACGATCATCTTCGACAACCTCATGATCGCCGCCGGCCTGTTCACCTACGACAACCATCTGGGCCTCAGCATCGGGCTCATGCCGATCGAGGACCTGGCGTATACGATCGTCGCCGTTGCCGCACTGCCGAGCCTGTGGCTGCTGCTCGGCCACCGCCGGACACCGCACCGGCCCGATGATGCCGACGGACCGCGCAGGCCCAGTGATGCTGACAGACCGCACCGATCCGATGATGCGGACAGGCGGGGCAGGCCGTGAGCACACTCAGTCTGCTGACCCGCACCTCGCGCCCGGTCTCCTGGGTCAACACCGCCTTCCCGTTCGGGGCGGCCTACCTGCTCACCGGCGGCGGTGTCGACGCAGCGTTCCTGATCGGCTGCCTGTTCTTCCTCATCCCGTACAACCTGGCGATGTACGGGATCAACGACGTCTTCGACTACTCATCCGATATCCGCAACCCGCGCAAGGGCGGCATCGAAGGCCACGTCACCGCGCCCAGGCACCACCGCACGATCCTCGCTGCCGCGGCCGTGTCCTGCCTGCCGTTTCTGGCAGCGCTCGTGATCCTCGGCGACTGGCGGGCGAACTTCGTGCTGGCCATCAGCATGTTCGCCGTGGTCGCCTACAGTGCGCGCGGGCTGCGGTTCAAAGAGATCCCGTTCCTCGACGCGGTGACCTCCTCGACGCACTTCTCCTCCCCTGCTTGGTACGGTTTGGCGCTGACCGGCGCGCCCCTGACCCGGGACACGGTGCTCATCTGTGCGGCGTTCTTCATCTGGGGTGTCGCCAGCCAGGCCTTCGGCGCCGTGCAGGACATCGGGCCCGACCGGGCCGGCGGACTGCAGTCCATTGCCACCGTCATCGGGGCCCGGCCCACCGTCTGGCTGGCGGGCGCAGCCTATCTCATCGCCGGCGTTCTGCTGCTGTACGCCGACTCCTTTTTCGTGCGCATCGCCGCGATGCTCGCGGTGCCGTATGCGCTCAACACCGTTCGGTTCGCCGGGCTGACCGAGGAGAGCGTCGAGCGAGCCCGCGCCGGCTGGCGGGTGTTCCTGTGGCTGAACTACGTCGTCGGCTTCTGCGTCACGATGCTCATGATCGCCTCCGCCACGGGCGTCTGAGCCGCAGGCGGGGTGTCCGCTGAGACGGCTGAAACCCCTGGCTGGACGCCCGTATACTGAGCCGCATGGTTCTTGTGCGTCGCGCCCAGCAGGCATTTCGCTCCGCCCGGTCCCGCACCCAGCATCTCGCGCGGGAGGCGAAGGAGAACCCCAAGACGCTCGCTGCGGCGATGAACGTGTGGCCGGTGTTCCGGGCCGCCGGTGTGCGGGTGCGGCACATCGCCCCGGACTGGTCATCGGCCCGCGTCGAGCTGCATCAGGGCAAGCTCAACATGAACTACGTCGGCACGCACTTCGGCGGGACGCTGTTCGCCATGAGCGACCCGTTCTGGATGATCCTCATGCTCCGCCGCCTCGGCCCGGACTACATCGTGTGGGACAAGGCCGGCGAGATCGACTTCAAGAGCCCCGGCCGCGGCACCGTCACCACCGAGATCCGCCTCGACGACGCCGCCGTCGAGGCGATGCGCGCCGAAGCCGACGCTGGTGGCAAGTCGCTCATGTGGTTCGAGAACGACATCGTCGACGCCTCCGGCACGGTGGTCGCGACCGTGCGCAAGCAGCTCTACGCGCGCCCGAAGAACCGCTGACCGCCCTCTTTCCCAGGAGTCCCATGTCCCGTCTGCATGTCATCGCCCTCGGCGGCACGATCGCCGCAACGAACTCCGGTGCTGATGCCTCGGCAGGGGTCAGCCCATCGGTGAGCGCAAGCGAGATCGCCGCTGCCGCCGGGCTCGATACGCTGCCCGGCGGGGCACCGGAGGTGACCTTCGATCAGGTCGCGCAGGTCGGCTCAGGCAGCATCACGCTGGGCATGCTCGATGCGGTCGTCGCCTCCGCCAGGCAGGCCCGCGCCGAGGGAGCCCGCGGGGTCGTCCTCACCCAGGGCACCGACACGCTGGCCGACTCCGCGTTCGTCCTCGCCCTCATCAACGACTCCGGCCTGCCGATCATCGCCACCGGTGCGATGCGCAACCCAACCCTGCCCGGCGCCGACGGCCCGGCCAACGTCCGGGCCGCAGCGCTGACCGCTCTCGACCCGCGGCTGACCGGTCTGCCGAGCCTGCTCGTCTTCGCCGATGAGATCCACAGCCCGCTGACCGTCACGAAGACGCACACCACCTCGGTCGCAGCCTTCGCCTCACCGTCGGCCGGTCCGCTGGGCTGGGTGAGCGAGGACCGCGTCGTCCTCCAGCAGATGCCCGCCACCCTGCCCGGCACGCTCACCGTGCCCGGGGCAGGCGGCACCGATACGGACCGGGAGACGCCCGAAACGCAGGGTTATCAGCCGGAGGGTTCCGGGCTGGAAGGTACCGGTCCGGAAGGCACCGGTCCGCACCTCCCGCACGCCCCGCGGGTTGCGCTGGTCAGCGTCGGCTTCGACGACGACCTCGCCTACCTCGCGGGGCTGCCGGCGGCCGGATATGCCGGTGCGGTCATCGCAGGGGTCGGCGGCGGGCACGTCTCCACCCGTGCCGTCGAGGCAGTCGCACAGCTGGCCGGGCAGATGCCCGTGGTGCTGGCCAGCCGCACCGGAGCCGGGGCGGTGCTCGAGCGCACCTACGGCTACCCGGGAGCCGAGATCGACCTGCTCTCCCGCGGCCTCATCCCTGCCGGGACGCTGGACGCCGACCGGGCTCGGCTGCTGCTCATCCTCGCGCTGCGTGCCGGAGTGCCGGCGGAGAAGCTGCCCGAGGTCTTCGCCGCGTTCCGCGGTTGACCCCGGGCAGTCCCGTGCAGCTGGGATGCAGCTGGTTCAGTCGGCGACCTTGATGATGGTCTTGCCGAAGTTCTTGCCGTTGAGCATTCCGATGAAGGTCTCCGGGGCGTTCTCCAGGCCCTCGGTGACGTCTTCGCGGTAGCTGATCCTGCCTTCGGAGACCCACTGGCCCATCTCTTCCAGGAAGTCGCGGTACATGTCACGCACGAACTCCATCTGGATGAAGCCGCGCAGCGTCAGGCTCTTCATGAGCACATTGGCCATGAGCGCGGCCGAACGGTCCGGTCCCTCGGGGGCTTCGGTGCGGTTGTAGTTGGCGACGAGGCCGCACACCGGCACACGGGCGTAGGTATTCAGCCGCGGCAGCACGGCATCCCACACATGCCCGCCGACGTTTTCGAAGTACACGTCGATGCCCTCGGGGACTGCTTCCTTCAGCCGGCCGCGCAGATCCGGCTCCTTGTGATCGAGTGCCACGTCGAAGCCGAGCTCCTTGAGATACTCGACCTTCTGCGGCCCGCCGGCGATGCCGACGGTGCGGCAGCCCTTGATCTTGGCGATCTGGCCGACCGCCGAGCCGACCGGGCCGGTGGCTGCGGCGACGGCGACGGTCTCACCCTCCTTGGGCTTGCCGATGGCCAGCAGGCCGGAGTATGCGGTGAAACCGGTCATGCCGAGGATGCCGAGGTAGGCACTGGCTGGGGCGACGGACTCGTCGACGGCGAAGGCATCCTTGCCGGTTGCGAGGCTGTACTCCTGCCAGCCGCCGTAGTTCTGCACGAGGTCGCCGACCTTGAGTTTCGGATCATTGGATTCGACGACCTCGCCGACGGTGCCGCCGATGATGACGTCGCCGATCTCCAGCGGGGTGGCGTAGGACTTGGCATCAGACATCCGCCCGCGCATGTACGGGTCGAGTGAGAGGTAGCGGGTGCGCACGAGCGCCTGCCCCTCACCGGGGGTCGGGACCTCGCCCTCGTCGAATTGGAAGTCGTCTGCGACGGGCTCGCCGTGCGGGCGGCGGGCCAGGCGGATGCTGCGATTGACGGTCATGGGTTCTCCTTTGCTGCGCTCGACTGTCCTGCATTCGCGGAAATTTAGCGATCGAACGTCTGTTCAAGACTCTAACGGGCGTTCCCGCCGGCGTCGAGAGGTCAGGCTGTGACTTCCGACCTGCTAGCGTCGAGATCATGACGAGTGCCCCCGCCCCGCGCGCTGATGCCGAGATCCCAGCCTTCGTCGCCGGCCTCGGCCTGCCCGGTCTGGCTGACATCCACATCCACTTCCTGCCTGAGCGGATGCTTGAGAAGGTGTGGGCGGTCTTCGACAACGCCGGTGAGGTATACGGCCAGGACTGGCCGATCACCTACCGCTTCGACACCGCCACCCGGCTCTCGATCGCACGCAGCTTCGGGATCCCGGCGATCCCGGCCCTGACCTACCCGCATAAGCCGGGCATGGCCGCCTGGCTCAATGGCTGGAACACGGACTTCGCGGCTGCTCACGACGATGTCATCCACTGCGGCACCCTCTATCCGGAGCCCGGCGTCGGCGACTACGTCCAGGCCGCCCTCGATGCTGGGGCCAGGCTGTTCAAGATGCATGTGCAGGTCGGAGACTACGCCCCGGACTCCGCGCTGCTGGACCCAGCCTGGGAGGTGCTGGCCGCAGCCAGGGTGCCGGTCGTCATCCACGTGGGCTCCGGTCCGCGGCCGGGCACCTATACCGGCCCGGAGCATATGCGGCAGGTGCTGCGGAAGTTCCCGCAGCTCACGGCGGTCATCGCGCATATGGGAATGCCGGAGTACCACGAGTTCGCCGATCTGGCAGAGGAATTCGACAACGTCCATCTCGACACGACGATGTTCGCCACCGACTTCACCAACCGGCTCGCCCCCTTCGACGACCGCTACGTCGGCCGGCTGGCGGAGCTGCGTGAGCGGATTGTGCTCGGCTCGGACTTCCCGAACATCCCATACCCGTATGCCCATCAGCTTGAGGCTCTCGTGCGGCTGGGCCTGGGGGACGAGTGGCTGCGCGCAGTGCTGTGGGACAACGGCGCCCGCCTGCTCGGCCTGCCGGCCCGCACACAGCCTCGCCAGTGAGTGCGCTTACGCCTGCTGTGCGCCGGTGGCGGCGCGCAGCAGCCGCCATTCCTCCTGCATCCACGGGCTGAAAATGAACGGCACCCCGGCCACAGCGGCGTCGAGATCCTCGGGTTCGACCCAATCGTATTCGGCGACTTCGTCAGCGGCCGGGTCGAGGTCGCCGGTGAGCACGGCGGTGAAGACCGGGCAGATCTCGTTCTCCACCACGCCCGAGGCGTCGGTCGCTCGGTAGCGGTAGGCCGGCAGCACTGTGGTGAGGTCGCGCAGCCGGCAGCCGAGCTCCTCGGCGGCACGCCGGTGCACGGCGGCGGCGAGCGGTTCGCCGGGCCCCGGGTGTCCGCATAAGGCGTTGGTCCACACGCCCGGCCAGGTCTTCTTGCTCAGGGCGCGGCGGGTGAGCAGCATCCGGCCTGCTGTGTCGAAGACGAAGCAGGAGAACGCCTGGTGCAGCGGCGTGTCAGCGGTGTGCACGGTGGCTTTGTCTGCGGTGCCGAGTGCGGCACCGTCATCGGCGACGAGCACCACCTGCTCGACCGGGCCCTTCCCGGCTCCCGCATCCGCAGCGCCTTGTCCGCCCCTCGCTCCATCACCATTCGCTCCGTCGCCGAGTGTTCCAGCGGCACTCGCATGATCCCCGCTCGCCCGATCGCCTCGCGCCTCATCTGTGCCGGCGGTGACGATCTGGGCGACGATGTCGACGAGCGCGCTGTCCTGCCACGGGGCTGCGGCGATCTGCACACTGGCTGGGAACTGCGCCGTCGCCTGCCCGTCAGCACCGGGCAGCAGCCGTGGCAGCGCATCGATGGGCACGCTCACCGCCGGCCAGCCGAGCACGTTGAACAGCTGCGAATAAGCCCGGAACGCCCAGCGCACACCCTGGTCGGCAGCCTCCCACGGCACCGGCTGGCAGCCCATCGTCGGGGTGAGGACGACATCGACCCGGGCGAACACCTCGGCTGCGGCGGCACGCAGTTCCGCACAGCCGGCCACCGCGCGCTCATAGTCAGCAGCGCTGACCGTCTGATCGTGTTCGATGTTCGCCCGCACCTGCGGCTGAAAGTCCCGGCGGCCAGCCTCCCATGCCGGGCGGTGGATGAGCCAGCTCTCCCGGGCGCGCACGGTCGAGTAGCTCTGCGCGGTCGCCGGGAGGTCGAAGACGCCGGTGAGGTCGACGAGCTCGATCTGCCACCCCTCGGCGGCTGCGGCCGCGCAGCGCTGCTGAAGCCACGGCCGCACGCGGGCCTCGGACCACGCGCGGTCATGGGCGAGGCCGCCGCCGGGGTGCGCCCCGGCACCCAGGTCGTCGGCGGCGAAGACGCCGATCCGCAGCACGCGGCGCCCCTCAGCGGAGGCGAGGTCCGCCAGCGGCTGGTCCCCCACCTCGGGGGCGGGCACCGTGGCCTGTCCGGGAACCGGGCCGGGGCAGGCTGCGGCGAACCGGGGCCACAGGGCGGCAAGCTCAGCTGGGGTGCGGGTGAAGAGGCCGACGGTGTCGAAACTGCCTGACAGCGGGGCGACACCTGCGGTCGGGAGCCGGCCGAGCGTCGGCTTGAAGCCGACGATCCCCGCACACGCGGCTGGCACGCGCACAGATCCGGCTGTGTCCGTGCCGAGGGCGGCGGGCACGATGCCGGCGGCGACGGCGAGCGCGGAGCCGTAGCTGGAGCCCCCGGTGGTATAGCCGGGCCAGATCGGGTTGACGCCGCGGCCGTGCGTGCTCTCCTCGCCCATGATGCCGTAGGAGTGCTCCTGGCAGGTCGTCTTGGCCACCGGCACCATGCCGAGGCGCTCGCACAGTTCGATGACCGCCGCCGAGGCAGCGGCCGGCTCCTCGGGCCGGACGTGGGAGCCCATCGTGGTGAGGGAGCCGGCGATGTCGATGACGTCCTTGACCGCGATCGGCATGCCGGCAGCGCGCGGGTCGACCGGGAGGGTCTCGACGATGGCGTTGAGGTCGCGGCCGATCGTCTCACACGCCGCCAGCGCCTGAGCGACGGTGAGGGCGCGGATGGGCTGGCCGGCGGTGGTGCCACGGGGATTGTCCATAGTCCATTCGTACAGCATCTGCGGCCTGAGTGGGCGCTCATACGATGGGGAGTATACCCGTTGTGCAGAAGTGTCCGGCACGGTGGTGTTCGGCTGGCAGATGTGTCTAGCTTCGAACTTGCGTTGACGACCGGTGCGGTGGGTTCTTGTCGGCAGGCTTGATCGCGGGATGGACCCTGGATGCCTGAGCTTTGAGGGAGCGTTGCGCCGCGGTGCAACTGAGGGATGTCCGACCAACTGCGTGCTTAGCGAGAACAGTGAAAGGTGGAGCATGCGTCTGTTTGACGGTCGCCCCTCACAACCCCTCCGGTCGGACTTGAGCCACTCAGCCACAGAGCTGGGGTCAATTGCAAAGGGTCCCTGTCGGTGGGCAGAACGGCGGCCTGGTCGATCGTTGTCGGATCGACCAGGCCGGGTAGTAGGGGTCAGCCGATCGCGGCCAGGAGGTCGGCGCAGGCCTGTTCGCATCGGCGGCAGGCCTCGGCGCAGACGCGGCAGTGCTCGTGCATGTCCGCGTGCTTCTCGCATTCGGCGGCGCATTCTGCGCACGCTGCCCGGCATGCCTCGAGTGCGGCTTTGACCGTGGCCAGGTTCTGCCCGGTGCGGCGGCTGAGAATGCTGCCGGTGGCCGCGCAGAGGTCCGCGCAGTCAAGGTTGAGACGGATGCAGTTGCGCAGATCGGCGACCATGTCTTCGGCCAGGCAGGCATCGGCGCAGGCCGTGCAGGTCTGGGCGCACTCGAAACAGGCGGCGATGCAATCGGCGAGTTTCTGCACGTCCAGACCGGTGGTGTCGTTGGGGTGGGTCTCGATCATTGAAGTGATGTGAGTCATCGCTGCGCTCCTTCTTCTCCGAGGCGGTGCTAGGAAGCACCCGGCTACCATCGACGCTAGGTGACCCGCCGACCAAAGCGAAGCCGCCAGAAGCCGATCTTCGCAGAATCTTCATGAACCGCAGTCCGGTCCGATGCCCGGTTCCCCTTCCGGAGAAAAAAGTTCAGAGGTTTTCGAGCATCGTCTTCATCTCCTGGATCTCTGCTTCCTGGTCTTCGATGACCTGCTCGGCCAGGGCGACGGCCTGCGGGTTCTGCCCGTCGGCGACCTGCTGCTCGGCCATGTCGACGGCACCCTCGTGGTGTCTGGTCATCTGTTCCAGGTACAGCTTCGCGGCCTCCGTGCCGGTGGCGTCTTCGAGCTGTTGCATGTCGTCTTCGCTCATCATCCCGCTCATGCCGCCGTGACCGCCCATGCCACCCGTGCCGTCCATGTCGTCCATGTTCATGGGTTGCTGGCCCCAGGCTTCGAGCATGGCGTTCATCCGGTCGATCTCGGGCCCCTGCGCGTCGATCACGCCTTGGGCGAAGTCGGCGACGTTCTGCGGGATGTCATCCTTGGCCAGCAGTGTCTCGCTCATCTCGACGGCCTGCTGATGGTGCGGGATCATCATCTGCGCGAACATCACGTCAGCGTCGTTGTGCTCCTCGGAGATCGCCTCACCGGAGCCCGCGGTGTCGGTGGCGACCGAGGTCGCAGGGGCAGGATCTTCCCCGGTGCTGCCGGGGTCGGCGTTCCCGGCGCATGCCGAGAGGAACAGCGTCCCGGCAACGGCTGCCGCAACTGCCAGTGGGGTGCGCTTCATGATGCGACCTTTCCTTGGTGGACGGTTTCCGGTCGGGACGTCTCGGTGGGGGTCGGTGCCAGCCGGGCTGGGTCGAGTTCGGTGCGGCGCAGCAGCTGGGCGTTGAGCGCGACGATAATGGTCGACAGGGACATCAGGATCGCGCCGACGGCCGGGGAGAGCACGAACCCGATGGGGGCCAGGACTCCGGCGGCCAGCGGGACGGCGAGGACGTTGTAGCCGGTCGCCCATGCCAGGTTCTGGATCATCTTGCGGTAGCTGGCCCGGGATAGGTCGATCATCGACAGCACTGCTCGCGGATCGTCGCTGGCCAGTACGACGCCGGCCGATTCCATCGCCACGTCGGTGCCGGCCCCGATCGCGATGCCGACGTCTGCCCGGGCAAGGGCGGGGGCGTCGTTGACGCCGTCGCCGACCATTGCTACCGACAGTCCCCTGTTCTGCAGGTCGGTGACGGCGGAGTCCTTGTCCTGCGGGAGCACTTCGGCGAAGACCTCGTCGATGCCGAGGTCGCGCCCGACGGCGTCGGCGACCTGCTGGGCGTCGCCGGTGATGAGCGCGACCTTCACACCGCGTTCCTGCAGGGCGTGGACTGCGGCCCGGGATTCCGACCGCACCTGGTCCTCCAGGGCGACCGCGCCGATAATGGTCCGGTCCTGCACGATGTGCAGGACGCTGGCGCCGCGCTGGGTCCATTCCGCGACGTCGGCGGCGATCTCGGTCGGGGATTCCAGCCCGTAGTCGCGCAGCATGTTGGGCCCGCCCACGGTGATCTCGGAACCGTCGACGATGGCGCGGACCCCGCGCCCGGCGGCTGCGGTGAACTCACTGGCCTGCAGACGAGTCGAGGCCGCTTCCGGGTGTTCGGCTGCCGCTGCGGTGATCGCCCGTGCCACCGGGTGTTCGCTGTTGGCTTCGGTGGCGGCGGCCAGCGCCAACACGCGGCTTTCACTGATTCCTGACACATGCGCGGTCCCGGTGACGGCGTGCGCGCCCTGCGTGAGAGTGCCCGTCTTGTCGAAGAGCACGATATCGATCGAGCGCATCCGCTCCAGCGCGAGCCGGTCCTTGATGAGCAGGCCCGACCGGGCGGCCTTCTCAGTCGAGATAGAGATCACCAGCGGGATCGCCAGTCCGAGTGCGTGCGGGCAGGCGATGATCAGCACGGTGACGGTGCGGATGACTGCCTGGTCGGGCGCGCCCAGCAGCGTCCAGATGAGCGCAGTGATGATGCCGGCCCCCAGCGCGAACCAGAACAGCAGCGCTGCGGCACGATCAGCCAGCGCCTGCGCCCGCGACGACGATGCCTGCGCGTCGGCGACCATCCGCTGAATGCCGGCCAGGGCAGTCTCGCCGCCGGTGGCTTCCACGGTTAGACGCACCGCGTTGTCCGTGGCGACGGTGCCGGCCACGATCTTGTCACCGAGTTCACGCAGGACGGGTTTGGACTCACCGGTGATCATGGACTCGTCGAACTCGGCGTGCCCGTCGATGATGCGGCCGTCAGCCGGGACCCGGGCCCCGGACCGAACCAGCACCGTGTCACCCGTCTGCAGTTCGGCGATCGGGACGGTGATGGTCCCGGACTCGGTGACCTTCTCCGCCTCGTCGGGCAACAGCTCGGCCAGCGCGTCGAGGGCACCGGATGCCGCACCGAGGGCGCGCATCTCCAGCCAGTGCCCCAGCAGCATGATGGTGACCAGCAGCGCCAGCTCCCACCAGAAGTCGAGCATGAAGTCGCCGATGCCCAGACTCGTGATCCAGGAGGCGACGAAGGCCACGGTGATGGCCATCGCGATCAGCAGCATCATCCCCGGCTGCCGTGATTTCAGCTCATTGAGCCCGCCCTTGAGGAAGGGCATGCCGCCGTAGACGTAGATGACGGTGCCCAGCACCGGGGCGATCCAGGCCGAGCCGAAGAACTCGGGCACTTGGTAGCCGAGCAGGTCGGCGACCATGTGGCTGAAGATGACGACCGGCACCGACAGGATCAGGCTGACCCAGAAGCGGTTGCGGAACATCGCGACACTGTGCCCGGCGTGCTCCCCGTGGCCTGCGTGCGCGTCATGGTCGTGTCCGGCGTGACTGTCGTGGGCGGGTGCCGGGGCTTCGTCAAGGGCGGAGTGGCCGTGGCCCTGCGGTATCGCCTGTCCGTGGCTGTCTGCGTCGAGGTGGTCGTGGTGGTGATGGGCGTGGGTGTGATCTGCCGGTTCGGGCTGGTGGTGGTGCTCCGGATTGCTCATCGTTGTCCTTCACAGTCAGGGGATGGGTAGCCGATCAGGCTTCTGTTCCGGGGTATCCGGCCGCGGCAAGCGCTGATTGCAGCGCCGCCGTGTCCACCGGTGCGCTGCTGGTCACCGTGACGGTGGACCGGCCGTGGGCTACCAGCGTGACGTCCACCTGGACGTTGCGGTCCACCGCGTGTATGGCCTTGGTCACGCGCGAGGCGCAGCCCTGGCAGGTCAGCCTTTCTACAGCGAGTGTGAGCGTGGAGGCCGGCCCGGCACTGCTGCCAGTTGCGTTTGTAGTGGCGGTGTCGGCTGGTGCGCAGCAGGCGCAGCCTGGCGATGCGAGTGGTAACTGGCGGGAGGATGCGGTCATGTGTGCTCCTGACTTGCGGGCTCGGTGAGGCCGCGCGGGTTTCGCGCGCCTCCGACTATACCCTGTAGGGGTATATGAGTAAAGGTGTTCATGCTCACGCGGGGCGGGCCTTTCCGGGGGTGCGGGGCAGTTCGATGGTGAACTCGGAGCCGTGTCCGGGGCCGGCGGAGGAGGCGGTGAGGGTACCGCTGTGGGCTGCGATGAGGGCGTGGGAGATCGTCAGGCCGATGCCGGAGCCGCCGTGGTCGCGATCGCGGGCGGTGTCACCGCGGTAGAAGCGTTCGAAGATGTGGATGAGCTGGTCGGCGGTCATGCCGTCGCCGGTGTCGGTGACGCTGATGAGCACGGTGTCGCGGGTGTTGGTGGCGGTGAGGGAGACGGTTCCCCCGGGTGGGGTGTGGCGCAGGGCGTTCGACAGGAGGTTGTCGAGGACTTGTGCCAGCCGTTGCCGGTCGGCGATCACAATGTCGGCATCGAGGTCGGCTGTGGTGGTGAGGGTCACGCCCTTGGCTGTGTAGCTCTCCTGGACTGCGGCAGCAGTGCTGTCGAGCAGGTCGGCGATGGGTACGGGGGCGGGCTCGAGGTCGATGCGGCCTTCCTCAGCGCGGGAGACATCGTCGATGTCTTCGACAAGGCGTGTCAGGCGTGCCAGCTGTTCGGCCATCACGGCGTGGGTGGTGGGGTTCCACTCGACGACCTGGTCCTGCAGCCCCTCGAGGTAGACGGAGATGACCGAGACCGGTGTGCTCATCTCGTGGGCGAGGTCGGACAGGATGCGTTGCCGCGTCTCCTCGGTGCGGGTCAGCTGGTCGGCCATCGTGTTGAACGCTCGGGCCAGGGAGTCGAGTTCGACGCCGGCGCCGACCACCGGGACGCGCACATTGTAGCTGCCGCGGGCGACTTCGGCTGCCCCAGCGGTGAGCTGTTCCAGCGGGGTGCGGATCGTGCGGGAGAGCAGGAAGCTGGCCAGGAGCGCGCAGGCCAGACCGGTGCCCAATGCCACCGCCAGGGTGATCAGGTTCGCGTCGCGGTAGGCCTGCTCGACATGGAACAGTTCCGAGGATCCCCCCGGGATGCCGGCCATTTCCAGGTGTTCGTGGAACAGCGGGGGCCCGGCCAGGGTGGCGACTGCCACCGCTCCGAGCAGGCTTGCCGCCACCACGATCAGCTGCGTGGCGAACAGGCGGGTGGCCAGGCCGGAGTTGCGCAGCCTCATCGGAGCACCATGCGATAGCCGACGCCGCGGACGGTCTCGATGAGGCCGCCACCGTCGGGCTCTTCACCGAGCTTGCGCCGCAGGTGGCCGATGTGGACGTCGACGATCCGTTCATCGCCGACCCAGGATGTGTCCCAGACGGCGTCGATGAGCTGCCGGCGGGAGAGCGCGCGGTGGGGTGCTGCAGACAAGGCGACCAGCAGGTCGAACTCGGTGCGCGTCAGGGGAAGCACCGCATCGTCGCGGCGGACCTCGTGGCCGGCGAGGTCGATGGTGAGGTCGCCGACGACGCGGACGGAGTCCTGGGGTGGGTTTCCAGTGCGGGGACGCCTGAGCACGGCATGGACCCGGGCGACCAGTTCCCGGACGCTGAAGGGCTTGGTGATGTAGTCATCAGCACCGGCGGCAAGGCCCAGGAGTTTGTCGTTCTCACCACCGCGGGCTGTCAGGATCAGCACGTAGCACTCCGACATCGCTCGCACGCGGCGGCAGACCTCGATTCCGTCGAGACCGGGCAGTCCGAGGTCGAGGATGAGCACGTCCGGCTCCTCGGCCCTGACGCTGTCGAGCGCCTGGACCCCGGTGTGTGCCTGCTCGACGTGGAAGCCGTCTCGGCTCAGGTAGGTCGCCACCATCTGCGCCAGAGGTTTCTCATCCTCGGCGACGACGATGCGCCCGCCAGGGTGGTGGTCGGTTCGTTCAGCCCGCATGTACTCAGTCTGCCCCCAGTGCTGGCGGCACACAGCCCTCAGCGCCCGCTGCGGCCGAATCTTCGTCAAACCTTCAAATGCCCGGGTCTGTCCCGCGCTCGGACTGTCGGGTGATGTCGATGCTCGTGGCGGCCTGGGCCGGGCAGGTGCGCTCGATCTGCAGCGTGGAGAAGTAGATGTCGAACCGGTCGGTGAGCAAGTCGGTCGCCTGTTCCAGCACGGCCTCATGCTGGGCCGGGTTGGCCACGTGCAGGTGCGCGGAGAAGACGGTGCGCCCTGAGGTGATGGTCCAGGCGTGCACGTGGTGGACGTCCTCCACTCCGTCGATCTCCTCCAGGGCTGCGATCGCCGCCGGCAGGTCGAGGTGTTCGGGGGTGCCCTGGAGCAGGATTCTTAAGGCCGACCGGATGATGGTCCACGACGCCCACAGCAGCACCACGCCGAAGACCATGCCCAGCAGCGGGTCGATCGCGAGGAAACCGGTCAGGCGGATGACCACAGCGGAGATGATGATGATGAGGCTGCCGACGAAGGTCTGCAGGATGTGCCAGAACGCGCCCTTGATGTTCAGGTTCGTCTTCTGACGCTGGTAGAGCAGCCAGAACGCGATGAGCTCGGTGACAATGCCGCCGGCTGCCACCCAGAGCATCACCGTGGTGGGCAGCTCGATCGGATCGGCCAGCCGCATGGCTCCCATGTAGAACACGTAGGCGGCCATCAGGGCGAGGAAGAGTCCGTTGAACAGCGCCCCGATGATCTCGGCGCGGGCCCACCCGAAGGTCTCCTTCGCAGTGGCGGGGCGTTGGCTCAGACGCTGGGCGACCAGCGCGATCAGCACCCCGCCGACAGCCGAGAACGTGTGGAAGGCATCGGAGACCACCGCAACCGACCCGGACCACAGCCCGATGACCAACTCGATAACGAAATACACTCCCGTCAACCACCCGGAGATCCGGAGGGCTTTGCGGTCTCCGTCGACCGGCAGATGTCCGCTGTGTTCGCTCATCCTGGCCTCCTAGTTGACCTGTCAGGGAAATGAACTTCCGGGGACAGCACACGGCGCCGTCGAGCCACGCGCTGATTCGAATGTAACCCGCCTCACCTCCACGAGGCTGTCACCAGGGCAATCTTCGCCAAATCTTCAAGAATCCTGGTCCCTTCACCCGTGGCGATCCCGCCAGAATGGAGGGAGTCGTTTCCTGCGAGTTGAAGAAGAAGGATGCTCTCACCTCTGTCACGTCGTTCGATGATCCGCCGGTCAGGCTCGTTGACCGTCCTCCTCGCACTTGGTCTGGCCGGGTGCGGCACCAATACCGACGAGCTGGCCGACCAGGTGCCGGAGGTCAATGAGCAGGGCTACATCTCCGGGGCCGGCGTCATCACCCAGCTGCCCCTCGGCGAGCGGGGGGAGCCGATCAAGTTGGCCGGTGAGTGCACCGACGGCACCGCCTTCGACCTCGCCGACTGGCGCGGGGCCCCGGCGGTGCTCAACCTGTGGTACGCCGCCTGCCCCCCGTGCCGCAAGGAAGCCCCGGCGCTGCAGGCCAACTACGAGCGGTACCAAGAAAACGGCGTGAAGTTCTTGGGCATCAATGTCCGCGACGAGGCGCCGGCCGCCGACGCGTTCGCCAGGACCTTCGATCTGACGTTTCCCTCCATGCTGGATAAGGACGGCCTCGGCGTCGCCGCGCTCGGTTCGGTGCTGCCCCCGCAGGCGGTCCCGTCCACCGTTGTCCTGGACTCCCAGGGCCGGGCGGCAGCCCGGGTGATGGGAGCCGTGGACGAGTCCACCCTCAAAGCGTTGATCGGTGACGTGTTGGAGGAACCGGCGTGATGCTGCTGGCCTCCATCGGGGAGACCTTCTCGCAGACCGCCTTGTCCGGTCCGATGCTGCTGGCGATCCCGGTGGCGATCCTCGCCGGGGCGGTCTCGTTCTTCTCCCCGTGCGTCCTGCCGCTGGTCCCCGGCTACGTCGGCTACGTCACCGGGTTGGGTGCCGCCGCATTGACCGACCGGAAGATCAGCCGGGTCGTCATCGGGGTCTCCCTGTTCATTGTCGGCTTCGCCGCCGTCTTCGTGTCGATGGGCCTGGCGTTCAGCCTCGCCGGTGTCTTGCTCAGCCAGTGGGCCGATGTCCTCAACCGCGTGATGGGCGTCGTCGTCATCATCGCCGGCATCGTGTTCATGGGCGGCATCGGCATGTTCCAACGCACCGCCCGGATCAGCAAGCGTCCACCCACCGGCCTCTGGGGCGCCCCCGCCCTGGGCGCCACCTTCGCCCTCAGCTGGGCACCGTGCATGGGCCCCACATTGGCGGCGGTGCTGGCGCTGTCGACCAGCTTCGGGGCGACCGGCGCCGACGGCATCTGGCGGGGTGCCCTGCTGACATTGATGTACTGCCTCGGACTGGGAGTGCCGTTCATCGTCGTGGCCGTGCTCATCGTCAAGGGCACCGGCAGGCTGCAGTGGGCCAGAGACCACCACCTCCTGATCAGCAGGATCGGCGGGGCGATGCTCATCATCATCGGCGTGCTGCTCGTCAGCGGCGTCTGGACCCAGTGGGTCAACAGCCTGCAAGGCATGATCGGCGGCTTCGAGACCATCATCTGACACCCCCTGACCACTCAGCGAGACCACCCCCGCGCAGCCGTCACTGCTGTGCATGCTGACCCTCGGGCACCCGCCCGAACGACAAGGAGATGAAAGTGAAACGAACAGCAATCATGACAGCCGCTCTCTCGCTGGTGCTGGCAGGATGCGCCCCGGCAGCAGACTCCCAACCAGCACCCGGCGCCGGCTCGCAGGCGGAGCTCCTTGCCACTTTCGATCTCGAAAGCATGGATGCCGTCGAGATCATCGATCATCTGGACCAGCTCGAAATCGCCGAGAGGCCAGCAGATCTGATCGCATCGGTCTATCCCGATGAGCTGGTGCTGACCGACAACACGCAGGAAGTGACCCTGGACCTGCCGCAGAACCTGTCCTACCTGTCGATCGCCCCCTACGTCGACCAGACACACGACTGCTTCTACCACAGCCTGACCACCTGCCAGGGCGAGCTCAGCAACGAAACCATCGACGTCCAAATCACCGACAGCACCACCGGTGAAACCGTGGTCGATGAACAGATCACCACCTTCGACAACGGATTCGTCGGCTTCTGGGTGCCCAGCGACATCACCGGCACCATCGAGATCAGCCACGACGGCCGGACGGGCACCTCGGACTTCACCACCACTGACGACGGTGCCACCTGCATCACCGACCTGCAGCTCGCATGACATCCGGTGAGCGAACGCGATTCCAGCAGACCCGGATGTCATGCGAGCTGCCCATTATGAGGCAGAAGCAGTGAGCTGATCGGCGAGCTGTTCCCAGATTGCATCAGCCCACAGGGCGTGGCCCGTCGCGTTGGGGTGAAAGTAGTCGCCCGAGAACGTCGCCAGATACTCGCGAAGCGACAGTGCTTTGGTTGCAGTATCAATGTCAGCAATGGCGTGACCGTGCAGGCTGGCTGCTTGTCGTATCGCGTGGTTCGCTCTAACTGCGCGGCGGTCGTATGGCCAGTGCAGGAAATTCGGCACCAGACCCATCACCGCTCCCTGGGGCAGTTTCGAAGCGACCGCTGTCATATCGCGTGCGAAGTCGTCAGTCTTGAAAGCTGGTGCCCAGGCCACATCGTTGCTACCGATCACGCAGGTCACGAAATCCGGTGCCGTGACCTCAGCAAGCTTTGGTAGCTGCGCGTCCAGTACATTCTTGGCTCTTGCCCCATAGGTCGATAGATTCACGACCCGGACTGTCTCACCGGTGACCTCCGCAAGTCGTTTGGCGATCACGCCGACATAGCCTCGGGCGGGGTCATCCACTCCGACGCCAACGCCTGCCGAGTCGCCAAGTGCCACATAGGTCAGCGTGCCTTCTTGGGGTTGTGCCCAATGCATCATGTGGTTGCGTGATTGTGCGCGGCCGCGCCGTAATGCGATACCCACGCGGCCAATATACCCCAGACGGTATATGCGAAGCACCCACTAGTGCTAAGGGCTCAAAAAGAGCGGAGGTTCGGAGTGTCAAAAAGGGTATACCCGATTTGACATGCCCTATGCCTTCCGCCGTGGAGAGTTTGAAGCGTCAGCTCTGACACCCCACCCGGTCACACGACTGCGCCGCCTCCACTATTCGACCATTGACCGCGGCAGGGACGTGGGTGACGATGGGGCCGAGGGAAGCCGGGAGTCGGTGCCCGACCGAAAGTGGGCGACCGTGGACCGCTCTGCAATCACGGACGGATACCGTCGAGCTTGCGCCGAGTTAGAAGACGCCCTGGCCCGGGCTGGGGATGCTGACCTGCGCCGGCGCAGTGCCGGCACCGGTTGGAGCAACGAGGAACTGCTGTTCCATATGGTGTTCGGCTATATGGTGGTCCGAAACCTGTTGCCCTTGGTCAAGATCTTCGGCCATCTTCCGCCCGCTCTCAACCCCGCATTCGCGCGTCTCCTCAACGCGGGCGCCCGTCCATTCGACAGTGTCAACTACTGGGGTCCCGGGCCGCAGCCCGCGTGCAACCGTCACCGCATGGCGAGCAAGCTACGCCGGGTCACCGCCGCCCTCGGCACCAGTCTGGAGAACGAATCCCAGCGATCGCTGGCCCTGCACATGGCGTTTCCAACCCGCTGGGACCCCTTCTTCACCCCCGTGATGACCGTCGCGGATGTCTACGCCTACCCGACCCTGCATTTCGACTTCCACGCAAAGCAGTGAGCCTGCCCTCAACCAGGACAGCCCGCCCGCATAGCGCCAGCCTCCGCCCCGAAGGCTCTCCGAAGGAATCGGGAAAGCTTCGCTCGTCTACCGGCGTCAGGGGGCGGAGCAAGGAGGTTCCGTGAATCGGGACTACTCGTCTCGCGGAGCGCTGCTGTCCCCGGCGAGAGACAAGTCCCGGCAGCAGCAATCGGGATATCGGCCGCAGGCGCGCACGACTACGCCTCGGTTGACCACACATCCGCAATCCGCACATGTCATATCCATCTGCCCAACATTACCTATGGGATTCCTCGTCATTCTTAAGCTCTTCCAATCCGACGGTCCTGCGGGCTTGGAGCGGTGGACCTAGTCGCTGGCGGCGGTGAGCGCACCGGGCGGGCCGTTCGGAAGGTGGTCGTATCAGGGGGTGGGGCCCAGTCCGTCCTGCTCCTCACAGAGAGACAATGGCCTGCACCGGTAGCATCTGAGGGTGACGATAAAGAGTGATGGGACAGGTTTGGGCCTGCGTTGGCCGTTGCGGCAGCCTCGCCGCTGCCGGGTACGGGTGCCCAGGCGCCGGCCGGCCACGGATTGGCGCCCCACCGTCTGGTCTCGACATGCCTGATCAGCCGGTGACCACTACATCTGCACGGCTCCGGCCTCGCGAGGTGGTCGGGCTGTTGGGCGGGGCGGGGATCCTGGCACTGGTGGATCTGGGGCTCAAGGTCCTGGCTCAGACCGCGTTACCCGCCGGGCAGGTAGTCGATCTGGGCTGGATCAGCTTGCGCGTCTTTTACAATCCGGGGGTGGCTTTCAGCCTCGGGGCGTCCTTACCCGCCTGGATGGTGATCGCCGGGACCGGGCTGGTCCTCGCCGGATTGGTGTGGTATTTGCTGGCGAACGTCCGTGTTATGGGCACAGTGGCCCGAGGCGGAGCGGTCCTGCTGCTGGGCGGGGCCCTGGGGAACTTTGTAGATCGACTGGGCGGGGCCGGCGTGGTGGATTACCTGCACACCGGCTGGTTCCCCACCTTCAACGCGGCCGACGTCTTCGTCACCGTCGGGGTGGCGGGACTGGTCCTCGGGATGCTGCGGGAGCCTGCGTCCGGCATGAGGGACGGGAACACGTCCTGAACTAGATCGGCTGCCACTAGCTCAGCGCTGTGTATAGGTTCACCTGGCTGTCGTCGACGGGGTGCGCCTCACACAATGACGAAGCAGTTGCGAGGGATTGCTGGGATGTGGTTGAGCCGGCAGATCCTAAGGCGCATCCTGCCGGTCGCGCTAGCAGCAGACGCGCAGAGCGCTTGAGCGGTTCCGATTCCGGGGGCGCGCCCGCCCGGTACAGGGGTCGGGCTTGATGACCTTGTTTCGTGCCCACCCAGGCCGCTCGGAGCCGTCTCCTCGCAGCCACTGGGTTACCCATGGCTTTTCGACGCGGGCGCGTCCTTGTCGCTGCCAGGATCGTCCTGGACTATGTCTGGCTTCTGAGCGATGAAGCGCAGGACCCGACCGCCGAAGGAGACCCGGACGCGGAGCGGGCCGAGGCCAGCCTGTGCCAGGACCGGTTCGAAGGTTGCGGGTTCGATGAGTCGGTGCGCAGAACGGTCGGCCACGTGCACCAGGGATGCCAACCGTGAGGCAAGCAGGTCGTATCCCACGAAGGACCCGCCGGGTCGCAGGACCCGCGCCGCCTCCGTCACCGCGTGTTCCCACTCGATCACGTGATGGAGCATGAGGAAGCTCAGGACCATGTCGAACGACTGGTCATTGAACGGCAGTCGGGTGGCATCGGCTCGGCGCGCTTGAGCAGTGGGGAGTCGGGCGAGGCGCCGCTGCGCAGCCTTGACCATCGCGGGGTCGGCGTCGGTCGTGGTGAGGTGCACCTGGGGGTGGACCCGAGCGATCGCTTCGGCCATCGCTCCGCTACCCCCACCGATCTCGAGCACGTTGCCGGCGACAGGCAAGCCCTGAGTCACCCAGGGGACCATTCGCCGTGCCAGAAGGCGCCACGGTCGGCTGCGACAGAATGAGGCTTCCACGGCGGACATCCTCGGCATGACCCTCCTCTTGGCGCACCAGCGGGGTTGAAGCCGAGATTAGTCCCATGAGGGCAAATCAACTATCTGGTGGTCAGCATCACGCGTAAACCTGCACCCAAGGACCGGATACAAAACCTCGGCGGGCAGCAGTTCTCCACTGAGCGGGCAAGTTGCGTCGTGTTCAGCGAACAATGTACAGTTCATCGAGTGCTGACCATTACCAATCATCTTGACGTGATGAACCGCCTAGGCCGTGCCATGGCTGACCCGACGCGCTCCCGCATCCTGCTGATGCTGCTTGAGGGGCCGAACCATCCGGCGGTGATGAGCCGAGAGCTGGGCCTGTCGCGGTCGAATGTCTCCAATCACCTGGCGTGCCTGCGGGACTGCGGCATCGTGGTGGCAGAACCGGAAGGCAGGAAAACCCGGTACGAGATCGCTGACCCGCACCTGGCCCGCGCGCTGACTGCGTTGCTGGAAACAACTTTGGCGGTCGACCAGGGGGCCGGCTGCATTGACCCTGCGTGCTCCGTGCCAAAGTGCTGCAAGGTGGAGGCGGGCGCATGATCCTGTCATCCGTGTTGCAGGCGATCGGCCTGTTCATTGTCACCAACATCGACGACATCATCGTGCTCTCGCTGTTCTTCGCCCGCGGTGCGGGCCAGCGGGGCACAACGGCCCGGATCTTGGCCGGGCAGTATCTCGGGTTCGGCGGCATCCTGGCCGCCGCCGTGCTCGTCACGTTGGGAGCGGATGCGTTCCTGCCCCCGCAAGCCATTCCCTACTTCGGGCTCATCCCGTTGCTCCTCGGCGTGTGGGCGGCCTGGCAAGCGTGGCGCGGAGACGACGACGATGATGATGAGGCGAAGGTCAGTGGTAAGAACGTCGCCGTGCTGACCGTCGCCGCTGTCACCTTCGCCAACGGCGGGGACAACATCGGCGTGTATGTTCCAGTCTTCCTCAGCGTGGGACCGGCCGCCGTCATCGCGTACTGCGTCGTGTTCCTCGCTCTCGTCGCGGTGCTCGTCGTGCTGGCGAAGTTCGTTGCGACTCGCCGGCCGATCGCCGAGGTGCTCGAACGCTGGGAGCACGTGCTGTTCCCGATCGTCTTGATCGGTCTCGGGGTATTCATCCTCGTTGAGGGTGGCGCGTTCGGGCTCTGACTCCCGGCACTTCAGGGACAGGATCAAAGACGCTCGGAGCCGCCAAGGAAAAGCTGCGGCTCGCCGCCCCTTCTCGCTAACCGTCACAGGTTATGCGCGGGACCCGCCCCGCCGGGACAGGACGGACGCTTCGTAGCCGGTCAGCGCAGCGGGATCACCGCGCGGAACTTGCCCCCCGGAGTTGGCTGGGGTGGTCCCTCGCCGCGGGCCACGATGACGTGGTCGAGTCCGTGGTCCCCCAGCAGGCGCCGGATCTCTGCGTGCACCATCTGCCGGACGTGCTCCGGGTCGGTCCCGGCGGCGGGTTGCAGACGGACCTCGAGGTGGGCAGGAGCGGTGTGCACGAGCTGGAACAGCTCCACGCCGGGAACGCGGTCGAGCAGCGAAGTGATGGTCAGCGACGGGAGCGTCACCGACGCGCCGGCGGGGGTGTGAAAAGCGAGCAGGTCAGCGGTGCGGCCCTGCACCCGGATAGCGGGCAGCGGGTCGCCGCACGGGCAGGGATCAGGCCGGACGAAGACGACGTCGCCGAGGTCGTAACGCAGGATCGGCTGGACCCTGTTCGCGAGGTTGCTGAGCAAGGTGGTGTGCGATGTCTGACCCGGGGGGAGCGGGCGGTGAGCGGCGTCGACCGGCTCGAGGAGAACCCAGTCGCTGTTGACGTGGAGCCACCCGTACTGGCAGCTGTAGGTGAGGAAGGGGCACTCGGTGGCGGCGTAGCCCTGGCGGACCTTGGCGCCGAACGCGGCGGAGATCGTGTCGTGCTCCCCTGCGGGAAGGCCCTCGGCGGACAAGACCACCAACGCCGGATCGATGTGCAGGCGGCCGGCGCGCTGCTCAGCGGCCAGCAGCGCGCCCATCGTGGCGTACGGGGCAAGAATGGCCGGACGGAGGCGGTTGAGCCCAGAGACCAGCTGCGTCATGGGCGTATGCACGCCGAACACCCCGATCCGGCTGCGGCCAAACCGGTTCCTGCGCAGCGCGGCAGCCGCGGCCGCGGAGGCGTAGTGGCCCCCGGTGGCGGTGATCATGGCAACGCGCCCGCCGCGGGCAATGATGCGAAGCAGATCGGCAGGGGTGAGCCAAGCACTGAGCAACCGCGCCAGCAGGGCGGTAGTCACCGCGAGGGACCGCTCGTCCAGCAGGAAGATGCCCCGGGTGCCGGTGGTTCCGGAGGTTGTCCCCACCGTGTAGCGGCCGCGGAACTTCTCGCCCACCAAGGCGGGATCCCCGACGAATGCCCGCGCGGCGGACAGGGTGGCCTCCCGGTCGGTCACCCAGTCATCGAAGTGGGACATCAGCTCGGCCTTGCTCGTGACCGGCAGCATCGTCGGGTCCGTGACGTGCTCGGGCAGGTGCTGGTACAACCGGCGGTAGAAGGGTGACCGGGCACGCGCGAAGGTAACCATCCCGGCAAATCGCTCGTGCTGCCGCTGGGCGATCGCCACCCTGCCCTGCCGGTGGGTGGCACGGGCATCGCACAGCAGCCAGAGTCGGCTTTCGGTCATGCGCGCTCCTTGCCACTTCGAGCAGCCACCTTCCCGGCGTCGCGTCAGGCCGTGGGTCCCGGGTTCACGACCAGCGCGGCAACGTCCGGAGCAACTGCGAGCTCGGCCCACCAGCTCACCACCGGCCGAGCACGGCGTCAAGCCTCCTCTGCACAGTCATCGACAGGGCGTTGGGCCTCTGCGCCTCGGTGAAAGCATCACCGCAGCACACGACAGCTCCGGCACCACACCGTTTGTGCACCACCGAAGACTGTGCCACCTGCATCACGGGCCTCCAGCAGATCGAGTGGGAGGAAGCACCGCCGCGACGAGCCCGCAGACCGGGCCCCGGCACTGAAACTGAAGCTATTGCGGCTGCGACACTACAGTGATATACGACTGTAATGGATCTGAGCCGGCACCGAGGAATCGCAGTCATTCTCGCAGCACTCGGTGCGACCGCCCTCTTGGTGGCGTTCGTCCTGGTCAGCCAGCGGTCGGACGATTCGGGACTGCAGGCGCAGGGCCCCCCTCTTTATGAGCATGTGGCGGAGTTTCAAGCACTTGCCGATGAACACGGCGACCGTGCCGCCGGCACACCCGGGTACGAGGCCGCGGCCCAGTATGTCGAACAGCAGCTCGAGGGCGCCGGGTATCAAAGCACCCGCCAGTACTTCACCTTCGACAGCCATGGCGAGGAGACTGAGACTTTCAGCATTATCGCCGAGACCGAGGGCGGCAGCGACGACAATGTCATCATGCTCGGTGCCCACCTTGATGGGATGCCGGACAGTCCGGCGATCAGTGACAATGCCGCAGGCGTCGCGGCATTGCTGGAAACGGCCAAGGAGCTCGGCGGGCAGGATGCGATCAGCAACAAAGTGCGGTTCGCATGGTGGGGAGCAGAGGAGTTTCCCGCCACCCCCGGTTCCAGGCATTACGTTGAGAATTTGGCGGAGCCAGCCACCGGCGAACTCGACAACATCATCGCCTATATCAACATCGACATGGTTGCCTCACCGAACTATGTCATCGGACTCTACGACGCGCGGGAATCGGACCCCGAACTCGAAGTGCCCGACGGTTCGACCGAGATCATGAACGTCTTCACGGACTATTTCGGCTCCCGCGGCCAGCCCTGGGTGACCACCCATTGGGACTTCGACTCCGATCAAGTGCCGTTCGTCGAGGAGGATGTCGCCGTGGCCGGCCTGTTCACCGGCAGCAACGAGAAGAAGTCCACGAGGGAAGCCGCCCTCTTTGGCGGTGCCTCCGGACAGCCGCGCGACCCCAACTACCACGCGTCAGGTGATGACCTCGACAACATCAGCTTCGAGGCGCTGACCCTCATGACCGATGCGATGAAATCCGCCGCCACCAGCCTGGCCGAGGACAGCAGCACTCTTTCACGCCACGAAAGGTGATCGGTGGTGTCCTGAGCGGGACCATGGCTATTGAGGGGCACTGAAAGACTCTCCGTGCCCGGACCTGCATCGGGGCTCGTCTCGGTGAACGGCCTGCGGCATTCCATGCTCCACACATCAGCTGAACCCGAAACACTGCGGTTGACATCTCCCGCAGGAGTCAACGGGACCTTCAACGCATGCGCATCGGTCACTGCATGCTGTATGGTCCAGTGTGTGCTGACTATTGTGCCTCGGACGAGAGAGGATCATCGCCTCGGCAGATTCCGGTCGACCGGAACCTTGACGCAGCAGGCAACGCTGAAGGGACGAAGGTCGATGGTCCCTCGCCATCATCGTCGAACCTTGTGAAAGCACGTTACCCGTTCCGACGCCGCGCAGAGAGCCCTGTACCGACGCGGGCAGACGGATGCGGCTGGTCGTCGCTCGCTGCAGAGGCTGAGCGGCGGTTCGAGACGGTCATCTGAGGTAGCAGGGCATGAGACGAGAAGAAGCGAACGAGACGTTGATGAAGACCTTCCCGGATCAGCATGAGGGACGGAAGCCGGCGCCTTCCAGCAAGCCAGCGCGTGCGGCCAAGGCGGCGCCCGCCAGCATCGGCTTCGTCGGGATGCTGCGCTGGGCCTGGCGGCAGCTGACCACCATGCGGGCGGCACTCATCCTGCTGCTGATCCTGGCCCTGGCCGCGATCCCCGGATCGCTGCTGCCGCAGCGGATCCAGGATCCCATCCGCGTCAACACCTTCATTGAGGAGAACGGCTCCTGGGGCGAGTTCCTCGACCGCCTGCAGCTGTTCGACGTCTACTCCTCCGTCTGGTTCTCCAGCGTCTACATCCTGCTCATGATCTCGCTTGTCGGCTGCGTCCTGCCGCGCACCGCCCAGCACTGGCGGGCGATGCGGCAGGCGCCCCCGAAAGCCCCCGCAGGCTGTCCCGGATGCCGGGCTACCAGACCTTCGAGCTCGCCCCCGAACAAGCGGTGAGGAACTCCTCGACCGGGCCGAAACCCGCTTCAAGAAGCAGGGCTACCGGACGGTCCGGGCGGGCGACCACATCGCCGCCGAGCGCGGCTACCTGCGGGAGACCGGCAATCTGGTCTTCCACGCCTCGCTGCTGGCACTGGTCATCACGATGGCGATCGGCTCCCTGTTCGGCTACTCCGGACAGCGGGTGCTCGTCGAGGGCGACACCTTCGCCAATTCGCTCGTCGCCTACGACTCCTTCGAGCCGGGCACCTACTTCGACGCCGACCGGCTCGACGACTTCCGGATCCGGCTCAACTCCTTCGAGTCGAGCTTTGATGACCAGGCGACCGGCAATCAGTTCGGTCAGCCTCGCACGTTCGAAGCCGACATCACGGAGTTCTACGAGGGGCAGGAGATCCGGCACCGGCTGGAGGTCAATCAGCCGATCCGGATCGGCGGCACCGGAATCTATCTCACCGGCAACGGCTATGCCCCGGTCTTCACCGTTAAGGACGCCCAGGGCACCGTGACCTTCTCCGGGCCGGTCGTGTTCCTGCCCCAGCCCGAGGCCTCGGGGTACGGATCGCGGGGAGTGCTCACGGTGCCCGACGCGCAGCCGGACCAGCTCGGGTTCGTCGGCTTCCTGCTTCCCACCGCAGGACTCAATGACGACGGTGAGCTGATTTCACGGTTCGCCGAGCTGCACAACCCGTACGTCGTGATGAGCGCTTACCGGGGAGATCTGGGGCTCGACACCGGGGTGCCGCAGTCGGTCTACGATCTGGACGCCGACAACATGACCGCGGTCACCGATGCCGCCGGCAACCCGATCACGCTCGAGCTGACACCGGGTGAAACGGTGCAGCTGCCGGACGGTTTGGGCAGCGTGACCCTGGAGGGCATCGACCGGTTCATGGCCGTCGACATCCGCCATGATCCCACGCAGGGGCTGATGCTGGTATTCTCCATCCTGCTGATGGTCGGACTGGGTCTGTCCCTGTTCGTGCCGCGGCGCCGGATGTGGGTCCGCACGAACGGCGGCGAGGTCGAGGTAGCAGCGCTGGCCCGCGGTGAGGATCCACGGGTCGAGCACGCCGCCCGCGAACTGGCAGCAGAACTTCATCACGGAGCACGCAACCCGGAACGACCGGCGAAGGGACACTGAAATGGACGTCAACATCGAGCTGGCCACGTGGTCGAATCTGCTGATCTACTCGGCGATGGCGGTCTACGCGATCGCCTTCATCACCTACGCCTTCGACCTCTTCGGCGGCCGGACGCTCAAGTCCGCCGTCCGACAGCGGCAGTCGGCGCAGGAGCTAGCCGCCAGCAGCCGGGTTCGGCGGACCACCCGCCGGACCGGTTCCGTCGCCGTACTGGAAGACGACGATCCTCGGTCGGGTTCGCCTGCCGATCGACATGGCGAAGAGGCGGGCAATGCCGACCCGAGCACGGGCCGGAGCAGGCGACTGGCCCGGGTCGGGACCTCGCTGACAACACTGGCGCTGGTGCTCCACGCGGCGGCGGTGGCCACCCGCGCCCTATCCGTGATGCGCGGCCCCTGGGGCAACATGATGGAGTACGCGCTGACCACCTCAGCGCTGGCCGTCATCCTCTACCTCGCGGCGCTGAAATACCGCGATCTTCGGTACCTCGGCACCTTCGTCTCCGGGGCAGTGCTCGTGACCCTGGGCCTGTGCATCACGGTGTTCTACACGCCCGCCGCGCAGCTGGTGCCGGCGCTGCAGAACTACTGGATCTACATCCACGTGCCCATCGCGATCCTGTCGACGGCACTGCTGTCCATCTCCGCGGCGCTGGCCGCGTTCCAGATCATCAAGGCGGCCACCGAGCAGCGCACGACACCCAGATGGCTGCGCTTCATGGACCGCGTGCCCTCCAGCGAGAACATCGAGCAGGTCTCCTACCGCATCGCCGCAGTCGGCTTCATCACCTGGACCTTCACCCTGATCGCCGGCGCCATCTGGGCCGAACTCGCCTGGGGACGCTACTGGGGCTGGGACACTAAGGAAATCTGGACCTTCGTCGTGTGGGTCGTCTACGCGGCCTACCTCCACGCCCGCGCCACCCGCGGGTGGGGACCGACCAGAGTCGCCGTGCTCAACCTCACCGGCTTCGCCTCGGTCGTATTCAACTTCGCCGTCGTCAACATCTACTTCAGCGGCCTGCACTCGTACTCCGGAGTGTGAAAGCCAGCTCGGACGCGGCTGCTTGCGCACCCGAACCACCGCCCACGATGCAGGAATTCGCCTCCGTCCTGGCACTGGCCGCAGAGGTCGTCAGGGTCTCGGAGAAGACGCTGCGCCGGGGCCCTGCACCTGGCGGCCGGGATCGTCCTGGCCCTCGGACAGGTTCCCGCCGATCTCCCGGAGGGCTTTGCCGCCGTCGCCACCCTGCGCCGAGCCGGCACACAAATCCTGATGGCGCTGAGCTTCACCAACCCAATCCTGGTCGGATCCGCCCTGGGATACTTCGCTCTGCGCGAGGCCCCCGACATCATCACCTTCGCCGTCCAGCCCCCTGCGCTGTTCGCCCTCATCTCCGTCTACCTCGAGGCCTGATCCACCGGATAAACCAGTGCGGCGCCCATGGGTCAGCCTATGGTGTATGGTCACTGCATGCTGACTATTGCTTCTCGTGTGAATGTGATGAACCGGTTGGGTCGCGCGATGGCGGATCCGACGCGGTCGCGGATTCTGCTCTCGCTGCTGGAGTCGCCCGGCTACCCGGCGGTGCTGGCCCGGGATCTCGGGTTGACGCGGACGAACGTGTCGAACCACCTGGCGTGCCTGCGGGGGTGCGGGATCGTGGTCTCCGAGCCGGAGGGCCGCCAGACCCGGTACGAGATCGCGGACCCGCACCTGGCGGCGGCCCTGACGGGACTGGTGGATGTGACGCTGGCGGTCGATGAGAACGTGGCGTGCATCGATCCGGACTGCACGGTTCCCGGCTGCTGCGACGCGCAGGGGTCTGTCTCGGAGGATGCCTCGTGAGCGCCGCATGCGGCTGCGACGAGCCGGTCACCGCACCCGGTGGCGAGGCCGAGGAGGTGGAGCGTCCGTGGTGGCGCGACCCGAGCCTGCTGCTCCCGATCTTCTCCGGGGTCGCCTTCATCACCGGCCTGATCCTGGAGTGGTCGGGCCTGGAGGCGGCTGCGGCGGTGGTGTTCTGGGCGGGCCTGCTGCTGGGGGCATACACGTTCGCACCCGGCGCGATCCGGAACCTGATCACCCAGCGCAAGCTCGGAATCGGACTGCTGATGACGATCAGCGCCATCGGCGCGGTCATCCTCGGCTACGTCGAGGAAGCAGCGGCGCTGGCGTTCTTGTACTCGATCGCGGAGGCACTGGAGGACAAGGCGATGGATCGCGCCCGTGGCGGTCTGCGGGCACTGCTGAAGCTCGTACCCGAATCCGCGACCATCCTCCGCGGCGGCACTCCGGTGGAGGTGCCGGCCCGGGAGATCACGGTCGGTCAGGTGCTGGTGGTCCGGCCCGGGGAGCGGGTCGCCACCGACGGCATCGTCCGGGCGGGGCGGTCGAGCCTGGACACCTCGGCGATCACGGGCGAATCGATCCCCGTCGAGGTCGAGTCCGGTGATGAGGTTTCGGCCGGGGCGATCAACATCGCCGGCGTGCTGGAGGTCGAGACGACCGCCGCGGGCACGGACAATTCGCTGACCACGATCGTCGAGCTGGTTGAGCAGGCCCAGGCCGAGAAGGGCGACCGGGCGCGCATCGCCGACCGGATCGCTCGCCCGCTGGTGCCCGGGGTCATGATCCTGGCCGTCCTCGTCGGCGTGATCGGGTCGCTGCTGGGTGACCCGCAGCTGTGGATCACCCGGGCCCTGGTGGTGCTGGTCGCGGCCAGCCCGTGTGCGTTGGCGATCGCGGTGCCGGTCACGGTGGTCTCGGCGATCGGCGCGGCGAGCAAGTTCGGCGTCATCATCAAGAGCGGTGCCGCGTTCGAACGCCTCGGCGGGATCCGGCATCTGGCCGTGGACAAGACCGGAACCCTGACCCGGAACCAGCCGACCGTGACCACGGTGATCCCGGCCGGCGGCAGGAACGCGGACCAGGTTCTGGCCTTCGCCGCAGCCGTCGAGCAGCACAGCACTCACCCCCTGGCGGCGGCCATCACCGGTGCCGCGGCCGGGGCGCCGGTGGCCCAGGGCGTGACCGAGGAGGCCGGGCACGGCATCTCCGGGACCGTTGAAGGGCATCGGGTGACGGTGGGCAGCCCCCGCTGGATCGACCCCGGATCGCTCCAGGCTCGGGTCGCGGCCCTGGAAGCCGAGGGGCAGACCTGCGTGCTGGTCACCGTCGACGGCACCGTCGCCGGTGCCATCGCGGTCCGCGACGAACTGCGCCCCGAGGTGCCCGAGGTCATCCGCACCCTCAACCGCCAAGGCGTTGAGGTCAGCATGCTCACCGGCGACAACGCCCGCACCGCAACCGCACTGGCACAGATCGCCGGGATCACCGACGTGCACGCCGAGCTGCGCCCGGAGGACAAGGCGCGCATCGTCGCGGGATTGGCCCAGCACCGACCGACGGCGATGATCGGCGACGGCATCAACGACGCCCCCGCCCTCGCGGGAGCGACGGTAGGGATCGCGATGGGCGCGACCGGGTCCGATGCGGCGATCGAATCCGCCGACGTCGCCTTCACCGGCCACGACCTGAGCCTGATCCCACCGGCGTTGCGACATGCGCGGCGCGGTCGGAGGGTCATCAATCAGAACATCGCACTGTCCTTGGCGATCATCATCGTGCTGCTGCCGTTGGCGATCACCGGCGTGCTCGGGCTGGCCGCGGTCGTGCTGGTCCACGAGGTCGCCGAGGTGATCGTGATCGCCAACGGACTCCGCGCCGCCCGCACCGGCCGCGTCCTCGCACGACAACCACACCCCACCCCCGCCGATGCGGTGAAGCAGCCGGCCGGAGCGCA